>CAUSOC010000034.1:0-2524 GCA_963533325.1 uncultured Candidatus Saccharibacteria bacterium | reverse complement strand
GTGACCAAATATTCACTCATCCAACGGTGAGTGAGGCATTGAACGATTTATTTGCGTAAAGGAGGAGTATGAATCACACAATTTTTGACGACATTGTATCAGGCAATATGAAATCTTGGAAAGTCTGGGAAGATGAGAAGTTTTTGGCGTTTTTGACGCCATTTC
The DNA here is from genome assembly GCA_963533325.1 of uncultured Candidatus Saccharibacteria bacterium. Taxonomy (GTDB): domain Bacteria; phylum Patescibacteriota; class Saccharimonadia; order Saccharimonadales; family Saccharimonadaceae; genus Nanosynbacter. The sequence continues at coordinate 2,359 of CAUSOC010000034.1, read as the reverse complement.
CGAACACGTCAGGTTTTACCGTGGTGATACCAAAACAAAATCCAGGCGATTACGTATTTTCCTTGGATGATGAATTGTATACTGAAATGATGGTGGCGGTGAAAAAGGTCGCCAATATCTTAGAAAAAGCTTTCGATACGCCGCGAGTAGCGTTGATTTTTGAGGGCACGGGCGTGGCGCATGTTCATGCCAAGTTAGTGCCGCTGCATGGCGATTTGGCGAAGGGAATTGGCTCGGCGGTATCGCACGAGCAGGCGTTTTATGCGGAATATCCGGGTTGGCTGACGACTGCTGATGGTCCAAAAATGGATGACGCTCAGCTGGACGATATTCAGGCGCGGATTTTGGCAGCGCAGGAAGCAAAATAACGATCCGTTGATTGGAGTGAGGAGGTTTCATGGCAGCACGTGGTAAAGCGCTGACGATAACAATAGCTGGTGTTGCGGCGGTATTGGCTGCAATGTTTGTTGCTTGGGTCTTTCTGTGTCCAAGTCGTAGTGCTAATCTGCAAAAAGCTCACATTCAGCGGCGTGATTATGACCAATCAGTGAAGGATATTCAAAAGGTCATTGCTGATGATGCGGCTAATGGCGAGGTGCGTCCAGAATCTCGCCCAATTCTGAAAACTCACGGCAAGAAAACTGCGCGGGCGGTGATGATTCTTCATGGCGTCAGCGGTGAGCCGTCGGCGATGGCAGAGTTGGCGGATTGGTTCTATCAGACGGGATACAATGTCTACGTGCCGCGAGCACCGCACCATGGCCTGAAAGATGGCAAGCAGCACGGCAAAGTTCGCGCCAGTGAATTGGTGAAGTTTATGAGTGATAATGCTGGGTTGGTTAGTGGATTGGGTGATGAGCTGGGTGTGATTGGTCATTCGGGCGGTGGCACGTTGGCAACGTGGCTAGCACAATATGGTGATGGATTGTTCTCGCGAGTGCTGCTGCTCTCACCGTACTACGAGCCGGACGCTTCTCAGGTGCCAAAGTGGCAAGTGGCGTTGCTGCGTAATGTCTACGGCAATCATCTGCTGCCAGACCAGTTCTTTGACGGCGCGTTGTCATACCGAGCATTGGCAAATTATGTCATCGTCAAGCAAAATTATCGCAGCGATTTGAAGGCGGTAGGGTTGAAGCACGTTGGTTTGATCATCGGTAGCGAGGATCGTTTGATTGACAGCACCATGGCGCGTGATATTGCAGAAAAGATGGCGAAAAACAGTGGCGCCACGTTTACAAATGAGACGACGCCAGCACACATGGGAGTTGGACATGAATTGATATGGCCGGGGGACAAGGCTGTGAAGCAATACAAAAAAGAATTGTACGACATGTACGTACGGGTGTACGAGCGGTGAACATCCTCCTTGTTGAAGACGAACCGGCAGTTCGTACTGGCACCGAGCAATTCCTCCGCCAGCGCGGCTTTACGGTGGTGACGGCGACCAGTGGCGAGGAGGCGCTGGAGAAATTTGCTGGGGCGGATGTGATTATCCTGGATATTATGCTACCAGGGATGAGCGGCATTGAAGTATTGCACCAAATTCGCCAGACCAGCGACGTGCCGGTATTGATGCTGACGGCGCTGCACGATGAGCCGACGCAAGTTGCGAGTTTTGATGAGCTGGCAGATGATTATATGAGTAAGCCGTTCTCGCTGGTGATTTTGGAAAAGCGGATCAAGGCGCTACTTCGCCGCCGAAAGCCCAGCCAGACGCTGTGGCAGCGCGGCCTGGCCTCGGTGGATTTCGCGGCTTATCAGGGATTTTATGATAATGCTGACGCGCATCTCAAGCCCAAAGAAGTGCAGCTACTCAAACTGCTCGTCGATAATCCAAACATGGTCTGGAGCCGGCAGGCTATCATTGATAAATTGTGGCGCGACGATGAGGTACCGTTCGACCGAGTAATCGACGTTTACATCAAAAACTTACGCAAAAAATTGCACCTGGACTGCATCATCACAGTGAAGGGAGTGGGCTATCGCTATGAAGAATCTTAAATTATTCCCCAAAACATTTTTGGTGTCAATCGGCCTGTTTGCGGTGTTGATCATTCTGGTGCATGCGCTGGTCTATACCTTGATGCCGCAATTTTATCTGCAACAAAAAGAGCGCGAGGCGGCGGACAATCTCACGGCGCTCGTGGCTGAACTACGCGGTAAATCGACTGAGGAAATGCGTCGTCTCAGCCAGGAGTTTGCTCAAGTGAAAAATGTTAATATCACACTGACGATTGACGGGCGCGACCAGTATTTTCAAGGTTTTCAGTCGATCAACATCGTGACCGATAGCGGCAGATCGGTCGATACTAGTGTGGTGAAAATCGCTGATGGCCAAACGGTCGATCCGTGTTCGGTG
>CAUSOC010000033.1:0-2669 GCA_963533325.1 uncultured Candidatus Saccharibacteria bacterium | reverse complement strand
GATGTTGGCGTTCAACGCACCAGAGGGGTTTTTCCGCGATCCGGGCGACGAGGTAGCGGCATGGTTCCAGCCAACCATCAACGAATGGCAGGGGGTGCGAACGGTTGAGGGGCGGTTGCTACACGTGGGCGAGGCGGAATAGTCATCATTAGGGCCGTCACAGAGGCTACAAGGTTGATTTATATCAATTTATATGATATAATGTAAACTAGTTTAAGGAATAATCCATACTGGAGCACTACGCATATGAATGAAAAATGTAATACAACAATAGATTATGGCTTTGACGACGGCCTTCGTTTAGAACGAGTCAGCCATATAGTGCCCGCAGCAGAGGGCACTGAGAATAAGTTGTCTCATGATGGTAAAATAATTCAGATATCGCCAGAAAGGATTGAAGAGCTGGAGGTCAACCCGTGGCTTGATATCAACAAGGACCAGAAAGAAAAAGTTATTGAGCAGTTGAAAGACCCACGCTATATTCGTGGCTTGGGTGGCATTGGAATTGAGGTCGCGATAATCGGTGATCCTAATGCAGAAGAGCTCCAGGCTGTGTATTATGGCTGGGGCGGTGCCTTTCGTCATCCAAACGCTCAGCGTGAAGCAGTTAATATGGTTTACGCAAATCCAAATGTTGCCTATATGGTGATGAATGGCCCGGGAATTGGTAATTCTGGTATGCTGCCAAAGTCGGTCCAAAAAGAAATCAGACAGACTGGTAGCTATGTGTCAGCAGGCGAATATTATGCAAAGGTATTGGAACATGTGGCTCGGGATTATGATAAGGTCAATGTAGCTGGGCACTCGCTGGGAGCAAGGGTAGCTACGGGAGTAGCCGCAAATATGACACCAGAGGCAGTATCAGAGCTGCGGCTGCATGATCCAACAGGTACGCGAGAGATGAGTCTCGTCGATATTGCTGTCAGCTTTTTTGGAAAAGAAGGAGCAGAGAATGGTAAGTATGTTAAGGAGTCAGTTTCTCCAACAGCTAAAGAAGCTGGCTTGACACCGCTTGCCGTGGAAGTACCTCGTCTCCGTGATATCGAATATGCAAAGGGTGTTCAGTTTAGCCTAGAGGCGTTGGACCGTCCGTTTGAAGCACCAAAGAATGGCTGGATTCAGTCACTCTTGGTTGATCCGTCTGGATTGAAGCGGAATGCGTTTGAGAAGGACTTTAGGGTGGCAGCTCCAAATGTGCGAGATTCGATCCATGTTTTAGTGCCAGAACTGAGCCACCTGAACAAATGGGAAGATATTCAAATGATAGTTGAGCGCGCACGCAATATACCTGGTATCCCAGAAATCGATCAGTGGAATATCCTTCGTCACACACACGCCAATATGAACCAGCCAGCAAGTTTGGCGGCGATATACTCGGTTGATCTGGAATAGTAATTTGTCAAATATTTCCTCATCTGTTATAATGCAGGAAGTATGGTACAAGTAACACGTAAAGATCAGAAGGAAGCGAACGAAAACATCATTCGTCGTTTCAACCGTAAGGTTTTGCAGAGCGGTGTTTTGGCTCGCGCTAAAAACGTTATGCGCTTTGAGAAACCAATTTCAAAGGCCGAGCGCCGTAAAAGGGCAATCGTTCGGCGTGAACGCCGTGCTGAAAAAACGGCAAGAATGCGCCTGGGAGTGCGTTAATGTCAGCGCTAAAAGCGCGCATCACTGATGAAATGAAAGCCGCTCTTTTGGGCGGCAATCGTTTTCGTGGGGATGTGTTGCGTAATGTTAAGGCAGCAATTTTGAATGAGGAAGTGTCACTGGGTAAGCGTGACGAGGGCTTGAGTGATGCTGAAGTTGAGAAAGTTCTGGCTCGTGAAGTGAAAAAACGCGTTGAGAGTGCGGAGCTTTACCGCAGTAATGGTCGCGCGGAGTTGGCAGAGCCTGAGGAGCAAGAGGCGGAAATTTTGCGAGAATTTTTGCCAGAACAGTTGAGTGAAGCAGAAGTTATGGCGATCGTTGAAGATGTTGTAGCGAGCATGGATGACGTTTCTATGCAAAAGATGGGACAGGTTATCGGCGCAGTAAAGCAGAAGGTTGGTAATGCTGCTGACGGTGCTTTGGTTGCAAAAATTGTTAAAGAAAAACTGACAAAATAGGAGGAAACATGATTATCTTTTTTGGGCCGGCTGGTGCTGGTAAGAGCGTGCAGGGGCAGATTTTGGCAGCGCGTCATGGTTGGCGTTGGCTGAGCGCGGGGCAGTTGCTGCGCGACACGCACGATGGTGAATTGATTCATCGTATGCAATCTGGCGAACTGGTGTCAGTGGAGATTATCAATGGTTTGATGGGTGAGGCTTTGAATAAGGCCAAGGATATCAACGGTGTCATTTTGGACGGCTATCCTCGTCAGTTGGAGCAGGCTAAGTGGTTGATTGAGTCGCGGCCGCATCATGGTCAGGATGTGAAGTTGGTGATCGTGCTGGAAGTGCCACGAGATGAGATTTTGGAACGTTTGCGGGTGCGTGGTCGTGTTGATGACACACCGGAGGCGATTGATAAGCGGCTTAGTATTTACCGGGGTGAAATCTATCCAATCTTGGACTATCTGAATGACAATAATATCCCAATCATCCATATGAGCGGCGTGGGTACGGTAGGGCAAGTTCATGATGAGATTGAAAAAGAGCTGGTTAGCCGCGGAATCGTTGAGGGTGCCA
>CAUSOC010000032.1:0-2844 GCA_963533325.1 uncultured Candidatus Saccharibacteria bacterium | reverse complement strand
CGGGATTCATTGGCTCGAATTTTGTGCATTATACCGTCAAACACAAGCCAGAATATGACATCACTGTTATCGACAAGCTAACTTATGCGGGCAACCGCGCTAATTTGCAGCCAGTAGCCGATCAAATCAATTTCGTGGAGGGCGACATTTGCGACGCTGCGTTGATGGACAAATTAGTTGCTGAAAACGACATCATTGTCCATTTTGCCGCCGAAAGCCATAATGATAATTCTCTGCGTAATCCATGGCCGTTTGTCGAGACCAACGTGGTTGGTACCTACACCATCCTCGAGGCTATCCGCAAGCATGGCAAGCGTTTGCATCACATCTCGACCGACGAAGTATTTGGCGATTTGGAACTCGACGACCCAAACCGCTTCACCGAAGACACACCGTACAATCCGTCTAGTCCCTACTCCAGCACTAAAGCTTCTAGCGACATGCTAGTGCGCGCCTGGGTCCGCAGCTTCGGCATCAAAGCGACGATTTCCAATTGTTCAAACAACTACGGCCCATACCAGCACATCGAAAAGTTTATCCCGCGCCAAATCACCAATATTTTGAGTGATATTAAACCAAAACTGTACGGTACTGGCGAGCAGGTTCGTGATTGGATTCACGTTGATGATCACAATTCCGCAGTTCATCTCATTTTGGAAAAGGGCGAGCTAGGCGAAACCTACATCATCGGCGCCGACAACGACCATGTCAACAACAAAATGGTGATTGAACTGATTTGCGAGCTGATGGGCAAAGGCAAAGATTGGTATGAACACGTCAATGACCGCCCTGGCCACGACATGCGCTATGCCATGGATTCCAGTAAACTACGCCGCGAACTAGGCTGGCAGCCACAATATACTGATAACCAAACGGGTATGCGCGATGGTCTAATGCAAACCATCAAATGGTACCGCGAGCACGAAGACTGGTGGAAAGCCCAAAAAGAAGCAGTTGAGGCAGCATATGCAAAACAGGGGCAATAAACCATGCCACACGCAGACAGATCTAAGCAACGTGAGATAAATTTTTGCCGAAGATGCGGCACAACCCTAAACAAGATTTCCGAAGAATATTGGAAATGTAAAAATCAACACAGTACTTTCAATAGTCCTGTACCAGCTACGGGTATATTCTTTCTAACGCCAAATAAGCAAAGTATCATACTTGCCAGGCGTAAATTTGACCCAAATAAAGGTCTACTGGATTGTGTAGGCGGTTTTATGGAAATAAACGAGAGTGCCGAAGATGCTGTACGTCGCGAAATTACCGAGGAAACAGAGTTAACACAAGACCATTACAGTACGCCTATTTACCTCTACTCAGCACCTTCAAATTACTATTATCAAGGCGAAAACATACCAGTTATTTCAACTTTATTCTGGGCAGTAATACATGAGGGTGTACAACTAAAGCCGCATGATGATGTTGCCGAAATAGTGACACTATCTCCTGACGAGATTAGTTTTGAGATGCTGTCAGGCGAAGATATTAAGCAAGGTTTTGCTAAATTAAAGGAGATTTTATGAATTTTGATCCAAATAACTATAATGAACTCACCGTCACCGAATCGCCAATCCCCGGGCTGTTTGTGGTAAAACTGCCCATCCACGGCGACAACCGCGGTTGGTTCAAAGAAAATTACCAAAAGGAAAAAATGGAAGCACTGGGACTGCCGTCATTTACCATCGTGCAAAACAATATCAGCTTCAACGACAAAGCCGGCGCTACCCGTGGACTCCATGCTGAGCCGTGGAATAAATTTATCTCCACTGCTAATGGCCGAGTATTCGGGGCGTGGTGCGATTTGCGCAAAGGCGACAGCTTCGGTCGAGTTTTCACACATGAAATCAATCCTGGCACGGCAATTTTCGTACCGAAAGGCGTCGCCAACGGCTATCAAACACTTGACGATAACATCGCCTACACATACCTGGTTGATGCACACTGGTCACCAGACGCAAAATACACCTTTGTCAATCTGTTTGACCCAGCACTCGGTATTAACTGGCCAATCAGCCAAGAGCAAGCGATTATTTCCGAAAAAGACGCCGCTCATCCACTACTTACAAATGTAATTCCAATGGAGGTTTAATATGAATTCAAATAACATTTTTATCGTCGGAGCAAATGGTCAACTAGGACGAGCACTTCGTCAACAATATCCAGAAGCACGGTTCGCCGACATAGACGAGATGGACATCACTGACCGCCAATCAGTTGAGTCATTCGACTGGTCAGGGATATCGATCGTTTTAAACGCAGCAGCCTTTACTAATGTTGACGGCGCTGAAACACCAGAAGGTCGCGTAGCAGCTTGGAAGGTTAACGCCTCAGCGGTTGCAAACCTAACCCGAGTTTGCCGCACTCACAACATGACTTTAGTACATATTTCTAGTGATTACGTATTTGACGGAACAAAAGAACCTCATTTTGAGAATGAAGACTTCAGCCCATTGAGCGTTTATGGCGCCTCAAAAGCAGCTGGAGATTTATTAGTCGAGCAACTCGATAATTTTTACTTGCTGCGCACTACTTGGGTGATTGGCGAAGGTAAAAACTTCGTCCGCACTATGCTGGGATTGGCGGAAAAGAACATTTCACCAACTGTTGTTCATGACCAAATTGGCCGATTAACCTTTACTCGTGAATTGGTGAGAATTATTGACCACCTGCTATCAACTCAAGCGCCATTCGGCACATATAACGCTACCAACGACGGACCATTAGAAAGCTGGGCGGATATCACTAGGCGGATTTTTGAGTTAGCTGGGCGTAATGATCTGACCGTTACCAACACAACGACGGCTGAATATTTTGCCGGCAAAGATGGCATAGCCCCTC
>CAUSOC010000031.1:0-2893 GCA_963533325.1 uncultured Candidatus Saccharibacteria bacterium | reverse complement strand
CACGATACCAATAGTATTTATTAAACTCGTCAAACGATGTAATTTTATCAAACTCAGGTCTACTTTTTGTCAATATTGTAGCTCCTTAAACCCAATTTACTTTTTCATCTCTAGTATCTATAGCTCCTCAACCTTCACTCGCCGCTGCTCCGTCGTATCCCGCTCACGCATGGTGACAGTACCGTCCTCCAGCGTCTGGAAGTCGATGACCACGCAGTGCGGGGTGCCGATTTCGTCTTGGCGGCGGTAGCGTTTGCCGATGTTACCGTTGTCGTCCCACAGCACTCGGCCGGGGTTGGCTTTGGCGAGCTGAGTATAGACTTCGCGGGCTTTTTCTACCAATTCTGGCTTGTTTTTCAGCAGCGGTGAAACGGCAAATCTAACTGGTGCCAAATGCTCTGGCAACGCCAAATATACCCGCTTCTCGCCATTCTGCTCGTCCTCACGGTACGCGCCCGAGAGTACCGCCATCAGCGCCCGCTCGACGCCAAACGACGGCTCGATGACGTGCGGAACAAATTTTGTGTTCGTTCCCTTGACGGTGTATTCCATGCTCTTGCCACTGGCGCGCTGGATGTTCATCAGGTCAAAATCAGTCCGGTAGGCGATACCCATCAACTCCTCGCAACCAATTGGATAATCGTATTCGATATCAATCGTCTTTTCGCTATAGTGCGCCCGATCCTCCGCCGGCACGTCCAGCTCGTGGATATGCTCTGGTTTCAAGCCCAGTTCTGCCAAAAACGCATGCGTCGCCGCAAGTAGTTCATCAAACGCCTCCTGCCAATGCTCAGGATCGACGAAATATTCAATCTCCATCTGCTCAAACTCGCGAGAGCGAAAGACGAAGTCACGCGGTGCAATCTCGTTACGAAACGCCTTGCCTTGTTGAGCGATACCAAACGGCAAATTAGGATAGAAACTATCGACGACGTTTTTGAAATTAGTGAAGATGCCCTGGGCGGTTTCCGGGCGGAGATAAGAAATACTGTCATCGCTCTCAGTCGCGCCGACATGTGTTTTGAACATCATATTAAACGTTCGCGATTTACTCAACGGATTGCCATCGGGGCTTTTGATGCCTTGTTCAGCAATTACCGCATCCATCTGTTCCATGGTCATACCATCGGCGTCAACGCCATTATCTTTGAGGATATGATCGGTGCGGTAGCGTCGGTGATTGACCGTGTCCTCACACAGCGGATCGACGAAGGTATCCACATGTCCACTCGCCTTCCACACCTTCTGATTCATCAAAATCGCCGCATCGACGCCGTACATGTCATCACGCTCATCGACGAATCTACGCCACCACAAATTCATGATATTACGCTTCAGCTGCACGCCCAGCGGACCGTAATCCCAGGTACCGCTCAGGCCGCCATACACATCTGACCCCTGATAAATAAAGCCGCGGCGCTTACATAGGCTAATAATATCTTCCATTTTTGCTTGACTCATCAAAAAACCTTTCTCCATGTTGGCAACATGGCGATTCACATTATTAGCTACAGTATAGCATTTTTATGGGCAATATTACACCGCCGCGTGCTGCCGCGCGACCAGCCAGCAAGCGCTGATCACCTCAGTTATCCCGCCAATTTGCGCCACATTCGCCAGCGGCTTCGCCTGGATGAGCCGAAGCAGTTTGATGGCGTCCGCCGACAGGTCGCCCTGCTCCGCTAGTCGCAAGCCTTTTTCCGTACTGTCGTACATATATGTTTTGTCAGGTGACAAAGTGTGGGCTGTCACATCAGTGCGCAGATTGAGCTCATCACCCAGCAGCCCAGCGTATTGCAAGTAAAACCAGGTTTCAATCAATTTCTGCTCAACCTTCATATTGTTCAATTGCGCCAACACTTGCTGCGCCACCGAAAACCAGGCCGGCTCGTCAACCTGCTCACTCGCTCGATTGACCAATTTCAGCATTTCATAGCCAAATTGCATCCGCTCGTAGCTGTCCAAAATGTGTCGATAAAATTGCTGCAGCTGCGCACTGGTCAAAATCCCCAACTCGCCGCGCCCACGTCGCACCACCACGTCGCACAGCGCAAATAGTTCGATACCACCTGCCAATTTACTTTTTTCGCGTCGCACACCTTTGGCGATCACGTTGCGCCGCCCCGCCGAAGTCAACAGATGTAAAATTCGATCCGCCTCGCCATAGTCGGTTCTTCTCAGGACGATAGCTTGCAGGCGCTCACTTTGACTCACTGTAGCACCTCCGTCAACGCCTGTCGCACCTGCGCCGGCGTCATGGTTGATTTGTCAAGCACCGCCCGCACACCAAACGGCTCCATATCGTCACGAGTGATGCCAACATTGCTACACACAATGATCGGCAAATCAGCCAGATCCTCATGACTTTTCAATTCGTTCAGCAACGCCATGCCAGTTTCACTCGCCAAGAGCATGTCCAACACCAACGCATCTGGGTACCAATCATCGATCATTTCCAGCGCCTGCCCCGGCGCAATAACAATCTGCGAATCGGCGCCAGCCTCTGAAACATAGCGCCGAATCAGCTTCGCCCACACTGGATCATCCTCAACAATCAGCACCTTTTTCATAGCAAACTCATCTGTTGACTTATGGGTAATTCTACATAAAACGTCAGCCCATCACGATGCCTGATCAAACCAATAGTTCCGCCCATGGCTTTTGCAAATTGCGACGCCACGTATACGCCCAAACCGCTGCTGTCAGGGCGTGTTCGAACTGATTTTCGCTGCTCCATCTCGTCAATAAGTCGCGCATAATCCGCACGGCTCATCATCGGGCCGTGGTCACGAATCAAAATCCTCAACGTCGAGCCAATTTGGCGAATTGTCACCCGTATGGGCATATCTTTTTCGCTGTATTTGAGCGAATTGTTCAAAAAGTTAGCTAAAAT
>CAUSOC010000030.1:0-3967 GCA_963533325.1 uncultured Candidatus Saccharibacteria bacterium | reverse complement strand
TCGTGTTGGCGAATGGTGAGGTAGTGAATGCCGGGGACGTCAACGGTCTGGATGAGTTTCATCAGGTTGGCGTCAAATTCGCCCAGCCATTGGTATTTGAGGAAGCCATTGTCGCGTAAACTCCACTGGCGCCGCGCGTGCTTGAACGACCAATCATTGCCCTGACGCGGAAAGTCGATCCATTCGGGATGCCCAAATTCATTGCCCATGAAATTAAGGTAACCGCCGCCGTGTAGCCCAGCGGTCAGTAGTCGAATCAGCTTATGCAATGCTACACCACGTTCGACGGTCAGATCAGGGTCGGCTTTGTCCATATGCCAATACATGGCTTTGTCGATCAGCCGAAAAATCAGCGTCTTGTCGCCGACCAAGGCTTGATCATGACTCTCGGCGTAAGTGATGACTTTTTCCTCTGGGCGGTGCGAACTCAGCGTATGTGCCAATTCGCCCAAGTCCCAATCTTCGTCGCGCTTTTCCTTCAGCGTTTTGATCCAGAGGTCGGGCGCGCCCATCGCCAGTCGATAATCAAAGCCCAAGCCGCCGTATTCTGTCGGCGCCGCCAGTCCGGGCAGTCCGCTCATTTCCTCAGCCATGGTCGTGGCATCGGGGCGAACGGCGTGAATGACGTCGTTGGCCAGCCTGAGATAGACCAGTGCGTCCTTATCAACATCGCCAGCAAAATAATCATCATAGCTGGTGAAACTTTTGCCCAAACCGTGGTCGTGATATAGCATGCTGGTCACGCCATCAAACCGAAAACCGTCAACGTGGTACTCGTCCAACCACCAGCGGCAATTGCTGGCTAAAAAGTGCAGCACTTCCGGCTTGCCATAATCAAACAGCCGCGAATCCCAGGCTGGATGGTCGTGAGCTTTGAAATATTGCGTTGGATCACCCGCGAAATTACCGAGGCCCTCGACTTCATTTTTAGCGGCATGGGCATGAACGATGTCAATGATGACGCGTAGCCCCAGTCCGTGTGCCTCGTCAACTAATCGCTTAAAATCATCGGGCGTGCCAAAGCGTGATGACACCGCAAAAAAGTTGCTGACATGATAGCCAAAACTGCCGTAGTACGGGTGCTCGGCGATGGCCATCAGCTGGATGGTGTTATAGCCGGCTTGCTTGATGCGCGGCAGGACGCCCGCGGTAAATTCATTGAAGCTGGCGACTTTTTCCTCCTCACTGCTCATGCCAACATGTGCTTCGTAAATTAGCGGTACGCGCGGCGCAGGCGGCGTGTCATGCTGCCACTGATACGGCTTATTAGGCTGCCAAACGACGGCAGAAAAATCCACCGAATCATCATCTTGGACGACGTAAGTAGCATATGACGGCAAGCGCCAACCGTCACCATTTGGCCAATAGACGCGTAGCTTATAGTTCTGCCCGTGGTGCAGTGTGCCCCCCGGCAAATCAACACTCCATTCGCCGTGTGCGCCAGGCCGCAGGGCAAATTCTTCGCGCTCCTGCCACTCAGAAAAATCGCCAACCATTACTATGCGCGTAGCATTCGGCGCCCATTCGCGAAACGTCCAGCCCACCGCTGTCTGATGCAAGCCAAAATGATGGAATCCTAGCGCAAAATCCGCTGGCGATTTACCGTCCAAAACCCTCTTTAACGTCGACGAAATATACGCCTCGCGGGCCTTGATGACGCTCTCATGCGGCGCCAACCATGGGTCAAGCTCAACCAGCGTTTTCTTGCTCATGGTTATAGTATACCGCATGGAGCGATGATTATGCTTGAAGTTTAGGTCATAGAGGTATACGATACAACTATATGAGGTCACCACGAGTAGAGACTGGCGTCAATTTGTTGGGCCAATTGTCAACGGATGATTGGCGAGAAATTGCCAGGGCCAATATGCAGCTTGGCAGTGATAAAGAAGCCAAGGCGCTAGGTGACATCGAGCGAGTAATGCGCACGGACGAAATTGAAGGTGAGCGGGTGAGGGTCATCGGTTACGCCCAAACTGAAGACGGTTCGCACGGTCTACAGGCTGTTGAGGGCGTGGCGGACGTGGTGACCTCGCTGGAGATTGACCCTGATGAGTCAGTGCCGTTTGCTACGTACACCAAGGAGATGGCGGCTTTATGTGTGCGTACGGTACAGAATGATACGGCGATGGACTATTATTTCCCAATTGACCGACAAGCAATTGCGGTAGCAGAGATCTTGCCCGATACCAGTGGTGTACCACGTTACATCCGCAAACTCCGCCACTATGTCGACAAGACCGAAGAAGTCGTAGAGGTTAATGATATTCAAGATACTGCGTCCAAGAGGGAGCTGATAGGTGATTTGAACACGATATTGAGTGAGATGATCTATGGTACTGGCGTGCAAGTGGGGTGTAAAGCATACATTCGGCGAGTTGGCGCGAATGAATATGGCGTTGATGTTAAGGCAGATAAGCAAGTTCTCTTTGGTGACCTACCAATCTTTACCTGGCGTGGCAATCGCCCAGTCTTGGAAATGTTTGACAAAGAAGATCAGTCAGTCCTGTTTCGGGTTGACGTGAAAGATGTGGTGGACATTATGCCAACTGGTGAAGAAGGTATTGAGGACGGCGCGGATTTGTTTGAGACGGTCTTTACTGAGGAGTTTCAGCAGTTAGCATGGGAGTTGGCGACTGATCTTTCGCACACTGATAAGGCTGACTTTCCGGACGCGCTGCGTGAGCATGTCCAAACGCTGAACGATGCGTTACCGTACGTCGGTGAGCTTGATGCTGTCAGCTTGTCGGGCTTTGTGTTGGTAGAGAATGGCGCGGATGGTAGTTTGAAACCTGAATTTATCGACAGCGATAGAGTGTCCGTCGGTGGGGCAAACTTCGTCGAATACGATGGGTCAGTTCACGCGGTGATTAAGGCGAGTCTGTTTGATCAACTGAATGGTCAGTCGCGCAATGTCTATGTGATACCTAGTCGTGACAAATTGTTGCGGTTTGAAAACTTAGAGAGTGACGCGGAGGATCTAGAATTTGCCGTTGATGAGCTGCATAACATTGCTGAGGACGCTGGAGGCGTGTTTGAGGAGGCATTCTATCAGTTTTCTCTAGAAGAGCAGCTTGAGATACTGAAACAATATGATGATGAGGCGCACAGTGTTCTGGGGTTAATTGATGACCCGCATCAGTTTGATGGCGAATGTACGGTCATGGCGTATCGTTGTTTACCAAGTGATTTATTGAACGTTGTTTCGTGGAGCGACGTTCCGTTGCAAGAAGTCGGTGACGACAAGGGCGCTGAGCCGTTTACCGTGCGCGCGGATCGTCTAACGGTGTGGAACCCAGAACTCAATGAACCGCCAAGTCTAGATGGAAACATCCAAAAAGTTACGGACTTACCGCTGAGTTTTGGCGAGCCAATGCTGATGATAGGCGACCGTGAAAATGATATGTTCTATCTGGTGCGCACTCGCGATATCATCGGCTTGTCACGACGCACTGAACAGGACGTTTCGTGACGCTATTTACGCTAATCCTATTCACCTAAACCTCCCGAACGGTACATTTTATAAAATCAGAGACGATTTCCTTGCGAAATATTATAAAACCCGCTATAATTAAGCGCATACGCCGTGGAGCCTTTAATTGGTCATACCCGCGTGAAATAATAATTAAATAAGGAGAACTTCTACAAATGGCAGATGCATTTGACCGAAGCAAACCGCACGTTAACGTGGGTACAATGGGCCACGTTGACCACGGTAAGACGACGCTGACCGCTGCGATTACTGCAGTGTTGGCAAAGCGCCTTCCAAGCGCAGTTAACAAACCAATCGCGTACGATCAGATCGACAACGCACCAGAAGAGAAAGCCCGCGGTATCACCATCGCGTCTTCACACCAAGAATACGAATCACCAAAGCGCCACTACGCGCACGTTGACATGCCAGGTCACGCCGACTACGTCAAGAACATGATCACCGGTGCTGCTCAGGTTGACGGTGCAGTGTTGG
>CAUSOC010000029.1:0-3982 GCA_963533325.1 uncultured Candidatus Saccharibacteria bacterium | reverse complement strand
CGGAAATTGCTGAAGTTCTTGGCACGGACGGGTCGGAAGGTTGATTGGCGCTATGTTGATGAATTGGCTGGGCGTTTTGAGGCGGCGCTGGATCGACCGATTCGCCAGCTTTCCAAGGGTAATCGCCAGAAAATTGGTCTGATTCAAGCCTTTATGCACCGCCCGAAATTGCTGATTTTGGACGAGCCGACCAGCGGTCTGGATCCGCTGATGAAGCAGGTATTTTACGATTTGGTGCGCGAAGTTTCTGGTCAAGGCTCGACGGTATTTGTCAGCAGCCACGACCTGGCTGAAGTGCAAAAGATTTGCCACCGCGCTGGCTTTATTCGCGATGGAAAATTGATTGCCATTGAACACATCGTGACCATGAAGCACCTGTCAACACACCGCTACATTGTGACCTTTGCTAAAAAACCGTCCCTGGCGGCAGCCAGAAAACTGCCATCCATCACCGATGCTCAATGCCGCGGCGACGAATATGAGTTCACCGTCAAAGGCGACGTGGCAGAGTTTGTTTCATTCATCGCCGAATACAAGCCAAAACTATTGCGTGAATCAGAGTTAGAACTAGAGGAATTATTTATGCGGTATTATGAAGGCGAGGAGGCAGGGCGATGATGTGGCAGACGGTGCGGCAAAATTACAAACTGCCGCTGTTTTTGGGTATTGGCATTAGTGTTGTGGCGGTGTTGTTTTCGGCGCTGTTCAATAAATTTAGCGATCAATTAAGCCCGTTTGTCACCATGATGCCGGCTGGTATGAAGGCGGTGGTTGGCGATTTGGCGATCGGTACCACGCCAGAAGGCTGGCTGAGTATTGAGCTGTTTCCACTAGTGGCGATGGTCGGGGTGGTGATTACGGCGATTATTTTGGGCGCTGGGGTAATTGGCCGGGAAGAAGATTCGGGAACATTGGAGTTGCTACTCGCTAGTCGACAGACTCGCGTGATGATAGTGCTACAAAAATATGCGGCGATGGCAGGATTGTTGGCGATTCCTCCCGTGCTATTGTGTATGACGATTGCACTCATCGGTCCGTTGTTCGACTTTCACCCAAACCTCACGCACGTTGCCGGGGCTTGTGTGAGTTTGTGGTTTTTGGGGCTTAGTTTTGGCAGCCTCACCTTTGTCACTCAGGCAGTGACAGGCAAGTGCGGGCTGGCTGTCGGCGCTGGTAGTCTAATTTTTCTAGCAATGTACGCCCTGTCGATTACCGCCAAACTGATCGAAAGCTGGAAAGATTACGACGTTTGGTCGCTCATTCATTACTACAACATCCCAGGTACTTTGATG
Organism: uncultured Candidatus Saccharibacteria bacterium; assembly: GCA_963533325.1. GTDB lineage: Bacteria > Patescibacteriota > Saccharimonadia > Saccharimonadales > Saccharimonadaceae > Nanosynbacter. The sequence goes on along the minus strand of CAUSOC010000029.1, from coordinate 2,690 downwards.
GACGGGTTGGACTTAGGGAAATTGGTCGTTTTAGTTTGTGTGAGTTTGGTGGCACTCGGCGTGGCAGTGATCGGATTTTATCGGCGAGACACGGGAGTGTAATAGGGCGACTGCCGTTGTATGACCTGGCATAAATCTGTTTAATGATATCGCGCAATAGAGTAGGTATATTTTAAATGTTATAATTCCCATATGGAAACACTACCCAGCCATAACAAACTATTAACCGACAACGCCCTGCAATGTGCGGCAGTGGAACTTGGTGTCGACTCTTCTGATCTACGAGTTACGCCAGTCAGTGGCGGCTTTTCGCGTAATCGCCGCGCTTTGGTGTCGGCGGGCGATAAGACAATTTTTGTCAAAGAAGTTGATGTTGATGTGTTGCCTGATGATGGTGAGACCGAGTTAGCCTGGCTGAAAAAAGATTATAAAGTGATGCGGATGTTGCAGAAAGTTCACCCGCAATATGTGGCTGACTGGATAAAGCTGGATGGCGACGGGCACGTGCTGATGACAACCAGTTATGCGTCAGCCGACGGCTGGTTGTGGCGGCCGCCAACGGAAAAATCTGTGGCCAAGCGATATATTTCAGCAGTGGTAACAGCAACTCGCGAGCTGGAACAAACAGAGCTGCCGCACGCGGTGATTGAGGAGCTATATCTACAGCCATTTGTAGCGACAGAACTCGGCCTGGATGACGGCATTGACCGGGTTATTGCTGATGCTGATATTCGCCGTCAGCTGATCGATAATTACCAAACATTGTCACCGGAGCAATCAGAAGTCAACCAGCACCGTTGCCAGAAGATGATGGAATTACTCGGTAGGAGCGATGAACTAGCCGATATTTCGGTGCGTGCCAAACACTTCGCCAAACAGCCAGAAGATTGCTTTAACCACAGTGATGTTCGCAGTGATAACTTGGCGTTTCATCCGCAAACTGGTGAGTTGAAATTGGTTGATTGGAATTGGGCTTCCTATGCGCCGCGGGGGTCTGGTGCGACGGAATTTCTGGTTGATATGGCGCGGCACGGTCAGGATGTAACGCCATGGCTAGACGAACTGAATACAGAAATGCTGGCGTCATTTGTTGGGTTTTATCTTATCCGCAGCCTCCCGCCGCTCCAGCTAGGCGATACTCTTCGCCAAATGCAGGCACTAACAGCAGCCACCGCTTATGATTTGCTGGAGTGCACGTGACTACTTCTCATCCACTTATCATTCTCCGTGGTAATTCTGGCTGCGGTAAAACTAGCACGGCACGCTTGCTCCAGCGTCAACTAGGCTACGGCACGATGTTGGTGTCGCAGGATATGGTGCGGCGGGAAATGCTACGCGTGAAAGATAGCGAAAGTAACCCGGCAATTCAGCTGATTTATGATCTGTATATGTACGGCAATAACGTTGGTTATACGGTGATTTTGGAAGGTATTTTGAGTAGTAAAAAATACGGTGCGATGCTACATCGGCTACTGAATGATTTTCAGGGCGAAAAGTTGATTTATTATTTTGATATATCATTTGAGGAAACGGTGCGTCGCCACGCCACAAAGCCAAACGCTCATGAATTTGGCGAAGCGGAAATGCGCCAGTGGTGGAAAGATCAAGATGTTTTGGGTGTCTCGGGCGAGCGGCGAATTGGCGAACAGCTGGCTCAGGCAGAAATTGTTGATACGATTCGCCGCGACATCTTGGCGTTATCAGAGGGAGCAAATACTTCCGCATCTCACATGTAAATAATACAATGCATTTTCGTTGACAGACGCTATATATCGCGTGTATATTCTATATTAAGCACTACATATGGTGTTTTAGAAAATAAATAACGTTTTTTGCAACACGCACCCCTCGGGGAGGTTGGGGTCTGTTTGTTGTTGTCATAATAAGGAGGGGTATGTACAAATCAATCAAAAAACGTGATGGTCGCACCGTCAAATTTGATCGCAAAAAAATCGAAAAAGCCATTGAAAAAGCTGGCCTGGAGACTGGTGAATTTGATAAAAAAACCGCCAAGGAGCTAACCGAGAAAGTGTTGACAGTACTGGAAGCTCGCAACCAAAAGCAGTTGCCTGACGTTGAAGATATCCAAGATATCGTCGAGGACATTTTGATTGATTCTAAGTTTAAGAAAACTGCCAAGGCCTACATCATCTACCGTGATCAGCACAAAAAATTGCGCGAAATTACATCCAACGCACATGTTGATTTGATCGATCAATATATTGGTAATCTGGACTGGAAGGTGAATGAGAATTCCAACATGGGCTACAGCCTACAGGGTTTGAACAATTACGTCTCGGCAGAGGTTACGAAGACTTACTGGTTGGACAAAATCTACACGCCAAAGATTGGTCAGGCGCACAAAGAGGGTGATTTGCACATTCACGACCTGAACCTCCTCAGTGTGTACTGTGTTGGTTGGGATTTGACTGACTTGTTGCAAGAAGGTTTCACGGGTGTTGCCGGCAAGGTGGCGTCCAAGCCAGCCAAGCATTTTCGTTCGGCATTGGGTCAGGTGGTGAACTTCTTCTACACCTTACAGGGTGAGGCGGCTGGTGCTCAGGCCTTCTCTGATTTTGATACACTGCTAGCGCCATTTATTCGCGCTGATAAATTGAACTACGATGAGGTTAAGCAAGCATTGCAAGAATTTGTCTTTAACGTCAATGTACCGACGCGTGTTGGTTTCC
>CAUSOC010000028.1:0-4355 GCA_963533325.1 uncultured Candidatus Saccharibacteria bacterium | reverse complement strand
GATCTATTACTATTAGATTCACCAAAAGATGCCAAAGTCTCGGCAGCTATCGTCGCGCGGTGTTCATTAATAGCTTGACGAAGCTGATCGTCATTGGTTGTGAGCTGCAGGATTATACGATCATCAACCTGCAAGCCCGCTTTCTTACGCGCACTCTGAACGTGACGAACAATCTCGCGCATCAGGCCTTCGCGTTTGAGCTCAGGGGTGATATTAAGATCATAGACAACACTTGGCTGAGCAGACACTTCAGGAATATCAAGTTCTGAACCGGTCACTGCTTCCACCGACTTAACATTCAGCTCGTCCCGTGCAATATCGACTAGGAACCGAACAACTTCTTCTGGCGTATTTTGTGAAATAGTGCTGACAAGTTTAGCGGAAGCCAGCGGTTGGCGAACCTTAATCCCCTCAGCAGCACGCTTCGATAGACCATCATTGACAGCAGCACGCAAAGCATTCATATCGCGTAGCATTGCCCTGTTAACTTCGCCCGCAGGCAACCAATCCTTCAAGTGAATCGATTCAGCATCGCCCGTCAGATTGTGATACAATTCCTCAGCCAAAAACGGCGTAAATGGAGCCAAGATATAGCTCAGGCGCACCAACACGTAGTGCAGCGTGCGGTAAGCGTCATTCTTATCGCCGTCATCCTCAGACTTCCAGAAGCGGCGACGGCTACGGCGAACATACCAGTTAGAAGCGTCATCCAGGAACGGCAAAATAGGGCTGAGTGCATCGGGGATATTGTAGGTATCCATGTGACGCTCAACTTCGGCAACCAGCTGGTGTAAGCGTGATACAATCCAGATATCAAGCGGGTTCGTCATCTCGTTCAGTGGATCTTTCAGTTCGCCATCAAACTCCCAGCCATCCACCTCCGCATACATAGTGAAGAAGTCATACATATTCCAAATCATGGCAAGTTTCCTAGCCACATCACCAACGCTCTTATCGTGCAAGGCAAAATCCTCACCGTTGAGCAGCGGACTACTGAGCAGTAAAAAGCGCAAGCTATCCGCGCTGAACTTGTCCATCAGCTCATTCGGGTCGGTAAAGTTGCCGAGAGATTTACTCATCTTGCGGCCATCGTTACCTGCCACCACGCCGGTGGTAATGACATTGCTATAGGCATTTTTATGCTGGCAATCAAGACCAAAGGCACCGATCTCCGCTAGCGCCGTATTGACCGCATGCACATAGTAAAACCAAGCCCGCACCTGGCCAATGTATTCGACAATGAAATCTGCCGGGTAATTCGCCTCAAACTTCTGCCGGTTTTCGAACGGATAATGCAGCTGCGCAAACGGCATACTGCCCGACTCGAACCAACAATCCAGCACCTTATCAATCCGCGTGAATTTCTCGCCATCAATTTCAAAGGTAATATTATCCACCCACGGGCGGTGGTAATCATCCAGCTCCACACCGCTTAGCTCTTTGAGCTCTGCATATGAGCCAACCACTTTGACGGTACCACGGTCACCCTTCCAAACTGGCATGGCCGTCGCCCAGAAGCGGTCGCGGCTCAGATTCCAATCTGGCGCCTGTTCAATATTCTTGGCGAATCGACCGTGTTTCAGATGACTCGGGAACCAATTAATATTCTCGTTTTGCTCCAGCATCAGCGGCTTCTGCCCCTGAATCGCAAAGAACCACGACGGAATAGCCCGATACATAATACGCTGCTTACTCCGAGGATTGAACGGATATTCGTGGCGAATATACTCAATTTTCCAAACAATTCCCTTTTCTTTCAAATCTTTGGCGATGAACTTATTGTTTTCCCAAACTTCCAGACCTTTATAATTCGAATCAACGTAGTAACCATTATCATCAATGACATGGAAGGCGCTAATGCCGTAGCTCTTGGCTAGCTCAAAGTCGTCCTCACCATAAGCCGGCGCGATATGCACAATGCCCGTACCTGACTCGTGCGACACGAAATCCGCCGCGTAAATGGTGTGGATCTTGTCATTTTCTGGCCAGGTCGAGCCGGTATCAAGTGGCTGATATTTCTTACCCACCAATTCACTACCTGGGAATTTACGCACAATTTCGTATTCTAGTGGCTGGTGCTTTTCGTCCTGCAGGGTGCGCTCGAGGGCTTCTTCGGCGATAATCAGCTTTTCACCATCCACCAACACCTCACAGTACGTCATCTCTGGATTAACCGCCAGTAAGAGGTTTGCTGGCAATGTCCACGGTGTGGTGGTCCAGGCAAGGATCGAGTAATCGCTATCGACTAGTTTAAACTTCACATACACACTCGGGTCGGTTACTGTTTGGTAGGCGTCGTTATCCATAGTCACTTCAGCCTTGCTAACAGGGGTAGCAAACTTGGTGTCATACATCAGCACCTTTTCGCCTTCGTAAATCTTACCCGCTTCGTAGAGCTGCTTAAATGCCCACCAAACCGACTCCATAAAATCCTTGTCCATGGTGCGGTAGGCGCCTTTAAAGTCTACCCAGCGGCCAATGCGGTCGATCACACCCTGCCACGTCTCACTATTGGCTACCATGCTTTCACGCGCCTTGGTAATGTATTTTTCCAGGCTGATGGTTGGCAAAGGATTGCCGTCCTTATCCAGAGGCGCTGGCTGGTCGCTATTCGTCACAATCTGCCGCCGATCCATAATATTCATCTGCTTTTCGACGAAGTTCTCTGCCGGCAGGCCATGACAGTCCCAACCCCAGCGACGCTCCACACGCTTGCCTTTCATCGTCCAGTAGCGCGGCACCGCATCCTTAACGATTGAGCTCAGTAACGTACCATGATGCGGTACGCCAGTAATAAACGGCGGCCCGTCATAAAAAACGTAGGCATTATCTGCCGGCCGCTGCGCCACTGACTTCTCAAACGTCCCGTCCGCCTTCCATCGCTGCACCCAGTCCTTTTCATATTCTGCCGCTCGGCGGCGTGTTCCGTGTTTGAATTTCATTATGACTTCTCCTTATCCTTATTTTTACTATCTCGTGATTTAATCTGATCTTTAATTCCCTCTGGCAAACCTTCGAATAATTCATTTATCTGGTTCTTCTGGGTGATAAGCCTATCGGTAATATAGTTCATTAGCCCATACATTTTGTGCACCAGGCCAGGATCTTCATCAAGCTTAATCTTCCCAGGGTGAGTTCCATTATTGCCAAATACTCTCAAAATATCTAGAGCCCTTTGTGTCTCAGGCTCAACACCCAACGCAACTATTTTCTTTATATCATCATTTATGTTTTTACCATCGCCCCCCACAGCACCGATAAGTATCTTGAATCCTAGCCTCAATAGTGCTGCAGCCGCACGTGGTGAAATAGACAAAACTTGAGCTGATTCTCTATATAGTTTTTTAACCTCATCCGGCATATCATCGTTCGGATCTTCCACTGTAATTTGTGCCGGATAAACTAAAGACTCCTCAATCCAGATAGACCATTTATTGCAGTGTTTACATTTTGATACAGTAAGTAAATCTGACGGTAAGTGTGAATTAAATATATTGCCACAACTCAAACTACCGCCCCATTCTTGATGTGCAAACACCTTACAATGCGCACAATTAAACTCATCTTTACTGTATTCCGGTGGATAATACGTTATTTTTGTCATTATTCTCCTCAAACAAAAATCACCTCTTCTGACTTCGAGAATCCGCTGGAGGTGTTTCAAACGGACGGTACCATCTCGATTCCAAAAGAAGTGATTTTAGATTGCATTCTCTCGTTTGTCGCGCGAGGCTATCACAGCACATCAACTCTCTCAGCACTTGATTATTGCTTTGTCGCAGCATACGCGGCGGGGTCTAATCTCAGCTAGCAAAACCAATTTCTTCCCGCAGGCTTCACGGTTGATAGCCGCTCACTTTATATTTCTCAAATACTCAATATAAAAATGCCCTACACATATAGTAAGGCATTTTTACTCAAAAAACAATGCAACAACGTTTACTTAATTTCTAAGCCACCCAAAATACATACACCCTGAATATAGACTTCTTTGTTAGCAGAAGAGCTAGCAATACTTTTATCTTCACTACCGCCAAACACTCCACGAACTTCATTTTTTACAACAACATCATCTGGCATCATTATTGTAATACCACCACAAAATGTAAACACACTAATTACAGAGCCATCTTTAATTTTCGCTTGACGCAAATCAAGTTCGACTCCTCCAAATATAGCAGTTAAAGCACCGCCTTCATAATCACCTTTTACTCGCGATTCCTGTCCATAGAATATAGCAGTTTTATCGCCATCAGATGAATCATCATCTTCACCTTTCTTGGAAGTCGAAGGCTTAATGTTAAATATTACACTTGCACCAACTAATATAATTAATGCTGGGAAGAATATACTCC
>CAUSOC010000027.1:0-5237 GCA_963533325.1 uncultured Candidatus Saccharibacteria bacterium | reverse complement strand
GACAAATCCTGACTCGTCATGCCGCGACGAGCAGGAGTGGTTGGATTGTAAGCTTTCACTGGCATTACTTGGTCTCCTCCATCTGCTGCTCTACTGCGTCAAACACATCGAGCTTATCGCCATCTTTCAGCGTCACGTAAGCTTTCTTCCAGTCCTTGCGCGTAGTCGTGCCAGGATAGCGGTTCTTGCCTCGTGAGAAACGCACAGCTTTACCGTCTTGGACCAAGGTTTTCACCTTCAGGACGGTGACGTCAAATTGCGCTTCAACTGCTGCTTTGATCTCGTTTTTATTCAGGTTCAGCGGAACGCGGAACACGTACACACCATTGGCGCTCTGTGCGTAGGCTTTCTCGCTAATGCGTGGGATAATTGTCATCTGTTTCATATTACGCTTCCTCCTTGCCGAGCCAGTTCTTCAGGATATCAAGAGACTTCTTGCTGAGTAAGACTTTGTCGGCGTTAAGAATATCGTAGACGTTTAGATAGTTCGCCTGGATAGCCTTAACATTTTGGAGATTATTAGTTGCACGCAAGACCAATTCATCCTTAACGCTTACTACGATCAATACGCGGCGTAGGTCAGCTGCATTGTTATCAGCGAGTAGCTTCAAGGTTTCTTTGACCTTTCCATTTGGACAAGCAAACGTTTCGATAACGCTAATCTTCTTTGCTTCATTGGCTACCGTCAAGGCTTGGCGAATTGCCACTTTCTTGGCGGTTTTAGACAATTTTTTGGTGTAGTTTTCGTTGCCGCGCGGGCCAAAGACCACACCACCACCGCGCCAGATTGGGTTACGGGTTGAGCCGAAACGTGCTCGACCAGTTCCCTTTTGCTTCCATGGTTTTTTACCACCACCGGAAACTTCGCCGCGCTGCTTGGTTGTTGCGCTTGCCAAACGAGCGTTGGCGAGGTAGCTGTCATATGCCAATTTCAACAGTTCGTGATTTGGCACTTCAACAGCAAAAATATCTTTAGGAAGTTTGGTTGATTCAGCCATTACTTGTTACCTCCTAAAATAATCAGCCCCTTTCGTGGTCCAGGAACAGCGCCCTTAACCCCGATTAGATTGGTCTCTGGATCAACATATGCCACTTCCAGGTTCTTGACGGTAACACGCTCGTGACCCATGTGGCCAGCCATCGTCTTACCCTTGAACACTTTTTGTGGATACATCGAGCCAATTGAACCTGGCTTACGAGTATTACCTTTACCACCGTGCGTCTTGCGGTGACGCTTAAAGTTGTGGCGTTTAATGGTTCCAGCGAAACCTTTACCTTTGCTGGTTCCGGTCGCATCGACAGAATCGCCGACTTCGAACGCGGAAACGTTGATTTCATCGCCAACTTTGATACCCTCAGGGATCTCGTCGACGCGGAATTCCCGAATGTGTTTCGGGGTCACTTGGGCTGGCTTGACGTGTCCAGCCACGGCCTTGCTCAGGTTCTTACCCTCTCCATAAGCGACCTGTACCGCATTGTAACCGTCGGTTTCGACAGTCTTCACCTGAGTCACGGTGACAGGGCCGGCTTGGATCAGCGTCACCGGAATGGCTTTGCCGTCTTCAGCCAAGAGCTGGGTCATACCAAGTTTGGTACCGAGAAGTGTCTTCACTTTTCCTCACTCCCACTTAAATACTCCTGATGACGTGCGGTTTCTGGGTTCTGAGTGAGGCGTTCAAAACAAGCGCTTCAATCATAGCCAGACCTGCTCATTCATCAAGGAGAACAGTTGATATTACGCGTAATAGAAATTACCTTGTGATTGTAGCACAAAACACTAACTATAGTCAAGTAGGCTAGATCATCACACCCACTGGCGTAAATGAGGTCAAAATTGCCATCAAAATGAGGGTGACGTACCAAATTTTGCGGTTAAATTGGTACCGCTCAATTTTGAGGACAAGGAGTAGTGCGACAAACAAGCCAACTGGTACCGCCTGCACCGTAAAAGCGCCCAGTTCAAAGGGGTTTTTGAGGCGTAGCCACAGCGCGCTGAGGATGACAAATATCACCAGTTTCAAGAAAAAGGTGCCGTCATTTTCATAAATTCGCTCACGTCCTTTGCGGCTGAACAAAGCGCTGGACTTTGAGCGGTTGCGGGCGTAAGTGCGAGATTTTTGTTTTGTCATAAGCTTGATGAGGATTATAACATAAAAAATCCGCCCCGTTCAAGAGGCGGAAATTTCTAGCGCGTTAAAATTACATACGAATTTCAGCGTCAACACCAGCTGGCAAGTTCAAATTCTGCAAGCTGTCGATGGTCTTTGGCGTCGCGTTGGTGATGTCGATCAAACGCTTGTGAACGCGGCGCTCGTAAGTTTCACCACCCATTTTGTATACGTGTGGGCTTTTTACCACTGTGTAGGTGCTGCGACGAGTTGGCAGTGGCACTGGGCCGGCAACGTTCGCGCCGGTGCGAATTGCAGTGTCGATGATTTGTTTTGCTGATTGGTCGATGACCTTGTGGTCATACGCCTTCAGACGGATGCGGATTTTGATCCCAGTATCTTGAGCCATGGCTCCTCCTTATGTACAATCCCGTAACCTCTAATCATCCTACTATACGAACAACCGAGTTCTCGAGATAAATTAGTAATAACTAAGTGATTATACCAATTCCCCTAGGCTTTATCAAGGTGGGCGATCATTTCACCGATGATTGCAGCGGAATTGTTGAGCGACTCCTTTTCGCGCTCGGTTAGTGGATAGCCCGTCAAAATTTTCACGCCGTCACAACAAATAATCGACGGTAAGCCCAGCACCACATTGTCCAGTCCATATTCACCCTCAGCCAGTGAACAAACTGGGTAGACCGTGCGTGTCGATTGACGTAAGGCTGAGACAATCTTAGAAACCACAAAGCCAATGGCAAAATACGTCGACTTCTTGGTCTCAATCACTCGGTAGGCACGGTTACGGATTTTCTGCTCAATGCCCTCAACCAATTCCTCGGTGAAGCCTGGATACTCACGAATCGGCACTTCGCCGACCTGCGCCGTTTCGATGGTCGAAAACGAAGAGTCACCGTGCTCGCCCAAGATGTACGCGTCGACCGCCTTGCTGTCGACATTCAGCGCGTCGGCCAGGTACGACTTTAGCCGTGACGTGTCCAGTGTCGTTCCCGTACCGAACACTCGGGTTTTTGGCAGTCCTGATTCCTTCAACGCCACGTAGGTCAAGACGTCGACTGGGTTGCTGACGACCACCAAATACGGCTTGGCGCCACCAGCCATGATGTTTTTGACGATGTCACGCATGATGTTAGCATTGACACCGACCAACTCCAGTCGCGTCTGACCTGGCAACTGCGGCGAACCGGCAGTGATAACCACGATGTCATCGTCGTTGATATCAGCGTAGTCCCCCGGGCGCACCACCACGTTGCGGTCAAGCCCCATGGCGTCGTTGATATCCGCGGCTTGACCCCACGCCAAATCCGCATTGCGGTCGATCAATACAATTTCTTCAATCACACTGCGCAGCGCACACGCATACGCCGTCGTCGCGCCAACCATTCCGCCACCACCGATAATCACCAGTTTCTGTTTATTCACCATATCTCCTTTTTGTGTTAGATGTATTGTCTATACTATTTTACCATAGGTACTATGTCGTTAGGACCTGGGTTGAGGTTGCAAGACTCCTCGAGACCAAAGCCCTCCCTAGCTCGGCCTTGATCCATGGCACGAATATTATACCCACCAGTAGCATTCGGGTCGGCATCAACAAAGTAGTAATGTATCTCTCCCTCAGGGAGCTGGCGTGGAATGCACATATGAGCGCCACCATTATCCTTTTCTTTCCAACCATCACGTGGATATCCTTTGCCCTCACAGCGCGTGGAGTCAACTTCTGTGGCAATTTTATCCCAACCACTACTAATCAGTGCGTCTCCCCAAGACAATGCATATTCTTTGCCCTCGAAACATACTTTCAAGCTCTCATCGTCAGAGAAACCGGCCGTATTTTCTATGTTTGGGTATTTTGGCGAAGCCTCAGTATCAAGACCACCGTCAACTGGAGAGGTATCTTCCGTGCTAACAACCTCTGGCTGCGCAACGTGCTGCTCATCTGCTGGTTTTTTGCAGCCGACTAGACTTAACGACAGGGTGCCAGCTGCCGCCACAGCTGCAGCTCACCTCCACCAAGAAAAACCGTATTCCAACCCCGCTTCTCTGTTCATATGATTACTCCTTTTTTGGTTATTATTACCCTCTCCCGACCCTTTACCCATTACCATACCAATACGGCTTATGATTGTCAATACAAAAACACCCCCGATGATCGAGGGTATTTTTGGTAATCTACTAGAGTGATTACTTGTTGATCTTGGTGATCACACCAGCACCAACAGTACGGCCACCTTCGCGGATAGCAAAGTTCAAACCTTGCTCCATAGCGATTGGGGCGAGCAACTTAACCTTGAAGGTTACGGTGTCGCCTGGCATGACCATTTCTTTGTCAGCTGGCAATTCAACTTCACCAGTCACGTCCGTGGTGCGGAAGTAGAACTGTGGCTTGTAACCCTTGGAGAATGGAGTGTGGCGACCACCTTCTTCCTTCTTCAAGATGTAAACTTCAGCTTCAAACTCGGTGTGTGGAGTGATGGTGCCTGGCTTACACAAAACCTGACCACGCTCGATGTCGCTGCGCTCGATACCACGTAGCAAAATACCAGCGTTGTCACCTGCTTGACCCTGGTCAAGAGATTTCTTGAAGGCCTCGATACCAGTCACAACTGATTTTTGGGTTGGCTTCAAACCGACGATTTCAACTTCGTCGTTCAATTTAACAACACCCTGCTCGATACGACCAGTTGCCACAGTACCACGACCCTTGATTGAGAAGACGTCCTCAATTGGCATGATGAATGGCTTGTCCATGTCGCGAGTTGGCTCTGGGATGTAGCTGTCCATAGCGTCAACCAGTTCCATGATGGCGTCTTCGTACTTCTCATCGCCTTCAAGAGCCTTCAAAGCTGAGCCCTTAATGATTGGAGCGTCTTTGTCAAAGCCGTTAGCTTCCAGAAGCTCACGAACTTCTTCTTCGATCAGCTCGACCATCTCTTCGTCAGCCATGTCCATCTTGTTCAAGAAGACAACCAACTTAGGCACACCAACCTGCTTTGCCAGCAGCACGTGCTCACGAGTCTGAGGCATTGGACCGTCAGTTGCAGCGATAACCAACACTGCACCGTCAACCTGAGCAGCACCGGTGATCATGTTCTTGACGTAGTC
>CAUSOC010000026.1:0-6017 GCA_963533325.1 uncultured Candidatus Saccharibacteria bacterium | reverse complement strand
ACTGGTATTGTCGGGCTCGTTCTCGGGCTTGAACATTGGGCTGATGATGGCGCGGCCAGATGATTTGAGACGTAAAGCTCGGCAGGGCGACGCAATCGCTGCACGGGTGTATCGCTATCGCAAAGACGGTTATTATCTAATCTTTTGTATTTTGCTGGGTAATGTTGGAGTGAATACCGCGATGTCGATTCTGCTGGGTAATATGACAAACGGCGTGGTTGGTGGGCTGATTGCTACACTACTCATCACCATGTTTGGCGAGATTTTGCCGCAGGCGATTTTTACGCAGCGCGGCTATCAGATTACACGCTATTTCTTCTGGTTGCTGGATGTGATTTATGTGCTATTTTGGCCGCTGGCCCGGCCGATGTCCAAGCTGCTCAATCGCTGGGTAGGCAAGGAAGCGCCGCAGTTGTACTCACACCAAGAACTAGAGCAGATTATTCACGAGCATGCTGAGCGGTCGGACAGCCCAGTCGATTATGACGAAAGTCGAATCGCGGCAGGAGCGCTGCAGTTTAGTAAAAAGACTGCTGGTGATTTGGTGACACCGATGAATGAGGTGTTTACGGTGGAGTTGGATGATGAGCTGGATGCGACGCTGCTGGCACAGATCAAGCATGCTGGACATTCGCGGATTCCGGTGCGTGATGATGAGCGGCTGGTAGGAATTTTATATGTCAAAGATGTGGTGGGGCGCGAGCTGCCACTGCCGGTGAGTCAATTGTACCGTGACAAGATTCATGACATCGACGCGCGGTCGCGGCTGGACACGGTGCTCAGCCGATTTATCCAAACCCGCAATCACTTGTTTGTGGTGATGGATGATGAAACTGAGTTAGGAATCATCACGCTGGAGGACGTGATCGAAGAGATTTTGGACCAGGAAATTGAGGACGAATACGACGAGGAATAGGGCAGGTGATCTCTCGACTTGCTGTAAAAGAAAAATAAAAATCGTAGAATTCTAAGGGGTAGATTGTTATTTAGGTGATTATTTACTCAAAAGTACTTGACATTTTATAGTACCTTGTATAACATAGTACTATGTACAAAGAAACTACAAGGAGTAAGGTATGAGAAGAATTGATATTATCAAGCGGGCGGGACGGAATCTTCGCCAGTCAAAAGGTCGGACGATTTTGACGTCATTGGCGATTTCGGTCGGGGCGTTTACGATTGGTCTGGCGCTGATGGCCGGTGAGGGTGGTCGGCTGTATACTAACAGCATAGTTGACGCGGCTGGCGATAAAAAAGTGATCATGGTTGCTAAAAAAATTGAAACTGAAAAGAAGGATCAATTGCCAGAATATGGCAATTCAGAGCAAGATGCTGGGAAAAATAAGGAATCAGCCATACGAAGCAAATATGTGCTCAATGACAAGGACTTAGAAAAAATTCGCCAAACGCCGCATGTAAAAACGGTAACACCGGCGTATTCAACTGATGGTGTCGCCTATGCTAAAAGCTCGGCGAATAATAAAAAATTTGCGTTAACAGTGGCTGTTAAAATGGATAGAACTCGGGCAGAATTGGCGGCGGGGTCACTGGAAGATTTCATGCCAAAACCAGGTGAGATTATTATCCCGGATGATTATGTGAAGCAGTTGGGATTTAAGGATGCGCAGTCGGCGATTGGCCAGACGATAACCTTGGGTGTGCGCAGTGCAGCGCAGGGTGGAGACGTTGCCAAAGAGGTGTCGTTCAAGATCGCGGCGGTGGACAAAAAGTCAGACACTGTTTTGTTTTATGAGCCAATGCTGAGAATTTCAACAGCTGATGCTAAGGCTATCTATGAATTTAGCCACGACAAGAGCCAGCCACATCAGTACTCAACGGCGATTGCTATGGTGGATGACGAGAGTAACGTTGATGCTGCTAAAGATGTGATTGGCAAAGACTATAACGCGTACTCAATTCAGGATATTCGGAAGGCGCTACTAACGATGGTTAATGTAGCACAGGTGGCGCTGGCAGGATTTGGTGGCTTGGCATTGCTGGCTAGTGTGTTTGGAATTGTGAATACTATGTATATTTCGGTACTGGAGCGAACCAGTCAAATTGGCTTGATGAAAGCGCTGGGGATGCGTGGTCGTGATATTGGTAAGTTGTTCCGGTATGAGGCAGCGTGGGTTGGTTTACTAGGCGGCTTGATTGGTGTTGGGCTGGCGAGTTTAGTGACGTTACTAAACCCAGTGATTACTAGCACCTTGGGTTTAAGCGCAGGGACGAACCTACTGGTTATCAATCCGCTGCAAATCGGGCTACTGGTATTTGGACTAGTGGTGATGGCGGTAATTTCTGGCTGGCTGCCGAGCCGCAAAGCAACAAAGCTGGACCCAATTGAGGCATTAAGGACGGAATAGGAGAAAGGTCATGATTGAACTAAAGAATGTGACGAAAATTTACGGTAAAAAGAAAAACCAATTTACGGCGCTGAAAAATGTCAGCTTGAACATCCCGACGGGCGCGAGCGTGGCCATCCTCGGTAAATCCGGTTCTGGAAAATCGACGCTGATGCATGCTATCTCGGGATTGGATAAGCCGCAGAAAGGTCAAGTAATCATTGACGGGCAAGATATTTTACAACTGAAGTCAAAGCGTGTTGATGAGTTTCGTGCCAAGAAAATCGGCTTTATCTTCCAGAGTTTCTTTGTCCAGGGCAATGAGAGTGTGATTGATAATGTCAGTTTACCGCTGGAAATTGCGCGGCTGCCGCGGAAAAAACGAGCGCAGAAAATTAACGCGGCACTCAAGGCGGTGGATTTGTATGATAAGCGAAAAAACCGCGCTAAGGACTTGTCGGGCGGGCAGAAACAGCGTCTAGCGATTGCCCGGGCAATTGTCAGTGATCCACAAATTATCTTTGCCGACGAACCGACGGGTAACTTGGACAGTGAAACAGGTGCGAAAGTGGAAGAATTGCTGTTTGATTATAACAAGCAAAAGGGTGTAACATTGATCGTGGTGACGCATGACGCTGATCTGGCGAAAAAATGTGATCATCAAATTATCATCAAAGACGGTCGGGTTGAAAAGTCGACTGTGCCAGAGGAGAAAAAACATGGACGTTAGTGCTTACGCGGAAAGCCTGGCGATTCAGCTCCGCAAAGGTTTTCTGGTGTACTGCGTACTGCTAGTGTGTGCTAAGCAACCACAGTACACTGGCGATATCGTCAAGCAACTGAGTGATTCGGACTTGATGGTAGTGGAAGGCACGATTTATCCGCTGCTGAGCCGTTTACAAAAATATGGCTATCTCAAACACGAATGGCAGGAAAGTGAGCAGGGACCACCACGCAAATATTATTCACTCACTGATACTGGCGCAGAGCTGGTAGATGAATTAAAAAATCGTATAAAAATGTTGAACACTTCGCTAAAAAATCTTGAGAAAGGAGCAAAGCGATGAAAGAAATAACCAGAATTCATTTGGCAAAAACGCCGTTTAGCGTGGAGGTTGATGCCAAAAAATCATTGGAACAGTACCTTAATTCAATCCAGAAAAATATGCACGCCGAACCAGAAGCGATGCGCGAAATCGAGGCGCGAATGGTAGAGCTTTTGGCGGAGCGCGGCGTGTCGAAGGATGGCGTGATTAGCCATGATGATGTTGTGGCGGTCCAGCAACAAATGGGCGAGCCGCAGGACTTTGCTGACGGTGAAGTGCCAGAGACGGTCGACACAGCTGAGACGAACGCGAGCAAGCCGACCAAGCGATTGATGCGCGATCCAGACAATGCAATTTTGGGTGGCGTGTGCGCTGGAGTCGCTGCTTACTGGGGAATTAATCCTTTGTGGGTACGCTTGTTGTTCATTTTCTCGCCATTTATCACCTTTGGTACCTCGCTACTGATTTACATTGTATTGTGGATCAGTATGCCAGAAGCGCAAACGGCAGCTGAAAAATTACAGATGCGGGGAGAGGAAGTGACACTGGATAGCCTGAAAAATTTTTCTTTCACTGACAATAAAAAAACGCAGGTTAAAAATACGTTCATTAAAATTGTACAAGTAATTACTTCGTTTGTATTGATCATGATTACCTTTGGTCTGCTGGTTGCTGTACCAGTAGGGCTCTTTGCTGGCGCAAGTGTCATCAGCTGGATGGACGGTTTTGCTGCGCAGCCATGGGCTTTAGGCTTGCTGATTTCTGCACTCGTTGGCGGAGCTGCTGCAGTGACATTGTTTGGCGTGTTGACGTCTAGCGCAATAAAGTGGCATTTTACGCGAACGGCACTGATCGCAGTGATTATCAGCACCGTCATCGGGGCATTTTGTATCTCGAGCTCAGCTATATTTGGTACACAGACCCTAAGAGAGCTGGCGCGGGATGAAGAACGCTTGACGAAAACAATGACTGTAGAGTTGCCAAAGAGCCTTGAGGGCGTTAAATACGCTGATGTGACCAGTAATGGTTTAGTTAGTAGGCAGGCTATACCATCTCAAGAGACTAAGATTGAGGTAAAATACTTCTCGCGTAAAGATGGTAAGGCGCCAAAAGTACAAGCTGTCGTAGAGGGTGATACTCTTAAGATCAATGTCGAACATGATTCACAGCTGTCTTGCTTGAATGAGTCATTCTTTTGGGGTGTTCACTGTGGCGGTATCACAAAGGTTACCGTGTACGGACCTTTGCAACTGAAACCGTATAGTCAAGATATTGATGACGTTATCCCGTACCGGGGGTCATCACGAACCAATGGCGCATTTTTGTAGAAAACTAGCGGTTTGATATAATAAGCTCTATGAATATGAGTTGGTGGCAAGCAATTGTGCTAGGAATTATCGAGGGGATTACCGAATTCCTGCCTCTTTGGAGCACAGGCCACTTAACAATTCCCGAGAAATTGATGGGTATGCCCCTTGCTAACGAGGGGCTGATTGCTTTTACGGCGATTATTCAGATCGGGGCTATAGCAGCAGCAATTATTTATTTTTGGCAGGATATTCAGCGCGTGTTGATCGCGTGGTGGCGTGGTTTGTGGTGGAAACGAGCGCGACGGCAATTTGACTACAAGTACGGGTGGGCGATCATCATCGGTTCAGTGCCGATTGCGGTAGTGGGACTGGTCTTCAAGGATGAAATCGAAACAGTGCTGCGTAGTTTGTGGTTTGTGGCGGGTGCGTTGATCGTCTGGAGTGGCGTGATGTGGCTGGCTGATAAGTATGCCACTGCCAAACGTGTTGAAAAGGATACGACATGGAAAGACACGCTCGTCATTGGTTTAGGTCAGTGTCTGTCGTTAGTCCCTGGCGTGAGTCGATCTGGTGCCACGATATCAGTGGGGTTGTTGCGCGGGTTTGACCGAGTGACGGTGACGAAATTGAGTTTTTTCCTGGGGATTCCAGCGTTGGTGGCAGCGGGGCTGTTGGAAGTCGTGACTAAATACAAGCATATTTCTGGCGGCGTTGGCTGGACATCAACCATCATCGCGACGGTGGTTTCATTTGGCGTGGGGTACGTGGCAGTGGCGTGGCTCTTGAAATTCATCCAGAACAATAATTTTCGCTCATTTATCATCTATCGATTTGCGTTGGGGCTGATATTGGTAGTGCTACTGGGCGCTGGGATAATCTCTCACGTTTAAGCCAAAATTAGTATATAATGAGGGCATGTTAGACATCAAATTTATTCGAGAAAATGCTGATTTGGTGCAAAAATCAGCACATGATAAGGGATACGCCGTCGATATTGCGACATTGTTGCAGCTCGATGATGAGCGCCGCGATTTACAAAAACAAGTTGAGGCGCTGCGTGAACAGCGAAATGCAATCTCAGCCAAGATGAAAGGTGGTCGCCCAGATCAGGAGCTGATTGACCAGGGAAAACAGCTGAAAATTGAGCTGGCGGAACGTGAAAGCTACTTAAAATCAACAGAGGAAAA
The DNA here is from genome assembly GCA_963533325.1 of uncultured Candidatus Saccharibacteria bacterium. Taxonomy (GTDB): domain Bacteria; phylum Patescibacteriota; class Saccharimonadia; order Saccharimonadales; family Saccharimonadaceae; genus Nanosynbacter. Next base: position 129 of record CAUSOC010000026.1, on the reverse strand, counting down.
AGTAGCCGCGATTCTGAAAAACGTGCCAAACATCACCTTTGATGATGTGCCGCTTGGCGGTGAGGAAGACTCGGTTGAGATAAAGGCCTACGGTGAGCGTAAAACGGGCGCCAAGGATCATTTGGACTA
>CAUSOC010000025.1:0-6942 GCA_963533325.1 uncultured Candidatus Saccharibacteria bacterium | reverse complement strand
ACTTGCAGGAGCACGCTGTGGTCTTGATCCGCGGTGGTCGTGTGCCTGACCTTCCGGGTGTGCGCTACCACATCGTCCGTGGTGCGTTGGACCTCCAGGGTGTCAACAACCGCAAGCGTGGCCGTTCGAAGTACGGTACCAAGAAAGGGGATAAGTAATCATGCCTCGTAAAGTTACCAAGAAACTACAACGCCAATTGCAACCTGACCGCCGCTACCAAAGCGTGTTGGTGCAGCGCTTGATCAACAAGTCAATGCTGGACGGCAAGAAATTGGCAGCTGAGCGTGCTGTTTACACCGCCCTGGAAACTGCTGCGAAGAAATTGGATTCAGAAGATCCATTGGCAGTGTTTGAAAAAGCGTTGAAAAACGTCAGTCCAAACTTTGAAGTGAAAAGCCGCCGCGTCGGTGGTGCCAACTACCAGATTCCGTTCCCGGTTCAGGGACATCGGCAGTTGCACTACGCATTTAGCTGGCTGGTACAGTCAGCCCGCGCTCGCAGCGGTATGCCATACTCACAGCGTTTGGCACTGGAGATCGTTGACGCCTACAACGAAGCTGGTGCTGCCTTCAAGAAGAAAGAAGACACTCACAAGATGGCCGAAGCTAACCGCGCCTTTGCGCACTTTGCTCGCGGTTAATCGATGAACATGCAAGACACCATCCGCTCCAGGTAATCTGGGGCGGATTTGCATTATATGTGTAATTATGATATGGTTAGAAGATGAATGAGAAACAATTTTCACCTGACCGAAAGAATAATTGCTATATTGACTTTACTGGTGCCGCCCAGCGAATGCAGGAGAGGATAACAACTTTTGAGGAGACCCACAGAGGTCAGAGTGGGTTAGGTTATGTTCTTGATGATATCGCACAACCACATAGCGCGCAGGAAATGGTGAGCAGAGTAGCTAAAGGGCTGGGGGTCATCATAAATCCACGGGATCTATCCACTGGTAATCCTTTCCATGATCCGGTAAAGGTCATGATTGAGACCGCCAAAGGTGCAGTTATCGGCCTGGGGCTTTGCAAAGAGCAGCTTCGCGATACCGGCATATCTCCCAAGGACTTAGTACCGAGTGATTTGAAGAGTCAAATGCATAAGCCGGGCGATATGAATGAACTACACAAGCTGGCGGAGCGGTATCTTGAACTCTCCGGTCATGGGCTGGCGTTGATGGACCCAGCTACGCAAGAAATAGTAGAATCCTGGATTGATGAAGCAACCCCGCAAATTGATCGACAAATCTTTACTAAAACAGGTCTAGGCATCTTTCTACGCAATGCTAATTTCAAATTGCAAGAGTGTGACGCGTACAAGATGAGGCACGAGGCTAATGCTGGTGGAGTGGACTGGGACGACTTGCTGGGCTATTGCCAGGAAAATCTTGAGAGTTAAATCATAAAATCAAGCTATTATTTTCTGTAGCTATCTGGTATAATTGGCAATAAGAGTAGTTTTTTGGTGCCAAAAAATTGACCAAAGATCTCGACAAATTAACGTAATATAAAGGAAAATTATGGCAGAGACGAATGTTCCGCTGAAAAATTTTAGAAATATCGGTATTATCGCCCATATTGACGCCGGTAAAACGACGACAACTGAGGGTATTTTGTACCGCACTGGTTTGACCCACAAAATCGGTACCGTTAAGGGTGATGATGGCGGCGCTACCACTGACTGGATGGCGCAGGAAAAAGAACGTGGTATCACCATCACCTCGGCAGCGGTGACTTGTTTCTGGAAGGGTCACAAGATCAACATCATCGACACCCCAGGACACATCGACTTTACCGCCGAGGTGGAGCGTTCACTCCGTGTCCTCGACGGTGCAGTGACGGTGTTTGATGGTAAGATGGGCGTTGAGGCACAGTCTGAGACAGTGTGGCGCCAGGCTGACAAATATGGTGTGCCGCGTATCTGCTTCATCAACAAGATTAACCAAACTGGTGGTGACTTCTGGAAATCTCTGGAATCAATTCACAACCGTTTGAGCAAGCAAGCGTTCCCAATCCATATCCCAATTGGTTTCGAAAAGACCATCAATGGTGTGGTTGACCTCATCGACATGAAGGCGTACACCTATACTGACTTTGCTGACCATGAGTTGGTGCAGGGTGAAATCCCAGCTGACATGCTGGAGAAATGCCAAAACGCCCGCAGTTTGTTGGTGGAAAATGCCGTTGAAGCTGATGACGAATTGATGATGAAGTTCCTCGACCAGGGTGAAGAGGCAATTACTATCGACGAGCTGAAGTCTGCCTTGCGTAAGCGCGTGTTGGCTGGTGACTTCTTCTTGGTCACTGGTGGTGACGGTCGTGGTGTCATCGTCGAGAAGGTGCTTGACCTGATGGTTGACTACTTACCAAGTCCGTTGGACGTTGACGAAATTTGGGGTAAAAATCCAAAGACTGGCGACGAAGTGAGCCGCAAACCAGACGACAAGGAGCCGATGAGCGCTTTGGCCTTCAAGATTGCGACCGACCCATTTGTTGGTAAATTGATCTTCATCCGCGTTTACTCAGGTGTTTTGAACTCTGGTAGCTACGTCCTGAATACCACGACTGGCGACAAAGAGCGCATTGGTCGTATCGTGCGAATGCACGCCGATAAGCGTGAGGAAATCGACAAGATCGCTGCTGGTGACATCGCTGCGGTGGTTGGTCTGAAAAACACTGGTACCGGTAACACCTTGACTGACCCAGCGCATCCAATTGCTCTGGAATCAATTGAATTCCCAGAGCCGCCAGTATCCATCGCCGTTGAGCCAAAATCAAAGGCTGACCAAGAGAAGATGGCGCTCGCCTTGCAGCGTTTGGCTGAGGAAGACCCAACCTTCCGCATCCACACTGACGAAGAAACTGGCCAGACTATCATGTCTGGGATGGGCGAGTTGCACCTGGACATCTTGATCGACCGTATGAAGCGTGAGTTCAAGGTTGAAGCGAACATCGGTGAGCCACAAGTGGCCTTCCGCGAATCAATTAAGGGCAAGGCTGAAGTCCAAGGTAAGCACGCCAAGCAGTCTGGTGGTCGTGGTCAGTATGGTGACGTCTGGGTACGCTTTGAACCAAACGAGGCTGGTAAAGGCTTTGAATTTGTTGACGAAATTAAGGGTGGTGTGGTGCCACAAGAGTACCGCCCAGCTGTCATGAAGGGTATTCGTGAAACCTTGGAAGGCGGTGTTATCGCTGGCTATCCAGTGGTTGACGTCAAAGCAACCCTGTACGATGGCTCGTACCACGATGTCGACTCTTCGGAGCTAGCCTTCTCATTGGCAGGTTCATTGGCAGCCCGCGAAGGTATCAAGCAAGCAACGCCAATCCTGCTTGAGCCAGTCATGAAAGTTGAAGTAACCACCCCAGAAGAGTTCATGGGTGATATCATCGGTGACCTGAACTCACGCCGTGGTCGCATCGACACCATGGAAGATTTGATGGGCGGCGCCAAATTGGTCAAGGCCTTCGTGCCACTGGCAAACATGTTTGGCTACACCTCAGACATCCGTTCGATGTCACAGGGTCGCGCTGCGTCAACCATGGAATTGGCTCAGTACGAGGAGGTTCCACCAAACGTTGCTCAAGAGATAATCGAAAAGCGCAACAAATAATAACCAAAAGCCCCGGTCACTAGCCGGGGCTTTTCATATGGTATAATGTATTCATGAAATCATTCATTCTGTCAACTCGTAAGCTTGCGCCCGCAAAGTTGACTGTTTGGATGACACTCGTTTTTCTGGCGGGGATCGCTCTGTCGGCATGTTTAACCTCGGAGCCCCAATGGGTAAACTGGAGCTTCAGCGCCCTGGGTGAGCGTGGTGAATTGTCTTCGTTTATATTTAACATTGCTATCGCTATGATGGCAGTCATCATGTGGTGCTTGGCGGAGTCGATGTCTGATGTTTTGGAGCAGGCTGAGGCGGTAGCTACTGCCAGGCTGAGTTTGGTAGCACTGCGAACCATAGCTTTTTGTGGCATGGCCATAGCCATCTTTCCTAATGACACCCAGCACGGGCTGCACTACATCTTTTCACGCCTATCCATCATCGTCTTTGCATTCTACGCATTTATGCTGCCATTTACCACCAGTTTGTTCACACGCCAGCAAAAAAGCATCATGCTAGGGCTGTCAGTGGCTGCCGTCATGGCCTGTGTTCAAGGATTTGTGCACCGAGAATTTTCGTTCGTGGTCTATGAGGCCGCTGCTGGTGGACTTGGGGCGTTATGGTTCTATCTGACTAGCAAATTCGCCCAGCAAGCTGTTCACGCGTCAACTGCTACTCTGCAGTCGTCGGTATCCCAACAAAAAGCTTCCTGATTTGACTGCGAATGGGACGACCAATGGCATTACCAAATGACGCGCCTACAGCAACAGCAAATCCAATCATGACAGCTCGTGCCAAACTGGCCAAAGCGACAACGTAGCCTGGGTCTGATGGCGCCTGACTGATGATACCCATCAAGCCGTTGTACAATGACAAACCTGGGACCAGCGGCACGATACCCGCGCCGATGATAGCCAAAGACGGGATGCGCCACAGTCGGGACATGAAGGTTGCCACCAAACCGATGGCTGCAGCTGCTGCACCGCTCGCCAGTAATACATCCCAGCCGGCGTCAGTCAACAGCTGAAATAGCCCCCAACCGCTAGCTCCCACAAGACCGGCCAGGATGGTGCCAAAGAATGGCGCGTGATTGCCAATGACAAATGCTGAAGCAATGACTGCCGCACCGATGTACTGCGTATAATTATCCACCAACGTCAAACGGTCTGGGGTGGTTGGAAAACTAATACCCAATCTGGTGGCAATATGAAGGCCAACAGCTACGCCAACCACGATACCACCGGTTGCCATCAGCACTCGCAACAGTCGGGCGTTTGCTGTAACATAATATTCATCAATTGCATCCTGAAACGCACCAACGATCATCATACCTGCCACCAATAGGACGATTCCACCGATCACGATCAGTGTCGGATTGAATGCCAAATTAAACTTGGTATTGACACAGACAACAGCAGTGGCGATGAGTGTGATGCAGAGTGACATGATGATCTGTGTGAAAAATACCGACACGCCGACACGCCACAACAGACGCATGGCAGCCGTGCTGAGTGTGCCGACCGCCATAGCCAGGAGTGCCATCTGTAAACTACCGCCATACATCACCACCACACCAGCACTCAACGCGCCGCCTGATAGGGCGACGAGAGATTGGGGATGACGTTTTTCAGGATTGATGATCTTTTCTAGCCGTTCCTCAGCCTCACTCAAGTGAATGTGCTGATAGCGGATTTCTCGGGACAATGTCTGCAGCGCTTGGATGGTCTGGTAATTGACATCCACCAGAGTGATCGCTCGAATCAAGGTCAGTGGTTCGCGGTTGATGCCGCGGTCTTGCGACACAGTGATGAGCGTTGAGCTGATGTCCATGTGAACTGGCTGTTTGCAGTAAGTTCTGGTGATACCAAGCATCATATGTACCACATCTCGAGCCGACACGCCCATACTGAGGAGCTTTTCGGAGATAGTCAGAACCAGCCGCAAGGCACGCATGTTCGGTGTCAAACTTTCGTCAATTTTTTCGATCACTTGGGCAGGAATTGGCAAGGGAAGGCGAGCAATTTTGCCGAGTGACTGTAGTAAGATTTCTGGTACTTTTTTATTTATCTTGTTCATCAATAATTAGTGTATCAAACTTTATCAAATTTTTGCCAAGAAAAACCCCGCAACATGTGCGGGGACGCGGTGTTTCCGCGGTTTTACAGATACTTCTTATCTATGCGCGCCTCTGCTGGCGCGCATACACCTCACTCTTCCTCCTCATTTTTGATGAAGAGGGTGGTGGTCAGGACCGCGAGTGCGGCCCCGATCACCACGAGCGTGACCACCCCTGTAACGGGGCTATAGAACCAGGATGGAATATCCTGGTTGAATTGGGCGGACATCCCCGCAATTGCGGGGATGGCTAATGCGATGACCAGAATGGCTATCGCATTGGCCTGTATTTTCCAGATGGGCATCGTGCCCACCTCCCTTTTCTTGACGATATGAGGTGCGGCCTTTCCGCGCCTCAAGCCACCAAGCGTCTGGCTTGGTAACGAAGCGCAGTTGGTGACTCTAGGGTAGAGTTACCGAACAGGCTAATGTATAATATAGCACATATTTACAAAAAAGTCAATGACATGAAAATAGCCCACCGAACTGGCTCAAGCTGAATCGGGTTTGGTTAACCCGAGAATACCATGAGGTACTCAATCAGGTTGAGCCGATTCGGCGAACTATTTTCGGTGGGCAAGATTGCTACTTGCCCTGGTTGTATCCCCATGAAAATGACATGAGGACGCTCCATAGCCCTAGCCCTGCCATAATTGCAAAACCAGCCTGCAATTCATGGATAGTCCCATTGAACGGGAGTACCCAGTATTGCCCAATGGCCAGTAGGGCTAGGGTAAACAACGCTGCATACCATGTGGACTTGCGGCGTACAATACGCCGCAACAGTGCTACTGCCATGAGTAGTACTACGACGAGCAGTGCTGCTCCCAGTAAGAACCACATCTCTTTCACCTCCTCTCAAAGACTCTGAAAAAGATGCATCGGACAAGTACTCTTTTCAAACGCTTCAGGGCGAATGAAAAGCTACTTTCACAATACCATACTACAGTAAAAAGTCAAATATTGCGCTCATACTCAAACAAACCGTCAAACCCTAGTCAACCCTGCGCAGAATCAGCCCACTGCGTGCTGGTAGATATGCCCGTACATTATCACCATGCGGCCCTGGTGCAGTGAAATATCGCTGGTCTTGCTGGACTCGTCCGTGACCACCAAACTGCTGGTCGTCGCTGCTGAGCGCTACTCGGTATGACCCAGCTGCTGCCGGCACATCATAATCCGTCCACGACTGGTCGGGTGAGAAGTTGATGATGAACAGCAGG
>CAUSOC010000024.1:0-7393 GCA_963533325.1 uncultured Candidatus Saccharibacteria bacterium | reverse complement strand
CCAAAAACCCTGAAACTGCGCAAAAAATCCTTGCAAATATCAAGCGCCCTGACATCATTCGTCCGCAAGACGCCAGCCGTTGGTTTGTCTATCTCATCCGCACCCACGAAAGCCGCCAGCTCACGTGGGATTGGCTGAAGGATAATTGGCAGTGGGTCGAAACAACCTTTGCTGGCGATAAAAGCTACGATGATTTTATCCGCTACGCTGCCAGCGGGCTGACAACGAGCGACGAACTGGTTGACTTTCGCCACTTCTTTGAGCCGATGCTGAGTATCCCAGCCCTGACCAGAACGATTGAACTAGGTATCACGGAAATCGCAGCACGAGTTGAGCTGATTGAGCGAGACAAGGCGGGCGTGCTCGCTGCTTTGCAAACAACGCTGTGATATATTACGCCACATGTTTGACAAAATATCTTGACATTTTATTCTATTAGTGGTATATAATATATTAGCTTTTCGCTCGAGTTTCCACAAAAAAGGGCGTGAAGTTGCCCTTTTTGCTTGAGTGATGGTCCTGAGGAGGGATCATGAAGCGTTTCATTGTACAGTATGTCGTCCTGATCGCCGCTACTGTGGCGGCATGTATCATAGCGAGGGCAGGATATATTACCCTAGCTCTGCTGGCCATGGCGGTATACGCCACCGTACTAATCTGGTGCTCGTACAGAGACCAGACTGAGAGGAACCTTTTTGACTCTTTAACATACCACCATGTCAAAGAGTTAATAGAGGACAACCAGCGCCTCGCGGAGGCACTGATCGCTCTCAAGAAAACCTCCCCCTTTCTCGAGACGAGGGGAGGGAAGGTCTACGCAATAGACCTCCCGGATCAGAAGCGTCTAATCCTCTATCGGCATATTGCCGAAGAGGACGAGCGAGAGGGCTAACCGCCCGCCAGAAAATAGCTCGCTGAACAACAGAGTTCAGCTTGAGCTCGTTCGGCGGGCTATTTTCTTTGGTTTTATTTTACTCCAACACCACCTGCTCTCGCACTGTCGGCGGATTACCCTCGACAGCCACCGCCAGTAACCGCATGTCACATCCTTCATATTGCGGATGCTTTGCCATGAATAATTCAGCTGCAAAGCGCATTTGCCGCTGTTTTTTGGCGGTAATCGCCGCCAACCCGCCGCCGAAGTCATCGTTTTTCCGATATTTAACCTCAGTAAACCACAGCACGTCATCTTTCATGCTGACAATATCAATCTCGCAGTACCGCGTCCGCCAGTTGCGGGCAATGATCTCATGTCCATCCGCTGTCAGCCAGTCCGCGGCCGTCTGTTCACCCATATCGCCAATTTGACGCGTCGTATTTCCCTGCTGATGTTTAATTTGACTACTAGACGATGGTTGCGAATTCCCCTCAGTGCCGGCATATTTTTGCAGTGGCGCAAAACTCAGCCGATGTAGCGGCGTCACACCCAACTGCTCAATCGCCGCACGGTGCTTGGCCACACCATAGCCAGCATTTGACGTGAAGCCATATCCTGGATAGACCGTATCTTGCTCAGCCATAAACTGGTCGCGTGCTACTTTGGCGATGATCGACGCCGCCGACACACTGGGGATCAAACCATCGGCCTTAGCCATCACCGTCACGTATCGCTCCAGTGCTGTATCTGCCAGAAAATTAACCGTCCCGTCAATGATAATTTCATCAAATGCCAAATTCTTCTCCTTGCACTGCGACTGAATTTGCTTGACCGCTCGCCGCGTCGCCAGCCGCAAGGCCTGACTCATACCAACGTCGTCCAATTCTCCAGCACTCACCCAGCCCAGCGCCCACGCAGCCGCCTGCTCACGAATCACCCCGTCTAAAGCCTCGCGGCGTTTTTTGGTCAATTTTTTACTGTCGTTTAGCCCTTCGATCTCAGCACCGCCCAAAATCACCGCGCCCACCACCAGCGGCCCAGCCCATGGCCCACGCCCAACTTCGTCAATGCCGAGAATCATACTCATCATTATAGCAAAAGGTTGCGTCCTACACAGAGTATTTGACTTATCATAATTTATATGCTATATTAATAATGACTTTTCACCCAGAAGACTGTCGTCACAGGGCGAAAAGCGCCCTTTTGGTCTTCTGAGTTTTTCCTGAAAGGAGAAAGTCATGATTGTGATAATCTTAACATTGATCTTGCTAACAATAGTTGCACTAGTGGAGGCTTCAGTCGTTTATTCAATGAATAAACGACTAAGGCTACTAGAGTTGCTCCTATTAAGTTGCAACTTAGAGATTTCACTGCATAGAATCGAAACTTTCCCAATAGAAAAGGAGGGCAAGGGCTAGCACCCGCCGAAAATAGCTCGTCTTGAGGTTACAAGCCTCGACTTGAGCCTCTCGGCGGGCTATTTTCTTTTTACAAACCGCCAGCCCATCCAGCCCAGCCACACCGCCGCCGCGCCCAGCGTATTTGCCAAAATATCCCAACTGGTATCATCCAGCGTGATACGCGCCAAACCAACTTTGACCATATATAATTCCGCCAGTTCATTGATACAACCGAGCGCCGACACCAGTGCAAACAGCGAAAACGCCATCACCAGCCAGTGCGACCGCCAGTGCATCGCCAATACCAAATATATCCACAACAGCCCTGTGAACACTCCGCCGCCCACGAAATGCGTCGTAAAACTGGTGTCTCGCCCGTCGATGAGCGGCGACGGTAAATACCACGAGATGAAGAATAGCACACAAGCGAGGTATAACAACCAGCGATACTTCTTTTCGTCAGTGACGCCATGACGGCGCAACACATATGGCACTACACATGCCAAAGTCACGGGAACGAACACAGAGATATAATGAAAGATCGACATATTGGCATTATACCATGAGAAAACCGCCCCCAGAGAGGGCGGCCTGTTTGCCTCAAAACCAATTACGCTTCTTTGTGGCGTGCTTCTACTTCAGCAGCTTTGGCGTCAAGCTCTGCCTGAGCAGCGTCTTTTTCAGCTTGCTTGGCAGCGGCAGCTTGTGCAGCCTCCTCTTTCAAGCGTTCAGCTTCTGCTTCAGCCTTGGCGTCATGCACGTTATTGACAGCCACGCGGTCAAAGTTTTTGGCAGTCAAGCGAGCTGACTTACCAGAACGCTTACGTAGGAAACTGAGGAACTTGCGGCGAACCTTGGCACGGCGGACGATTTCTACCTTTTCAATCAGCGGGCTGTGCAACAAGAATGATTTTTCCACGCCAACACCTGAGGCGATTTTGCGAACAGTGATGCGTGAGGTGTGCGAGCCTTTGTTGTCAGTGCGGATGACCACACCTTCAAACATCTGGATACGCTCTTTATTGCCTTCTTTAATCTTCTGGTAGACACGAACGGTGTCACCGCTACGGGCGTCAACAACTGCTTGCTTTTTCTGTGCTTGATTGACTTTGTTGATTAACTCAAAACTCATGATATTTCCTATCTTTCAAACCCGCCTCGGCTGGCCACGCAGTTGTACTCCTGCGGCTCCACACCTAACAAAGCTTGAATAATTTAACTCTGTACAACTTCAGTGTATTTTAGCATAGAATATGAAACTATACAAGGCGCCTGACGGTTATATGGACGTACGAATTACATGATCTATCGAGCTGATGGAGAAAACCTGCCATATGGAGTACAATAGTGATATGGATTACAACAAATTAGCACTTGAATTACACGAAAAATATAAGGGTAAAATTACTACCAGTTTACGCGACCAAGAGGAACTGGATCGTGACAAATTGAGCTCGTATTACAGCCCGGGCGTTGGCGCAGTCAGCCAAGCGATCGCCGAAAATCCAGCAGACTTGCCAAAGTACACCTGGACGAATAATTTGGTCGGCGTCATTTCCGATGGCTCAGCCATCTTGGGTCTCGGTGATTTGGGGCCAAAAGCCGCCATGCCAGTGATGGAAGGTAAGGCACTGCTGTTCAAGCATTTTGCTAATGTTGACGCTGTGCCAGTTGTCCTGGATGTTCACGACACGGAAGAGATTATCGCCACAGTTAAGGCAATTGCACCAAGCTTTGGCGCTATCAACCTGGAAGACATCGCTGCGCCAAAGTGTTTTGAGATTGAAGAGCGCCTCAAGGCCGAGCTGGATATCCCTGTGTTTCACGATGATCAACACGGCACAGCGGTCGTGGTGCTGGCAGGGCTAATCAATGCTGCCAAATTAACCGGGCGTAACCTGGCTGACTGTAAATTTGTGGTTATTGGTGCTGGGGCAGCCGGCACGGCCATCATCAAATTGTTACACCTATATGGCGCGAGGAACATTGTGGCAGTAGACAGCCGCGGTATCGTTGGCGCATCTCGCACGGATTTGAATGCGGAAAAAACCGCGCTACTAGAGTACGTCGATGCTTCACAGTCTGGCTCAATCGACGACGCCATCACTGACGCTGACGTGTTCATCGGCGTGTCACGCGCTGGACTACTCACACCGGAGTTGGTGCAGAAAATGGCCGAGCGTCCAATCATCTTTGCCCTAGCAAACCCAGTGCCAGAAATCATGCCAGATATCGCTCGGGAGGCTGGCGCAGCGGTGGTAGCCACCGGCCGTAGTGATTTTCCAAACCAAGTGAATAATTCCCTGGCCTTTCCAGGCATCTTCCGTGGGGCGCTCGATCACGGCGTGAAAAAGATTACCGACCAGCACAAACTGGCTGCCGCTGAAGCACTAGCGGGGCTAGTCGAAAACCCAACTGCTGACGAAGTCATTCCTTCGCCGTTTGATGAGCGCGTGGTCTCAACCGTCGCCGCAGTGATACGGTAGCAAATTCTCCACTAACTTATACAACCATAAGAGCCGCGCCTAAATGACGCGGTTCACTTCTTCGATGGTGGTTTCACCGCGTAATGCTGCCAATACACCAGCCTGCAACAGCGTAATAGTCCCCTGCTTTTTAGCAACTTCTTCAATGGCTTCAGCGTGAATATCAACAATATCTCCACGCAAAAACTTCTGAATTTCTTCAGTCACAATCAACTGTTCCATCACTGGAATACGACCCTTATAACCAAATGGTGCTTCTGGCGTTGACACTGGTCGCCACAGCTTAAACGTGTCTAGGTCTGGGCATTCGACCGTGTCAGGAATCCCTTTCAGCGTCTCCTTTACCCAGCGACGAGTCGCCTCATCTGGCTCGTACTCCTCTTTGCTTTCATCATGCAGCCGCCTGACCAATCGCTGAGCAATCAGCAGCCGCACCGCCGAGCTGAAGATAGGATTTTGACCAATCATATCAATCATACGACTAAACGCCGCCGCCGTTGAGTTGGCATGGAACGAACTCAAAACTAAGTGTCCGGTGATTGACGCCTGGATGGCAGTGCGGGCAGTTTCGTTGTCACGAATCTCACCAACCATCACGACGTCCGGGTCCATACGCAGCACACTGCGAAGACCGTCAGCAAATTCCTGGCCAACCGTGGTGTCGATGGGGATTTGCGTGACACCAGGGATGGTATTTTCCACTGGATCTTCCAGGGTGATAATTTTACGATCAGTAGTGTTCAATGCATTCAAAATGCTGTAAAGCGTGGTTGACTTACCAGACCCTGTCGGACCAACCATCAAAACCATACCGCGTGGGTGTGAGATAACTTCATCAATTTGCGCACGTTCAGCCGGAGTGATGCTCAACAAATCCAAATTCAACATGGCGGTATCAAAGTTGAACAAACGCATCACCACATCTTGGCCATACACTGTTGGCACTGCTTCAACACGCAAGTTCAAGAGATGTGAAGCGCCGTCACGATAAATCTCCTGTTGCATGTGCCCAGACTGCGGTTCGGTCGCTGCAGTAGAAATATTTGCGCGAGACGCCAGGGTCGCCATGATAACACGGTAGCGGTCACGACTGAGCTCAGCCACTGGGTGCAGTGCGCCATCAACACGCATACGGATACGAATTGACTCACGCTGATTTTCAATGTGAATGTCGGATGCGCCTAGCCTGTCAGCTTGATCAACGATGTAGTTAAAGACGTCATTTGAACTGACCGTTGCCAGTGTTTGACTCACCTGTTGCAGTGTTTCGCTGTCGCCCTCTTTGGCAATTTCGATATCATCATAGACGATACTCTTTGGCGGGTCGAACCGCAACATAAATGAACGAAAAGCGGCGCCTGATATCAAGAAAAAGTGTGCGACTTTACCAACTTCGCGATAATCCTTTGTCATTTTAGCAATCAACGACTGAGGCGTCTGCGAAGTTACACCAAAGCGGTACGACAAATCAGTGTCGTTGTGTGCCAGAGGAATGATGCGTCCTTTATACATCTCCTCAATTGTCAAAATGTCTCGTTCCAGCGGCAAATCAGCCTCAAAACTGCGAGTGTCTAAATATTGCAAGCCTAAAATTGACGCTCGTTTCCTGGTAGCATCTTCGTCTTGCTGGCGACGACGTATTTGAATAGAATCTTCATCCATCACCAACATTATAGCAAAGTGCTTATGATTTAGCGAATGATATAATAAGTTCATGCGACCAGAAATTACACTTATTTTGCACAATATCCGTTCGACCCACAATGTCGGCGCTATCTTTCGCACAGCAGAAGGCCTGGGAGTAAAGCACATCGTCATCAGCGGCTATACTCCATTTCCAGATTTGGCGATCATCAATCAACCAGACTCGCGACTACCGCACCTGGTTGAGAAAATAACCAAGCAAATTCACAAAACAGCACTAGGCGCTGAGCAAATGGTTCCCTTTAGACGCTATGAAACTCTGGAGGAGTGGCTGGAGGAAAATGAGCGCACCGGCAACCTACCAGTCATCGCACTGGAGCAAGCGCCAGATAGTACTTCACTACCAGATTTTATTCCACCAAAAGCGTTCGCGTTGCTGCTGGGCGAAGAAGTCGATGGCATATTGGCCGAACATTTAGCGCGCTGTGCCGCGACAGTAGAAATCCCAATGTTTGGCACTAAAGAATCATTCAATGTCAGCGTTGCCTGCGGCATGGCACTATACCAGATGATATGCCGCTGATGATTATGTCAATTTGATACATTCTTCGCCCAACAACGCCTTCAGTTCTTCAAGTAGCTGAGCTGCTGGATCGACTTTGAACGGCAAGCGAATGGCAGACTTGTGGTCATTCTCGCCAAGCACCAACACAACATCGGTGATCCCTGGTGATGTTGAGCAGATCTTTTTGAGGGAGATCAGTTTGTCGTGATCACTCGGATCTTTTACTTGCAGAAACAGGCGCGCAGGTGGCGTCTCGGGAGCTGCTGGCTGAGGAACTGACTTGGATGCATGTGACGATTTGGCGGTAGCTGGAGCGACGGTCTTGGTTTTTTGAGCACGGAAATTCGCACGTTTTTCCTTTTTGTACTGGGCGCTTACTTTTGGTGCGTCCATTTTACGACCAGTCGATTCATAGCTGGTG
>CAUSOC010000023.1:0-7600 GCA_963533325.1 uncultured Candidatus Saccharibacteria bacterium | reverse complement strand
CAACGAAGGTTTTACCACGGAAAATAAGCGACGAATTATGATTGGTAGCTTTGTGTTGTCGAGTGGCTTTTTTGACGCTTACTATATGCAGGCGCAAAAAGCGCGCACCTTACTCATCAATGAATTCAAGCAGTTGTTCGCTGAGTACGATGCGCTGCTGATGCCGGTCGCACCAACGCCAGCCTTTAAACTTGGCGAAAATACCAATGATCCGATCAAGATGTACCTAGCAGACATCATGACGGTGCCAGCTAGCTTGGCGGGACTGCCAGCGATTTCCGTGCCAGCTGGAACTAGTGACGAAGGCTTGCCAATTGGCGTCCAGCTGATTGGTGACCGCCAATCAGACAGCAACTTGTTGAAGTTGGCCTCAGAAGTGGAGGCTGCCTGATGGACGGCTTGTTGATCGCGCTGGTGGTAGCGGCGTTGGTGATTGGCGCGTTGTTGATTATTTTTATCCAATTGACATCACGCGGGCACCAAAAGCTTGACAGGGAAATGTACCGAAAAGTTTGGCGGGCGATTCAACACGGCGCCAAGGCGGGCGGTTCGGATGGTCTGCAAATGGCAATCGTCAAAGCTGACAAGCTGCTCGACAAAGCCATGCGCGATTGCGGCGTGGCAGGTACGACGATGGGCGACAGACTGAGAGCTCGCAAGGGTGACTGGACGGATGAAAATGGGTTGTGGGCGGCGCATAAATTGCGCAATCAAATCGCCCACGAAACCAACGTGAAACTGACCGCGCAAAGTTTTCGGCGAGCCATGACAAGCTTTGAACAAGCACTAAAAGATTTGGGAGCGTTATGATGAGTGTATATGATGAATATGAAATGACCATTGGTATCGAATGCCACGTCCAGCTGGCGACCAAAACCAAGCTGTTTAGCCCGGCTGACAATGACGCGCGTAATGCTGAGCCAAATGAAAAAACGCACGAGATTGACTTTGGTCTGCCGGGCATGCTGCCGGTGCTCAACAAGCACGCTGTTGAGTTGGCGGTGCGTGCTGGCAAGGCGTTGAATGCGCCGATTGCTCGCGTTAGCCGGTTTGATCGCAAGCATTATTTTTACCCTGACTTGCCAAAAGGTTATCAGACCTCGCAGATGTACCAGCCGATCATTTTGGCTGGCTATGTTGACACGCCGCTAGAAGATGGTTCGCTCAAACGAGTGCGGATTCATCACGCGCACATGGAGGAAGACGCCGGTAAATTGACGCACCACGATGGCTATTCGCTGGTTGACCTCAACCGCGCTGGTACGCCGCTGATTGAAATCGTTTCTGAGCCGGATATTCATTCTGCCGAGGAGGCCAAAGCCTACGCTTCGGAGCTGCACAAATTGATGGTCTATGCTGGCGTGACGCACGGTGATTTGTATCATGGCAATATGCGGTTTGATGTCAATATTTCGGTGGCCAAGAAAGGCGCGACCGAGCTTGGCAAACGCGCGGAAGTGAAGAATCTCAATTCATTCCGCAGCGTCGAGCGTGCCGCTGAATACGAATTCAAACGCCAAGTTGACCTGCTGGAAAGTGGTGAGCAGGTGGTGCAGGAAACTCGCGGCTGGAGCGACGACAAGCAAATTACTACTTCACAGCGTTCGAAAGAAGATGCCCAGGACTATCGCTACATGCCTGATGCCGACATCCCGCCAGTGGTGCTGAGCGATGAGGAAATTGCGCGGATTCAGGCTGAGGTGCCGATGTTACCGGGTGAATATCGTGAAAAATGGAGCGGGCTAGGTTTGGACAAGTCAGTGGTTAATTCGTTATTGTCCAACCAAAATTACGCATCCATCATGCTGGAAGTACAGGAGAAATCAGGCGATGCGTCTGCTAAGCGAGTGGCACACTGGTTTGCGAGTGCTTTAACGGCTAATGGCAATGACGCCGACAATGACAGCACGTCAACTGACGGTAGTGCGCCACATGTGTCGGTCGATGATTTGGTAGAATTGGCGGAGATGACCGAGAAGGCAGAGATTTCCAGCACTAATGCCAAGGAATTATTTAACGAATTGTTGGCGGGCGCCACGCATCCGCGCAAACTTGCTGAAGAAAAGAACTTGCTGCAGGTGTCTGACGAGTCGGCTATCGCTGCCATCGTTGACGAAGTGCTCAGCGACCCAGCCTCGGCAGCTTCCATCGCCGACATTCGCTCGGGCAAAGACAAAGCCATTGGTTACCTCGTCGGTCAAGTTATGAAGCGTTCCAAAGGTCAGGCTAACCCAAGCTTGGCGCAAAAATTGATCCGCGAGAGGCTATAGCTGATGATCATCATTACTGGCATCCCTGGATCTGGTAAAACGACGTTAGCAAAGCGTTTGATGCAAGATGTGGGGGTGCGTGGTGTCGCGCAAGATGCTGTCAAAGAGTTTTTGGCTGATCATCTGGGCGGAACATACACTGATCAGCAGAGCAGTGCCTTGGGTCGTGTGACTCGACGGGCAGTTCTAGAGTTGGGGATTGAATTTGAGAAATTGGGTGAGCAGATTATCATTGAGTCGGCATTGCAAACGTCAGCTGCAGAAGAGATTTTGCGGCATAGCCCACATCGACCAATTCTGCAGATTTACGTGACGTGTAGCTTGACGGAAGTGAAGCGGCGATTTTATGCCCGCAGGCGGTCTGGTAACCGCCACTCAGTGCACACTGATGATTTGTATGATAAATTGACGGAACACGAAATTCGTGACAAATATCGTCCACTGGTTGCAGATAATATCACAACAGTGACCGTTGATTCGGAGAATTTGGATTACGCAGCATTGCGGGACATGGTGAAAGATTTTTTGATGAATAAGGCGATAATAAAGGAGAACGAGATATGAGAAAACCGACAAAAGCAGTGATTGCAGCAGCAGGATTTGGCACTAGGTTTTTGCCACAAACTAAAGCGATGCCTAAGGAGATGATGCCACTGATTGATAAGCCAATCATCCAATACGTTGTGGAAGAACTGGTTGCTGCCGGTATTCGCGACATTATCATCGTCGGAAGCGCCAACAAGCGTGCCATTGAAGATCATTTTGACGTGCCGAACGAAGATTTGTTAGCGAATTTGCGGGCTGGTGGTGACAAGAAGCGCCCGTTGATTGACCTGGTTCACTCACTGTCGGAAATGGCTAACTTTGTGTACGTTCGCCAAAAAGGTCCATATGGCAACGCGACTCCTTTGGCATGTGCTGCGCATTTGATTGGGCCGGACGAGCCAGTGATTTATACGTTTGCTGACGACTTTATCGACGCGACACCAAGCCGTTTTCAACAGATGATTGCTGCTGCAGAAAAATTGGATGGCGCAGTGCTGTCTTGCAAAAAAATCATTGATGATGCAGAATTTGATCGCTATGGTATCGCGGCTGGTCAACAACTCGATGACGGAACGATTGCTATCACAAACATCGTTGAAAAGCCAGGTAAAGCCAACGCACCGAGTGATTTAGCCAGTGTGAGTAGTTATTTGCTGGCGGCTGATTTCTTCCCGTACTTGGAGCGCGCCCGCCAGGAGTTTAATGGCCACGGTGAGTTTGCCATTCAGCCGATTATGCAGCGCATGATTGATGAAGGGCATAACTTCTATGGCGTGGAAATCACCAACGGCACGTACTATGACACCGGTGATAAGCTTGAATATCTCAAAACTATCATTGACTTTGGGCTGCGAGATGAAAAACTTGGTCCGGCACTTCGTCAACATCTGACAGATCGGCTGAAATAGGCTATAATAGCACCATGAATGAGATCGTTATCATTTTGTCAATTATTTTGGTTACCTTGATGATCATCGTCATCACATTGATATGTTTGGTGATCAGCCTGAGTCGTCATGTCCAAAAAACCATGCAGCACTCACGAGCTATCCAGCAGAATTACACCGAAGCATCATCAATGCTTTCGGTCGTTTCTTCAGCCTTAGCGCTGGGGGCACTGATGAAAAAGTTTACGCGAAAGGCAAAACGTGGTCAAAAATAATACTTCAGAAAAGTCATTAATACAAAGGGCTACTAAAAAAGTCATTCGTGACAATGAAAATGGCGCCCGTCAGGCAATTTTAGAAGACTTGTTCTTTGATTTTCACCGTTCTCGCCGTCAAGTTTACAGCATGAACTTTTGGCGCGGCATCTTTTTTGGCTTTGGTTCGGTGCTGGGCGCCACTCTTTCGGTGACTATTTTAGTTTGGGTACTGGGTCATCTAGTTGACGTGTTCCCGCCGCTGGCTGATTTCTTTAATACACTGATCAACACCATGCAGAGTCGCCGCTAACGTGCTATACTAAGACTAATGACGACAGAGGGGAAAAATAACGGCGGTATGTCGGCGGTTTTGAAACCGTCTGATTATGTACACCTGCACAATCACACTCACCACTCACTTCTCGATGGATTAACCAAAATTCCTGACATGGTCGCCCGAGTGAAGGAGCTCGGCATGGAAGCTTGTGCTATCACTGACCACGGCACGATGTCAGGCGTCATTGAGTTTTATAAAGCCGCCAAGAGTGCTGGCATCAAGCCAATCATCGGCATCGAAACCTACGTGGCAGCGCGGAGTCGTCACGACCGCGACCCTGCCAAGGACAAGGCACGCTATCACCTGACGCTACTCGCCATGAACCACAAGGGCTATCAAAACCTGATGCAGCTCAGCACCATCGCTAACCTTGAGGGCGTCTACTACAAACCGCGTATTGACCACGAGCTACTCGAGCAATACAACGAGGGTATCATCTGTATGTCCGGCTGTATCGGTGGTGAGCTGGGCGAGAATCTGCGCAATGATGATTATGACAAAGCTAAGGAAATCGCTGGCTGGTATAAGTCAGTCTTTGGCGATCGCTACTACATGGAGCTGCAAGATCATGGTCACCCTGAAGCGCGCAGTCACTGGCCGGAGCAGAAAAAGGTCAATGATTACATCGAGCGCATCAGTGAGGAACTGGACATTCCGTGTGTGGTAACCAGCGACGGCCATTACCTCAATCACGAAGACCAAGAGGCGCATGAGATTTTGCTGTGCGTTGGCACTGGTGCGTATTTGAGCGATGAAAAGCGGATGAGCTTGAAGGATTTTGAGCTGCATTTGACGACACCAGAAGACATTATTTCACGGTGGCAAAAAACCAACCCACAGGCAATTGCCAACACCAAAGCCATCGCCGACCGCTGTGACGTGGAGATCAAACTGGGCGATATTCTCATCCCGAAATTCCCGACGCCAAACGGCGAGTCTGAAAAAGAATATCTGGATCATTTGGTGTATAGCGGCATGGCAGCACGCTACGCTGGCATGAAATTGGAAGACGCCAAGAAATTGCCAAACGACGAGCTGCGCGCCATGTTGTCTGACGATCAAATTGAGCGGCTGGACATGGAGTTTGGCGTGCTCGACAAGATGGGCTATAACGGCTACTTTCTCATCGTTCAGGATTTTATCAACTGGGGAAAATCTCAAGGGATTATTTTCGGACCAGGGCGTGGCTCGGCGGCCGGATCCATCATCGCCTATGCCCTGAACATCACCGACCTTGATCCGCTACATTATGACCTGCTGTTCGAGCGTTTCCTTAACCCTGACCGTATCTCCATGCCCGACATCGATATCGACATTCAAGATACCCGTCGCGGTGAAGTGATTGAATATTGTGCCAAGAAATACGGTTCAGAACGAGTCGCCAATATTTGTACTTTTGGCACCATGGCAGCGCGTGCCTCGGTGCGTGACGTGGCGCGGGTATTGCAAGTTCCATACGGTGAATCTGACCGGCTGGCCAAGCTCATCCCACCGCCAGTCCAGGGTCGCCATGTACCGATCAAAAAGTCGCTGGAGGAAGACCCTGATCTTAAAAAAGAATACGAAACTAACCCGACTGCCAAAACTGTCTATGACTTTGCCTCACGGCTAGAAGGGACTATTCGTTCACATGGTGTGCATGCCGCCGGCGTGGTGATTGCGCCGGATGATTTGGTGAAATACGTGCCGCTCGAGATGGCACAAAAGGGTGTGGTGGCAACGCAGTATCCGATGGGCCCGGTCGAGGAACTGGGGCTATTGAAGATGGACTTTTTGGGCCTGTCTAACTTGTCTATCATCAACAACGCGCTGCGCATTATCCGTAAAGTGTATAAAACGGATATTGATCTATCTCACTTGCCGCTGGACGATGCGGAAACGTATAAACTATTCCAGCGCGGCGATACCACCGGTGTCTTCCAGTTGGAATCGGCTGGTATGAAGCGGTACCTGCGTGAGCTCAAACCGAGCGTCTTTGAAGACATCATCGCCATGGTGGCGTTGTACCGCCCGGGGCCGATGCAGTTTATCGACTCATTCATCAAGCGTAAGCACGGCGAAGAAGAGATTACCTATCTGCACCCTGGTATGGAAAACTCGTTGAAGAATACCTACGGTATTTTGGTTTACCAGGAACAATTTATGCAGATTTCCAAAGAATGGTGTGGCTTTACTGGCGGTCAGGCTGACACCCTGCGTAAAGCGGTGGGTAAAAAGAAAATCGACCTGATGAAAAAGGTTAAACCAGAATTTGTCGAGGGCGCAGTCAAGGTTGGTGGTGCGACCAAGGAAATTGCTGAGCAGTTCTGGGATGCGCTGGAGGAATTTGCTAACTACTGTTTCAATAAGTCGCACGCGGCATGTTATGGCTTGATCGCCTATTGGACGGCGTACCTCAAGGCGCATTATCCTGACGCCTTCATGGCGGCGCTGATGACTAGTGATCAGGATGACACCGAGCGCCTGGCTATCGAGATGACCGAGTGTAAACATATGGGTATCGAGGTTCTCAACCCAGACGTCAATGAGTCATTTGTTGAATTTGCGGTGGTGCCTGGCGAAAAGAAAATTCGTTTTGGCATGGCAGCGGTTAAGGGCGTTGGTGTCGGCGCAGTCGAAGAATTGTTGCGCGCCCGTGAAGACGGTAAATTCACTAGCATCGAAGATTTCGCCAAACGCGTGTCAACCAGCAAGTTTAACCGCAAAGCTTGGGAATCGCTCATTAAATGTGGCGCATTTGATAGCTTTGGTGATCGCCACGACTTATTGTTTAACCTAGACACTATCACTGCCTTTGCCCAAAAAGTTCAAAAAGAAGCGGCGAGTGGGCAGACTGATTTGTTTGGCATGTTGGGTGATGACGCGGCTGTGGCTCAGCCGACCATGCAGTTAATGCCGTCGCCGAACAAGAATGATAAGGAGTACTTGACGTGGGAACGCGAGCTGATGGGCTTGTATATCTCGGCACATCCTTTGGACGCTTACGCTACGTACTTGCTTGAGCAAACGCAGCCATTGACCCAGCTGGTACCAGAATATGATGGCCGACTCATGACAATTGGTGGCATCATCACGAACGTTCGCACTATCATCACCAAATCTGGCAGCAAAATGGCCTTTGTGGGGTTAGAGGACAAATTTGGCGAGGGTGAAGTGATCGTTTTTCCAAATTTGTATGAGCAAGTTGGCGCCAAACTCGTCCAGGACGCTGTCATTCGGGTGACTGGTAAAAATTCAGCCCGCGACCGTGACGGTAATTTGGGGTCAGAAAGTAAGATGATTGCTGATGAGATTGAGATTATC
>CAUSOC010000022.1:0-8092 GCA_963533325.1 uncultured Candidatus Saccharibacteria bacterium | reverse complement strand
AATCGTGTATCATTATAGCAAAGATTTGACATAGTGTCAATACTTTTTGCAATAAAAGTCATGGAAATCAATACAGTACTACCAGAGGAGCATATTTTCACCAAGAGGTTGGTCAATATTGCCAAGCCGCCAAAAAGGTTATGTTTTATGGGAAAACTCCCAGATAGCCAGGCTCCTCGAGTCGCGATCGTCGGTACACGCAAACCAAGCAGCTATGGACGCGAGGTTACCGAACGGTTAGCCACAGACCTGGCACAAGCCGGGGTGATTATCATCAGTGGACTAGCACTTGGCGTTGATAGCATTGCCCAGACCGCAGCTCTCAATGCTGGTGGCACGGTCATTGGCATCGTCACGTCAGAGCTCCCAGATATTGCACCGCGCAGCAACCGAGGATTAGCAGAAAACATCATCAAACAGGGCGGCGCAGTCCTGTCAGAATGGATGCGCGGCGACGGCATGAAAATACGCAAATGGAGCTTTTTGCAAAGAAACCGCCTGGTTAGCGGGCTGGCAGACGCTATCATCATCACCGAAGCGGCTGAACGTAGCGGTACGCTCAATACCGCAGCATACGCCCTCGAGCAGGGGCGTGACGTGTTTGTCGTTCCCGGCAACATCACCAGCCCATTATCCGCAGGGTGTAACAACCTGCTGCTTCAAGGTGCCAATCCAGCGCTCTCAGCCAAGGATATTTTGAACGCCATTGCGCCAACTTGGAAATCCACCCAGCCCACCCAATGCGCATTGCCAATTGGTTCTACACCAGCTGAAATTACCATCGCCAAGCTCATCAAAAATGGCGTACGTGACGGCGATGAGCTACAAAAACAGTCCGGACTGCCAGCAGCTGATTTTGCCACCGCACTCACCATGTTGGAGATTAATGGCGTGATCAAGCCACTCGGGGCAAACAACTGGACGCTACGATAACGCCTATGCTTGAATATACTTCACCATAGTGTTATTATATTGTCAATGAATGCAGAACATCAACCACAGTTTCGTCCCACCAAGTCCCCAGAAGAACAACCTGTCTCAGACGACATAGTAACACTACCGAACGGTGTGACGGTAGCAGGTGCGATGCTCAGCCTATACGGTATCAAGCATGCCGACTCCCTCAAGGGCATGGCAGCACTAGTTGCTGGTGAGTTGTCAGACAAAGTCGATGGTTCACTGGCGAGGGCCCTTAACCAACAGTCAAAATTAGGCATCAAGCTAGACCCCATCAGGGATAAAATCGTTGGAGCAGCAGCACTACTGAAGTTATCACAAGAGGACCCCACATCAAAAGCCATGGTGGCGACAATTGCTGGCCTAGAATCAACAAAAGCCATTGCTACCGCTGTTGCCGAATGCAAACACAAGCAACTCCCTGATGAACGCGAGCCACTTCGCCCAACTCAAGCAGGACGAGTCAGCAGCGCACTGCTCGCAGCAACCACGACATTACTCATCATCGGCAAGTCAGCAGAGTCCTTGGGTTATCAGAAAACCGCCAAGGCACTGAAGGGGCTAGGTACACTGAGCTTTGCCGGCTATCTTCCTGTGGCAGCAGTAGCGGCTGGACAATACGTTAAGCGCGCCCGCGATCTGATGGATAGTAACCAGAAATAGCGCAGAAACCGCCACGCTCAAACGGCCATTATTTGATGGGTCGTCCGATATGGTATAATATAAAGTTATGAAAAATCTCGTCATCGTCGAGTCACCAGCCAAAGCCAAAACCATTGAGAAATATTTGGGCAAGGATTTTCATGTTTTATCAAGCGTGGGACATATCCGCTCAATTGTCAAAAAAACCAAGGACGGCACGCCGCCGATTGATGTGGCGAATGATTTTTTTGCTGTCTACGAAGTCGACCCTGAGAAAAAGAAAGTCATCACCGAGCTCAAGAAAAACGTCAAGGCTGTCGGCAAAGACAACGTCTGGCTGGCCACCGATGAAGACCGCGAAGGAGAGGCTATCGCCTGGCATCTCTGTAAAGTGTTGGACCTGCCGATTGAGACGACCAAGCGCATCGTCTTTCACGAGATCACCAAGGACGCAATCACCACCGCTGTCCAGAACCCGCGCACCGTTGACATGAATCTGGTGCAGGCACAGCAAGCCCGGCAAATCCTCGACCGACTGGTCGGCTTTGAGCTCAGCCCCGTGGTCTGGCAAAAGGTGCCGGGCGGCAAATCGGCTGGCCGCGTTCAGAGCCCGGCAGTGCGGCTGCTGGTCGAACGCGAACGAGAAATTATGAAATTTGCAGGCAGCTCACAGTTCAAGGTGACCGCCATATTCATCCACGACAATCAAGAATTCAAAGCCGAGCTCAATCAAAAATTTGATTCCGAAGCAGCTGCTCACGAATTCTTGAACAGCCTCAAGCCAGCCACGTTCACCGTCAGCGACATCTCAAAGACGCCTGGCACCCGCAACCCAGCCGCACCGTTTACGACCTCGACTTTGCAACAGGAAGCCAACGCCAAACTTGGCTTTAGCTCCAAAGCTACCATGGCGTCGGCCCAACGGCTCTACCAAGACGGTAAAATCACCTACATGCGTACCGACTCGGTCAATTTGAGCGGGCAGGCCATCGCCAGCGCGACTGATTTCATCAAGCGGTTGTACGGCCCGGATTATTCAACTGTGCGCAAATTCAAAACCAAATCCGCCTCCGCCCAAGAAGCCCACGAGGCCATCCGCCCGACCGATATCACCCGCGAAACCGTCACCTCCAACGAGTACGACCAAAAACTCTACGACCTCATTCGCCGCCGCACCCTGGCATCCCAAATGTCGGCAGCCAAATTAGAGAAGACGACAATTTCCATAGATATCCAAGAAAACGACAAGTTACATTTTGAAGCCAAAGGCGAAGTCATCACCTTTGACGGCTTCTTGCGTGTCTATGGCGGCGGCAAAGACGAAATCTTGCCAAAGCTCCACACCGGCGACACACTTGAAACTCACAACATCACCGCCCGCCAAACCTTCGCCCGACCACCAGCCCGCTACACCGAAGGTTCACTGGTCAAGAAGCTCGAGGACCTCGGCATTGGCCGACCAAGCACCTATGCCACCATCATCGACACCGTGCAAACCCGCGGCTACGTTGAAAAAGGCGACAGTGAAGGTCAGCCGCGCGACGTTATCGTCCTGAGCTATAACGGCGAAGAAGTCAGCCGCGACATCGTCCAGGAAAAAACCGGCTCCACCCGCGGTAAGCTCATCCCAACGCCGAGTGGGGAACTGATTGCTGACTTTTTGACCGACCATTTCACGCAAATCGTTGACTATGATTTCACCGCCAACGTCGAAACTGAATTTGATAAAATCGCTGCAGCTGATCTGGCCAAAAGCGCCATGCTGCACGGATTTTATACGCCATTTCACAAATTGATCGAACAGTCAGGCGGTATCGACCGTAGCAAAGTCGGTGCTAACCGCGAAGTCGGCATTGATCCAAAATCTGGTAAGCCAATCTTAGCACGCTTCGGCCGCTTTGGCCCAATGTTACAACTGGGCACCACTGACGATGAGGACAAGCCACGCTTTGCACCGCTACCAAAAGGTGCGAAAATCGAAACGGTCACCCTAGAGCAAGCACTAGAAATGTTCAAATTGCCGCGCGTCGTTGGCCAAACCGAAGACGGGCAAGACATCAAAGCCAACATCGGCCGCTTTGGCCCATACATCCAAGTCGGCAAGCTCTTCGTCTCCATCAAACCTGAAGATCCGCACACCATCACCCTAGAAACAGCTCGCGAACTCTACGCCGCCAAACTCCAGGCCGAAGCCGAGAAGAATATCGCTGATTTCGGCGATGGTGTCAAAGTCCTTAACGGCCGCTTCGGTCCATATATCACCGACGGCATTAAAAACGCTAAAATTCCCAAGGACACCGACCCAAAAACCATCACGCACGAACAGGCTCTGGAGCTCCTGAAGGCCGCACCCGCAAAACCCGCTCGCCGCGGCCGCGCATCAACCAAGTCAAAAGCTTCCGCCAAAAAGCCCACAACTCGCAAGAAAAGCTAACTAATCAAAATACCCGCTCGACATCAAGCGGGTATTTCTTTCGTCATCAGCTATATTTACAAGCGGCGGCGACTAATGACGTAGGCGACAGCTGCTGTAGTTAGTCCACCAAGACCCAGTACTGATACAACCATATTCTCGGTACCAGTCCGTGGCAATTCAGGAGTTGTTGGAGGAGTAGGAGTCGTTGGTGCTGGTTGACATTTACTCATGTCAGTCGTGTGCTTCGACTCAGTAAACTCTTCCTTTTTAATCTCACGAATCTCTTTCGTTTCGATGACACAAACCTTGATCTTAGCTGGAGCTTCCTTGCAGTCGTTCGGGTTCTTTGAGTGCTTCTTAGCGTCAAATTCTGAAGCCTTGATAGTTACTGGGTACTTCTTGTCTGACAACCGGCAAACTTCCATAGTAGGCTCAGGGTTAACCGTGACAGTCGTCTGACAGTTTTGGCTAGTTTTTTGAACATTGGAGCCTTCTTTACCATTCACCGTAACGGTAACTTTATAGTTACCAGCTTTTGCGTATGTGTGTTGAATTTCAGATGAGGTAGTTGTTTTAGTGGTGCCGTCACCAAAGTTGTAGGTGTAGCTGGTGACACTAGCGCCACCCTTAGCAGTCGCTTTGGTGCTAAACTTGAAGGTATCACGAGACACTGCAGTTTTTTGCATCGCATCACAGGTCAACACAGGTTTTGCTGGAGGAGTTGTAGGAGGACCCCAGACTGGGTTACCACAATCCTTGATGACACCAGTGATAAACTTGCCATCATTGTCAAACCAAGCATAAATTTTGTACCGTGTAATACCGTCAATAAAGCTCTGACCAGTTGTGTATTGGTAATACGTGTGGCCAGCAGCGCTATACTGACGAGAAGGCGTCACCTGGCGAGTACCAGCTTTTGCCTGGACAGTTACTGCATTGGTGGCAACAACACGACCATCGACAGTAATGTTTCCATTAGCGTCAACCACACCCTCACGCATGTTTGAACCGCCTTGTACCATCTCATCATTAATATACCATTGGTTGTACAATGATTTGATCTCTGGACGAGCATATGCTGATTTCAATTCTGACAGAGAATTGGTACCACAGTGGACAACATTAAAGTTACTACAGTTGGCAGCCTTAGATGGAGTCGCCATCCAAACACCACCGATGAGAGCAATCCCCAAAGAGATAGCAACACCGATTTTCTTAAATTTATTCATAAAAACTCCTCTTCTTTTGATCCTCACCTTGGACCTTATGTGTCCATATTATCATAAACTTTATTTTTTGTCAATAATAGTGGTATTTATCACATATTATCACTCTCTCAGTAAAAACCTCGTCTGTTATAATAAGAGCATGTTTGATACCGCCCAACAACTCATCCAATCTGCCAACAATATCGTCATCATCCAAGCCGAAAATCCTGACGGCGACAGCCTGGGTTCTAGCTTGGCGCTGGAGGAAGTGCTGAGTGATTTGGGTAAAGCCGTGACGTTGTATTGTCCGGTCGACATCCCCAAGTATCTACGCTACATCCGCGGTTGGGACAGGGTAGTTAGCGATTTTCCAGCCCATGCCGACCTGGCTATCATCGTGGATACCAGCGCCGACGTGCTACTCAGCAAGGTCTTAGAAACGCCGGGCGTACGGCATTTTTTGGAAACGCACCCAGTTTTGGTTATCGACCACCACACTGCCGAGTCCACGCTGAGTTTTGAGCACACCATGCTCTCTGATACCGTGGTGGCTACTGGGGAATTACTATACCAATTGTTCACCCATGCCGGCTGGACCATCAACCAGCAAGCAGCGGAAAATTTGTTAATCGCCATCATGTCTGACAGTCTGGGCCTCACCACACCAAACACTACTGCGTCGACCTTTCATGTGGCTGGTGAATTGACTGCACTCGGCGCATCTAACGCCGAAATTGAAGAACGACGACATGAATTTATGAAAAAATCGCCAGAAATTTTGGCGTACAAAGGCAAGTTGATCGAGCGAATCGAATATTTACTAGACGGGCAATTGGCGCTGGTGCACGTACCGTTCGAGGAAATTCAAGCCTACAGCGACGCCTACAACCCCGGCGCGCTGATCGGCGACGAACTACGGTTGGTCGAGGGCGTGGCGCTCAGCTGCGTCATCAAAACTTATCCTGATGGCAAACTGACGGCCCGCCTGCGCGGCAATTTACCAATCGCCGACACGGTCGCTGGCTACTTCGGCGGCGGCGGCCATCCGTATGCGGCTGGGTTTCGCGTATACGAAGAGTACGATCAAATCGTACGGGAGCTGGTCGAGGCGACTAGCCGTGCTTTGGAAGAGGTACGACAGAACTAGCACTTATTACAATATTTCAGCAGTTAGCAGCATGCTTTACCAACGTCTCGCAACAGGGGCCACGATATTTTTATAACATAATATTGACAAAAATCTATTGACGTTTTGTTCTATTATTGGTATATATATTGGCTTTTGCGATCGCAAAGGCTGGCGTTTCGCCTGGAAGCTACTAGGCTTGAGATGTCTCGCTTCGCGAAGAATAGCTTTTCTTCGCCCAACTCCAGAAGGAGTTATCATGGTCCGCAGCAGCAACTGCTCGACTTACGGTGTCCCAAAGAAGGTCTGTCCTTGTTCCAAGTGCGAAACGAGGCGCAATAACGCTCTCATGCGCGGCGGAGGTAACCGCTCCAAGCGCAAAGGCACCGACAGAAAGGAACATGACACTAAGGGTCACTACCTGGTCGTAGTGGTAACGGTAAGCGATTCTAGCTAAGCACATGACCTAGACAAGTCAATAAACTATCTATTCTCTGTGATAATATATAGACGGATATGCAACGAATTTTTCTCTGCAAACAAGCCACTTCACCGATTGAGGCACATATTTACGAACATCTAGCGATGAATACGTTCAAGCAAATGACGCAGCGGGCTGGTTTGTTGCAACAAGTTGATTATTTCGCACTTGGTTCACACTATATAGACACAGGACTTATTACCATTGATATCGATCTCTATACCGATGAAGCGATAAGCTTAACGGATAAGTTGCGACATATTCAGGCATCTACAGACGACGAAGCTCTGCGTTTGGCAATGAATCAAATCACGGCAGAGAAAAAGCAGACTGTGGCGTGCGATGATATGAACGCACTCCGGCAAAATATCATAACCCTAAATGATGCCGCTTGGCAGACGATTGAAGGACTTGATCAGCCCCTCATCGTTAAGCAACTTGCTGAGCATGAATTCCTACACGAAATTAATGAGCCAATACCATTGATCAACCAACCTTCTTCCGTCCTCAGTATCACAGTAAATGATAATCCAGCGCTACTAGCATTGTCCTATTATCTGACTTATACGATTCACGGTACAGTGGCCGACATAGCTAACGCTCGTTTAGGTTATTATAGCTTTGAGGAATGTGCAGCAAAAGTTAGTAAAACATTACATTGTGTTTGCAACTTTGCAGTAGTTAGAGACCTAGAGAATGAATTCGAGTTACAGAAGATATACGGCGATGTTATCAAAATAATGCAAACAGAGACAGTATTGGCACGTTTATATCGGCGCCTCAAATCTTTTTCTTACAGCAGTGGAAGAATGGACACACCAAACATTGATACACATATTTCAGAGCTCGGCATAATCATCGGTGAACAAACCTGGAAGAAATTAGCAAACACAAGTATAGTCGCCAATCTACTTAGTAAAATAAGACTCGAGTAAGATCTATCGATAAATATAACTCAGACCCGCTTGCTCCAAGCGCTGCATTATATTCCCATGTATCGCAAAGTGATAAATGAGTTTAAGCGCCACAGAGAGCAGATATAGAAAAATATCTTAAAAATAGTATAATATTATCCAATATGGGCTAACAAATTTATGGAGGACAGATTATGGATTATGAAGAAATAAAACTTAATGTTTCAAATAATAAAATTAGAGAATATAAGCAATTTGACGGATTAAAGTTATATTCTGATATCTTTAAATCTAAAAATGGAAAGATATTGACTAATAAAAGGATATATATTACTAAAAAGCAAAATT
>CAUSOC010000021.1:0-9354 GCA_963533325.1 uncultured Candidatus Saccharibacteria bacterium | reverse complement strand
CCGACGGGTAGTGGTAAAACGACACAAACCGCTCAGTATGCACTGGAGCGGTTTGATCGTGTTGTGGTGTTGATGCCGCGGCGGGTCATCGTCGATAACGTTACTGAATATGTCGAGCAGAGTGTCCGTGGACAGTTGGGTAAGCAATATCCTGATCACCTGGTGGAAAAATTCATGGACGCGCCACGGAAGCAACGCCAGATACTAGACTTTGTTTCATGACAGCGGCAACGTTTACGAACAAATTGGAGGAACTTTCTGAGGGTTGGCATGGCAAGAGAATACTGGTGTTGGTTGATGAAATACATGAAGCCAATTTGCAGATGGAATTTGCTACGGCCCTGGCGGCAAAATCGATAGAGAATACCGACAAATGGCATATGGCTTTTTCCAGCGCCACGCCTGACACGGAAGTTTCTCAAGCGATGTACGAAGATATTAATGGATCAGCATTGCCAGTCGTAACCATCGAGGGTCGGCCGCATGATATCGACATTACAGAAGATAACGTGGGGACCGTATCTGAAGCGTATCTTGAATATGGTAAGGATTCGAAAAAAGCATTGGTCTTTGTTGAAGGGGTGAGAAGTATTGAGGAAACTATTGCGTCGATTAAGCGTCGCACCCGCCATCAACCTAGGAGGATACGATTTTTCAAATTACACTCTGGCATATCAGAGGCTGCGCGCCGAGAGATTTTTACTGCTGAACCAGCAGAAGACGAGTCGTTTGTCATCGTTTCGACCTCGGCTGGACAGTCTGGCATCACCATCCCTGAGGTTGATTTGGTGTTGTCAAATGGACTGACGAAGAGCAAAGAAATTGGCGAAGAGGGCGCGGAAGGACTGCCACCTCGATTGTGTACCCAGGCAGAGCTGATGCAACAGGCGGGGCGTGGTGGCCGTGATATTGACGGTGCAAAGTTTGTGCTGGCGCGGCCAATTTCTTACGGTAAGATTTATCTACCAGAGGAGCTGAAAGGATTTTGCGACATCAAATCCCGCGAACAGCACATCCCACCGGAGATATATCACACCAATATCGTGCGTAACGTCTTGTCGGCTATCAATTTGAACGGTGATTTTGAAGACTTGAACCAATACTTGATGCATCCTGTTGCTAGTAAAAAAGTTATTCAAGAGTCGTACGATTTGTTGGAAACGCTGGAGGCGATTGATGAAGAAGGGCGGATTACAAAAATTGGTGAATTTATGGATAATTTACCATTGTCGCCAGAATTATCTCGAGCATTAGCAGAAATGATTAAACGTGGAGGAAGCTTGCGTGAAGTGTTGGCGCTGTCAGCGATGGCGGCTTCTATCTCTGGTGGTGGCTTTGCTGCCTGGCACCAACCAAAGGAACTATTCCAGGAATTTGTCAGCCCCGATACAACAGATGACTTTTTTGCCGAATACGATGCTTTTTTGAAAACCAGAGAGATCTACAACGGTCATCACACTGATGGTCGTGCTTATCTGGCAAATGGTATTGATCCAAATAAGGCAGATAATATTCACTATCAATTTAACAAAATATGTCGGCGCCTGGAGGTCAATCCATATGACGTCGATATGGGTGAGCTGAATAGTGAAGAAAAACATAATATATCAGTGGCCTTGCTGCGGGGATTTCAAGAGTTGTTGTATGCCAAGGTCGGTAGTCGACGTATTGGTCGAACAACAGTTAACCAATACAGAAATATTCATACTGGCGAACGTGGTATTTCTGAGTACGAAATTAGTTCGTATAGTTTAGCACGGCGTATGGGGATGGAGGCGCTGAAGTTGGTAGTAGCCTTTCCGTGGTGGTATGACGCGCATGATGGTCGTCGACATACGCTCAATACAATTTTGCCGGTGACGAAGGATCAAATCACGCAAGCCCTGAGCGACAGTGCCGTGCCTGAGTTCCTTGGTGACCGGGTGGCGCCGAATGGCGATTTGGTTCATGTGGCGCAGCCGAAAGTTGGCTCACTAGTGATCGGTCCAGAACAGCAGCAAAAAATCCCCGCTACGACAGATAAACAAATCGCTCTGATAGTGGACACGATGAAAAACAGGGCCAATAAACAAGTAAGAGTATTGTTTGATTTACAACATCAGCGAGTTATTGCTAAGGGTCAATTGCGTCAGGTCCTAGACGGGTCTGCGGTAAATAGTCACAATGTCCATGAAGCGGAGGCTAAGGTTTGGGCTGTGGTGCAAGAGGTATTAACGAGCGAACAGCAAGAAGCTTTTTATAGTCAAATAAACAGATGACGAGTGTATAATAGGTAATATGAGTAAAGCGAAAAAAATATTATGGATTGACCTGGAGATGACTGGGTTGGATCCAGTGCGTGATGAGATTTTGGAAGTGGTGCCGACCGTATTCGTTTGACTTTTTAAATGATTTATGCTAAAATAGTATATGTGGAAAAAGTAAGCCCGAACCCGAGCGATATAGAGGCTAAAATACATCAGCCTCGTGTTCTGCAAATGCTTGATAGTGGTGAACACTATACGGATTTAGGGGTGGCGAACCTTCAATTAAAAGACTGTGATTGTGAGCAACTCGGTAACCCGGAAGCTCGCTGCAATGAAATATATGAATATGAGTTGCCTGCCGATGCTATTGAGCGGGCTAATTTGGGTTTTGATTTAGATGAGCTACCGTCATTTATTGGTGTAAAGGGCGGGGCGGCTCGCCAGGTTTTGGAGGCACTAGTACACAGTGACCGTCAGTTACCACCTCCTCGCGATGTCGATTTGGTAATTTTAGAAGAAGTTATTGCTAGCGGCGATTATGATCCAGATGAGATTCGGGCGGTAGCGAGCGATCTTTCAATGCGCTTTTCGCCGCGTGATGCAATGAATGGCTATGGTGCGGAGCCTGTACAGTCTACCGCTGAGTTTATGAGGCAGCATGATTTTACAATCAATCAAGTGCTTATACACAAGGACGGTGACACTTGGAGGCTGTTGGCCAGTACTCAAGCAGTGTTGGATACTGCCGAGCACGTTATCAGGCCAACGGTATTTGAGCACGATCCTGATAATAGCTATCGCATTGGTAACAAATTAGCCCTCAAGGCTGTGCGCCTTCTTTCAGATATGCAAGTTCAAGGAATTGACAATGCAAGTATTAAAAGCGTCCAGCTGCCAGATGATACTTATGGCGATCCAAGAGACGATTATTTCATGCAAACATTGCAATTAGACAAGGCTTTAGAGGTCAGCGACGAATTAGCTGAATGCTATGTGAAAAATCTGAGATCGTACGAGATGCTGCCATATGGTTGTGAAGACATGAGCGCTGCTGAATTATACTACGAGTTAGTCAATCGGACAAATTTTGTTCCCTCTGACGGCAACGCATCTGGCGTTTTTCTGGCTGAAAGAGAAAATCGCTTGGAGCTTAGCGGTGCGGCAAAGTTTGATGACGCTGTTGAACGGTTGCTGCAGCAGGTGCCAGAGCGGTTTTCTCGTGACTACTACGACTCTAAAACGTAGTATAATAAAGATATGAAAGCAACTTTTAAGTCAAAGAAGATTTTGTGGATGGATCTTGAGATGACCGGGCTGGATCCAGTGCGTGATGAGATTTTGGAAGTGGCGGCGATTGCTACGGATTGGGATTTTACGGAAATTGCGACCTATGAGGGTGTGGTGCGACATGAACCAGAGAAGTTAGGTAAGCTACTGGACCGAAATGCTAGCTTTTGGGACCAGCATCCAGCAGCGCGGCGCGGTTTGGAGGAGCAAAATGCTTCGGGTAAGCCGCTGAGTGAGGTAGAGCGTGAATTATTGGCATTTTGCGATGAACATTTTGCAGATGAGCCACGGATTTTGCTTGGTGGTAATTCAATCCATCAAGACCGGCGATTTATCGACCAATGGTGGCCTATGTTGTCAAAAAGACTACATTATCGGATGCTGGATGTCAGTGCTTGGAAAGTGGTGTTTGAGGGTAAATATGGTAAGAAATTTGCCAAGCCAGAGGATCATCGGGCGCTGGAGGATATTCGTGGCAGTATCATGGAACTTAAGTATTATTTAAAGAAGGTGAAACCATGACCCATAAACAATTTGAAGAATTTATCTTGAGTTTGCCTGGTGTGTGGTTAGACTATCCGTTTGGCGAGGATATTGCGGTGTATAAATTTGGTAAGAGTAATGATGGCGCAGGGAAAATGGTGGCATTGGTGGCGGAGGACTCGAAGCCGCTCAGGGTGAGTTTGAAATGTGACCCA
Source organism: uncultured Candidatus Saccharibacteria bacterium (assembly GCA_963533325.1). Lineage (GTDB taxonomy): Bacteria > Patescibacteriota > Saccharimonadia > Saccharimonadales > Saccharimonadaceae > Nanosynbacter. The sequence goes on along the minus strand of CAUSOC010000021.1, from coordinate 5,123 downwards.
TTGCTGGCGCAGAATTTGCGGGAAAAATACGAAACGGTACTGCCGGGCTATCATTTGAACAAAAAACACTGGAACACCATCATCTGTTCGGGGCAGTTGAGTGATGAAGAAATTTTTGATTTGGCGCGGCTGAGCTGGCAGTTGGTTAGCGGTATTACACCGGAGAGCTCTCGAGACGCTTCTTGATGGAAGTGATGTCTGACTGTGTTTTTTCTAAGAATTCTTTGACGTCAGATTTTTTGGCTTTTTTTGACAAGCTGGATAATTCTGAACTAAGCAGCTCAAGTTGATAGGCCATCTCCCTGGTGTAGACAGCATCGAGCTGGTCGTTTAAAAAGGCATCATCTAGCTTTTCATTGAGCTTTACCTCAAAGTCCGGCACCTTGAGAGCTTTGTTGATATCTAGCTTTTCTGACTGAGCAATTGGTGTCGCTTTATTGACAGCGGTAGTTAATATTGCATCAAGGGAGCTGTTAATGTCAGTGACCGTGCTATTTTTTAGACGCTTTTTCTGCAGTTCAGTGACCGTTTGTAGGCGGGCAACTCTCATGATGGCGTTAGAAATCGTTGGACCAGAACCTGACTGACTAGCCGCCCAAATGAAGCCAAGACTGAGCACACCAACCAGTGCAATGATGATAATGATGATTTTGGTTTTCTTATCAAATCCGGCTGGCTCTGGTGGAGCAGCGATTTGATTGAGATAATCAATACCAGATGGTGTTGGTGGTTGAGAATATGGATCATTTGGATACATAGTACTATTTAAGCATAAACATGAACAGAGGTAAAGGGTGATATAATAAAGACATGCAAGATGCCAAAGAAGAAGTGCGGGCACGACTGAATATTGAGGACGTGATTGGTGAGTACGTTCAGCTGAAGCGGGCGGGCCGTAATATGAAAGGCCTCAGTCCATTTACCGACGAGCGAACGCCGAGTTTTATGGTTAGCCCAGAAAAGCAGATTTGGCATGATTTTTCGTCAGGCAAGGGCGGTGATGTGTTTTCATTTGTGATGCTAGTGGAGGGGATGGATTTTCGCCAGGCATTGGAACATTTGGCGCGCAAGGCGGGTGTGGATTTGAGTTTGTTCTCTCGCGGTGATGGGAGAACTGCCAAGCGGCGAGCACGAGCGGCTGAAGCATTGGAGCTAGCGGCAAAATTCTTTCAACAATCACTGCTGCGTACACCCAAAGCCTTGGACTATGTCGTTAAAAAACGTGGTCTGACTCGACAAACGATTCAGGATTTTATGGTTGGGTTTGCGCCAGATGACGGATCATCATTGGTGACGGCCTTAACCAAACGGGGTTTTTCAAAGCAAGAATTAGCCGATGCTGGTTTGACGAATAGATTTGGTGGTGATTTGTATCGTGGTCGGATGGTGGTGGCACTTATGGATGCGACTGGCAGAGTAGTTGGGTTTACTGGCCGGATCATTCATGATGAGGCAAATGCCCCAAAATATTTGAACACGCCGCAAACACTTTTGTTTGATAAATCACGGCACATCTTTGGTTTATCTCAAGCTAAAGAGGCGATTCGAAAATCAGACGAAGTGGTAATCGTTGAGGGTAATTTGGATGTGGTGAGTAGTCATCAGGCAGGAGTACGGCAGGTTGTCGCCACGGCTGGAACAGCCATCACTGAACAGCACCTCAAGGCCTTGAGTAGGCTGGCTAGTAGAATTAAATTAGCGTTTGATGGTGATAGAGCGGGTTTAAATGCGACTGAACGGGCTATCAAACTATCACAAACCATTGGGGTGGAGTTGGAGGTTGTTAGTCTACCAGAGGGTAGTAAGGATCCAGATGAATTGATCAAAACACATGGTGTGAAACAATGGGAGTTGGTCATCGCTAAAGCTACGCCTGCTGTGGCGTGGGTGATACAACAATACTCGCAACGAGAAAATGTCAGGACTGCTGAGGGAAAACGACGCTTTTCAACTGCATCGCTGAACTTGATCCGCAGCTTGCATGATCCAGTAGAACAAGAGCATTATTTGCAGATGGTGGCTGAGAAAACAGGGGCCAGTATAGAGGCTCTTACAGCAAAGATGTCTGGTATTACAACAAACAAAACGGTTCTTCGCCAATCAAAAGTTAAAAAAACAGCACCACAAAAACCATCAGATGAGACGCTCGATATGCTACTAGGGCTTGCGGCTCAAGAACCAAGCGTGAGGCGTTGGCTGGCGTCGGTACCAACAGAAGCTACAGATAATGCGAACACCCGAGAATTATTGACATATCTTATCCAAAACCCCAATACAACACTTGATCCGATGCCCGAAACCTTGAAAAATATTGAGGAGTATGTAAAGATAGTACAGTTAAAATTCGACACTCGTTATGCCGACTGGAATCGAGACGATTTACCGGGTGAGATGGCGCGATTGGTCAAACATGTAATATCCAAACACCGTGAAAACAAAATACAACAATTAATGAGTAATTTGCGTGACGCTGAAATTGCAAATGATGAGTCGTTGGCTCAAGATCTGCGACATCAGCTGAACGCACTAATTAAGGAGAAAGCGTGACCGACGACCCAATAAAAAACAGGCCATTAGCAACTGATGAGACGGAATTCGATGAGCCGACCATCGATGATGTTGATGATGACGAGGAAACCGAAGACCTTGATGCTCTGAACGCTGGGCAATACCTGGATGATATATCGGATGACTCAGTTAGGTTGTATTTACGTGAGATTGGTAAAATTCCGCTGCTCAATGCTGAAGAAGAGATGGAATTGGCACACCGTGTGATTCAGGGTGATAAAAGGGCTAAAGATAAGATGGCTGAGGCGAACATGCGGTTGGTGGTGTCGATTGCCAAGCGGTATTCGGGCCGTGGGTTGGATTTTCTGGATTTAATCCAGGAGGGTAATACTGGTTTGTTGCGTGCCGTCGAAAAATTTGATCCAGACAAAGGCTTTAAGTTCTCAACCTATGCCACCTGGTGGATTCGCCAGGCGATTACTCGAGCGATTGCTGACCAGGCACGAACCATTCGTATCCCGGTGCACATGGTGGAAACCATCAATAAATTGTTGCGCACTCAGCGACGGATGACGCAAGAGCTGAACCGTGAACCGACTATTGAAGAGCTGTCTAAAGAGCTGGATATGGAGCCAGAAAAGATTGAATATGTGATGAAAATCAAGCAAGATATTTCAAGCTTGGACGCTGGTGTTGGTCGCGATGGTGATGAAGAAGATTCGGTGTTGGGTGATTTCATCGAAGATGAGGATACGGTATCACCAGAGGAATCAGCCACCAATCAGCTACTCAAAGAGCAGGTCAATGACGTACTGTCGAGCTTGAGCGATCGTGAGCAGAAAATTGTCCGTATGCGCTTTGGTTTGGATAATGGTAAAAGCCACACACTGGAAGAGGTTGGTCAAGAGTTCGCTGTGACACGTGAACGAATTCGCCAGATTGAAGCGAAGGCTTTGGCGAAGCTGAGGAAGCACAAAGATGCTAAAAAATTGTATGAATATTTGAGCTAAATGAGCAAGCGATAATAAAAAAGAAAAAAGCCAGGCGGATGTTCGTCTGGCTTTTTTGATGCGTTGTGATCTAGCACTGCTCAGGCGCCTTGCAAAAATGTTCGTGGTGAGTGACGGCCTCTAGCTGCGCGTATAGCTCATCCAGTCCGCGGTCGTTCATCACAAAATAGTCGGCAATGGCAATCGGTCCGCCTTTTTCTAGGTTTTCAATTTCCGACCAATCACGTTGGTCAACTTCGCGCGGTTGCATCGGCCGCTCGGGGCGTTTGGCCATACGTTGATAGCGCAGGTGTTTTGGCGTGACAACGGCGATGACAGACATTTGGCCAGGGAATTCGTGCTTGAGGATTTTATATTCGCTCCAGGTGTACAAACCGTCCAGGACGATGAGTTTTTGGCCAGCGTCAATCAAGTCATGCGCCGATTTGACGACGCGTTTGACGACAAAATCTTTGCCTTCGCGACGACGAATGTCCTCGCGGAATTTTTGCTGATTGTCCCAGGTTGGTTCGATGCCAGCTTCTTCCATGGCTTTGTAGATGATGCCGCCAAAATAAATTTTCGGAATGCCCTTTTTGGTGAAATATTCGACCGCCGAACTTTTGCCGCTACCAGCTAGACCAACGAGGGCGATGATGTTTGCGTGTGGTTGTGTCATGTTGCTAGTATAGCAAATTTGCTATACTGAGTATATGAAGCGTTTGGCGGTCATCGACGGAAAATCAGTGTTTTACCGAGGGTATTATGCCATGCCGGGGCTCAGTACTGCGGACGGTACGCCGACTGGTGGCGTGTATGGGTTTGTGAGTTTGGCGATTGAGCTGATCAAGAAATTGGAGCCGGATTACGTGACGGTGGCCTGGGATAAGCGCGGCACCAATATCCGCAAGCGGCGGGAATTGTATCCAGAATATAAGGCGGGTCGCAAGCCAGCACCCGATGATTTTTATCAGCAAATTCCGATTTTGATGGAACTGCTGGACGCCTTTGGCTGGCCGCTGTATGAGCTGGATGATTATGAGGCGGACGATATCATGGGTGCGTTTGCTCGGCAAGCGGAGGCGCGCGGCGTGCAGACGTGTTTACTGACGTCCGATTTGGATGCGCTGCAATTGGTGTCGCCGCTGACTAAAGTCTACGCCATGAAAAATGGCCTGAGGAACATCGAGGAATTTACGGCGGAATATTTTGAACAAAAATATGGTATTCGGACGGACCAGTTTTTGGATTTGAAGGCGCTGAAAGGTGATTCGAGCGATAATTTGCCAGGCGTGCCAGGTGTTGGTGAAAAGACGGCGGTGAAATTATTGCAAGCATATGGCACACTGGACGGGGTGTACGCACATGTGGATGAGCAAACAGGCGCTTTGCGGACAAAGCTTGAAGCGGGTCGCGAATCGGCGTATTTGACCAAGCAAGTGGCGGAAATTTGGACAGACGCGCCGGTGGAACTGGACTGGGAGGTGGCTGATGTTAATGACTGCGATTTTGCGCGGGTGGCGGAAATTTTGCGGAAATTGGAGTTTCATTCGCTGATTCGGCGGTTGCCAAAGATAATGCAGGCGGTGGATGAGGCAGTGGAGACGGCGGAGTTAGAATTGCCGC
>CAUSOC010000020.1:0-9356 GCA_963533325.1 uncultured Candidatus Saccharibacteria bacterium | reverse complement strand
CCGCCAAGTGCAAATAGGGTTATCTTCGATCGTCATTGTAAAATTAACAAAACCTATTGCAAACCCTACATTTAGTGTTTATCATGGTGTATATACGCTATATCTATAGCGGGTAGATAAACAAAAACCAAGAGGTGAGAAAAGCTGATACCACAGGGGAGGTGCTGTTGGTATTTTTCTTGTGTCTCTATGACCAATATAGTTTAAGGGAGGTATAATGAGTGTCATTCATGTCGTCAAACGAGACGGGACGAAAGAGCCGTTTGATGCAAATAAAATCAACATAGCTTTACTGAAGGCGGCAGAGGGGTTGCCTGATCAAGTATCCAAGGTCGTGCAGGTGGCTACTGAACTGCAGCTGACATTGTTTGACGGCATTACGACTGAGCAACTCGACCAAGCGGTCATCCAGACAACCTTGCAGAATGTTAAAGACGATCCAGATTATGACAAGATCGCGGCACGGCTGTTGTTAAAAAATATTTATAAAAATACCCTAGATGATTATGAAACTGCTGATGAGCTAAAGAAACTGCACGCAAAGAAATTTCCTCAGTTCGTGAAGGATGCAGTAAAGGTTGGGCTACTGGACCAGCGGATGACTGACGGTAGGTTTGATTTGAAAAAGCTTGGTGAAGCGCTTGATCCTGCTAAAGACGACCTCAGTAAGTACCTCGGTGTCATCACTAACCGTAACCGCTACGCTTTGCGTAAACATGGTAGTGAGCCAATTGAACCACCACAGTTTACTCACATGCGCATCGCTATGGGGCTGAGCTACAATGAAAAAGATCCGACAGCTGCAGCAATTGATTTTTACAATCACATGAGTAGTCTGGAGTATGTGCCAGGTGGTTCAACCCGCGTCAATGCTGGTGGTTCATTCCCGCAGCTCAGTAACTGTTTCTTGCTGAATGTTGATGATGACATGGAATCAATTGCTAAGGCGGTGCGTGACACGATGTGGATCGCCAAAGGTACTGGTGGTATCGGTATCGGCTTTACTAAATTGCGGGCATCTGGCAGTCCAGTCAAGACAACCAATACGGTGAGTACTGGACCAATTCCATTTATCAAGATGATCGACACAGCATTATTTGCTGTCTCCCGTAAGGGTAAAAAGATGGGTGCAGCGGCAGTATATATGGAAAACTGGCATATTGATTTTAGGGAGTTTATCGACCTACGTTCTAACTCCGGTGACCCATACATGCGAACGCGTTTTGCTAACACCGCGGTATTTATCTCTGACGAATTTATGAAGCGGGTGCAAAAAGACCAAGATTGGTACTTGTTTGACCCGGCAGATACGCCAGATCTACCAGAACTGTATGGTGAGGAATTCTCCGCGCGCTACAAAGAGTACATTAAACTAGCCGAAGCTGGTAAAATGCGCGTCTTTGAGAAGACATCAGCTCGCCAGCAATTCAAACAGATTTTGACCAGCTTACAGGCTACTAGCCACCCATGGCTTACCTGGAAAGATACCATTAACGTTCGAGCCTTAAACAATAACACGGGTACGATTCACCTGTCTAACCTCTGTACGGAAATTACCTTGCCGCAGGACAAAGACAACATTGCTACCTGTAACCTGGTGAGTATCAATTTGTCAGCCTTTTTGAACACAGATAAAACATGGGACTGGGATCGACTCAAAGAGGCATCGCGAGCGGCGGTGCGCCAACTGGACAACTTGGTAGATATCACCCAGACGCCGATTCCGGAAGCTATGCACTCAAACAACCAAACGCGGGCAATTGGTTTGGGGATAATGGGCTTTACTGATGTGCTCGAAAAACTTGGTTACTGCTATGAGTCTAAGGAGTCGTATAACTTGATTGATACACTGACCGAGTTCATCAGCTATCACGCCATCGACCAATCAGCAGACTTGGCACAGGAGCTGGGCAGCTATCCTACCTACAAGGGTAGTGGTTGGAGTAAGGGTATTTTGCCGATTGACACCCTGGAGACGCTGTCTACTGACCGCAAGGTAAAGGTGAAAATTGACCACAAATCGAGCCTCGATTGGGATTCATTGCGAGTGAAAGTGAAAAAGGGTATGCGCAATGCGACACTGATGGCTATCGCGCCGACGGCGAACATCGGCCACATTGCTGGTACCACGCCGGGTATCGATCCGCAGTTTGCACAAATTTTTAGCCGCTCGACTCTGAATGGTAAATTCCTAGAAGTGAATAATAACCTGGTGCGCGACCTCAAGGCGCTGAACTTGTGGGATGACATCAAGGAAGAGGTATTTGCCAACCAAGGTGATATTCAACACATCGACGCTATCCCGCAGAAACTGAAAGATGTCTACAAAACCAGCTTCCAGCTCAGTCCTTATGCCTTTATCGAGGTGGCGGCTCGGGCGCAGAAATGGGTCGACCAGGCGATTAGCCGCAACATGTATCTGGAAACGCGCGATATCGATGAATATGTAGAGATTTATTCTGAAGCGTGGCGCCGTGGTTTGAAAACGACCTACTATCTACACGTTAAACCACGTCACCAATCAGAACAGACCACGGTTTCGGTGGAAAAAATTGCTGAGCAAAAGATTAGAACAGGTGCAGGCAAGGCGCGTGGCTTTGGCTTTGCGAAAATTAATAAATAAAGGGGGTTATCATGTCAGACTATACACATCCAAAAGGTGGAATTTTAGGCTCGGGGCTGCGCGACGGGCTGAGCTTGCACCCAATTCGTTACCCATGGGCATACGATTTATACAACCAAGCGGTGGCCAACACTTGGTTTCCTAATGAAGTCCAGCTAGCACAGGATTTGATGGATTTTGAAAAACTCAGTGACGAAGAAAAGCATGCGCTCAAAACCGTCATTAGCTACCTCAATCCGAACGAGCTATTGATCAACAAGTCGCTGGCCTTTGGTATTTACCCATATGTCAACGCCGCTGAAGCGCAGCTCTATCTGTCAAAACAGATGTGGGAAGAGGCCAACCACTTCATGACCTTTGAATATATCATCGAGACGTTTCCGTTTGACCGGGAGGAGATTTACGCAGCGGGCTTTGGTAAAAAATCGCTGGCTGACAAGGCGAACTTCCAAAACAAGCACCTGGATGTGATGCTCGATCCAAATCTCGACATTTACACCCTGGAGGGGAAGAAAGATTTTGTCCGCTCGCTGGTGGCGTATAACATTGTGCTGGAAGGCATCTGGTTCTACTCGGGCTTTATGGTCGGGATGAGCTTCCGCCAGCGCAACCTGCTGCGTAATGTCGGCACGTTGCTAGACTGGATCACCAAGGACGAGAACTTGCACTTAACTTTCGGTATCAATTTACTACTCACTATTTTGGACGAAAACCCAGAACTGCAAACCCAGGAATTTGCCGAGGAAATTCGCAACCTCATCTTGCAGGCGGTTGAGCTAGAGAAAGAGTACAACAAGGATATGTTGCCAAAGGGAATCCTCGGCTTAAACGCTGATTATGTCAATCAATACGTCATGCATATGACTGACCGCCGCTTGGTCGAGCTTGGTTTTGAGCCAGAGTACAATGTGGCCAACCCAGCCAAGTGGATGGCTACCGCGAATGACACGTTGGAACTGGTTAATTTCTTTGAGAGTACTAATACCAGCTATGAAGTAAACACGACGAAATAACCACTATGGACAAAATTACAACAGATATTTTAGATACCGTGGAAGTTGGTGCTTTGGCGACCGTCAATCGTGACAGAACGCCGCTAGTGACGCCGCTCCACTTTGTTCGTTATAAAAATGACAACATTATTTGGATTTCTGACCGACAATCTCGTCACGCCGTTAATGCCTACCGCAGCGGTGTTGTCGAATTTGTGGTGTGGAATGATCAGAAGAGTGCTGTATTTTTGACGACAACGGTACGAGAGCTACCGGAGGAAGAGGAGGCAGCGGCCTTGGAGGCCTATGCTAACAAGCTGGGTGACTTTATGCCACGCGTCGAACATAGGCAAATTTACATCATGCCAATCGGCAAGCTTGATGAAAAAACTACAACAGGAAATTGGCTGCACTATATTGCATAGCCGCTACATATAGCGTATTATAAGCATAAGCAGATACTAAATATATAGAAAGACAGGAACATGAACGCAAGTCAAATTATTTCTGACGACATGACATTGGAAGAAAAATTAAGCGCCATCGACGCAGCGATGAAAGCAGTCCAGCAGGCAGCCGACGACCAGGCAAAAAAATCTGGTGGCATTGCAGCACCGCTCGATCCGGCAAGTTTGACGGTGTGTGACGGTTGTGAATAAAACAACAGAGGTGTCGATTCGGCGCCTCTTTTGATAGGTTGGAGAAGTGATGACGAAGAAGTATATTTTTGTAACTGGTGGGGTGTTGTCTGGTGTCGGCAAGGGAATCACGGCGGCAAGTATTGGTGCGGTGTTGCAAGCCAAAGGCCTGTCGGTGTCAGTACAAAAGTGTGATCCGTACTTGAATGTTGACGCTGGATTATTAAATCCCAAAGAACACGGTGAATGCTTTGTAACCAAAGATGGTGCCGAGACTGATTTGGACCTAGGGCATTACGAACGATTTTTGGATTTGGAGTTGACGCGGAAAAATACTACTCTGTCAGGTCGACTATTGCGTGATCTCATCGCTGATGAACGAGCTGGTAAATTTGGTGGGCAAACGGTGCAGCTAGTGCCACATTTGACCAATGCTATTAAAAAATCTATTCACGAAGCAGCTGAGGGCGATGTTCACATTGTAGAAATCGGCGGTACGGTCGGGGACTACGAAGGTCTGAGCTTTATCGAAGCAATTCGTGATTTTTCACAAGAAGTAGGTAGGGATAATTGTCTCTTTGTTCATGTGGTGTATGTGCCGTTTTTGGAAGCGAGTCAGGAGTACAAAACAAAGCCTGCACAAAATGCCATGGCGGAGCTTCGTAGTTTTGGGATCATGCCAGATGTCGTGGCGGTGCGGACCGAGGGTCATGATAAACCGCCGCGTAGTGTTGGCGAAAAAATTGCTATCTCATCTGGCGTACGCCCCGAGGGTATCATCATGATGCCAAATGTCAATACTGTGTATGAAGTGCCGTTGACGGTTGCGCGCGATTTGGGACCAATGTTGAGTGAATTTACTGGAGTAACAACGGAGCCTGATTTGACTCGCTGGGAAAATCTCGCCACGCGTGACACGACTGATTACGCTCGTGAAGTAACCGTTGGTCTAGTGGCAAAATATATTGACAATACCGATACGTATTTGTCGGTGACTGAGGCGTTGAAATCGGCAGCCTGGGCGGAGAATTGTGAGGTCAATATACGGTGGATAAATTCAGAGACTGCCAGTGATGACGATTTTGCTGAGGTTGATGCTGTGTTGGTGCCGGGCGGATTTGGCTCACGCGGTGTTGAAGGAAAAATTGCAGCGGCAATGTATTGTCTGGAGCACAATAAACCATATTTGGGTATTTGTTTGGGTATGCAAACAGCGGTAATTGCCGCAGCGCGTCGAGGTGGCGTGGACGGTGCTAATAGTGAGGAATTTGGTGCAGGTCAGGGCACGAACGTGATTTATCTAATGGATGGGCAGGCAGGTAAAGAGTCGACTGGTGGCACGATGCGCCTTGGTGATTATCCAGCAGTGCTGAAAGAAGGCTCGCTAACGGCGAATATGTATGGTATGACAGAGGTGACGGAGCGACACCGGCACCGATATGAGGTGAATCAGGATTTTGTTCAGGCGATTGAACAAGGTGGTTTGGTTATTTCTGGCACCTCGCCAGATGGTAGATTGGTTGAATTTGTTGAATCGCCACACTGTGACTATTTCATCGCTACACAAGCTCACCCAGAGTTTAAATCTCGTCCATTTCGGCCACACCCGCTCTTTGATGGACTCATTAGGGCAGCTGCTTCCAGATGATAGAGCTAAGGAGAAGAACAGGGGACTTGTGGTGATTACATCACATGAGTCTGGGCTTGATGTGCCTACTGCTAGCTATTTAGCCTCTTTGGTGGGTAAGACTAGTATCGGGATAGCTTCAACCAACGGTGATTGGATAAAAGAAGGTGTGGGTGGATTTAATCCGGAGCCTATACAATATGTTTTAACGGGAAGAGAAAACTTTATCCCTGTACCATATAAATGGATGGATAGGAAAAATAAAAAACCAGTTCCCTTTACTGAAGATGATTATAAGGAGGCTGTTGAGCGAGTTAAAGATGGTGAGATATTAGTTATGGCAGGGTTTTCAGACCACGAATCAGTGGAGCATCGTAAGATTGGTTCTGCAGCGGCACATATTGCCCTAGAGGCCGGTGTTGAGATTCTACCGATATCTATCTCAAGCGATAAGGCAGAGGATTTTTCTGGTGGACCATCTGCGGCTGTATTGAAGGACCATAACCTGAAAATTACTATTGGTGATAGTAGGGACAACTGGCTTAGTACAATTCAACATTCTTATACAGAGGCTAGTCCAGAGACGAAAAAGGCTATGCGGAACAAGCTGAAGAATATTTTGGCGAAGGGTAATGTATTTAAGAGAATAGTCGGTAAAGGTAATCGTCATTTGCCTAAAGAATAGATTAGCTTACCGAACACATCTCATTGACAAATTAAAAATAATATGATAATATCATAACATATTAAAGAATGAAACAAAAAAAGGAAATTAATGGCTGAAGAGCAAGCGTTATCACAGCAACCACAAGCGTTGCCAACACAGGATGATTTATCAACGTTGTCGTATATTTTGCGTCATGTCCGGGGATCGAGTTTAATCTCCGCCACGGCGTTGGACTTGGACATAGTGGAAGACTAGTTGATCTGGTGGTATACTGGTGGTGATGGAACACACAATTCAAGAAGTTATTGCAAAGCTATTTAATATTGAAACAACAGTGCAGTTAACGCGTCCTGACCCAAAGTTTGGTGACTTTGCGACGAATGTGGCGCTGCAGCTAGCGAAGCCTTTGGGCAAAAATCCACGTGAGATTGCCGAGGCGATCGCAGAAGGGTTGCGTGGTCATGAGGAGTTGGGCGAGGTGAGCGTGGCTGGGCCGGGCTTTATCAATGTGACGTTAAGCGACCAAGCGGTGCTTGAGTCGTTAAAAGTGCGGCCGGCCACCAATCGTTCAGGCCAAACGGTCGTTATTGAAACTAATTGTCCAAATCCATTCAAAGCCATGCATATTGGTCACGCTTTGAATGCGATTTTGGCGGACACTATGGCGAATTTGCTGGCGGTGGATGGTGCGTCGGTACATCGGGTGAGTTACCACGGCGACGTCGGCACGCATGTCGGTAAGAGTATGTGGGCGATTCTTCGCGAAATTGACGGTGATGTCAGCAAACTAGACGCTATTCCGGCTGATAAGCGCAACGAGTTTATGAGCCGTATGTATGTTGAAGGCGCACGGGCAGCCAAGGAGTCACCAGAGGCACGGGCAGAGATTGACGAGCTAGCCAAGCAGTCTTTTGTACTGGACGATCCGCTGTACAAGCAAGTGTATGAGATCTGTAAAGCCTGGAGTTTTGATGAAATTGATGCCAATGTGGCGCGGCTGGGCAATGTGCCGATTGAGCGGCGTTATGTTGAGAGCGAGACTGAAGTGCCAGGCAAGACCTTGATCAAAGCAAAAACCCCAGAGGTCTTTACGAAGTCCGATGGTGCGTATATTTTCAAAGGTAGTCAATATGGTGCGTTTGATAATGTGTTTATCGGTTCGCACGGCAACGGGTTGTACGGCGCGCACGACATGGGGCTAATTCAGTTGAAGCATCAAGATTATCCAAACTTGGACCTATCGATTACGGTCAACGGCGAAGAGCAGGCGGCGTATTTCCGCGGGGTGATTGCTGCTAGTGAACTAGCAATCCCAGAATTGAAGGGTAAATTGTTTAATTATGCGACTGGCCTCGTCAAGCTAACAACTGGCAAGATGAGTTCGCGCACTGGTGACGTCATTACTATCGATTGGCTGTTTAACGAGTTTAAAAAGGCCATCACCCAAGCTGGCGGCGAACCAACCGACGCGGTGGTGGCAGGTGCGCTGCGCTATCAATTCCTGAAAGTGAAAATTGGTAGCGACGTGGTGTTTGATATCAATGATGCGGTGAGTCTCACCGGTAATACCGGTAGTTATCTGCAATACGCACACGCTCGGGCGCGCGGGATTTTGGCAAAGTCTGAACAAGCAGCCACGTTCCCGACGGAATTGTTCGACGAAGATCGGCTACTCGTCAGGAAAATGAGCGAATACGCTGAGGTGGTTAACCGAGCTACTGAAAGTTTGGAGCCGCATCATGTTTGTGCCTACCTGTTTGAGCTGGCGCAGGAGTTCAATCGTTACTACGAGAAAAACCAAGTCGTCGGCAGCGACAAAGAAGCGCACCGCGTTGGTCTGGTGGCGGTGTACGCTGATATCTTGAAAGCAGGGTTGACTGTTTTGGGTATTGTAGCGCCAGAGAGGCTATAAGTCGCTCTACATTAAATATGGTACAATCAAGGTGTTACTTAACGTAAAGGAGTTTTATGGCGGAGAAAAAAGTAGCCAAGAAAGCGGCAGTCAAAAAAACGACAACCAAGAAGTCAATTATTAAAAAACCAAGCGTAGCGGCGTTGAAAGAAAAAGCAGGCGTGGTAAAAAGCCATGGCGGTGGCTTTATGATGTTTATTCGTGAGCAGGGTGTTGTTGGTCTGGCTGTCGGTTTGGCAATTGGTACCGCGGCTGGTGATACCGTGAAAAAGTTGGTAACAGCGTTTATCGACCCGCTTGTACAGTTGATCGTTGGTTCGCAACAGGGTCTTCAGGCAGCGTCATTTACTGTTGAGATCGCTGGACGTCGGGGTGAATTTTTGTACGGAGCATTTATCAGCTCATTGATCACCTTGCTGGCGGTTGCCTTTGTAGTCTATGCAATTGTCCATTTCTTGAAACTTGATAAATTAGACAAGAAAAAAGACTAAAACGCTTACGTTTGCTATTTTACACTCTCCTATCTACAATGTGAGTATAAAGGAGAGAGTAGTGTGAAAGATGGAGTCCGGAGGGCGGGCTATTTACGTAGATCGCAAGAACCAAGTAGTAGCCATTTGTTAAGCCAAAACATTAAGGGTCCTCGGCGGTCGCCGTATTGTTATGGTGAATCACCTGAACAGAGAAGGCAGCGCCTTGAAGAATTACGGAAACGCTATAGTAAGCTACCAGAAACTTCTTTCGCCGACTATGATCTTGGCGACAAAGAATTACCTGCGTATAGGCACAAAGCAGAGATATTAGATACATTATCGGAAAATAAAATATCTTGGTTGTGTGGGCCGACGGGTAGTGGTAAAACGACACAAACCGCTCAGTATGCACTGGAGCGGTTTG
>CAUSOC010000019.1:0-10954 GCA_963533325.1 uncultured Candidatus Saccharibacteria bacterium | reverse complement strand
GATGCGTTGTCTTGGAGAGAAGAAAGTATGCGTACTCTTGAAGGTGGAGAAGCAGCGTTTAAGAATAGAGGGGAAATATATGAATCAGGCAAGTAATGATAGTTCAGAAACAGTGAAGATAAAAACAAGACTTTTTCAGGAAGATGATACTTGTAAGTTAGAATTTATATTTCCAAACGATGATAAGATAGTTATAGATACTGAAAAGCCAGATACTCAAAAAAACTTAAAGAGAGTTTTTAACAAAATAATAGAATTGTTATTGGAAAAAGATGTTGAGATCGAAGATCTCCGGGAGGATGGTGGCTCCAAGATGGCTAAAGAGACATTCAGTGACTATATACAGTCTCTAAAGAGAGAAGTTCAGGGTATACGGGATGAGATAAAAAATAGTCTATAGATTAGTAAGACACGTTGGTTTTACGGATACCCAGCTCCCGCTACCATATTTCCGATCAATCCTTGCACTGTCACAAACGAATAGCCCTGTTGTTTCAGCGCGCTGAGGATGCACGGTACGGCGTTGACAGAGGTTTGGTGAATGTCGTGCATCAGGATGATGGCCCCGGGGCGAGCGCCAGCGACGGCGCGCGAGCAGACGATGTCGCTATTGCGATCAGCCCAGTCCCGCGTGTCGACCGACCATAAGATTGACGACATGCCGCGCAGGCGAAGCTGCTCCAAGACAGCGCCATTGACTGCACCGTACGGTGGTCGCAGAATAGCCGGTGTGACTCCGGTGGCTTGCCTGATGGCTTCGTTGGTGCGGTCAACTTCACCAGCAATTTGGTCAACGGGTAGCTTGGGTAGCTCTGGGTGCGACCATGAATGATTGCCCAGTTGGTGGCCGCGCGCATGGATGCTGCGTACGACGTTGGCTTGGCTGGAGACTTTACTACCGATCAAGAAAAAGGTGGCTTTAGCGCCATGCTGGTCCAAAATATCCAATAGCTGCGAGGTGTACGGGCCTGGGCCATCGTCAAATGTTAAGGCAATTACTTTACCCCCAGAATTCGCGGCTGGCGGTGCGGCAGGCGCTGGCTTTGGTGCTGGTTTTGGCTCGGGCGGTTTAGGGATATTAGCCAGTTTCCGGGCTGTCGTATTTTGCAGATATTTGGCAACGGCGGCGATCGGCACTTTGATCGTCATTTCGCCGTAGGCTGATGGCAAGAGCGACGCCTGCCCAATTGGCCAAGCTATACTATTGCCACCATCGGTAATAATAAAATTCGATAGCGTTTCTTGGGTGATCGTTTCACTGAGATCCAGCTCTGTTTGCTGGCGCTGCTTGATGGTCTCATTGATACTATTTCGGGCAGCTGCCACGATTTCCTCAGCCGCTTTCTCTGATTGCTCGGTCAAATCGCTCAAGCTAATCACCTCGCCAGATTTTTTATCAAACGTCCAAAAATGCGTCAGCGACACCGGATGGGCGCCGTGTATATCTTGCTTTATGTTAACAATAATTGATAAAGCAGCTGAATTATTATGTGTAATCTGATAACTAATTGTTTCAGTCATAGGTTGATTGAAACTTAATACATTAGTAGCGATATAGCGAAAATCCCTATCGTCACGGGTAATTACTTGAGCTATAGTTTTATTGATTTTGTTATTTTTAGTTATAGGATATTCAATTGAAACTTTTTCACGACTAGTTTGGCGTATCACGAATTTTGATCGGATTTCAGAATAGCGTGAATCTGTAAAATAATATTTTTCATCTGACAGAGGTGTTGGCTGGCGCATTAGCTGCTGATTAAATTGTAAATGAATAAAGGTTAGTAGCCCAGTCGCAACTACAACAAAAAATAATATAACAAAGCGAACAACTATTCGTTTTTTACTTATACACACTTCTGGTTTAGACTGTTTTTTTCTAATTAATTTTGTCCGCGATCCTCTTGCAGGCATACTTTTAGTATAGCACTAATATGAAATAAGGCTATGACCTATTGTGTAATCAAGTTGTTATAACCGCAATTTGCTGTTTTGTAGGTTTTCGACTGTTAACAGAATGTGTGGCTAGGTGAATTATTTGTTAATACTTATTGGATACGTGCTGGTATAGTCGTTACTAGTGTGACTTTACTTTGCTTGTTGTCGTTATTTTTGGCGCGGAAAATTCCAGCTGGTGAGAGTATGGAGCGATACTCTTAGTAGGCTAGACTGGCTTGCATTTAGAATGCATACCAGTAAAACTGAAGTTATTAAGAGAGCACTAAGCAAATACGAGCCTGAAGACTAAGTCTATCATGTGAGATAATTTGTCATGAAAGGAGTACTTAGAATATGAGCCAGGATAGCGCAATAGCAGCCTACGGACAACAAGTAATAACTGCCTGTGCGGTAGTCAACAAATTTATAAACGGCAAGCCATCTATTCTTGTGGCAAAGCGAGCAGCGACTAAAAAATTTTTACCAGGTAAATACGAACTACCTGGGGGCCATATTGATTATGGTGAGAACCCAGAGGATGGTCTTAAGCGAGAGTTGCTAGAGGAGCTTAGGTTTGATGTGACAATAGGTAGTTTGTTCGCAGCTTTTACGTACATAAATGAAATAAAAGGCTCGCATTCAATTGAGCTCTTGTATTTTGCACAAGCTAAAGAGGGCTCAGAGCCGACAATCAACCCAGAAGATCACTCAGGTCTTTTATGGGTCAACGAAGACAATATAAATCTTGTAGAACAAGAAAATGGCAGCGACGATCAAGAATTACCATATCTAAAAGAGTCTCTACGCATTCTTAACAATTATGAATCGATCAAATTTGGGTAAACTAATGCTGGGTATGATGAAGCGTCGCACTTTATAAGTAGCTGCGGGCAGTTTTATTACTACCGATGGCGGTGCGGTGCTGTTTCCGCTTGCTTATATTTTGGGCGACGTCTTGACGGAGATTTACGGCTATAAATACGCGCGGCGGGCGATTTGGACGGCATTTGGCATTATGCTGTTGGCAGTGGCAGCGTTTACGGTCGTGCGCTACATGCCGCCAGCCCCGGAATATACCGCCCAGGCGTCGTACGAAGCGGTTCTAGGATTTTTCCCTAGGATAGTCGCAGCCAGCTTGGCAGCGTTTTTGACCGGCTCGTTCCTGAACTCGTTTGTATTGGCGAAATTGAAGGTTAAAACGAAGGGCGAGAAGCTGTGGCTGCGGCTGATCGGCTCAACGTTTGTCGGCGAATTTTTCGACACTGTGGTGTTTGCCCTGGTGGCGTTCGGCGGTATCCTTCAGGGTACAGGCATGCTGGTATATATTCTGATCGGCTGGTTGTTTAAGACCGGAGTGGAAGTCGTATGTTTACCAATTACCTACCGGGTGATTGCCAAAATGAAGCAGATTGAAAATATTGACACTTATGATAATAAGACTGACTTTACGCCTTTTAGGGTCGATTTGGATTAAAGATTATGTAAATCCTATCCCAGTTCTTAGTCTATTAAGATTGCGTATTTTGCGTTCTGTAAAAGCCTCGTTTCACGTAAGTTAGCTTATTCTTTATCATTGCTTTCAGCGGTTGGGTTGTTTTTCTTATACGTCATCTCAAACGCACCTATCTCAATAAGATACCTATCACCATTAACCTGACTTTCTACAATCATGCAATCAGCCGTAGCTGTGATATTATCAATATATAGCAAGTCTACAAGGAGATATAGGATGGCAAAGAATGTTAACGTCGCTACAATGCCTGAAACAATAGCTACGTCGAGCAGAGCACTCGCTGTCAGCAGCAGTAATTTTGAACAGTTAAAGAAAAACCTCACTGATATAGATGAGAATCGTACGAAACTACGCAAGCAGCTTACAAAGGTAAAGTTCAACTACTTTATCACATATATTTTTAGCTCATCAGAGAAGCGGCAAGATAAGAAAAATCTAATTAATGAACTGGCAAAGTCTCTTGAAAATGCATATATTAATCTTAATTTTTGTAAGGGTATGAAAGATGCTGGCTCTTGGGATGAAGCCATATATTATTTTCAAGAACTATTTCAGTGCTGTAAGATATGGGACTTAACTTCTCGACAAGATACAGACAAGTTTCGCCAGCGCACCATAGCTGACGAGAGTCTTAAAAGGAAGCTAATCACCACACGTGTTCATAAGAGCTTAGAGTTTATTAAATCGGATGTGGATAATCTATATCTCCCAAATATGAACGGTGCTGATATTTATATCTATCCAACATTTATTGTTCTATTTAAGAATTATAAAAAGTTCAGTATTCATGATTTAAAAGATGTTGATATATCTATACAGGCTTCATCATTTCAAGAAGAACAGGGTGTTCCGAAAGATTCAGAAGTTATAGGGCACACCTATAAGTATACAAATAAGAATGGCCAGCCCGAAAGCGATTTAATAACAATTATGAAATTCCAGTGGTACGTTATGGTGATTTTAGGCTTCGGTCAGATTCGGGTATTAATGAGCGCTATCAATTTAGTAATTTTGATAAATTTGCTGATTTTGCCAAGGCGTTCACTACCTATTTACAGGCAAATCTGAAGACGTTTGTTGAAGGTAGAATTATTTAGCCTTAGTTTGTTATGTTAAATATTCAATAATATATTGTCGAATAGATTGCTCTTAAAGCAAAATTACAGACCCCTCGTCTATAGTTGCTGGCATGACTATGAAAGCAGCAACCATATCCCAACCGCTGGCTCGGTCGCGACACCTCGCCGCTACTGAGAGCTAGCCGCCATTTCGGGCGATTACCCGTCCATTCATTGACATTGTCGTGCCGGTGCTAGATGAGGAGAAGATTCTTCAAAAAAGTATCATGACACTTGATGAGTATATGGCGAAACACCTGCCGTATCGCTATCAAATCACCATCGCGGACAACGGTAGTCAGGACAAGACGCTAGAACTTGCCGAGAACTTAGCGGAAAAGCACCAGTCAGTGCGGGTAGTAAGTCTGGCGGAGCGCGGTCGCGGACGAGCGCTCAAACAGGCCTGGCAGAATAGTCCAGCCGACATCTTGACCTATATGGATGTTGATCTATCGACTAGCCTGGATGATTTTCTGCCGATGATTCAACCACTAGTGGCGGGCGAAGCTGGCGTGGCGATTGGTTCGCGGCTGATGAAAGGTTCTAGAACTAGCCGTGGGCTGAAGCGGGAGTTCATCTCGCGTTGCTATAACAGAATTATCAAATGGACGTCAGGTACCAAGTTTAGCGACGCGCAGTGCGGTTTCAAGGCGATTCGCCGGGATGTTGCCGCAAAGTTCTTACCGAAAATCAAAGACAATGAGTGGTTTTTTGACACTGAATTGTTGATCAAAACTGAGCGAGCGGGCGTACCGATTCATGAACAACCAGTGACTTGGATTGAGGATACGGATAGCCGCGTGAAAATTGTGAAAACGGCTGTCGATGATCTGAAGGGGTTGTACCGCGTCAACAAGGAACTAGACAAACGGTCGTGGTTTGAGAAATGGACATTGCCGGTGCTGCTGGCATTGACTGGTGCATTGTATTTGTTTGGCGCGCTCCATAACGGCATGGCGAATAGTTACTATGCGGCGGCGGTGCAGGCGGCCAGTCAGGATTGGACGGCGTGGTTATTTGGCAGTTTGGACGCGGCCAATTATGTGTCGGTTGACAAGCCACCACTAGCGACGATGGTGATGGGACTAAGCGCTCGGTTGTTTGGCTTTTCGAGTTTCTCAATGTTGCTGCCAAGTGTGTTGGCGGGAGTTGGTTCGGTGTGGCTAGTCTATGCGGCGGTGAAGCGGCAGTTTGGGTTCATGAGTGCGGCAATTGCTGGGGCGGTACTGACAGTAACGCCAGTGGCGGCTTTGATGTTTGGTTTCAATAACCCCGATGCGATTTTGACATTGATGCTGACCGCCAGTGGCTACGCGTTTTTACGCTCGCTGGAAGGGAAACGACCACTGTTGTGGCTGGGTTTGGCGGGGCTATTCACGGGGTTGGCGTTTAACACTAAAATGCTGCAAGGATTGATGGTACTACCGGCAATGGTGCTAGTCTATCTGGTGTTTGCCAAGCCGCCGATTGTAACGCGATTTTTACATGTGATGTTTACGGGCGTCATCACCACGATGTCGACGCTGTGGTGGAGTGTGCTGGTTTGGCTGACGCCAGCTGGTAGTCGGCCGTGGGTGGGCAGTACCAATGATAACAATATTTGGAGCTTGATCTTTGGCTATAACGGCTTTGGCCGACTGCTTGGTGGGCGTGGTGGAGGTGGTGGCCCGGGTGGTGGTACGCCACCGAGTGATGAAATAGGCGGTACTACAACACTTCAAACTGCTGGTAGTACCACGCAGACTATGGCAGATGGAATCGGTATGATGCCGGGTGGAATGGGCGGTGGCCCCGGCGGCGGACATGGGCCGGGCGGTACGGGTTTCGGTGGGCAAACGGGAATTTTCAGGATCTTTAACAATGATTTTGGGCCAAATATTGCTTGGTTGTTGGTCTTGGCGCTGGCGGGTGGTGGATTGATGCTATGGATTTTGCGAAAAATACCCCGAACCAATCGTGGACGAGCGGCAGTAATTTTCTGGATGCTGTGGTTGCTGGTTCACATCGTGATTTTTAGCATGACCAGCGGCGTGATTCACCCGTATTACGTGGTGGTGATGGCACCGGCGGTGGCGGCCCTCGTTGGCATTAGTCTACCGTTCCTGTGGGGCGCCTATACCAGACGTAAACCATATGGATGGCTACTGCTGGTGCTGGTTGGTGTGACGGCAGTGATTGCAGTGATTGCAGTGATTATCCTCGGTTATACCGGCACGATGACGTGGCTGATGTGGATAGTCGGCGTACTGGGGTTGGTGGGGATGCTGGGCTTGCTGGTTAATCTGTATGCGTCGCGGCGGTGGCTGCAAAACTTGGCAATCATCGCTGCTATAGCTGCCTGTACACTCGCCCCGACGGTC
Organism: uncultured Candidatus Saccharibacteria bacterium; assembly: GCA_963533325.1. Lineage (GTDB taxonomy): Bacteria > Patescibacteriota > Saccharimonadia > Saccharimonadales > Saccharimonadaceae > Nanosynbacter. The sequence goes on along the minus strand of CAUSOC010000019.1, from coordinate 4,025 downwards.
TATACATTGGCGACAGTCAATGTCGCGCACACTGGTAGCATTCCGACCGCTGGGCCGAATTCCACAGCGATGCAGGGGAGTAATAACGAATCGTCGCAGGCGGACAGCCAGTTGGTGCAGTATCTCGTAGAGCATCAAAATGGTGCAACCTGGCTGGTGGCGGTGGCCAGTGCCAATGAATCAGCGGCGATTCAGCTGACCAGCGGCCAGCCAGTGATGGCGGTCGGTGGATTTAACGGTAGCGATACGCCTTTGACGCTGGAGCAATTTAAACAGTTAGTGAAGGCCGGCAAGGTCAAATATTACGCCATCAGCTCACACGGACGTGGTGGCGGCGGGCCAGGCGGCGGTAACAATGAAATCACGGCGTGGATCAAACAGACTGGCACCGTCATTAATTATGGAGGTAGCGATGTAACACTGTACGAATTATCGAGAAAGTAACGTAATGAAAGGAGAAATTATGGCAATTTCACAAACTAAGCAAGCACAACTCACCACGCCAGAAGCGGTCTATGATCAGCCGCCCACACCGCATCCAAATGGCACAAACTCTGGCAAGAACGGGTTAAGCGCCGGGGCAATCACTGGCTTGGCGATTGGTAGCGTGGCGGTCTGCGCACTGAGTTTTGTTGCTGGCATGCAGGTCGGCGGTTCGCAAAATAACAACATAAACAATCAGGCTGGTGGCCCGCCAAGTATGAGTCGAACCCAGAATAGCCAGCCAGGCGGGCCGGGTGGACAGGAGCGCGGCGCACCGGGTGGTAGCAAGAACCAGACTGGTCAAAACTCACAAGTACCAGCAGGGCAGAATAACAATGGCGCAGCGCAAAATAACCAAACTGCCCCGTCATCACAGACTGGCTCACCACAGCCGTCAACCACCAATACCGCACCGCAGACCAATTAATCGGTGGTGAATAACTAAAAAGCAGCGCCTTCCTCCTCAGGCGCTGCTTTTATTCTGAATTGATAAACCAGAATACCGTACAAGGGTGATCTGTCATCTAAAGCTTTTCCGTATCCTGCCATCAAATATCGTCAATCCTGCCGCAATCGTCAAGCCATGCCCGATAGTAGGCAGTTGTTCATAGGTAATATTCGCGATCCTACTGCCAATTAGTCGTTTTACAGAATGGATATTGTCCAAGTGGCTATCATTTGGTGGTACGACTTGGTCGTATACGCCGTAAAATGATGTAATACGTGCGTGGCTTGCTTGGATTTGAGGCAGAGCGGTAGCTAGCTCGGTAATTGCCTGTTCAAGAAACTTGTTTTGCAACTTCTGTTGATAAATATACGGCGTGGCAATTGTCGCGACGCCCTTGATTTTGCCATTATCCGCCGCCAAAGCGTGCAGCGTCGCCATCCCGCCCGCACTAGCGCCAATGAGATAAACATCACCGTCCAAACTACGAACATAATTATTTAAGCGAATTTGTTTTTCGTGGTAATTGCTCGCTGCATCCTCCCAGCCAAACGCAAAAACATGCGTCCCGAACCCGCGCAGCCGCCACACGGGACAAACCAAACGGTAAAGCCATTTCCGATCGCCCAAGCCCGGGATGAGAATGAGATGAGACGATGTAATTGTCATTGATATATCTAGTATAGGCAGGCTTTGGAGATTGATCAATAACCTATGGTTGTTGACGCAACAGATGTGCGGTAAAATAAAAATAAGTTGTAAGAATGCGCTACTCACCTTTATACAAAATATCAAAAGATAACGGCTTACTAGCTCACGTCTACGAGCATTTGCTTGCCCAGTATGTTTTGAAATATCTTCAAGACAGAGGATTTTTTATCTCAAGCGATATTATTTTGACGGCGAAAACATATGGCGACACTTGCTATATGGATGTCGAGCTGTATAATCCGGCGGCGCCGAATGCCTATAACGAAGCCTTGCAGGCGTTTGACAAATATACTATTCCAGAAAAGGCTGTACGGCGGGCAGTTAGCGAATGCGGCATAGAAATGAATCGGGCAGTGCTGGAGCTGAAACAAGATGAGCTAATGTCTAATTTAAGCAGGATGCAATCCTCTGATTGGCGTCAGCAAAGCGAGATGACCTATCGTAAGTCTTATGATAAAAGCTCTGTTAATACGCGTTTTTGCGTTCCATACTTAAAATATGGTAAAAAATCCAAGAAACTGTTTCCTGAATACGTCCTGGAATATTCAATAGATGAGGAATATATAAATTCTCCCATTGATCAAGCTTTGGCGGCAATTGTGATGCAAACTGTAGCGCTTAATTTTCTGGTTGCTGTTCGTGAAAACTACACCGTATATGACCGCGACGACCAGTGGTCAGAAGCTTCGTTGTCGGTAGGCTATCGGATGTTCCTGGGGCTAGCTAAAGAAGATAAGCAAATAACTAGCCAATTGAAACATGAATTTACGACATATATACAGTATTTGCTAAAGTCGCCGTTTTGCAGCAATTTACAAAAAGCGTTGCTTAGATGTTCGCGTAATCTTGAACAAGTTTTGCTTGGTAGAAGTACGCTAAATAACATCCTTGGAGGATGTGTAATTGGCGGGCGCGGCTGGCTGGAGATGGCTGATGATGCGCGTATCAAACAAATGATTGCCACTATTCAGCTGGACGTGTATGATATCTAAGAAATCTGATTTATTATGATTCCGTTTCTTAAACTTCCGGCTACGTCCCAGGCCGACTGCATTACCATAAAAGAAGTGTTTCGTAATGATATATGGCGGCTGTTGTTGTCCACCGCCGTGCTTTTAGGGGTGTTCTATGGCGCCGGTATGCTAATTGCCGATGCCGCCAATAATAAATATCCAGTTCGTTATTATACGCAACTAGTCTTTGGCTATATGCCAGCACTAAGGCTAATCGTACCGCTTGGTTTTTGCGTACTGGTGATGGGAACAAAGCGCGATGAGCGGTGGTGGTCGTGCTTGATAGTATCGGAGCTAGCATTCGTTATTAATATGAGTAATCAGACACACCGGTTTGACTTTAGCGGCATGCTTTCGCTTAGCTGTGTCGTTCTCCTAACCATTTGCGCCTGGCGTTTGTGGGATTATTATGAGCTGCGGCGGATATACCATTATGATACGCCGTATCTGACCCGACCGGCGTTGGGGTTGTATATTGGACTGGCTGTAGTTTCGTTGATTATGCTGCTGCCATCGGCGTGGATACCGTGGTTTTGGTAGGTTGTTTTATATAAACCAGCGGCGCTTACAGCAAAATTACAGACCGTCTGGTTATCATATACCCACGATAATCATAAGAAAGGATAAGTATGAAGACGAGACAATCACAAGAAGTAACCTTAACCACCAACGAGGCGCTGGTATTACAGCAAGTCTACGAGGACGGCGGCGATGATGCAGCCATGCTGGCAGCACAAATGGGCATGCCGCGCCGAACGGCGATGCATGTGTTGGTAGATTTGCGGCGTAAAGGATTGATGGTAATCGACCAGGCCTATGGTGACGCTTGGGTGCGACTGACGGCTCGCGGCAAACGACTGGTGCAGCGAATTTGGCCGGAAGCGCAGGCGATAGTATACTAAAGAGTATGAGATATATCCTGTTGCTTCGGGGAATTAATGTTGGTGGTAAAAACAAAGTTTCCATGAATGACCTTAAAGCAAGACTCGAAGATTTGGGGTATCAAAACGTAGTCACTTATATCAATAGCGGTAATATTATATTTGACACTGATGATGACCTAGCAATAATCAAAGAGAATATTGCTGGCATGTTAGGGTGTTTTCCATTTACCATTAAACACGTCATCCTGACGAAAGACGAGTATCTTGACGAAGTGTCTGGTCTGCCAGAGTGGTGGCACCAACCCCTGGCGCGGAAAGACGTATTATTCTATACCGATGACGTCGATCCTGAGTATATCAAAGAGAGAATCGGTCAGATGCCGCTTCATGATGAGACTGTTCATTTTGGAAAAAAGGCGATATTTTGGGGTAAATATACGGAGAAAGAATTTTTGCGTACCTCATACCATAAGTTACTAATGAAAGAAA
>CAUSOC010000018.1:0-11897 GCA_963533325.1 uncultured Candidatus Saccharibacteria bacterium | reverse complement strand
CCTGACGAAAATCCTCCGGGTGGTTGTGCACCAAAAAAGGGTGGCGCGGCCATTAAAGAACGTTTCAAAGACGGTATCAAAAATGCCACCGGCAGCCTACCTTCTATAGCTTCAGGCAGCGCCGAACAATGGTATATGTATTCAAAAACATTTACTAGTTCTGCTAGCGGTTGTTCTGCTAGCGGTGATAAATCTCTCAAGGAAATCCCTAAAGAAAATCCAGATAGCTCGGGGTATTATTACTACAAAATTCCATTTACCAGTACAGGTGGCAAAACCGCCGACATGATTTATAAGACTTCCAAGGGTAATGAAAAAGTCTGGTTGGCAGCAACCGACGACACTGAGGGAGGATTAGTCGAAGTAAGCTGTAGCGATATCGGTTCTTGGCTCCAAAACAACAGGGGTGCTTTTGATAAGTTTGCCAAATATGCGTCTGAACATAAAGATGAACAGAAGGAACTTTCCGTAGGGGATACTCCGGAGCAAAGCGCTGACGCTACAGCCCAGTCGACCGAGGGGGCAGGAGAAGAAAAAGAGGAAAAAACGTGTACTAGTGAGCTAACGGGTATAGGATGGTTTATCTGCCCAGTTATTGACAAACTGGCTGACTTTGCCGACTCGGTCTGGGGGATGTTAGAAGAATATTTAGTTACAAGTCCCTTGCAGGCAACAGGAAATACATATGATGCTTGGAAAACTATGCGAGACCTTGCTAATGTCTTGTTAGCACTGGTATTTATCTTGATTATTATCTCACAAGTATCGAATGTCGGTATCTCTAACTACGGCATCAAGAAAATGCTACCTCGTTTCATCATCGCTGCGGTTGCAGTGAATATATCCTACTTTGTTATCCAAGTCATCGTTGATACCGCAAACATCCTTGGTAGTACTCTGCTAGGAATCATTACAGCTCCGATACAAAATATGAGTTACAAAGATGTTGGTTGGGGTGCCTTATTGACGGCAATTTTAGCGGGTGGTGGCACAGTGACTGGAGCAACAATAGTCGGTGGAGCAATTGCGGCCTCAGTTTTCGGGATTGGAACTATGTTTATGTTTGTACTGATGGCAATCGTTCCGGGTGTGATCGGCATCGTCTCAGGTTTATTGGCATTGGTATTTCGATCAGCGGTGATACCAGTCCTCGCCATCTTGGCTCCACTGGCGTTTGCGGCCTGGATTTTGCCAAATACTCAAAGTGTCTTTGACAAATGGAAGAAGGTCTTCACTGGTATGGTATTCCTCTATCCTTTGGCAGCAGTGTATTATGGTGGATTAAAATTATTAGCTTTTAGCGCCCTTATAAACAAAGATGCTGAAGTGATACAACAACTAATGGCTTTAGCTCTCTTGTTTGTTGGTACCTTCGTCATCCTCGGTATGGCACTGAAGTCCAATGCCATTATCGGCAACCTGATGGGGCGGGCCAGCGGGCTCTTGAACAAAGCATCAGCGCCTGCACTCAACGCAGGAAACAAGTTTGCCAAGCGCAGGGCAAATATGAAGCGTAGTGAATTTATGGCTAGAGATTTTAGCGATAGTCCAATTAGAAGACGACTACAGGGAGGTTTACGAGGATTAAAGCGACGATCACTCGACAGGGAAACCCGAGCAGCCCTAGCAGAACAGAGCGAACAGCAGCGCTACCGAGCAGGGCTGGCTGAAGCTTCTGGCGGAGATTTGGAGAAGCGCTTAGGATTTGCTGCTGCCACTACCGGTGGTCAGGAATATATTCATAAACTATCTCAAGAAGCTGCAGCCAAAAAATTGCGGTTTGAATATAACAGTAACGCAGTTGAGGCTTTACAGTCAGATGACAAATACGTTCAGGCGGCGGCGGCGGAAAAACTGTCTCAACAAGGCGCTTGGGGAACAGGACAGTTGCGTAAATATCTAGAAGAAGGTGGTAAAATTACCAGTATCGAGATGGGAGATGCTCTCACTAATGTCAAGAAATATGATGCCGGAGTAGCCGCTGCCGGAGTAGCCGGTTTTGATGCAATAGGTAAAGGACAGCAAGCTTATGGTGTTAGTCGAGATGAGCTAGCCCAAATGACGAGTAAAGCATTTGAGAACCTTTCTGTAGATAACTTATCTACTCAGAGCGCAGAGGCTCTTGTTAATGCTTACGACAAGGGAGGTTTAGCAAAGAGTAGGGCTGCCGAGGTATCCGACAGTTCACGATACATGGGTCAAGCTAATGGTAAGACCGCACCAGTATTTGAAGCCTTGGGTCAAAAAGGAGAAAAAGGTCAAACTAATCTTAAGGCAGCAATTGACACAATAAAGTCCAATATGGCTAGTTCGCCATCTGTACCACCATTGCAGCAAAATCAAGCTCCACAGGGCGTGGCACAGCCAACACCTTCTCAGGCACCGAGCATGACTCCTGATCGCTACTACGCCATCAAAGAACAGGCACGAGGAGCAGAAGCTCCAAAACCAGATTCATTGTCCTCATCTTCAGGTGGTCAAACACAGGCTCCAGCTCCACAGGTTAACGTTACTGTGCAGGTAGACAGATCTTCTGATCCGACGAGTGCTACCAGTATCCCACCGAGCTATATTGACCAGGGTGGTACCAGTGGCACTGGACGGTCACAACACCGACGCAACCGACCGCCTACTGCGTTTGGCCGATAGATTCATATAGTTGACTTTTGCGCGAAAAAATGCTACCATTTACAGTAATGGAGTGGTTGAAAATGCGAGTGCGTCCGCAAATACGTCGGTCGCAGTGGTTTGCCATACTGACTATTGGTATTTTTGTCGGGTTTTTTAGTGGTATACTCATCAACTCTACTTCGGTCTATGCCGCTGAAGCCCAGTGGAAAAGCGATTCCCTGGTCGTTGACGGTAAAACACTCAAACCAGTTAACGACACAGCTCGTAAAAAACTGCTTGGTCGTGACAGTAAAGACTGGGTCTACGAGGCTACCGAAGGTAATCAGTCAACCGTGGTATTTTTCGCTGGAAATAGCAATCCACGAACTGCTACTACCGCGAAATATGTTAAATACACTCTAAACGGCAGCACACCAACACAGGCAGGCGAACCAGAAGACATTGAAGTTAAACAAGACAGTAACCCTAGTGAGTCAGAATGTGATGTGAGAGGGGGAACAGGTTGGTTTATTTGCCCAATCTCTAATGGGATCGCCTCAGGAATTGATGAAGTGTATACCTGGATTTCCGACCTGATGACTACACCAGCGATAGAAAGCTCCAACAATAGCTCTGGGGTAAAGGTCGCCTGGGATATCATGCGAAACATCGCCAATGCAGCGTTTATCGTCGCTTTTTTGATCGTTATTTATTCACAACTCACCTCAGTTGGCATCAGTAATTATGGTATTAAAAAACTAGTTCCACGAGTGGTTATCGCCGCAATTTTAGTTAACCTGTCTTTCATCATATGTGCTGCGATGATCGATCTGTCAAATATCTTTGGTGTCGCCCTACAAGATATGTTTAACGAAATCCGTTCTCAAGTGTCAGCAAACGGCGCGTTCAATGGTGCTCCATTGCCAACCTGGAGTGACTTGGTGGCCATGGTTCTGTCTGGTGGCGCAGCAACAGCAGGGGTCTATGGCGTGCTGGCAGTAACTGGCGGGTCGTTAGCTTCAGCCGCCTACTGGCTACTACCCATCATTGCCAGTATCTTACTAACTTTGACAGTCGTCTTTATCATCCTGGCAGCACGACAAGCATTGCTCATCATCCTGACGGTCATATCACCGCTGGCTTTCGTGTGCTATCTGTTACCAGGCACCGAGAAATTCTTTGAAAAATGGCGAAACTTAATGTTCACCCTGGTGATATTCTTCCCAGCATTTTCAGTGGTCTTTGGTGGTGCGCAGTTGGCAGGAATGATCATTTTACAAAACGCCAGCTCGTGGATTATGGTGATTTTGGGACTGGCAGTGCAAGTTTCAGCCCTAGCCATCGCACCGCTGGTATTTAAGCTAAGCGGCGGTGTGCTGGGCCGAGTAGCTGGTATCGTCAACAACAAGAACCGTGGTGTTATCGACCGAACTAAAAACTGGTCACGTGACCGTAGTCAATTGGCGGCTCATAAAAATTCATTGGGCAGAGCTGACGACGAACTAAGTAAATTCAGCGGCATCCGCAAAATGGGGCGCTGGGCTAATTACCGCTCGCGTAAATTCAAAACTCGTTCAGAAGCCTACCAAAAACGGGCTGACGCAGCCTATAAGCTTTCCCGCGCCAACCAAATTGCTGATATTGAGTCACGGGCTGCTGCTGACCAATTATCACTAGCTGATGTCACAACCGCAAACGCTTATGAGGAGATGAAAGTTGAAGGTACACCGACACCAGCCAACCTGAAAAAGAGAGCTGCCCGCCGCTATGAAACACTACAGGAAGAAACTCAACGAGAAGCGCGTAGTATTGCGATTCAAGGACTGCGAAAAAACAGTATTCAGCGCGTTAATGACTACATCTTAGCAAACGATCTAGCCAACCAGGAGGAGTTGCGAGCCCAAGCAGGTTCAGTGGAAAATATGTACTTTGGTAACGACCGTGGTTCACAGCGTGTGTGGTCAACGGCACGTAGCACCATCACTAAGGCTAATAAGGAATCGATTGAGAACGCTATGACTATTCTCAATGCCATGAACGTCAGCAATGATGATATGGTGGAATTGGCCAATGGTGTTAGTCGACGCGGCTTGACGGTTACTGATGATATCCGCTATGCAGCGATTCACCACGTGTTAGGTGGTAAAGATGCCGTGGCCATCCAAAGCTTGCTGCAAAAAACCGACTTCGGTGCGCTTAATGACGACTTTGCGCAAGAATACGGTGACGCGCTGCTGTCCAACTCTGCTAAACCAGCTTGGTTAGGTGGTGCAGCTGCAGCGGCTATCAAGGCCAACAATGTTAATATGAACGGCCCAGACTACATGAGGAAACTTATGCTTGATAACCTTAATATCGGTGGTTTGTCGACCGAAGCGATTGTCGGTTCAGACTTGGCTTACTTAAAGCCGCTAAAGGAAGCGTTGAGCGACCAAAGTTTTGTCTCGCAAATCAATGAAGCTGGTCTGGATACGTTGCGCAAGAACCTTGTTTTGGCACAAACCGATCCTCGGTTTAGTAGTCGAATTGGTAAAACTGGTAACACAATTCGAGAGATATCTCTTTCTCTAGGGATTAAGCCTGAGGATTTAACTAGTTAAGCTATCTTTGCTATACTAGTAGCATATGGCTGTGTATAGAGTGCCCCAGGATGTGGAAGCAGAAGACAAGCTGCTTGGGCCGTTCAGTTTTAAGCAATTTGTGTTTCTCATCATCGCGGTGGGCTTTTTTGGTATAGCGTGGGCGCTAGGAGTCGCCTTGCTACCACTAGCAATCATTCCTCTGCCATTTGGGGTGTTTTTCACCGTATTAGCGTTGCCACTACGTAAGGAACAGCCGATGGAAATATATATTGCGGCGGTGATATCATTTTTCTTAAAACCGCGCGTGCGGCTCTGGGAGCCAGACGGAGTAGAGACGCTAATAGAAGTGGTGGCACCAAAAACTAAGGAAGAGAACCTGAGTAAGAACTATGATCAACGAGAGATCCAGCGACGATTATCATACCTAGCAAATATCGTTGACACGCATGGCTGGTCAGTCCGCGGCGTCGGCAACCCGGAAGCAACGGGTAATTTAGATACCGCCAGTTCACTACAGGCTGATTTCTATAATACCGCCGTTCAGGCAGAGGAAGACATTTTAGATCGGGGTAACACTACTTCACGACAAATTGCTGATATGATCGCCGAGACAGACCAACAGCGACGAGAACAACTGATGCAGCGCATGCAAAAACCTCAAACATCAACGGTACAACAGCCGACTCAGCCAGCAGTTTTCATGGCAGCTCAAGAAGACACACCAAAGCTAACCGTCAACCCGTACCCTCACATGCGTCAAGGTGTCCTGTCTCCAGCAGGTGAGCGACCTACCGTCACCCCACCAGCTGACCAAAATCAACCTATACAACAACCTGTTGACCCTGGTATAATAGATTTGGCAAATAATCATTCCGATCTTTCCATAGCGACCCTACAAAAAGAAGCAGATCGGATACATAAACGCTCAGAGGAAACAGCTGAGGAGGAAGTGGTGATTTCACTACGTTAGGTGGGAAATGCAACCAGATAATCAACAACCATATCAGTTACCACCCAACCCGACGACACCGCCGGTTATTTCTGGGCAGCCTAGTCAACCATTACCGCCACAGCAGCCACAACCTGGTCAGCCAGCGTTGCCAATGCAGCCTGGTATAGCTCAGCCAGGTCAGCCAGCTCCAAATCCACAGAATCCACCAGCTCCGAAAGATAAAAAGAGCGCCATCAGCACACAAAATACGTTATTGTTTTCAGAAATGCGTGAAAACATGATCATCATGAGTGATGGTAGTTTTCGAGCAGTGATAGAATGTCAGTCCATCAACTTTGATTTGATGAGTACTCGTGAGCGAGAAGCTATCGAATTTAGCTATCAAAACCTACTCAACTCGCTCTATTTTCCAGTTCAGATCCTAGTACGATCACAGCGTGTCGATATCGGTCCATACCTTGATCGATTGTCGCGCATTCGCCGCTCTCAAGATAATATGTTACTGAATGTGTTGATGGATGACTATATGAACTTCATAGAAGTGCTGTCGCAAGAAGCAAACATTATGGATAAGCGATTTTTCATCGTGGTGCCATATTTCCCCGGCGGCGATGTTAATGCCATGAAACAACAAGCAAAAGGTCTGTTTGATAGCTTCTTTAGTGGTAAAAAGGAAACATTGATCACTAGAATCGATCAACCAATGTATGAAAAAGCAAAAGATGAGATCAAAAACCGCATCGATACGGTGATGAATGGTTTGTTTGCCATGGGCGTGAAGAGTTTGCAACTCAACACCAGGCAGCTTGGAGAATTGTTCTATATTTCCTACAATCCTGACACTGCAGCACGTCAGCCATTAGTACGCAACCCAAATGATCTGACGACGACTTACATCCGTAAGGGAAATGGTGAATCGCCATATGGAGGAGATTTTTAATGGCTAAGAAAAAACTAGACGCCATCGATATCGCCGCTCAACAGCGTGCTCGCGAACAAGCTGAGGTCGAGCAGGCTTTCTTGACTGGCGTGAGAACTCTGCGAGATTTTATCGCCCCAAGTAGTGTGGAAATTCAAGCAAGTTATTTCCGACTGGGTGCCAAATATGGTCGTACTATTTATGTCTATGGTTATCCTCGTGAAATTTACACCGGCTGGTTAAGTTCGGTGATTAATATCGACGAGGTGTTGGATATCAGTATGTTTATCTACCCAGTCGACACTCAGGTGGTGCTGAACAATTTGCGTAAAAAAGTGACTCAGCTGGAAGCTAGTATGAATATCAACGCAGAGAAGGGGCGTGTGCGTGACCCGGCCATGGAAGCTGCGCTACAGGACGCCGAAGAACTGCGTAATCAGCTACAGATTGGGTCAGAAAAATTCTTCCGTTACGGACTATATGTGACGATTTACGCCGACAGCCTTGATGAGCTGAACTTTATTCAACACAAAATTGAAACTATCTTTGGTCAGCAGCTTATCTTTAGTAAAGTGGCGTCAAACCAGCAAGAACAGGGATTAAACAGTACTATCCCTCAGTTGATGGATCAATTACAAATCCGCCGCAACATGAACACTGGTGCTATTTCTACCAGCTTCCCATTCACCTCTGCTGACCTAACCGACGGTAAGGGTGTGTTGTACGGCATCAATATGCATAACAATGGTTTGGTGATCTTTGACCGATTTTCTCTAGAAAATGCCAACATGGTGGTGTTTGCAAAGTCTGGTGCTGGTAAGTCATTTACCGTGAAACTGGAAGCGCTGCGTAGTATGATGATTGGTGCTGACATCGTTATCATCGACCCGGAAAATGAGTATCAAAAGCTATGTGACGCCGTGGGCGGTAGCCATATACGCTTGAGTTTGAATAGTGACACGCGCATCAATCCGTTTGATTTGCCACGAGTGATTGACACCGAAGAAGCAGACGACGCGTTACGTGCTAACTTAGTGACACTGCACGGTTTGTTGCGTCAGATGTTGGGCGGTTCAGTGGCTGGTTCTATCGGACTGACCGCGGCAGAGGAAGCAGATATCGACCAGGCGCTGATCGACACCTATGCTCGTGTTGGTATCACGTCGGACCCATTAACCCACAATTCAACACCGCCAACCATTCATGATTTGTACGATACATTACTACACATGGGCGGCACTGGTCCGCAACTGGCACAGCGTCTGCGTAAATTTACCTCAGGTACCTTTGCTGGTATTTTCAGTCAGCAGAGTAATATCGATATCAATAACGCCATGGTGGTCTTTAATATCCGAGACCTAGAAGACGAACTGCGCCCAACGGCTATGTATATTGTATTGAATCACATCTGGAACATCACTCGAACTGATCAAAGAAAGCGTATGTTGATCGTTGACGAGGCATGGCAATTGATGAAATATGAAGACTCAGCTAGCTTCTTATTTAGCCTGGCGAAGCGAGCCCGAAAATATCAACTAGGACTTACTACCATCACCCAGGACGTCGAGGACTTTGTGGGCAGTAAAATGGGCCGCGCTATCGTCGCCAACTCATCCATGCAGCTACTCCTTAAACAATCCTCAAGTGCTGTTGATGTGCTTTCTAGTGTATTTAAGCTGACCGAGGAAGAACAAAAGCGCTTGGCGAATTTCCCCGTTGGACAAGGGCTGTTCTTTGCCGGACAAAACCACGTACATATCCAGATTCAAGCCAGTGATACTGAGTATGATCTAATCAATACTTCACCCGTAAAACAACAACTTCCGTCTGAAACACCAATTGGTGGATATGGAGCAGTATAATCATGGCGCGAATTGATTATACAACCGATCCAGATGTTGATGAACGGCTCAATCCAGCCTCTGAACAAACGTCTAAATATCTGAACTCCATGGAGAATAATGCCGCCAATGATAATTTTTATGATGGCGACAAGAAAGACGACGGGCTCAACGCCGCGGACAGTGTTAATAGTCAAGAACAGTTGTATTCTCGATCACCTTTAGGTAAGGCCGGCGGTAAAAAGCGTGGTAACCTCTTGGCAAATATGAGTCGTAGAAAATGGGGCGCTACAGCCGGCATTGGTGGAGGATTATTTGGCTTAATGATGTTATTTTTCACAATTTTGCCATATAAACTTGACGCTATGGTCTCCACCATCACCGACCAGCTCAGCTCTGTGCCACAGCACGCCATCAACCAACGACTCGAGTATATCACCACTCGTTGGGTCGCCATGAAAATGATGCAAACCGCATATCCTGGCGATGCCAATCTCGTGTTCTGTGCTGGCGGTGGTGTTTTGTGTCACCTGGGAGCTACAAAATACAGCACGTGGTTTGAAGAGCAGCTTGATGCTAAATTTGAAAAAGAAGGAAGAAACGTTAAGGCCGTCTTTAATGCGAGCGGTAGAAACACCTTGGGTGGTAAAGCGACCTCATTTACCATGCATCTTGAGTCAAAAGATATGAACTCTGTCCTGCAGGGGGTAGAAAAGGAATTATCTCACAAAGATATGCGTCGTCATATCAAAAAAATGACGCATAAAGTTCATGGCCGTAATTACTTCATGCGCTATCTGTCTAAACGTGTATTGTACCGAAAATACGGTGTGAAAAAGTTTAACATCATACCAGAAAAAGCTGGTCAAAAATATGCTGACTTTAAGGCTAAGATTAAGCTAAATATGAATACGCGTATCACCGCTAAAATGTCGCCTCGTTTTGCGGCATATCTGGGATGTTTGGATGGTACTGACGCTAAAAAATGCCAAGACACATTAGATAAATTAAATAACGACCTTGATAGTAAAATTAGCGAAGCAGAAAAAGAGGCTGAAAAAGCGACAGGTGACAATAAAACAAAAGCTGATGAAAAAGTGAAGAAAGTTAAAGGTCAAAAAGAAGCCATTAACAATATTGACTCTCTGTCCAAAGCAGCACCGGACACACCACTAGGTAAAATTATCAGTAAACAACTGTTTAAGAAAATAGCAGCTGCCAATGCCATCATTGGAGCTATTGACCTTGTTGCAAAAATCGTGGGAGCGGTTGACCAAAAAATTATTGAGATTGTTGGGGCTGACCAAAAGAAGCAGTTGTACACCGCGTTCACTTATGATGAAGAAGCTAGTCCGGTCTTGACGCGAGATCAAATTCGGGCGGGAACGATTGATAATATTCAACATGTTGAGTTAGCAACCTCGCTATTTGACGGCGCCGAAGCAGCACCAATATTTCAGGCGACGTTTGGCGGTAATAACACTGCAGCTTCACTACTATATCCAACAGCTTACGCCGAGGACGGTGGTATTCGCACCAAATGCGAGGTTGGTGGTGAAGAAAAGGTGGTTGCCCTAGATCCCGGTGAGCTTGTCTGTCCAGAAAAAAAGATTGTCAAAGACTACACTACATTTACGAAATATCCTGTCTGGCAAGTGTTGGCGGGGATAGCCAAAGCCTGGAATAGTACGTTCGGCGCAATCATCGACTTTGTTGGTGATACGGTCGGTAAGGTATTTAGCTGGTTCTTTAGTTATTTACAGGAATTGCCAGGACTGAAGCAGCTGGTTGAACTCTCTGAAGGCTTGATCGAAAAAGCCATGGGTTGGGCGGTAAGTTTGCTCTTCGGTATACCAGAGGTGGGGGTTGACGCGCCGGGCAACAATAACTTCGAGGCTCTACACGGCGGACTGACAACAACTATGCAAAGTAGTACTGAAGCCGGACAGGCTGGCGCTGATTCAGGATCTAAACAGCCAGACGGCATCGGTGGGGCACGCCTCACCAATCAGCAAGTCAGTGTACTCGCAAAACAGATCGAGCAAGAGCGTGACGAAGAGTTCCGCGAACAACCACTCATGGCGAAGTTATTTGACCCAACACTTAAGCGTTCGGTGGCTGGACAGTTACTAGCCGTTATGCCAACTTCCGGTTTTTCAACCATGCGATTAATCGCACGCGCACCGGTCGCTCTAGCGTCCGCTGTTACACCAGCCAACACTCACGCTGCTAAATACGATCAAGCGGCCGTTCTGCGGGCCTTCGGTGTGACATGGCATGGCTTTAGTGATGAAGCGGTATATAAAGCCGATCCAAGTCAGTACACTGATGCTGTCTGTTCAACCAAAGCCAAAGAGCGTGAAGCGAGCTATGGGATTCATGAAGGCGACTTAGTCCCGACGTACAGTGTGGCTGACCCCTGTGCCTTGGAGTTAACCGTAGCTGGCAACCTGGCCTTGATGGCTGACGACAAAGAAGGTAAATATTATCCAAAAGAAATTGATGATCCATCAGCCAATACTGGGGCACAACAGCCAAGTAGCGGACCAGTCGGCGACGCTATCGGTCCACCGGAATTAGAAGAAGCACAGACTTTTGGAAATGAACCTGCGTCGTGGGGTGGACACAGAAACGGTGAGATTCCACTGTCAGCCATGAGTGAGTTGAAAACTGCACCAGGACATTACATGCATCCAAAGGCCGCTCAAGCTTTCGATGCTATGAATGAAGCCTATGCTCAAGAACATGGTGGTCAACACATGACAATTACCGAATCATACCGTACATTAGCAACACAACAAGATTACTTCTCAAGCGGTATAACACAAGCAACTCCAGGAACATCAAAACATGGACATGGACTAGCCCTAGATATTAATATAGGTGGTTCAGGTTTTAATACGCCAATTTATCTGTGGCTAGCATCAAATGCCTCAAAATATGGCTTTGTTAACCCACCATGGGCAAGAGATCGTAATAATCCTGGCTGGTAT
>CAUSOC010000017.1:0-12685 GCA_963533325.1 uncultured Candidatus Saccharibacteria bacterium | reverse complement strand
CTAATAGTCAAGCCGACCTGGTGTGCAATGACAATTCCAAGCCGCGCCTGATGAAGCTCCAGGCCAATCTCAAGCGCCTCAACGCGCCAGCCGCTTTCATGTTGGCCGACGCTCGGCATATTTCCCGCCGTCAGCTGGAGGCCTTTGACAAAATCCTCCTCGACGCTCCATGTTCTGGCGAAGGGCTGATGAGCCTGAACGCCGGTGACGCCTCGTTGTTTGACAGCTGGTCAGTAGCGCATACCCGAAGACTGAGTGACCTGCAAAAGCGCCTCATCCTCGAGGCTTGGCGACTGTTAAAACCTGGTGGCACACTTGTTTACAGCACTTGCACCATGGCACCAGAAGAAAACGAAGCAGTCGTCGACTGGCTACTGCGCCGTCAGTCTGACGCTGAACTCATACCGATCGACATCGCACCGCTGCCACATCGCGTGCCTGTCGTCCAGTCGTGGAATGACCGTAGGTTTACCCATGGCCTAAGCGGCTGTCTGCGCCTGATGCCGGGCAGGCTAACTGAGGCGTTTTTTGTTGCGGCAGTTTGTAAAACACCTCACGCCGAATCAATGGTATAATAAGACTATGAGTAAACCCGTCATCCTCACCGGCGTGCGCGCCAACAACGATATTCACATTGGCAATTATTTTGGCGCCATTTTGCCGATTGTCGATATGGCGAAGCGCCGCTCGGCTGATTTTGATATCAATCTGTTCATCCCCGATCTACACAGCTTCACCACGCCAATCGACCACAGCAAGCTGTATGACAGCATTCTCAGCAACGCCCGGATTTACACGGCCGCCGGACTGCCGCTGGACAACCAGGCGATTCATCTGTACCGCCAAAGCCGCGTCCCGGCGCACAGCGAGCTGGCGTGGATTTTGGATTGTTTCACTGGGTTTGGCGAGATGAGCCGGATGACGCAGTTTAAGGATAAATCCGACAAGCTTCACGGCGACCAGATTTCCGTCGGCCTGTTCAACTATCCAGTCCTGATGGCGGCCGATATCTTGCTCTATGGCGCCAGCTACGTGCCGGTTGGCGATGACCAGACGCAACATCTAGAATTTACCCGCGACATCGCCGAGCGGATGAACCGCAAATTTGGCGACTTATTCATCGTGCCTAAACCAGTCGCCCAGCAGCACCAATTCTTCGGCAACGACCAAGGTCTGAGGATTAAAGATCTGATGAACCCGACCAAAAAGATGAGTAAATCCGACGACAGTGGCAAGGGCGTCATCTTCCTCGGCGACGAGCCGCAGATAGCCCACAAAAAAATCATGAGCGCCACCACCGACTCGCTAGGCAAGGTACAGTACGACCGCGACAACCAGCCGGGCATTTCCAATCTACTGGAGATCTTGACGCTGGTACGCCAGGACGCTGGACAAGACGTCAGCTTGGAGCAAACCATCAGCCAATACGCCGGCATGGAGCGCTACGGCGATTTCAAGCGAATCGTGGCGGATGAAGTAGCCGAATTCTTAGCGAATTTCCAAGCACGCCTGGCCGCAGTTGACGAGCCGGCAATTGAAAGTAAGCTAGAATCCAGCGAACGCGGCATGAACCTCGTCGCCAACGAAACCTTGCACCGTGTCCAGACGGCCGTGGGACTGCGGAGATAGGAATACTCGCGTGAAAATTTCGCCGCGCACCGTCCTCAAGATCGCCAGACTGTACCAACTGGCGGATGACAACACGCCCGTAAAGGCCTTGCGCCACCTGAAGGTTCAGGCCGACGAGTCGCACGTGCTGGCAGAATTCATCCTGAACAAGCAGCATTTCGCCGTACTCTACGGCTCAATCGTCGATGAAGAATCAATTGACGAATTATGGCCTGATAGGCCCGCCAACGCTGAGATGTTGCCAAATCCGCTTGACCCGAACTTCACCGAAACGCCGTTTCAGGGCAAATTTGTCATGATGTTTCGAATTGTACCGACCAAACAGCGCCTGGACGTCCACTTATCCACGGACTTTGACCCGTTAATTTCGCGCAGTCTTTGGCAAAAGTACATCAAAGCCGGCTATGTGTCGGTCAACCAGCGCGCAGTGACGGCGCCAAAGTTTGAGGTTGACGAGACCGACGAGATCACCGTCAAGCTACCAGAGCAGGAGCAGGCCAACGCAGAACTGCCGGTGTTGTACGAAGATGATGATGTAATTGTAGTTAACAAACCGAGCGGTCTCCTGACGCACGCCAAAGGCGGACTATCGACCGAGCCGACAGTAGCGGAAATTATTCGCCCCAAGACTTCGTTTGCCTCGGACACCGACCGGCCGGGCATCGTCCATCGGCTCGACCGCGACACTTCGGGCGTACTCATCATCGCTAAAACCGCTGACGCCGCAACCCACTTACAGCGGCAATTTGCTCAGCGCACCGCCAAAAAAGCCTACCTCGCGGTGACCGACGGCGTACCGAAATTAGCCGCTGCGAAGATCGACCTACCGATTGGCCGCAACCCGTCCGCACCCAGCACCTTCCGCGTCGACCCGAACGGCAAACCCGCCCAGACGACCTACCGCGTACTGACAGTAACTAAAAATCAGGCACTGATTGAACTTAAACCCACCACCGGCCGCACCCATCAGCTACGCGTCCATATGGCGCACCTAAACACGCCAATTCTCGGCGACCGCGTCTACGGCAAGCCAAACGCCAGCCGCCTGATGCTCCATGCCCACAAATTAGAAATTACATTGCCATCTGGTGAGCGAAAGACGTTTGAGGCAGCCATCCCTAGCGCATTGACTGAACTATTTCCTGATTATACTCAAGATACGAAAGAACCGAGCAGTAAATGAGCCAAGCACCCCTCATCTCCACTACCGACCAAGCCACGGTAGAGCAATTAGCAGACCGCTTGCCGCAATCATTGATGATTATTGCCGAGCCTGGCCTAGACGGAGCAGGAACTGCTCACTACTTGGCAAACCACCGCCAATCAGACGTTCTCACTGTCAGCCCACTGCCACAAAAAATCACCATCTCGACCGAACAAATCCGCGACCTAACGGCCATGCTACGCACCTATAGCTCTGTCCGCCGCGTCGTCATCATCAACCCAGCCAACCTCATGACCGAGTCCGCACAAAACGCATTGCTCAAAACACTCGAAGAGCCAAATCCCAATACTCATTTTCTATTGATCGCCGAGACGAGCACAGATCTCCTCCCAACCATCCAGTCCCGCTGCCAGCAGCTGACACTCCACCGCACCACCACCAGCCAAGACGCCAAGCTACTAGAAAATACCAACCTAACGCCTCAAGAAAAGCGCCAAATAGCATTTCTCGCCGCTGGATTGCCGCTCCTCATCACCGAACTGAGCCACGACGCCACAAAACTGGCAGAGCGCCAAGCCATCGCCGCTGACGCCAAGCACATCCTGGAATATCCTAGCTCATACTCAGCCATAAAATGCGCCATACACTACACCGACCGCACCAAAGCCCTCCAACTCATTGACATTCTCCTACGCTTCATCCATTTCCAGCTGAAACACGCTACCCAGCCGCCAGCCATGCATCAATTACTCCAAAAAGTACTACAAGCAGAGAAGTCTCTCCTAGCAAATGGCAATACACGCCTCGCTTTATTGAAAATTGTGCTATAATTAAGCAGATATGTTAAGTTTGATATTCATTTTAGCAATTATCATTTGGGCAATCACCTACAAACCTTCCGAAGAAAATTCTGCAGATTTTCCAGCCAAGATTTCTGAAAAACTCGATCAATTGTGGGCTATTGCGCAAGAATCCATTCGCGACAACAAATACCTCAGGGCAGAGAAGGCGCTGCTGACGATTTTGCGTGTCGACGAGAAAAACGCCACCGCTTACAACCGTTTGGGTATTCTGTACGCCAAGCAGCAGGCCTACAAAGACGCCATTGAGTGCTTTGAGATCGCCCAGAGCTTGGAACCAAGCGCATCCAGCCTGCACAATGTTGGCTTGATTTATTACGAAACAAAGAACTACCCTAAAGCAGCGCTAGCCTTCGAGCAAGCCCTCGAGATGGAAGACGATTTGGCAGCACGCTACATCGCCTACGCCAAGGTCCAAGAGAAAATGGGCAATGGCAAAAAGATGATCGCTGCACTGGAGAAAGCAGTCGAACTTGACCCAATTCCACAGACATTGACTGTTCTGGCCGAGGCTTACGACAACAACGGACAAGCAGAGCTGGCCTCTGGCCTACGCAAAAAAGCTGCTGCCATGTTGGTACCTGACAGCCACGGCGCCGTACCGCGTCAGCGCCGTCAGCCGAAACAGCCCAAAAAGTTGGTAATGTAGTTGCTTAGCCTATTTTTTTTTGCTATAATCACAGCAGTGCCGCTTTAGCTCAGCTGGCTAGAGCAACGGTTTTGTAAACCGTAGGTCCTCGGTTCGAGCCCGAGAAGCGGCTCCAAACACACGCCGGAATCGTGTAGTGGCAATCACAGGAGACTGTAAATCTCCCGCCGTAAGGCTTCGTAGGTTCGAGTCCTACTTCCGGTACCAATCAAACACCGTCTCATCACGAGGCGGTTTTTGATTGCCCATAATTCCGTCAAGTATACCTCTGTCCATTGACTAAACATAAGATACATGCTATAATCTAGTCATGTTCTTATTATTCAAACAATTCCTGACCGAATGGAATAGCAACAAAAACCAGCGCACCAAACTGCAACAGGCATATTTCCTGATCATCATCTCACTGGCAGTCGTAGCAGGCTTTCTGTCTCTGTTAAACAGCGACTTCGGACGCGTACTCATGATCATCGCTGCCTTTACCGCCGTCGTATACATATTCAATGGTATCGCCTGGGCGCTACTAGACGCATTCATCGCGCCAATCCTACCAAAGCACGAGGCCAAAAAGACAGCCAAACGAAGCAAAAAATAAGGCTTTCTATCCACCGCAAATCAAAAAGGTCGCTCACATAGCGGCCTTTTCTGCAAAATCTATTCTGGAGCCACGATCGGGGCTTGAACCCGAGACCTCATCCTTACCATGGATGCGCTCTACCAACTGAGCTATCGCGGCGTCATACTCACAGCTGATTATACCAAATTATCCTGTCGGTGAAAAGCGTTTGCTATAATAATTATCAGGAGGAATTATGGCTCAATTTAGTTTTGATATAGAAAGCACGTTTAACAAACCAGAGATGAATAATGTTCATCAATTGGTAGTGCGGGAAATCGCCAACCGCTTTGATTTTAAAGGGACGCCAGCCGATATCGAGTGGCTGCCAGACAAAAAAGGCTTCAAGGTCATTGGTGCAGATGAATTTCAGGTGCAATCAATCATTGATATGATCGGCCGGCAGCTCGCCAAGCGCAATATGACCAGCAAAGTGCTCGACCTTGGCGGGGCACACAATGCCGCCAACATGCGTGCCTGGCAAGATGTACCGTTCAAAGACGGCCTCAGTCAAGAAAATGCCAAAAAGATCACCAAGCTCCTGAAAGAAGCACATCCCAAGGTAAAAACCCAGATTCAAGGTGACAGCGTGCGCTGCACCTCAAACAGCAAAGACGAGCTACAATCTGTCATGGCGACGCTCAATCAAGCAGATTTTGATTTTCCATTAAGCTTTGGCAACTATCGGTAACTGTTCGCCCGCCAACAATAAATCCGCGCCGGTTCTGTGGCGCGGATTTTATCGTGTTTATTGTTATCTGTGGCTTAGCGCAAGCTGCGACGGCTCATCACATAAGCGCATGTTACGCTCACTAGTCCACCAAGTCCCAGGATGCCGCTAGCGGTGTTCAGAGTACCAGTGAGAGGCAATTCCTTAGTGGTTGGCGCAGTAGGAGTTGGCTGCGGTGTAGTAGCAGGAGGCGTTGTTTGATTGGTGGTTGGTGGTGTCGTCGGCTCAGTCGGCGTTGGTTGCGCTGGCTTATTCGGCTCATTCGGTACTGATGGCGTCGGTGTCGGCTGAGCTGGCTTATTCGGTTCATTTAGCGTTGGCTGGGTTGGTGGATTTGCCGGAGGCGTCGTTACTGTGTACGTTTCGGTCGTCGCGTCATCACAAGCGTCTGGAGAACCCGTGATAGTCGGCGTGTCGACACAAGCAGTGTTCTTGTGCTTACCCTCAACGAACTTCGCATACTTAGCCGTCAAAGAGAACGTCTGCGACTGGCCAGCAGGTAAGTTGGCGATGGTGTATGTCCACTTACTGCCATCAATCTTACCAGCGCTACTGTTTGACAGCGTCACTCCTTGCGGAGCAGTATCACTCACCACAACATCTTTCAGGTTTGTTTTGCCAGTGTTTTTGACGGTAATTTCATAGGTAAAATCACTGTTGACCGCCACTTTGACATGCTCTTGTTTGTTAACTGTTTTGGTGATACTGACTGACGGCTTTGGTTCTTCTGGCTTGGTTTCCTCAGTGATGGTAAAGCTACCCGTACAATTAGGGCTGGTTACTTCGCCAATACTGGTAACTGCTGTTGCTTGAACTTTGTAGGTACCTGGCGTCTTGAGTTCAACACCCATACCAGTTTGGTCACCGGTCACACCACCAGCGTCAACAAGTTTGCCTGATGGGTCATACACCCGGATGTAGATTGATTGGATGGTGGCACCATTTTTGGCTGACGCCTTGGCACTCATGTGATAGCGGTTGCGTGACAGTTGAGTGATGGTCAAGCTGTCACAAGTAGCAACTGGCTGTGGCTTAGGCTCTGGTTTTGGCTGCGGCTGCGGTGTTGGCGTCACCGGAACAGCCTGTGGCACGCTATAGGTCAACAAGTTACCGCAAGAAGACATGATGCGGAATTTACCTCGAGTAGCCGAACTGCCTTCCCAGCCCATGTACCAACTACTGTCCCACAACTTCTGCGGGCGGGAGTAAATGGTGCGTCCGGCAACGGTGTGAGCTTTTTGACCCTGGGCCTCAGAAAACCGTGAAGTCCAACCCCATGATTGAGCAGAGGAGTCGACCTCATAGCGCACCTTGGTGCTAGAAATATTCGCCAATTCTGCTCTGGTGATGCCATTGTAGGTCAGTACGTCGCGGAAATTGTTGGTATTTTTGTCATAGTGCGCTAAAATCGCTTCTTTGCTGCCAACACCACCTTGGATCATGTCGTCTGATGCAGCTTGTGCGTAATCCTGAAAGAAGACTACTGATTGCAGCACCATAGCCATCACCATCATGCCGATGCCCAAATGTTTTACGGTTGCTTGTTTTGATGTCGTCACTGCTTGCTTCAAGCGAGCTATATATGTTTTCCACGACTGTCTAGCCATACCCTCACTCCTTACTGCATCATCTCCACCTGATGCGTTATATCTTACTATTACTACCGTATCATATATTTTACAGAAGCACAATGAATGAACATTTGATAATTGCTTGAACTAATTTGCATAATCTGTTATATTGTATAATCGAAGTTTAAGTACAAATTGTTAAAGGGAAACTATGGCAAAGAAGAATACGAAACGCAATTTGATCGGTTTGGTCAGCGACAAAAGCAAGCACCGAACTTACTACACGACAATCAATACACAGAACCGCACTACCAAAGGTCAAGGTAGGTTGACGCTGCGTAAATACGACCCAATCGCTCATCAGCACGCGACCTACACCGAAACCAAGAAAAACCTTGGTCGTAACGAAGTTAAAGCTCGTAAAAGCTAGTTTCTTATCACGCGTATCATTAAAAACCCACGTATACAACCGTGGGTTTTATGTTGTTGGGTGAGCATGCCTCGAGCGCCAATAGACATCCCGCAAAGCATTCATCACATACAGCGAAGCTTCGTATGGTGAATCGTACGGGCTGAAATAGGCGTGAACATCACCGTCAGACGCCCACTTGGTGCACATATAGTAGTAGTGATCAGAGGTTTGCAAGTTACGCCAGTCGCTGATCAACTGAGAATCACCAGACGCCAACACCCGAGGAGTCAATTGATAGGCATATCGCAAAGCTTCTTTTTGCAAAGCATTACCATTCCACGCCGTCAAATCTCTCTCGCTGTCAGCCCAGGTGACAGTTTCCGGCATACTCACGTCTCCGACTGGTGCGTTCGATAGAGCTTGCGACACCGTGTTAAACTGACCGCCAGCCGTTATCCATTTCCCAACAAACCGCTCAAAGAAGGTGAATATACCGTGTTCTTTCCACTGATGCTCACCAAACGTTTCATAGTCCATGAACAAGTTGACCAATGGACCGCCCGATGCTGTGAGCCATGAGCTGTAGGTTTCAGCCGTCAGTGGCCAACCACTCCATCTTTTATTACTAAAACGAAAGGCAATGTCGTCACTCAAGCGATAGTTCTTTAGTAGTAATCTTGTACGTGTGGCGCCCTTTGGTTGATAGACATAATTTGGGCTGCGCCAACCCAGCACTTTGTCCCAGCCTTCAGCCAGCACACCGTCATACCCGTGTGCTTCCGCCCAGGCCCCAAGCTCATCATTGTATGCCAACTCCGTGTTTGCCAAAACGTTGGGCGAAACGCCAAATAGCTGTTTGATTTTCTCAGCATGGAGGGCAACTTGCGCCTCAAATTCAGACTGATCGTAGAAAAAGGCCAGGCTGTGATGATAGGGGCTAGCCAGTAGCTCCACGCGTCCTGTTTTCACGAGTCGCTGAAAACTCTCAATCACATCAGGCGCGAATTGCTCAGCTTGCTCCAAAAACACCCCAGACAAACTCAATGACAGGCAAAAATCTGGATGTTCGTGTAGTAGCTTTTCTAGCAGCGCATTCATCGGTCGGTACGATTTGTTCGCTACTTTCAGAAAAATCTCTTTATTATCTTGGTCGCCGTCACCACTGAAATAATCATGACGATTTGCTGTATCGAGTGCACCATAACTGCGAACGCGCCATGGCTGGTGAGCGTGCAGGTACAGGGTAATCGCTGGACGGCTCATGCACCACCGCCTTTTGTTCGAGCCTGCTCGTACAATTTTAAACAATGCTGAGCCGCGTCCTGCCAGGACAGTTGGGCATATTCTGTTTTCACATCCTCCTTGAGAATCTCCAAAAGAGCAGGCGAGCGCGCCAACATGACGATTTGTCGCGCCAATTTGTTGGTATCCCAATAGTCAAACCGCAAAATGTTATGAAGCACTTCGCCGACGCCAGACTGGCGACTGATGAGTAGGGCTGTGTCATGATGCGCCGCTTCTAATGCTGTCAGTCCAAATGGCTCTGACACTGAGCTCATGACAAACACGTCAATCAGATGATAGGCATCACGCCACTGCCGACCGCGCACAAAACCCGTAAACACCACTTTGTCACTAATGCCCAGGTGTGCCGCCAAAGCAACCAGTTCGTCGCGCTGCTCACCACTACCGCTCAGCAGCAATGCAATTTTTTGGTGCTGGTTGATGGCCTCAGCCACCGCCCGAATGAGATAGGTCAAGCCTTTTTGCACTGTCAATCTGGTCAATGCGCCAACGATGATATAGCCTTCTTTTTTCAGGTCTTCCAAGTATTGATAGGTGCCTTGGTCGTATTCGTGTGGTGGCAGTTCATCCAGGTCAATGGCATTATAGACAACCTCGATTTTCTCTGGTGGGATGTGATAATTCTTGACAATGATATCTTTGGTGATGTGGCTCACGGCAATAATTCGGTCAGCCATCAACAACCCTTGCTGCTCGATTTCATGTACCAATGGATTGCCTTCATTCTCACCAGAACGGTCAAATTCAGTCGCATGCACATGCACGATCAACGGCGCATTGCACTGCTGTTTAGCGATGATGCCCGCTTCCATGGTCAACCAGTCGTGAGCGTGAATAGCATCTGGAGGATGCTGTTTGACAAATTCTTTCACAAAGCAGTTATATCGTCGCTGCACCGCCCGCATACCGCCCAGCCCGCAATCATGCGCTTGCTTGTCTGAAGTGCCCAAATCATCATAGGCGCCAAAACCATCTTTTGATGCCTCCAAATGCGTCGCTGCGTGCACATTCATGAAATCAATATTCGGATGCTCGGCAGAGTAGGGCACAACAAAGTCGATATCCACACCACAGTCAGCCAATGCCCGTGACATCTGATAACAAGCGACGCCTAAACCCCCGCTATTATGCGGAGGTAATTCCCACCCAAGCATCAATATTTTCATACCTACTATTTATCATAAAACGATGCTTATGTTTTTTCAATAGTTTTTCACGGTTTTTCAGGAGTATTTCACGCCACGACCTGTCAGATAGCCTCTTCAAATCACCCAAAATGAGTTGCCGAAGACAAAAAAATCATGTAAAATAACGCCAAGACACAGGGGAGTAGCTCAGTTGGTAGAGCACCGGTCTCCAAAACCGGGTGTCGCAGGTTCGAGTCCTGTCTCCCCTGCCATAGAGCCGTGAAATAGCAGAGGTTTTCCCTCTGTTTTTTTCTAACCAGGCGTATGGTATACTGATTTCATGAAACCATTGCAGTTATCTTCGCCGCACTTGATTATCATGGTCGGCGCACCGGGGGCGGGAAAAACACAGTTTGCGACTGAATTTGCCAAAATGTTCAATGCGCCAATTTTAAGCAGTGATACGCTGCGAGAATTATCAAGCGATGACACACTGATTCACAAAGCTGCAATCGATTTGCTTCGAGAATTACTCAAGCCCAAACAGACGATCATCTTTGATGGTAACACCGAAAAGCGCGCTTGGCGTTCCGACATCGCCAAAGTCGCTCGTGAAGCTGGATTTAAACCACTGTTCGTGTGGGTGCAGACCGATCCTGCTATGTCCAGAGCCAGGTGGCTACGCTCGCACAACGGCGATGAGGCCCTATTTGAACAGAAATTACGAACCTTCTCGCCACCACACGCCAGTGAGCCATACATGGTTATCAGCGGCCGCCACACTTACAACACACAGGCAAAAACGCTTTTGAAAAAACTCAGCGACGCCACCCGTCCAGCTGCTTCCATACGTACTCAGCCCCGATCGATTGGCGGACGAGTACGGGTTCAATAAACAAGGAGCGAGATGCCAACCATCACTGATCCTGAATTTGGCGAGATCACTGTCACCAGGCGCGCACTAGCTAGTCGTGTCAGTTTGCGTATCGCCCCAAACGGTCGCATCCGCATCACCATGCCGCTTCACGCGCCACTGGCTTCCGCCAAACTCCTCGTCAAACAGTCACGCCGCAGTATCCACCAACTCATCACCGAACAGCAAGGTGATTTTCCATACGGTACACCTCAACAAATTGGCAAAAGTCACAACCTACTAGTGGAGCAGGGAGCACCCGCTGTCAAAACCGTCGGAACTACCATCATCGTCAGGGTAACGGACGAGCAAGATTTCACCGACCCCATATTTCAACAATCCATTCGCGACCACGTCGTCAAAGCCCTGCGCAAAGAAGCCAAAAGCTATTTGCCGCGCCGCCTCAAATTCTTAGCAGAGCAACACGGCTTTCACTACGACAAAACCCGACTCACACATTCGTCCAGTCGCTGGGGCAGTTGTTCCTCAAACGGTACTATCAGCCTAAATATCGCCCTCATGAATCTACCGTTTGAACTATTGGACTACGTCCTTATCCACGAACTGTGCCACACGCGCCAGATGAATCACTCGCAAGCATTTTGGTGCGAAGTTGCCGCCATCGATCCACGCTATAAACAACATCGCACCACCCTGAAAAAATACACCCCACACGTATAATGCTTATGGTATACTGGTACATATGCAGGGAGGGAATCTTATCTATGCCATCATCATTTTACTTGTCATATCATGGCTGATGTTTCTAGCAGTCGTCGTCATCGCCTATCGTGGACGACACCAATCACGCCAAGAACTACGACGCAGTCGCTCCCGTGAACGGCTGGAACGCGACCGTGTATTGACGCTAGTCAACAACCTCACCGACGCCATCATCAGCATGGACGCCCACGGCATCATCGGCCTCTACAACGCCGCCGCTTTGAGTCTGCTTGACACCAACGCCAGCATCCAAGGCGTACACATTGATGAGTTATTAAATTTTGAAACCAACGACAAACAGCCAGTTCCTGTGTTTAAGGAACTGCGAAAATCGCCAGCCATTCGTACCCGCGACGACATCATCATGCCCCTCGAAGGCGGTGACCGCGTGCGCTTGTCAGCCACCTTTGCACCAGTACAGGGCGGCAGCGACACGCTCACTTCGGACGGTTATGTGCTCATTTTGCGCGATATCACGCGAGTTAAAAGCCTAGAAGAGGAGCGCGATGAATTCATCAGTGTGATCAGCCACGAACTACGCACTCCCATCACCATCGCCGAAGCCTCGCTCTCCAACGTCCAGCTCATGATGCACCGCGGCATGACCGACAAATTAGACGATTCACTTGCCGAAGCCCACAAACAAATCATGTTCTTAGCCCGCATCGTCAACGATCTCAGCACCTTGTCTCGCGCGGAGCGTGGCATAGCTGATGAATCGGAGCTCATCAATGTCACTGAACTGGCTGAAAAGCTTCGCCACGAATACGAACCGCAAGCCACAGAGAAAAAATTAGCATTTAACCTAGACGTCAGAGCAGGCGTCGGCAATGTCAATGTCTCTCGGCTATACCTTGAAGAATTATTGCAAAATTTCATCACCAACGCCATCAAATACACCCAAAAAGGCTCGGTCACCCTCATCATGAAGCGCAGCGCTGGCAAAGTATACTTTAGTGTCAAGGACACCGGCATCGGCATCGGG
>CAUSOC010000016.1:0-13143 GCA_963533325.1 uncultured Candidatus Saccharibacteria bacterium | reverse complement strand
GCTCCGAGAGGTCGCCCGTCCCGATCACGGGTGCGTTGTAGGCATTGGCCAGGTCATCAATCTCTATCAACCGAGCTACGCTTCGGCCGTGCCGCATGTTGCTGCGACTTAATCACCATTCCCTGCAACTCCTTGAAAATTGGAAATTGCTTATTTGTGAAATACGTTCGCGAATTACCTTGCTTCTCACTTTTGAGAAAACCAACTTTTTCCAATCTCTTTAGCTCGCGCTGAATATTTCCTGGATCTTCTTTGATCAACTTCGCCAACCCACGTACATGAGTGTGAAAATCAGGATATTTAGCATAAACAACCACAATCTTACGCCTCACCCGCGATGTAATAAAAACGTCTAACATAGTCCTGTGCTCTTTACTGCATCCCCTTCTTTACTTAACTCCAGTGTAGCACAATTTTACAACACCCGACAAGTCCTTTAGCGCCAATTCATAATTACTTGATTGATTTTTGCAACGGTCTCTTCACGTGAAGGTAGTTCATTATCCTCATAATAATGGTTAATTCCCATGAAGTTTTCCTTGACGTCCAATATATGCAGATCATCCACCGTGATGTGCAATCGGTCAACTGCAGCAATACTACACACAGGTAACGCCACCACCAATTTTTCAATACGAATCGATTTTAAAAACCCCAACGCTACGTCCAAGCTTGAAAGATTATCACCAAAGCCATCACTCACCAAAATAACCGTCCGGTCTTTCAACAACGCCGCATCAACGATACCGCCATCACCCAGTAGCCGATTGATCCGTTGGTACGCCTGCTGTTTTTGCTGTTCCAAATAACCATGAAATTCATTGGTATATTCTCGAATCTCACCAGAAGAAAAGTCACTGTTGTAGGTAAACTTTCCGCTCTGAGAAACTGCGCCAAAACTCAACCCCTCTCCAGGAACATCGATACTCTCTGACAATAGCATCATCAAAACACAGTGAAGCCTGACCGCGATCTGCTCACCGACCAACACACCGCCTTCGCCCAATGCCAGCACTGCACAGTTTTCGTAGCGATATTTTTCGAACAACTGCTGTCCTAGCTCTGCGCCCGCCTGCATGCGACTCTGAAAATACATATGCTTATTGTAGCATTGATGAGGCGTTATAATAATAGCTATGCGATACTACGAGGTGTCTCCAACTACGATTGTCCGCGCTGACGCTGGCAGCTTTTCCTATGCCTCACATGAAGAGTTAGTGCCAGGAATTATCGTGACCATTCCCGTCGGCAAGAAGGTTGTTATTGGCGTTGTTTTGCAAAAAATATCGCAGCCGCCATACGACACACGGGAGATAATTGCGGTCATCAATCAGCCACCACTGCCAAACCAACTACTCTCATTGCATGCTTGGATGAGCCAATTTTATGCAACTCACCCCGCCACCGTCTGGCAAACTATCCTACCGCGTGGTGTCACCAAAAAACGACGAAAATCCATAGAGCTCACCTCTGTCGATATGCAAAATCGAACAAAAAATGTATTCACCAAAGATCAGCTCCAAGCCCTGCAAATCATTGATTCCATGACCAGTGGAACGGCTCTGCTACACGGCGTCACCGGCTCCGGCAAAACCCTGGTCTACATTGAAGCATCCCGACGCGCTGCAGCTGAGGGAAAGTCTTCCATTATACTAATTCCAGAAATAGCCCTGACGACCCAGCTGGTATCAGCCTTCACAGAACATCTCGACAACGTGATCGTCACCCACTCTCGCCAAACTGAAGCTGAGCGCCATGCGACGTGGCTGCACGTTCTCACAACCGACAAGCCCGTCATCATCATCGGTCCACGATCAGCCCTATTCATGCCCATACATAACCTCGGATTTATCGCCATTGATGAATGCCACGAACCTAGCTTCAAACAAGAACAATCCCCCCGCTATTCCGCGCTTCGCACTGCTGCCGTGCTGGCACAGCACCACAATGCAAAACTAGTTTTGGGCAGTGCCACTCCTGGTATTGCTGACTATTATTTATCTGAACAGCGACACCGACCCATTATCTCCATGTCTAAACCCGCTCGCAAAGATGCCGTCAAGCCCACTATTAAAGTCGTTGACATGACCAAGCGCAATAATTTTACTCAGCACTTTTTCCTATCAGACACCCTACTTTCTCAACTTCAACAAACCTTCAACGATGGTCAGCAGGCACTCATTTTTCACAATCGTCGTGGCACCACCGCGATCACCCTGTGTCAAAATTGCGGCTGGCAAGCTGGCTGTCCCAACTGCTTTGTGCCGCTGACACTACACCAAGACAAGCATCAACTTGTTTGCCATATATGTGGATATAACGCGACCGTCCCAACGGTCTGTCCTGAGTGCCAGCATGCCGATATCATCCATAAAGGCATCGGCACCAAGCGCATAGAGACAGAATTGAGCAAATTATTTCCTCAGCAAACCATCGCCCGTTTTGATGCGGACACTCCTAGCGACCAGACCGTAGAAAAGTTATACCAAGACGTCAAAGAGGGCGCCATTGATCTCATCATCGGCACGCAAATGATCGCCAAGGGATTAGACTTGCCACACCTACGAACTGTTGGCGTAGTGCAGGCAGACACTGGACTAACGCTACCTGATTTTGCAGCCGCTGAACGCACCTTCCAGCTACTTGCTCAGGTGGTCGGACGCGTCGGTAGATCACATCACCCAACAACCGTCGTTGTTCAAACTTACCAACCACAACACCCAGCCATCCAAGACGGCCTCACGCAAAATTACTCTGATTTTTACCACCGTACCATAGCCCAACGACAAGCAACCATGTTTCCGCCATTTACCCATCTTTTGAAACTCACTTGCGTATACAAAACCGAAGCTACTGCCATTCGCAATGCTCAAAAACTTGCCTCAACGCTCAAATCAGTTGCACCAAAAACAGTACAAATTTTAGGACCGACACCTGCATTTTATGAACGAGTGCGTGACACTTACCGTTGGCAACTGTTACTCAAAAGCCCCCAACGTGATGATTTAGTCGCCATATTAGCCCACTTACCACCACAACATTGGCAATTCGAACTCGACCCGATTTCCCTCCTCTGATATACTTGATGTATGACTAGAGACGACATTATTGCCCTACCAAATCCCCACTTGCGTCAAAAATCTCATCGTATCCATGTCATCACTGATGATGTACAACAGCTGTCTGACGACATGACTAGCGCCGCGTTAGATTGGGAGGACTCACGACCACATGAAATCAGCGCCGCTCTCGCAGCAGTGCAAGTAGATCGCTTGGAGCGAGTCGTCATCGTCCGAGCTGACTTTGATAACAAGAAAACTCGTGACTTCATGACCTTGATCAACCCAGAGATTGTCAAATACGAAGGCGATTTAGTAGCTGATTTTGAAGGTTGCTTGAGCGTAAAACACATCTATGGCAAAGTACCACGCTACACCAAAGTTCGCGTCAAAGCTTTAGACCTGGAAGGCAATGAGATCCGCTTCAAAGCCGAGGGCTTCTTAGCGCGCGTCTTGCAACATGAAATTGACCACACTAACGGCATCGTCTTCATCGATCACATCCGCGATACGCACGATGCATTTTACACCCTCGATGATTCTGGTGAATTACAACCGCTCAATTATGACACGAGTATCAAAGATAACACTGATCTTTGGGGATAACCATGTCTGAGATAGTATTTTTTGGCACCGAAGAACATAGCCTCATCACCCTCAAAGCGCTGCATGAAGCACAATTTCACATTGCTGCCGTCATCACCAAACCTGACGCGCCCAAAGGTCGGGGCGGTAAACTATCAGAGCCTGCTGTCAAAACGTACGCTCACCAACATAATATCCCTGTCTGGCAACCAAACAACCTCAAAGACATTTTGCCAGCCATTCAAACGCTCAAATCGCCTGTAGGTGTTTTGGTCAGCTATGGCAAAATTATACCTCAAGCAGTCATCGACTTATTTAATCCTGGCATCATCAATCTTCACCCATCACTCCTCCCACAATACCGTGGCCCATCGCCCATTGAAGCTGCCATGGCTAACTTAGACTCCCACACTGGGATATCCTTGATAAAATTAGACGCCCAAATGGACGCCGGACCAATCTACCATCAAGAGTCCATCCTGCTCTCCGGTAACGAATCTCGTGATGAGCTGTACTGCAAATTATTCAATCTGGGTTCACAACGCTTGGTCGAATTATTGCCTCGCATCATATCCGGAGACATACACCTCAAACCACAACAAGATTCCATCGCCACCTACTGCAAATTATTATCAAAACAGGATGCACCCCTCGATCCACAGTCCCTCAGCGCCAAACAGGCAGCCGCACGAGTCAGAGCCTATCTTGGTTTTCCTCGCTCTACCATGATGTTTGACGACCTCCGTCTCATCATCACCAAAGCTCACCCTGATGTCACGCCAAAAACCGCTCTAGACCAGTGCTACCACGATGGACAATTCCTCATCATCGACGAACTCATCGCACCAAGTGGCAAAAAAATGACCGCAGAAGCGTTTCTCCGCGGTCATAAGCATCAATAACCCGATAGCTACGCTGCTGCTTGCGAAGTAGCAGAATCAGCTCCTAAAATCATGTCACGATTTGCCACGATTTCTCGCTTAAGCTCATCCAACACAGCAGCGACTACGTCTCGATAGTCTGGTCGGTTCACTTCCAGCCACTTTGTTGCCGCAAATTCGTCTCGTAAGCGCGGATCATCCATCGGCACTCCAGAAACCTGCACCAACCGCTGGAACATTGGGTCCTGCATCAAATCAGGAACATGACGCGCCAAAAAATCATCTACCGCTCCCGGACGCTTATCAATGATGCCAGAAAACTCTTCCAGTTGAGCATCGCTCATGCCCTGGCTCAATCGCTCACCAACGCGAAGCTCCAGCTCACTGTAGATGTGCTGCAAAAACGGCTTGCGCTGCTCCTCCGGCAATTGATCCAGCCCGAGCTCTTTGAGAAATTCGTCATTCAGTTGGAACATAGTCCTCCTTTTCTTTCGTCTATACTCTCCATAAATTATAACAGCAATCCCGAAAGATTGCCATTATAACCTACTCATTACTATTATTCACGCACCATGCTCAGTGCATCGTTGTGCAGTGTCTGCAACTCAACCATCGTCTGATTCATTGAGTTCTGCACGATTTCCGTTAAGTTAATGCCATTACCCTGGCACCAGTTGAACAGCATTGGTACATCTTCACTGTCCAGCAATACCTCAAATTCTTCCAATTTTTGCTCACCCACAGCTGCCAACAATTGATCAGTAATCTTTGCTTGCACACTGTTGGTCACATTCTGCCGCATCTGTTCTTTTGCCTCTGGCGGCAACATCCCAAAACCAGCTTGTGCCAAAAATTCATCAGTAATTTCAAACATTTATATCTCCTTTTTGTGTTATTGTATCTTACGGTTTACGTAACTATTCTATCTAAACTGGCTCAATACTGCCACAACCTTGTCAGTTTGAAAAATTCCGTCCACTGCGAGTGACTCCGTACCATTCAAGTTGGCAGTCCACTCAATTGAATGACCGTTTGCTTGAGCCATTTCTGCCAACTCATGTAACTTACTTGTTGCATTCTCAGGACCAAACTGCTCGACTGCCCAGTCCCATGGATATTCATAGCTACCAACTGGCGAGATAGCCTCTGGTTGCGCGGTAGAACCACCGTCGGGAGTTTCTACACCAGGAGTACTACCTGTATGCTCTGCGCCAGTAGTACTTTCACCCCCTGAAGCGTGGTTAATATTATCATGTCCTGCTCCAGAAGCATGACTTTCCGCACCAAATACGGTTGACTTCAGGATTCCTGTAGTAATGCTACCTGCAGCGTAACCGATAGCCACTTTGCTCATCGCAGAACGGACCTTCCTGCGAAGTCGCTCCTGACGCTCTTCACTTGATTTCTGACTACTATCGACATAGGTATCGACCATAGATTCCATCATTTCACCAGCATCTTTGGCATCTTTAGCACCCTGCTTAAACACGTCCTGCCAGGCATCCTGTGAGTTATCAGTTACGCGCTCTTCACCGCGATGTGACTCTAGTACAGATTGTTTGACTACTCCAGCCGTTACTAAGCCTGCGCCCAAACCAACCGCCGTAGTGATTGGCCAGGTTGCAACGGCAGCGGTTACTGCACCGGCTGCTGCACCACCAGCACCAAGCTTCAACAGTTGAGATGAGCTACTACCACTCGTGGCCTTATCACCAGCCTTCGTGATACCCTTTTTGAACCACGCTGCAAACTTATTCACTTTGCCAGCAACTTTCTTGAACTTAGACTCTTCGCCCTCATTAAGCATAAAGCGCTGATCAAGCATTTCATCATATACTTCTGTCGTCTTCTGAGCAGTTTCTTGCATGCCTTGGAAGGCGCGAGCCGCCATCATCTGCGCCAACAATTCCTGCTGTTTTGCCAACTCCTCACCTGAGAGTTGATTCAGCTGCTCAATCTGCGACGCCATTTCTTCCTTAGCGACAGCCAGCTCACAAGCCTTTAGCTTGTCTGCTGCTTCCTGAAGTGCTTCTTTACGTTTCTTTCCGCCAAACCATTCTTTAAAGAAATGTGATTCTACATCAACACGTGCTTTAGCAAACGCCAGCCTTGCCGCGTCCAGCTCCTGCTGTGCCTTGCTCTTTTCGGCTAACTGAGCAGTTTCGCCCTTGTCGTACTGATCACCCAAGTACTTATCACGTTGTGCTTGCTCGTACAGGCTCAAGCCTTCAGGGTTTTCGTCCTTCACCGAGGGCTTCGTTAGAGAAGCTTCACCCTCGTCATACTGATCGCCAAGATATTTATCACGTTGTGCTTGCTCGTACAGGCTCAGGCCTTCAGGATTTTCGTCTACTGAGGCAGTCTTCTCTCCAGCTTTTTGCAAATATTTATCTACATTATCATAATAGTTGAATAATTCCCGTGCAGAAGCAATATCCGTGCTGCTTGTTTGCCAAGCTTCATTTTGGTCCACGACTTCTTTGTAGTATTTACCAAGCTCAGTGTCGGTCGAAGTAGCTTCTGGACTAGGTTCAGCGGAACTATCATCAGTAGAAGTTTCAGGAGCAGCTGCAGTATTTCGATCTATTAACTCTTGCCTCCAGCGGTAATATTCCTTCGTAGAAGAGTCAAGCTGACCTTGATTAGCTGCTAAATAGTCTTCAGTAGTCGAACGTGATGCAAGCGTTTCTTTATTCATTCGTGGTGGTTCCTTTCACTTGGATGCGCCAAGATTAGTTGGAGTTTTTCTCTAAAGAAATACTAGCACAAATTGTCAAAAAAGTCAATAACCTTGCTTAAGTATTCTACCTAGAGCGTCTTCTTCACCAGCTCACGCGTAAAGAACTCGAGTTCATCGCCTTCTTCTACCACAATTTTCTTGGCGGTTTTCAGGCTCAAGCCACACATTTCACCTTCAAATACCTCTTTAGCCTCTTGCTGCTGGCGCTGTACGCTTGAAACCTCAACTTCGGCTATCTGTTCACCTTTACGTTTCAAACGAGCCAAAAGACCCTTTGAGACCTTTCCACGCATCATTTCACCGCCAGCGATCACCTCTTCACGCATCGTACGAAACACACCCTTCACCTTAAGTGCACCAATCTCCGTCTCTACTACCTCTGGAGCCAAAAGGTTCTCCATGGATAGCTTCGCGTCGTCCAACAGTTCATAAATCACTCGATATAAGCGCACTTCCACTTTCTCACGAGAAGCTAACCGCTTAACAGCAGGTGGCAAGTCAACATTGAAACCATAAATAACAGTATTTTCGCCAGTTGCCAGATGAATGTCATTTTCGGAGATATTACCGACACCATGACCAATTACCCGCAACTCGACTTCGCCGTTGGTCTCGAT
This sequence comes from uncultured Candidatus Saccharibacteria bacterium, assembly GCA_963533325.1. Taxonomy (GTDB): domain Bacteria; phylum Patescibacteriota; class Saccharimonadia; order Saccharimonadales; family Saccharimonadaceae; genus Nanosynbacter. Next base: position 5,261 of record CAUSOC010000016.1, on the reverse strand, counting down.
CAATTTCAAACTATCAATAACCGAGGTGAGAGAGCCCTGCACATCAGCCTTGATGATGACGTTAAATTCTTGTGCATCATGCTTCTGATTCATCATCTTCAGGATGTCAGCGCCTGTCACATTGGTAGTTGCTGCACGACGTTCCTGTTCTAATTTGGCTTTAGCGGCCATTTGTCGTGCTTCCTTTTCATTTTTCGCGATGACAAAACTATCCCCAAACTGTGGTAATTCCTTAAATCCTGTCACATTCACTGGTGTTGAAGGACCCGCTAGCTTCATGGCCTTGCCACGAAAGTCCAACATAGTACGCACGCGACCATAAGCCGTCCCTGCAACCAAATAGTGCGATGGCTTCAGCTGTCCATGCTCCACCAACAAACCAACCACGGCACCACGACCAGTCTCCATGTGCGCTTCAATCACCAGCCCTTCCGCTGGCGTATCAACGTCCGCACGCAGATCTTCCATATCAGCCACCAACAAGACCATGTCCAACAATTTATCAAGGTTTTGACCTGTCTTGGCGCTCACTTCAACCATGACCGTATCGCCACCCCATTCTTCAGGGTTAAGCCCGTGCTCAGAGGCCAATTGCGTCTTTACCAATTGTGGGTTAGCGGTGTCTTTATCAATCTTGTTAATCGCCACCACAATCTTGGCATTAGCGGAACGTGCAAATCGGATAGCTTCTACTGTCTGAGGCTTAACACCATCGTCAGCCGCCACCACGATGATCACCACATCAGTCAAAACCGCTCCGTGCTGCCTTAGTGCAGCAAACGCTTCGTGACCAGGTGTATCAAGTAGTGTGATTGTTCTGCCGTTACGCTCCGCTTGATAGGCGCTAATGTGCTGCGTGATGCCACCAGCTTCACCCTCAGCAGTCTTTTTATCCAAAATAGCATCCAACAAGCTCGTTTTACCATGGTCAACATGTCCCATGACCGCTACGATAGGCGGACGCGCTACAGCTTTGTCTGTCAACTGATGCACATGACGCAATGGTATATCTGCAGCAGCCGCCTGCTTGCGCTCCAGCTGCACGTCTAGACCAAGCTCTTCCACTACGATCTGAGCAGTATCAAAATCAAGGCGTTGATTGATTGTTGCGGCAATACCGTTTTTGAACAACTCACCAATCAGCGTGGTCACGGATAAACCAAGAGTCTCTGCAAGCTCACCGACAGTTACTGAATCTGCAATTTTGACGATTTTTTCTGCCATAATAAGCTCCTCTCACCTCTGGTACGTCACCACGCCTCAGGGATTTTGTTCTAATTATTTTTTCTTTGCTTCACCAAGTGTCAAAGAGATCTTACGGCTCTCTTTGTCAATATCAAGCACCGTAAAACTCTTGCGCTCATTCAAAGTGAATACCTTCTCTGGATCAGTGCCGTCACCGCCCAGCTCAGACACATGAACCAATGCCTCAACTGCTGGACTTAGTTGTACGAAAGCACCAAACGGAGTGATGCGAGTAACCGTTCCTTCAACTTGGTCACCTGACTTGAATTGCTCAACTTCCTTCAACCAAGGGTCTGGGGTCAGCTGCTTCATACTGAGGCTCAAACGATCCTTGTCGATGGCGATGATCTTTGCTTCGATCGTTTCGCCAACTTTTACGTAGTCGCTTGGGCTACTGACGCGCTCCCAGCTGATTTCTGAGATATGTACCAGACCTTCGATACCTTCAACATTCACGAACACACCAAAGTCAACGACACCGGTAACGACACCGCGAACTGTGTCGCCGATTGACAATTGCTTAAATCGTTCTGCCAATCCTTCTTTGATAGCTTCTTTTTCAGAGAAGATCAGCTTATTAGCCTTTCGGTCAGCATCCAGCACGCGAACTTTCATTTCAACATTGACCAATGCATTCAAGCGCTGCAAGATTTCGTCCTTGTCACTTGAACCAACTCGTGGGTAGTGCTCAGCTGACAATTGAGATACTGGCAAGAAACCACGAACCCCTTCGTATTCAACCAACAAACCACCGCGGTTTGCGTCATATGGGGTAATCGTGATGATTTCACCACTCTCCAGCTTCTCAGCAACTTCATCCCAACCTCGATCCTTCGCTGCTTTGCGTAAGCTCAGTAAGCTATATCCATTATCAAGCTCTGTGTCGATAACACTTGCCGTAACTTCGTCGCCAACAGCGCAAGCCTTTGAGAAACCGACTTCACGCCTTGGGACCAAACCAACTCCCAACGGCCCCAGGTCGATCAACACCTCGTGCTTCTTTACTGACAAAACTGTACCGTGAACTACTTCACCAGCTGTCAATTGTTTAACATTATCGCCTACTTGTGCCAGCAGGTCGTCCATTGTAATTTTGGCGTTTGCCATAAGTCTTTTCAGACTCCTTCCTTAAAATTAATATTTTTGAGTCACACTAAAAAAGTAGACATCAAGCTGTATTTATAGTACCACAATCTGTTAGCAAAAGTCAAAGAGAGACTATACAACCTTCCGAGAACGGACGTATGCGACTGCCATACCTGGAATAACTCCAACGACCAATAATTCCCCAATGTGATCAGTTGGACCGGTTGTCGGTAGATTCGCAGTGTTACCGCCATTAGTAGCGGCCGCAGGAGCAGTTGGGGTAGCGGGGGCTGGCTGCTGTGTCGTTGACGGTTTTTGAGCGTTGCCAGTGGATTGATTTTTGGGTTGTTCTTGTTTTTGCGGGGTAGCTGATTGCGTATTGGTCGTAGTATTTGGCTTAGCTGTTTCAGATTTGTTTTGCTTGGATTTTTCATCTTTTTGGGCAAGCTCTTGTTTTTGTGCATTGTTATCTGTAGCGACAGGCACTACAGTATTATTATCTTGCTGACGAGCAGTATACAACAAACCAAGCGCCAAAATAGCCAATATTACTCCTACCACCGTAAAAGTCATCACTGAGCCTCTTTGTTGATTGGTCTGCTTCATACTAGTCTCCACATTTGCACATTTGTCTATTACGAGTCATTATAGCACATCTGTTCCACCCCTGTAAAGTAACATGGTATACTAGTTTTACTATGTCGATGGATGAATTACTCCTATTAGTTAGGCGTGACTTTCCGAATTACACCATCACTACTGGTGATGATTTTAGTTGGGCGCCAGCCACTAAAACGATTACAGTTGATACTAAGCATAATTCGCCTGCTCAGCTACTTCATGAAGTTGCCCACGCCGAGCTTGGTCACCAGACCTTCTCTCGAGACATTCAGCTCATAGAGATGGAGCGAGAGGCCTGGGAATACTGTACTAAGGTTCTAGCCCCATGCTATGGTGTATCGCTAACTATGGACGACGATGTTGTCCAGGGATCGCTTGATTCCTATCGATCATGGCTCACCTCCCGCAGTAGTTGTCCTCATTGCGGAGCTATCGGGCTACAGAAGGCGAAAGATACCTATTCTTGCATGCATTGTCACGTCCAGTGGCAGGTCAATGAGGCAAGAAGCTGCCGCCTAATTCGCACAATAAAATAACACACCTGGCATTCCAAGGTGTGTTACCGATCACCAAAATAAGATTTAACTAGTCAGCTGAGACGGTCGTTGTCTTGCGACGACGTGAGATCCTGCCGCCTTTAGCACCGGCGATACGAGCCAATGCTGGGTTAGCAGCAAAGCCGCCAGTACGACTATTACGTCCACCTTTAGCGCCAATTTTTGCGTAAAAGTTTGGGTCTTTTGCCAAATTTTTAGCTGCCGCTTTCTTACCACCTGCTTTTGTTCCTGCCATGAAAGTTTTCCTCCACTATTAAAAAGATTTCCACATGCATTATTGTGGAAACCCTCACCTTTATATATCACACATGATATGTGTTATGAGTACATAATAGCATACTGCTAATACTTTGTCAATATTTACACTATCTACATATTAGGTTACACTCAAAGAGTAGTGATGTTCACCACACAGTTCTCGTCTTCTGCGAGATTCGAGAATAAAAAACAGCCCTTGTTACGAGGGCTGTTTTTAATAATAAGTCACTGATCAATAGCGAACAGCTGCTCGACCCAATGATTCTTTAGCTCGCCGCTGTCTCTCTAGTTCGTCAGCCAGGGCACGAGCTCCCTCAAATGGATTCTTTGGCTTGCTTGGGTCAGGATCTACGGCTCGTCGAGTCTGGTACAGAATGGTCATTTCCTCTACCGGACTGGTACTCATCACACCAGGTATCGTCAGCCTCTCTCCGACAGTAGCCTCTATTATATCTGAATTCTCCCCATTACTAACACCCTGCTTATACTTATTAGCGTCAACAAGGCTAGCTACCACCCCTCCTTCTTCACCTTGACTCAGACGAAGGAGTGTCCCATCATATCCTATATAATACAGAGTGCCAGATTGTGTACGAAGTAAGACCTCATCCACAACACCCGAGCTTCCAAGCATACTACGCTTCTCAGGCCCACCAAGAAGTCCAGATACCGCAACAGACGCCCCAGGTCGCCTAAAATTATGGGCGATAGCGCCATCCTCAAACACAACTTCACGTGTTTGTAATTCATTTTGTTCAGATAGAAAATTCTTGTTATTCATGATATTGATTATACTATTCTTCTAGTTTTTTGTCAATAACTTACGTTGCAGTAATAGCAAGGTCCTCCATTATTGATGGAGTAAAAGAAAAAAGACTCCCTATTCGGAAGTCTTTTCTATAATTCGGCACCGTGCTAGTTTCCCACTTTCGCAGTATGATCGCCGCTGGGGAGCTTAACTTCTGTGTTCGGAATGGGAACAGGTGTTTCCTCCTCGCCATGGGCACCGAAGTAAGGCTTGCTCCTCATAGGTTCCATTCGGGCAACCCGGGGAAGCCTTGCTTCGATGTCCAATAACTTTCTGCACGGATGAATTTTTAATCAACTATAGTGTGATGATACACACCAATTACTAGTCAAGTCTACCTTATCCGTAATGTTTATGCAAGCATAAACTCCACGGACAAGGACATAAAAAGGCAATGGGACTATTAGTACGCTTTAGCTCCATGCATTACTGCACTTCCACCTTGCGCCTATCAAACAGATAGTCTTTCTGTGTCCTCATAGGGAAACCTTATCTTGAGGTTAGTTTCGCGCTTAATATGCTTTCAGCGCTTATCTAGTCCGCACATAGCTACTCGACAATGCAGCAGGTGGCCACAATCGATACACCAGAGGTGCGTCCGCCCCGGTCCTCTCGTACTAGGGGTAGATCCTCTCAAGTTTCCTATCGTCCATACCGGATATAAACCGAACTGTCTCACGACGTTC
>CAUSOC010000015.1:0-13156 GCA_963533325.1 uncultured Candidatus Saccharibacteria bacterium | reverse complement strand
CCCAATCATCCATATGAGCGGCGTGGGGACTGTAGGGCAACTTCATGATGAGATTGAAAAAGAGCTGGTTAGCCGCGGAATCGTTGAGGGTGCCAAATGAGCCAATTGATCACCGGCGAAAAAACGCCACAGCAGATGAAGGATATGCGTGAATGTGGGCGGATGTTGGCGACGATTTATAATGAATTGCGCCAGAAAGTAACGGCTGGTATGAGCGAGTTGGATGTCAATGAGTTCGTGGCTGGGCGGATCAAGGATTTTGGTGCGGAAGCGACGTATTTGCCGGATGAGGTGAAATTTCCAGGGGTGATTTGAGTGTCGACTAATGAGCAATTGGTGCACTCATTTCCGACAGACTATGTGTTTGAGAAGGGCGATGTAGTGAGTTTTGACCTGGTGATTGGCTACCGCGGCATGAAAACGGACAGCGCCTTTACTATGGTGGTTGACGAAGAGCCGCGCGGTGCTAAAAAGCATTTGCTGCACGCAACGGAGCAGAGTTTGTATGCTGGAATTGATGCAATTTCCGGTGATGGGACGCGCGTTGGTGATATTTCAGCAGCCATTGAAGCGGTGCTGAAAAAAGCGAAACTGGGTATCATTCGTGAGTTGGTTGGTCACGGTGTGGGGCTGGAAATGCACATGAGTCCAGAGATTCCAAATCATGGTCAGCGCAGTACTGGTCCAGTGCTGCACGCTGGTGATACTATCGCTATCGAGCCGATGGCAAGCCTTGGTGGTGAGAAAATTGTTACTGAGGATGATGGCTGGACGATTAGCATGAAAGACGGCAGTTTGGGCGCGCATTTTGAGCACACCGTGCTGATCACTGAGACGGGTGCAGAAATTTTGACGAAACTGTAACAGAATATTAGGTGAGATCAATCTCTGCTAGTATGTAACGTGCTGGACCGTTGACTGTACCAGTCGTAACCGTACTGAGCGAAGGACTTAATCCATGCTCTGCATACCAATCGTCCTTAGTCTTCCTCTCACACTCCAATGAGTGAACCTTATTCCAAAGCTCCGCTTGTGTCATGCCTTTTCGGTATACTTCAATGTAGAAAAATACCTTATTTTTACCACATTGTGCAAAAGCGATACTGTTCTTTAATGCGGTATTTTTCTGGGGACCACTCTTGAGGCTGTCCAGTAAATTACTCGACAAAAATCCAGCATTGACTAGGGCTCTACCTATACCGCCCCCATGATTGACCGGGATGCCTTGTTCGATTGATCCGCCTCCTGGATCAGCATAAAAACCATACGGACTGTAATAACGCATCGGTACCTTATTACCTGCGGTTATATAAGACTTAAACGCTGTCTCGATTTGCTGTAGTGCAGTTTTGGCTTTTGCGTCATAAGCATCTTGCCTGATATATTGATAGGCGATGATACTAATTGTTGAGAGGATAGCAATAACAGAAATGATAATGATCATCTCCACTAAAGTAAACCCAGGCTTATGAGAAAAAGTACTACGTTTCATATGCTTAGTGTACCATGCTTATGCTTTTTTGACAGCTTGCAAAATGACCCCATATTCCTATATACTGTAAGCATATGCAAGAACAATCTCATTATGCGGTAGGAATTGATATCGGCACGAAAAAAGTGCGATGTGTTATCGGACACATCGACGAGACAACAGGTGTGCCAAGAATTATTGGCGTGGGGCAAGCTCCCAATAGCGGGATGCGTAAGGGCGTGATCACGCATTTGAATGGACCAGCGGCAGCGATTGATACGGCGCTTGATGCGGCTGAGCGAATGAGCGGTCATCGAGTGAACCAGGCTGCTTTGGGTACCAATGGCGTACATATCATCAGTACTAAAGTAGACGGTATGGTTGCTGTTAATGCGAGTAGTAGTGAAGTAACAGAGGATGACGTAGCACGTCTGGAAAATGTGGCGACAGTTGGAAAAGTTCCTGCAAATCGTGAGATTTTGGAAGTGGTTCCGTACGAATATCGATTGGACGGGCAAGATAATATCAAAAACCCGATTGGCATGACAGGGACGAGGCTGGAACTACGAGCAAATGTTGTTTCTGGATTGGTGCCACACCTGGGGAATCTACACAAGTTGGCGGAAATGTCTAATATCAATGCTGTCAGAATAGTTCCAACGGTGTTGGCGAGTGCTCAAGCGGTATTGAATGAATCTCAGATGGAAAATGGTGTGGCTGTGATCGACATCGGGGCTTCCACGACGGGAGTGGCAGTGTTTGAAGAGGGTGATTTGCAGCATCTTTCAGTTGTTCCGATGGGCTCACAGAATGTCACCAATGATTTGGCAATCGGTCTTAAGGTTGATTTGGAAATTGCCGAAAAGGTTAAACTGCAACATGGTGAATTGGGTGGTGAAACCACGGGCGTGATTGACATCAAACATGAGAAAGAGACGCAGGTTTTCCACCGAGCAGAAGTTGCAGAAATCGTCGAGGCGCGTTATGAAGAAATTTTCGAACTGGTAGCTAAAGAGCTGAAAAAGGCAGGCGGTATCAGTAAAATGCCAAGCGGAGCCGTGCTAGTTGGCGGTGGCGCTAAAGTAAAAGGCTTGGCTGAATTTGCCAAAGAACAGATTGGATTGGCGGTGAAAATCGGTAAAGTGCAGGATTATGCTGGCATGACTGACGACATCAAAGATCCAGAATATGCAGCAGCGATAGGATTGATGCTGGCAATGTCCACCAATCCGTCCCGCTCTGAAGGAACTCATGGTAAAAAAGCTAGTAAAGTTGCTCAAAAAGCTGGCGGATTTTTAGGTGGGTTGTTCGCGAAATTCAAATAAATATGACCACTCCAGGGTCAAAGATGATATACTGGATAGAGATTAGAGGGGAGATACAATAATGCCACAAATACAACCAAGCGAAGTTCAGACATTTGCTAGCATCAAAGTTGTTGGTGTTGGTGGCGCCGGTGGTTCAGCGGTCAACCGCATGAAAGATGCCGGCCTCAACGGTGTGCAGTTCATCGCTATGAATACCGACGCACAAGCGTTGCATAACTCAAAAGCCGACGTCAAAATCCATCTAGGACATTCAACGACCAATGGCCTTGGTGCTGGTGCTGACCCAGCGGTTGGTGAGGCAGCCGCTAATGAGTCACGTGAAGAAATTCGTGCCGCTCTTGAAGGCGCTGACATGGTGTTTGTGACTATTGGTGCCGGTGGCGGAACGGGCTCTGGTGCTGGTTATGTGGTTGCTGAGATTGCTCGTGAGTTGGGTATTTTGGTGGTTGGTGTTGCCACGCGACCATTTAGCTTTGAAGGTGAAAAGCGCCGAGTGAATGCTGATTGGGCAATCACTCACTTGGGTCGACAAGTTGATACATTGATTACTATTCCAAATGATCGCTTATTGCAAACTATTGATCGACGCACTCCACTGTTGGAAACCTTCAAAATTGCTGACGATGTACTGCGTCAGGGTGTGCAGGGTATTTCTGAACTGATCACCGAGCACGGATTGATCAACCTGGACTTTGCTGACGTGAAGGCTATCATGAGTAATGCTGGCTCAGCATTGATGGGTATTGGTCGGGCGAGCGGTGAGAACCGAGCAGCTCAGGCGGCTCAGCAGGCAATTGAATCTCCGTTGATTGAAGTGTCAATCGATGGAGCTAAGGGTGTGCTGTTTAATGTTACTGGTGGTTACGACATGAGTATGGCGGAAATTCAGGAAGCGGCTGAAATCATCACCAGCGCGGTATCGCCAAACGCAAACATCATCTTTGGTGCGACGTTGAAGCCAGAGATGGAAGATGACTTGGTGATCACGGTCATCGCTACAGGATTTGACAGCGAGACCTTCCACGACAGGGACGTAACGCTTGATGTGAGCCCAGTCGAGACCAATTCTGACAATCTGGACGAAGAAATGGTACAAAATATCGACATGGAGCTAGAACATAAAGAGGCTGCCGAACATTTTGCTGCTGAAGACGACACAAACATTTGGGACAATCCGCCAGAAGAGGATGATGATGAAGACGATACCCCAGCATTCTTACGCCGTCGCAAGAAGAACAGGGAGTAGTTTATGGTAGTAGTGAATATTGGTGACAGTCGGGTGCTTGAGTCGCGTGAAGTTGCTGGCGGTATGGCAATTCGCCGTCGTAGGGAAACGGCTGATGGTAGAAGGTTTACGACGTACGAGCGAATTGAAAAACCAAACCTGGCAGTGCTCAAAAAGAGTGGACGTCGAGAATTATTTGACCGGTTTAAGCTATCTTCAGCAGTGCATCAGTCAGTCGGCAAGTTCTTCAAGTCGGAAGAAGAAGTTGAGCAGATCGTGAGTGCTGTCGAAGACGCGTTGTATGCGTTGGGAGAATCTGAGGTGCCATCAAAGCAGATTGGTGATGCAGTTTTGGACGCTTTGGCTGACCGTAATGAAGTGGCGTATGTCCGATTTGCCAGCGTGTATTATGATTTTAAAACCTTGGATGAATTTGAGAAAATTTTAGCTCAGCAACGAGAAAAGAGGGATTAGACCATGCGCGTTGTTGTTGTGTACAAAACAGAGAGCGATCATGCGCGCGCAGTGTTTGATTATCTCAGGGATTTTAAAAATCAAACAGGGCATGATTTGGAGGAAGTCAATCCAGATTCGGCGGCTGGTAGTGATTTTTGCAGGACATATGACATTGTTGAATACCCGACGATTATTGCGTTGAGTGACAGCGGTCAGTTACAAAATATGTGGCGGGGAACTCCGCTGCCGACAATTAGCGAGGTAAGTTTTTATGTTTAACAAGGTGCGAGAGTGGTTATTTCACGAGGATTTGAAGCGACGGCATATGTCGGCATTGGCGTTGTTAGTCGGAAGCGGATTGGGACTGTTAGCATCGCTGGCCTTATCGATTGAATCATTGGTATTAGCCAAAAACTCGGAAGCAGTTCTTAGTTGTGACTTAAACTCAGCACTGAGCTGTTCGGCGGTTGCTAACCACTGGTCGGCGGCAATCTTTGGTTTTCCGAATAGCTTTATTGGCCTGGCAACTTTGCCGGTAATGATCACTATAGCAGTTGCTTTGTTGGCGGGGACAAAGTTTCCGAAATGGTTTATGCAATGCGCGCAGGGTGGCGTAATTGTGGGGCTGCTCTTTGCTTTCTGGATGTTTGGTATGAGCTATTTGGTGATTGGCGCACTGTGCCCGTGGTGCTTGACTCTTGACCTTGGTATGATTTTGATTTTCTTTGGTATGACGCGGTACAATGTTTTGGTTAAGAATATACCTGGTAAGACCTTGAGCAAATTTGTTGATCGCGGATATGATATGTTATTTGCAGCAGTTTTAGTAGTTCTTGCTATGATGGCAATCATCGCCAAGTTTGGTGAGCAGTTGTTCTAGACGTATCGCCCTATTTTACGAAAGCATTATTGCAATTTTTTACTTTGGTAACGCGTGATCATATGTCATAATAAAGATATGAAGAAAAACTTTCTTGTCAGAGCGTTCTTTGGTGTCACCATTGTAGCACTCGGCGGGGTTCTGTTACTGAGGAATCTCGAGATCATCAAGTTTGATAGCTGGAACGTGTTCTGGGGAACGGTTTGGGCAGCCGGCCTAGTGCTGGCGGGGCTGGTGACAATAGTTAGCTCCCGAAAACTGCTGACGCGGGCGTGGGGCCTGCTATTGATGGCCGCTGGCGTGTCGATTGGTTTGAATGCGTATGGCGTCATTGATGTTAGTATTTGGAAACTGTTTTGGCCAGTGGTATTGATCGCTGTTGGGTTGATGATGGTGTTTAGTATTGGATCTGGAGGTCGCAAGCGGGCTGAAAAATTAGCCGCTGATGGCCATGAAAATGAGAAAATTGCGATTTTTTACGGTGAAGAATCACGAGTGAGAGGTGATTACAATGGTGGCTCACTGACGGCGGTATTTGGCGGCGTCGATTTGGACCTGCGCCAGGCAAAGATCAAGGATGGTGCAGTCATCGACGTCTTTACCTTTTGTGGCGGCATTAATATTAGTTTGCCTGATGATGTGATTGTCGAAAACGAGGTTCGCGGTGTTTTGGGCGGTAGCGATGATAAAACTGTACCAAAGCCTTCTGCCAAAAAGACAATCTACCTGAAGGGCGAATGCGTCCTGGGTGGTTTGGAAATTAAATAATTCCCTTGGGATTTTGGTGAAAACGCGCTACAATGAGAGTAGGGCGTTTTTGCGTGTGTCTGATGGGGATTATCCTTGATGGAATTAGCGCGAAATGAGCGGCTATCAACCGCGAAGCCTGCGGGAAGAAATCGGTTGTTTATTGGAGCTGAGATTAGACCCCGCCGTGGCTCGCTGCGACAAAGTGACAATTGAGCGCTAAAAGAGTGCGTGGATGCCGGTCAACTCGGCAAAGCCCGCGAAGAATCACTTCTTTTGGAATCGAGATGGTACCGTCCGTTTGAAGCACCTCCAGCGGATTCTCGAAGTCAAGAGAGGTGATTTTTGTTTGAGAAAGGGACATTATGAAGGGTATCGTTTATGTCATGACAACTGTGGTTTCTGGGCTGATTAAAATTGGCAAGACTGGTTCGCAGAATTATGGCGAGCGAATGCGACATCTTGAGCGCAATGGTTACTATAATGTTTCTGGACTGAAACAATTTTTCGCGATTGAACTTGATGATTATGATGACAAGGAGAGCTTGCTGCATGAGATTTTTAGCAAGCACCGGGTTGACGATAGTGAATTGTTTGCGCTGGATTGTGAGCTTGTTAAGCAGCTGTTGCTGGCATTTGATGGGAAGGTGGTATACCCAAAACATATTGATAAGGAGCGTGAATTTGATGAAGTGACGCAATCACGGAAACAAGGAGCGCTCTTTAGTTTCTATCGAAAAGGGCTAAAGAACGGCGATGTGATAACCTTTGCGCAGGATAAGTCGATTAGCGCGACTGTTGTTGGCGAGCGAGAAGTTGAGTATGGTGGTGAAGTCTACAAATTATCGCCGTTAACTCGCAATATCTTCCAGCAAAAAGGAAAGTGTAACGCCAGTGGCGCATATCAGGGTGCAGCGTATTGGATATTTAATGGGCAGAAACTAAAGGATCTGGACGATAGGGAGGGGTAAACGTATGGCAAATAATAATCTTACATCAGCAAAGAAGGCTCGTAATGATGAGTTCTATACGCAATACGAAGACATCCAAAAGGAAGTCCAAGCGTATATTGACTATAATCCCGATGTGTTCCGCGGAAAGGTTGTGTATCTCAACTGTGATGACCCATATGAGAGTAACTTTTTCAAATTTTTTGCCAATAAATTCAACGCCTATGGCATCAAGAAGCTGGTTGCTACTAGTTACTTTAATTCACCAGTGGCAGGAACCGAGTTGCAAGCTGCACTTTTGCCAGACATGCCAGATAAAGAGATTTCATCAGCTAAGGGATCTTCACTGCAGACCAATACAACGACGGAAGATGGCGAGACAAAAGGTCGGGTGATTGAAATTACTGAGGTGTCTGACGAAAATGGTGACGGAATATGTGATTTAGAAGATATTAAAAAGATTATTCAGGCTAATGGTGGTGGTAGGCCACTGAAAGGTGATGATGATTTCCCGCCAGGTGATTTTCGTTCGAAAGAATGTATAGAACTACTGAAACAAGCTGACATCGTGGTGACCAACCCACCGTTTTCGTTATTTCGTGAATATGTGGCACAGCTGTTTGATTACAATAAAAAGTTTTTGATTATTGGCAATATGAACGCAATTACATATAAAGAGATCTTTCCGAAAGTTATGGACAACAGGGTTTGGCTTGGACCGACAATATCGAGTGGTGATAGAGAGTTCATGGTGCCTGAAAACTACCCCATAACAGCGTCTGGTTGGAGAATTGATAAAGACGGAAGGAAATTCATACGAGTTAAAGGTGTGCGATGGTTTACTAATCTTGACCATGGCAAACGTCATCAGAAGTTGCAGTTGATGACTATAGCGGAAAACAGGAAGTTTAGCAAGAAAGTAATTGACAGTGATGTGTGTTATAAAAAGTATGATAACTATGACGCGATTGAAGTTTCATTTACCGATGCTATCCCCAGTGATTTTAATGGCGTGATGGGTGTACCGATTTCATTCCTGGACAAGTATAACCCCGATCAGTTCGAGATTATTAAATTTAGGCATGGAGATGATGAAAAAGACCTAGCTATTGATGGAAGAACGCCATATTTCAGGATATTGATTAGACACAAGAAGGAGATAGAGAAATGAATTTTTCCGAACTAGTTTCTCCCGTTGCGGTTAGCTCAGTTGTGGCAGTTGGTTCACTTATGCTTTCGTTTTTCAAGTTATTCAAGGAAAACGACGCAAACGATAAGAAAATAAAGAGAATTATGGATTTATCTGAAGTTTATGAAAGACTAAAGGATGGCTCAAGTGCAAAACATAATATCCAAGATATACTTGATATTGAAACGGGGAGGTTCAAAGATATGATTACTCGTAAACTTAACTATTTAAACGTAGCGGTGGTAGTTATAGTCGCAATAGTGGGGGGTTTTCTTTCTTATGCGTCTCTGCTTTTAGCTAACAATTCTTCTATCATATTTTCAGTTTTGGGCTGGATAGCATTTGCTATAGTAGCTTTCTTTACCTTGGGCATTTCGATTACTGGTTTGGCGTCTATTTACAATCATAAAAATGATAAAAAGGAGAAGAAATGATTGCTAATCTAAAAAAATATACTATTGCCGAGGTTACTAAGGGCTTTACTTATAATGAATTTGAGGGGAAAGGATTGTTTGGTCTAAGTGGTAAACTGACGATTCAGCCAGAGTATCAGCGTAATTACATTTATGCTGACGGCAAGAAAGATGTTGCGGTCATTGAGTCGATATTAAAAGGCTACCCTATTGGTCTGATTTATTTTAATAAATTAGAGGATGGTAATTTGGAGGTGCTGGATGGACAGCAGCGAATTACGTCAATCGGTCGATTTATTGAAGGGCGCTTCTCAATTGTGCGCAATGGTAATCAGACGCATTTTGATTCTTTGCCGCAGGATCTGCGCCAGAAGTTACTGGAAACCGAACTCCTGGTGTATGAATGTGAAGGCACGGAGAGTGAAATCAAGGAATGGTTTAAGACGATTAACATTGTTGGTGTGCCGCTTAATGAGCAGGAATTGCTGAATGCTATTTATTCTGGGCCTTTTGTGACATTAGGTAAGGAGACTTTCTCAAATTCCGGTAATGCGATGATTGCCATGTGGGGTGCGTATATCAATGGCGACGCCAAGCGTCAGGATTTTTGGCATGTGGCGCTGGAGTGGATTGCGACAGCAAAGGGGATGGCAGCCTCAGAATATATGTCGCAGCATAGATTTGATAATTCTATTGCAGAAGCGAAGACTTATTTTGATACGGTATTGAATTGGGTGTCAAATACCTTTAATCAAGTTGAGAAAGAAATGCGTGGTCTGGAATGGGGAAGGCTATATGAAGAATATTACAAGTTTTCTTATGACTCTGACCAAATTTCCGCAAAAGTCAGTGAGTTATATGGCGACCCATTTGTAAAAAATCGTAAGGGGATATTTGAGTATGTTTTGGGGTTATATTCTGGGCAGAAAGGTGACCTCGGTGATACTAAATTGCTTGAAGTTAGGGTGTTTGACGACGCAACTAAACAAACTGTTTACAAAAAGCAGACCGAAACTGCAGAAGAAAAAGGTGTGTCAAACTGTTCTTATTGCGCAATAGGCCACGATGCTAACAAGGCAAAGATATGGAAGGTAAATGAAATGGATGCTGATCATGTTAGCGCCTGGAGCAAGGGAGGGTCTACCTCAATGGAGAATTGCGAGATGCTATGTAAATCACATAATAGAGCGAAAGGAAATAAATAATGAAATTCACACACGGCACACGCCGCCGAGCGGCAGAATACGAGAAAGATTGGGTGCAGCGCTGGAAGGACGACCAGACGTTCGAAAGGTCGGTGGCGCAGCGGCCGGCGGATAATGCCTACGTTTTTTATGATGGGCCGCCGTTTATCACTGGTGTGCCGCACCATGGTACGCTGCTCAGTAGCATCGTCAAGGACGCCGTGCCGCGCTACTGGACAATGAAAGGCAAGCGCGTGGAGCGTCGCTGGGGTTGGGACTGTCATGGCCTGCCGGCGGAGAATTTCGTCGAAAAGCAGCTGAATATTACCGACCGGCGGCAGATTGTGACGAGTAGTGACCAGCCAGCGCCGCTGGATAAAGACGGTCAGCCACTGCCAACCATCAGCCTGGAAAAATACATCACCAAGGCGCGCGAAAGTATGGTAGCGAATAGCGAGACGTGGCAGGGGGTAATCGACCGCATCGGCCGGTGGGTGGACTTTGCGGGTGCCTACCGCACCATGGACAAGGATTTTATGGAGAGCGTCTGGTGGGCCTTTAAGCAACTGTACGAGGCGGGCAAAATCTACGAAGGCGAAAAGGTGCTGATGTATGACACCAAGTTCGCCACCCCTGTGAGCAAGGCCGAAGTGACCATGGACAACGATGCCTACCAGACGGTAACTGATCCGAGTGTGTATGTGAAGTTTAGTCTGATGGACGAAGATGCGGCTGTCCTCGCTTGGACGACTACGCCATGGACATTACCAGCCAACCTGATGCTAGCAGTGAATCCGGAGATGACGTATTGCGAAGTAGAGGTCGATGGCGAAAAACTCATCCTTGCCGAGGAAGCTCTCGAGCGCACCCTGCAGGACGACAAGCACCAGCCACTTGATTACGACGTGCTACGTACATTCCCTGGTAGCGAATTGGTGGGTAAAACCTACCAACCACTCGATACCGGCTCGGCCTGGCCAGAAAACGACAAGATCCACACCATTTACGCAGCGGATTTCGTGTCGCACGAGTCGGGTACGGGCATCGTGCACATTGCGCCGGCTTATGGTGAGGACGATTTTGAGCTCGCCAAGCACCACGGCATCAGCGCCTTCCATGTCATCGATGATAATGGCTACTACACCGATGGTAATTATAAGGGCCTGGAGGTGTGGGACAACAACAAATTCATCGCCAAAGATCTGAAGGAAAAGGGCGCGGTGTGGAAGATTGAGTATATTCGTCACGAATATCCGTTCAATCCGCGCAGCAAGCAGCGCATCATGTACCGGGCTATTCCGAGTTGGTTCTTTGACATCCAGGGGCAAAAGCCGCTGATGCTGGAGCAGAACGAGCACATCAATTGGTTCCCGGCCCACCTGAAGCACGGCCGCTTTGCCAAAAATATCGAGCAGGCGCCAGACTGGAATCTGAGCCGCGACCGCTTCTGGGCGACGGCCATGCCAGTGTGGAAGGGTGACCGTGGCACGGTCAAGGTGGTTGGCTCGTACGCGGAGCTGAAGGAACTGAGCGGCGTGGAGTTGGATGATTACCACCGCCCGTGGGTGGATGACATCACCTTTGAAATTGACGGCGAAACGTTTACGCGCATCGACAAGGTGCTGGACTGCTGGTTCGAGAGCGGCAGTATGCCGTTTGCCCAGTTACACTATCCGTTTGAAAATCAGACCAAGTTCGAGCAGAATTACCCAGCGGATTTCATCGTTGAGTACATCGGCCAGGTGCGGGCGTGGTTCTACTATGTGCATGCCGTTAACGCCGCCTTGGCAGAAATCGGTGCCTTTGGCGAGGCGGGCGCCCAGCACAAAAACGCCTACAGTAACGTCATCACCACTGGTGTGGTGGCAGGCAATGATGGCCGCAAGATGAGTAAGTCCCTCGGCAATTTTACCGACCCGAACGAGCTGATGGATAAATTCAGTGCCGATAGTTTACGCTTCCTGCTGCTGAGCAGCCCGCTGCTGAACGGCGAGGACTTTGCCTTGCACGACAAGGACGTTGGTGACGTGGCGCGTAAGCTCAGTATGATTTGGAATATGTATGATTTCTTTACCATGTATGCGGAAGTCGATGGCTGGGAATTTAGTGGTGAGCTGAAAGATCCGCTTGGCGAGTTGACGAATCCGCTGGATGTCTGGATCGTTAGTCGTCTGCATCAGCTGGTAGCAGAAGTTGAGCATCACATGGATACCTACAATATCCCTGACGCGCTGAGTCCAATTTTGCCGTTCCTGGACGACGCATCCAACTGGTACGTGCGCCGCAGCCGCCGCCGCTTCTGGAAGTCGGAAGATGATGGCGACAAGAACGATGCTTACCGCACGCTGCATTATGTGCTGGTGCGCCTGGGCTACATCTTGGCGCCATTTACGCCGTTTTTGGCCGAGGAATTGTATCATAATCTGACGGGCGATGATGAATCGATTCATTTGAAGGATTGGCTGCCAGCGGGTGAAATCAACCAGAAGGTTATGGTCGATATGGAAGCGGCTCGCGAGTATGTAAACCAGGGTTTGAGTTTGCGTGCCAAAGCTGGTCTGAAAGTACGCCAGCCACTACAGAAAGTAGTTCTTCAGGGTAATCATCTAAATAATTTTTACAAGGACATCTTAAAGGATGAGCTTAACGTCAAAGATGTAATATTCAACGTTACGCTAGAAGTAGCCGATTCTGTGATCCGTGTGACGTCCGAGAATGTAACGTTGCAAACTGAGATTACCCCCGAGCTCAAACGCGAAGGCTTGATGCGCGAGATTATTCGCCACGTTCAAAGCGCGCGCAAAAAAGCGGGGCTACAGGTGGACGATCGGATTATACTGCAGCTGACGACGGATGATGAGCAGCTTCGCCAGGCGATTGATGAGTATGCGGAGGTGATTGCTGCTGAGACATTAGCAACCTTTGGACAAAGCGACGCGTATTCGACCACGGTTGCGATAGAAGGCGCAGAGCTGCAGATTACGCTTCAGCGCCAGTAATTCATCTGCTAAATAAGGTGGCTGGTATTGACGTATTGATGATAATGTGCTATCATATTTCAAGTAAATTGATAAAACAAACATATGAAAGTTACATTTTTTCATCCACACATTCAGTTTGAACCGATTGATCCATTGGCTGATGGCTTGGGGGAGGAAATTGCGCGTGAGCAGCAAGAACCTCAGGCCATTCGCTTGGATCAGTCAGATATTACTGACATCCAGCGCTTTTGGACTGATGTTGAAGAAGACCTCCACAGAGGTAACTCAGTAGAATTTTCTGAATAACTCCCGTCAGCGGCAACCGTTAGTGC
>CAUSOC010000014.1:0-13232 GCA_963533325.1 uncultured Candidatus Saccharibacteria bacterium | reverse complement strand
GTACCGGTCTTGAAAACCGGCGTGCGGTAAAACGTACCGAGGGTTCGAATCCCTCCCCTTCCGCCAGAATGATACGTAAACAC
This sequence comes from uncultured Candidatus Saccharibacteria bacterium, assembly GCA_963533325.1. Lineage (GTDB taxonomy): Bacteria > Patescibacteriota > Saccharimonadia > Saccharimonadales > Saccharimonadaceae > Nanosynbacter. Next base: position 13,149 of record CAUSOC010000014.1, on the reverse strand, counting down.
CTCGAATAGGTGTTTTTTATTTGCTACAACGTGAAATATACTTGACATAAAATAAAACTTATGCTAATATGATAATCAGTTTAACAGCGCTTGGTGCGCGTTAATAAAACATAAACAGAGAGATAGATGAATATATTACAACAGATTATTACACAATTTACCATATTTGTGAGCCTGACTACTGCTTGTGGTGTACTAATGCATGACACCCACGTAGATAAGGCGGTGGTATCAGTATTTAGTGCGGTTGATTTTCAGGGGTCAACGGGCGACGATGGTATGAAAACGACAAGGATTGGTTCGTCTGCGCACACACATCCAGAGCATACATCACTCAGTAGTATCATTCATGATGGATCGGCAAATCCTCGTTCAACACCACGAAACGATGACCGAAAATACATGAAAGTCAAGCGTGCCCAGGGTAATGGCGGTCCTGAGTTTGATGGGCAACGCTTGTGTATCGGTAAGATTTGTTTTTAGTTACATTTGATAACTTCCAGCTCGGTGATAAGTCGTTGGATGAGCGCTTGCTGCTCTGTAATATGTTGGCGAGTTTCTTCCACCAAGTGGGCTGGCGCTTTTTCAGCGTAGGATGGATTGTTGATACGCGCTTCAAGCCCCTCGAGGCGTTTTCTAGCGTCTGCGAGGCGCATTTCCAGCTCAGTCTGGTGCTGGTAGAGCGTCTCATCATCGATGTCTAGCCATACTTCCCTGTTGGCTGCGGCTAGCCTGAGACCACGTGGTTGATCGGTGTGCTCAATTGATGCAAGGCGCATGAGGTGCTTGATAGTGTCGGCGTTTTCTTTGACCAAGCTGTCGTTGCCGTACAATAAGCGGTATTTTTTATTGCCCGGTAATTCTGTGATCACCCAGCGACCTTCGGAGACTAATTCTTTGATTCGTTCAAATTGTTCAGCCTCAATCTCATCGTATTGTTCTGGTGTTGGCCAAGAGTCGCGCATCAGGATACCGTCGGTATAGTTGAGCGTCTGCCAAATTGTCTCAGTGACGAATGGCGCGAATGGATGAGTAATCCTCAGGCTGGTTGCCAGCACCCACGACAATAATGGGCGGTTGATGGCGGTTTTTGATGATTCGATATACCAATCGGCGACGTCGTCCCAGATGGCGTGGTAGACCGTTTCGGCGGCCTCAGAAAAGCGGTATTGTTCCAAGCGAACAGCGATGTTATTGGCGGCATCGTTCAGTTGACGGATAATCCAGTGGTCAGCTGGGGTTTGTGGCTGTAGTGGTACGATGACGTGGTTGTCGCCAATTTGTGATTCAACAAAGCGAGCGATGTTCCATAGCTTGTTGCAGAAGTTGCGAGCAGCGCTGACCGCACCTCTATTGAAGGCTTGATGTTGGGCTGGTGCGCGGCCGGCGATGATACCCATGCGGGTGGCGTCTGAGCCAAATTCTGAGACTAGTTCCATCGGATTGATGACATTACCCTTGGATTTGGACATTTTTTGATTATGCTCGTCGTTGACCATACCATGCAGATAAACGTCCTTGAATGGTAGTTTGCCGGTGCGGTACAGGCTGAGCATAATCATGCGTGACACCCATGCTCGCATGATATCCATACCGGTCTCCATCAAGCTGGTTGGGAAGTATTTGGCTAATTCTCCGCCATTGAGATAATCGGTGACAATGTATGGCCACTGCCCAGATGAAAACCAGGTGTCAAAGGTATCTTCTTCTCTGATGTATGTTGTTCCATTTACAACAATACGCTTTTCGGTTACCCGGGTGTCGAAGATCCAGTCGTTTGAGTCGGTCTCATTGACAAACGCTGGGATTGGGATGCCCCATGGGATTTGTCGAGAGATATTCCAATCCTTGAGTTGCTCCAGGTAGGCGATGAGCTCTTTGCGCTTTGAGGCTGGATGGAAGGTAATCTCCCCCTTCTCTAGCGCCTCGATGGCTGGCTTGGCTAGTGGCTGCATTTTGATGAACCACTGCTCTTTCACCATTGGTTCGATGATGGTGCCGCACTTGTAACAATGACCGACAGCGTGTTCAATGTCTGACTCACCGCGGCGTAGCTCCATGGCTTCTAGAGCTGCTAGGATGCGGCGTCTTGCTTCTTGCGGATCTAGACCTAAGAATTGTGGCGGCACATTGATCAATTTGCCATCATGGCTGATGATGCTTTTGACTGGTAGACCATGGCGTTCTGCCATCTCAAAGTCGTTTGGATCATGCGCTGGAGTTATTTTGACGGCTCCGGTACCGTAACTCATGTCAACGTATTCGTCGGCGATGATGGGGATTTCGCGGTCGATGATTGGCAGGAGAATACGGGTGCCAATGAGTTTTTTGTAGCGCTCGTCATCAGGGTGAACAGCTACCGCTACGTCACCAAGCATGGTCTCAGGACGGGTGGTGGCAACTACGATTTCACCAATTTTGTCCAGGGTTGGGTAAGCTATTTTCCATAACGTCCCCTTCTCTGTTTTGTGCTCGACTTCGATGTCAGCAAAACTGGTTTGATGAACAGTACAGTAGTTAACGATTCGTTCGCCGCGGTAGATTAGATCATCTTCCCACATCTGTTTGAAGGTATCGTACACCGTCTGTATCACCTTGTCGTCTAGAGTGAATGTAAGGTGCTTCCAGGAGGCGCTAGTGCCCAAGGCGCGTAGCTGTAATTCCATATTGCCACGCTTTTCTTGGACAAAGTTCCATACTTGGCTGTACAATTGTTCTCGCGAAAAATCAAAGCGACTTTTACCCTGCTTTGCTAGCTCTTTTTCGTAGACTACCCATGTTTCAAAGCCAGCATGGTCGGCACCGGGGATAAACACTGCATCATCGCCCTTGAGCCTATGATAGCGGATCAAGATATCCTTCAGGTTCATATCAAGCGCGTGTCCGATGTGTAGGTTGCCGTTGGCGTTTGGTGGTGGCATGACGATACTGTACGGCTTACCTTCACCTGTGGGCGCAAAAGAATTGCTCGTCTCCCATAGGGCATAAATATCTGGTTCGTAGTCATTTGGAATGTATTGTTTGGCTAATTGCATATGATCTGATTCCTATATATTTCACGGGAAAAATGGCACACATAAACCACTGACTACTTTTCACACGAAAAAGTACCCTCGAGCGAGCTTATGTATGTATTCTCCCATGTTTATTTCTGGTTATAGTATACCATAGAACTGGGATTTTGGCGCCATGGCTTACGCTGCGTCCAGCATAGATAGACTTGGTTGAACTTCCATGTTGTATGGGTCGGCAGGCTGGTTAATGTGGGCGCGGAAATAACCGAGTGCGGCGATCATAGCGGCATTGTCGGTGCAGAGCTGGATGGGTGCGTATTCAATGTCGATAGGTAGGGCTAGGCTTAGTTGGTGGCGCAGTTCTTGATTGGCGGCGACACCACCAGCGATGACGACGGAAGCAGGCTGAAAATTATCGTATGCTTTCTTGGTTTTATCAACCAAAGTTTTGATGGCGGTGTATTGGAAGCTGGCAGCCATGTTGTGTTGTAGCTCATCAGTTACCAGGGCGGGGAGCTCGTGTGATGGAAAGGTAAAGTCTTTACCGACTTCGCGCTGCACCATCCTCAGAACGGCCGTTTTAAGGCCAGAAAAGGAAAAATCATACTCACCAGCGAGTTTGGCGATGGGTAGATGAAAGGCCTGCGGATCACCGAGCTCAGCTGCTTTGGCAATGGCTGGGCCGCCAGGGTAGGGTAGACCGATAATTTTAGCGACTTTGTCGAACGCCTCACCGACGGCGTCATCTTGGGTTTGGCCGATGAGCTGGTAGTCGCCATGGTTACGGAACAGGACGAGCTGTGAATGTCCACCAGAAACGATGAGGGTAAGGAGAGGGAAGGTAGGTTGGTTTTTTGGCAGTGTTAAAGATAAGCTATCAGACTGCTGGTTGATGAAATTAGCATACACATGAGCTTCTACATGATGTATTTTATACAACGGTTTGTGATGAATAATGGCGAGGGTGCGGGCAGCGAGGGTACCAACAAGGAGCGAACCGATGAGGCCAGGAGCGTAAGTGACGGCGATGGCGTCGATATCATCCCAAGTACAGTTGGCCTCAGATAACGCCTTTTTGACAACCGGGTTGATAACCTCCAGATGTGAACGGGCGGCAATTTCTGGAATGACGCCACCATATTCGGCATGGATGTCGATCTGTGAGTTAACAACATTTGATAATAGTAGATGACCATCTTCGACGACAGCGGCAGCTGTTTCATCACAGCTTGATTCAATTCCCAAAATCCTCATAACTATGGCATAGTATAGCACATATTCGCCTCTGTTGTCTGGAAGTGTGAATCAGTACGCAAAAGTGGTATCATGGATATATGAAACAGATTCTTGTCAAAGCAGCCAGAAGTATTTTGCCCGCTAGTGCTTTGCATGGCGTGGAAAACGGATATCGCCGAGTTAGAGTACGACTATTGAGCGCGCGGTATGGTAACCCGTCAAAAAACTTGCGAGTTATCGCAGTAACTGGTACCAACGGGAAGACAACGACCGCCTGCTATATCAATGAGATCTTGAAGGAGGCCAAATTTAAGACAGCGATGTTCACGACGGCGTTGATAGAGGTGGCAGGGAAGGCTCAGGTTAATGATTTGAATGCAACAGTTGCTTCGACTGGCAGGATGCAACAGTTCTTTCGTGATGCAAAAAAGGCTGATGTGGACTATGTCGTGTTGGAAATCACGTCACACGCGCTTGACCAACACAAGCTTGACGGAGTGCCGATCGAGGCGGCAGTGATGACCAATTTGACACAGGATCATTTGGATTATCACAAAACCATGGAGAATTATGCAGCGGCTAAGAGTAAGCTGTTTGCACTGGAGCCGCGATATATCATTTTGAACCGCGATGATGAATGGTATGACTATTTTGATCAATTCGTTGCCGGTGAACAAAAAATGACCTATGGTAAACATCCAGAAGCAGAGGCGCAAATTCAGCGAGTGAAGCTGTACCGCAAGGGCACTGAAGCCGATGTGGTTTTGGATCATCAAACGCATTTGGAGCTGGCGACGGCGCTGCCGGGTGAATTTAATGTGCACAACATGACGGCAGCGGTGACGTTGGCGTATCTGCTGGGCGTCAAGCTGCAGGATATCCAAGAAGGAGTGGCGAATGTAGAGGCGGTTCCTGGTAGGTTTGAGCGAGCAGTCGAGGGTGTTGGCTATGATGTAATCGTGGATTATGCACACACCCCTGATGCATTGGATAAATTATTGACGGCCGCTCGTAAAATTGCCAAGGGTCGAGTGATTTTGGTGTTTGGGGCTTGTGGGGATCGCGACAAGAGCAAGCGGCCAATTATGGGCGAAATTGCTGCCAAAAACACCGACAGGATATTCCTGACCGACGAGGAGAGCTATAATGAAGATCCTGATCAGATTAGGCGAATGATTTATGAAGGAATTGAACGGGCGCACGGTGACGCCAAGACGACGGAAATTCCTGACCGGCGACAGGCGATTGAGCGAGCACTTGGCTCTGCGCAAAAGGGTGATATGGTGCTGATCACTGGAATGGGACACGAGAAATACCGAATTGTGAATGGGGAGCGACTACCATGGAATGATAGCCAGGTAGTACGTGAAATTTTGGGACAGGAAAAAGCAGAATAACTAACTCAATGACTTGCCGAAAAAGGTTTGTTTTTTGCGGCGCCACTCTTTGGATTGGCGGACAAGTTTTTCAGTATCTTTCGAACTTTTAAGGAGTGGTTTGATGGCTTCTTCAAGGTAGACACCACCTTGTGACCCCTTGAACAGCAAGACGGTGTCTTGACGAGCCAGGGATTGTAACAGTTCTACGGCGTCAGTGGCTTTGTCAAAAGAGGTAACAGTACAGCCATTGTCTTTGGCGGCTGGTGCCAAGAATGTAGCTGCGTTGGGGCCAACAGTGATGACGTGTGATAGGTGCGCTGGGTCGCATAGGGTACCGAGTGTGCGGTGTTCAGACGCTGTTGTGTCGCCAAGCTCGTTCATATCTCCCAAGACGGCGATTTTGGTTTTGGCGGGTACTTGATAGAGTGTTTCGAGGGCTGATTTGGCGGCGAGTGGGCTGGAATTATACGAATCATCGATGAGCATTGAACCGTTGATACCGCTCAGTAGGTTCATTCGCCCTGGCACGGGAGTGAAGTTCTCTAGAGCGGTGATGACGCTTTCAACGTCAAGGTTGAATTCTAGTGCAACAGCAGCGGCTCCAGCAGCAATGCGTAGTTGGTGCTTGGCGACAACAGGCATGATGAACTCACGAGAGGTTTGTTCGCCGTGGGTGAGAGTACAGGTGTATCCTTGGCTGTGATTGAACTGATGAGCGGTGATGTAATAGTCAGCATCTGGCTCAGTACTGTAAGAAAGATTGCGTTCAGAATTGGCAAAAGCGATGAATCCAGAATTGATATCATCACGGTTGTACAGGGTGACAATGCTATGGCTAGATAGGGCAAATTCCTCCTGGGCTACTGTTTTGAGATTGCCAAAAAACTCCATGTGCTCAGGAGATATGGCTGTGACGACGAGAATATCAGGGTGAGCGTAGCGACCAAAGGCGGTCATTTCACCGGGGTGGTCGATGCCAAATTCTTGAACGATGACGTTGATGTCGTGAAGTTGGCGAGCTGAGCGATAGGCGCGGTAGATGGTTGATAGCCAATCAGTGATGGATCGAGGATTTTTCGGGCCATCAATACCAAGCATCTCCAGGGGTGCACTAAATTCAGCATTGAAATTACCCCTGTTGGTTCGAACTTTTTTGTTGTGTTTGAGAACGTCGACGATGGTTGATTTGGTGGTTGTCTTGCCGACGCTTCCGACAACGGCGACCAGGCGAATATGTGGATTGTTGTGAAAAAATTTACGCATGATTCGCACTAATAGACACGAGATGAGAGATTTGAATAGCTTCATATATAATATTATAGCAATATCAAGGCGGGAGGGCTATTTTGAAACATTACCGGTACCAAGTTAGCACTCACGCTTGACGAGTGCTAACTTGGTACGATACAATTAACTACATTGATAAGGAAATGGAGGATGATATGGATACACCTATCAAGCCTCTCGGTGACCGCGTGGTAGCGGTGCGCGAGGAGGCGAAGACGCAGACGGCTAGCGGACTGTATTTGCCGGATAGTTCGAAGGAGAAGCCAGTGGTGGCCGAGGTTAAAGCAGTTGGCGGCGACGTCAAGAATGTCAACGTGGGTGACAAAATTGTTTATAAGGAATATTCGACCACGGATTTGAAAATTGACGGCACGGAATATTTGATCGTCCGCGAGGAAGATATTTTAGCAACGGTTGTTTGAGAAAAGGGGAGTTTTTATTATGGCAAAAAAAGTTTTTTACGATGATGATGCGCGCGCTCGCGTGTTGGGCGGTGCCGAGGCGCTGTATAACGCAGTTAAGGTAACCTACGGGCCAAAGGGTCGCAATGTGGTGATCGCCAAGGGGTTTGGTGGACCGACGGTGACGCACGACGGTGTGACGGTAGCGGAAGGGATTGAACTACCAGAGAACGACGATGAGACGTTGGGCTACAAGGTTGGTGCTGATTTGATCAAGCAGGCGGCCAAGAACTTGAATAAGCAAGCTGGTGACGGCACCACGACCGTAACAGTGCTGACCTATTCGATTTTGAAGGAGGCCAACCGGCTGATCGCAGCGGGTCACAACCCGATGGAGCTACGCAAAGGCATCGAGCAGGCTGGCGCGGAAATTGTCAAAGAGCTGAATAAATTAGCTGAGCCAATTGAGGGCAAGTCTGAGCGCGTGGCGGAAGTGGCAACTATTTCGGCGGGCGACGCGGAAATTGGTAAATTGATCGCCAATGTCATCGAGAAAGTTGGTAAAGACGGCGTTGTAACAGTCGAGGCTGGCCAAGGTTTGGAGCTGGAGGCTGAGGTCGTTGAGGGCTTTAGCCTAGATAAGGGCTGGGTTAGTCCGTTCTTCGTTACCGACACTGGTCGGCAAGAGGCGGTTTATGAAAAGCCAGCGATTTTGATCACTGATAAGAAGATTTCCAGCGTGCAAGAATTCCTAACGATGTTGGAGAAATTGGCACAAAGCGGCAAGAAGGACGTGGTGCTGATTGCTGATGAAGTTGAAGGTGAAGCGCTGAGCATTTTGGTGCTGAACAAGCTCAAGGGTGTATTTAACACCGTCGCGGTTAAGGCGCCAAGCTTTGGCGACCGCCGCAAGGAAATTTTGCGCGATATCGCGGTGCTGACTGGTGCAACAGTGATTTCTGAAGATCACGGATTGACGTTTGAGAATGCTGGCCTGGAAGTGTTGGGTTCAGCACGCAAGGTGATTGTCGGTAAAGACGAGACCACTATCGTTGAGGGTGCGGGCAAGCCGTCGGCCGTGAAGGAGCAGATCGCTCAGATCAAGGCACTGTCTGACAACGCTTCCAGCGAATATGAAAAAGAACAATTCGACAAGCGGGCGGCTGCACTGAGCGGCAAGGTGGCCGTTATCAAAGTCGGCGGCGCGACCGAGACAGAAATTGACGAAAAGAAATTCCGCGTGGACGACGCTGTGGCAGCGACCAAGGCAGCCTTGGCTGAGGGAATCGTCGCTGGTGGCGGTGTGACGCTGGTAAACTTGGCTGGTGGCTTGAAAGTGACTGGTGCAGACAGTATCGCGGCTGGCCGGCAGATTCTGAAAGACGCCTTAAAGCAGCCGTTCTTACAGATTATGCGTAATGCTGGCTTGAACGCCGACGCGCTCCTAGCACAAGTCGAAGCAGGCAAGGCTGGCTTTGGTGTTAATGTCATGAAGCCTGAGAACGAATTGGTGGATGTTAAAAAAGCTGGAGTCATCGACCCGGCGCGCGTCACCAAGGAAGCGGTGCAGAACGCGGTATCTATCGCTTCGACTGCAGCAACTATGGGCGCACTAGTCGTCGACGTACCAGAGCCAGAAGCTCCAGCTGCACCTGGTGGTATGCCGGGCATGGGGATGATGTAGCAGGCTACATCAAACAAAATAGGGCAGGTAGCAGGCCCTATTTTAATGAATTGAAATGGTTATTTTTGTGGATTTGACAGATAATCTATCTCTTTGATTACATCCAGCAGAGCTTGGGCGCGGCGAGATTCATCAGCGATGGCACCAGCTGCTGCGTGTGCTGGAGCGATCAAAGCGCTGTCATCTGTTGAGCGTAATAACAGTAGGTAGGTGTCAAACTTTTCTTCTGGGGAAATGTTTAACTTATCAACCAGGGGACGAAGCTCTAGTAGTGCTTGTTGCTTGATGGAGTCCAGATTTGAATCGTTTACCGGGACTACAGGGGTCACAGTGTCAACGGAAATCGGCACTGCTGGCGGCGGTGCGACCATTAAATCATCTGTTGCCACTGGGATTGAATTGTCTGGTGGTGGCGCGACTACCTGAGCGTCGTCTGACTGCGGAGTTGTCCCCGTCTCTTCAAAGCTCAAATTATCATCTGTTTGTTGTGTTACACCTGCCAAAACCTTGGCAAGCTCTTGATAATCGGTAACTGATTGGTTTTGCATGTCCCCACCCATCTTATTAATGATTATGCTTATATATGTTATACTTTAGCATGAAGAAAGGTGATATGACAAGATGCTTGATGATCCTATGATGATTCGGCGAAAAGATCCAGCCGACACCCTGTCTGGTTTGTTGCAGTTATCAACGCAGACTTCGTTTGAAGTAGTTATCGAAGGGAATGATTATGTCCCGGGCACTATCAATGCGGTGGTGATTGCTGGTATGGGTGGTTCGGCGCTGGCAGCAGAAATGGTAATTGCGTTAACGAGGGGTTGGTTACATATTCCTCTGGTGGTGACAAAAGGCTATGATTTACCAGGTTTTGTGAACGACAGTACCTTGGTAGTTGCCATCAGCCATTCCGGTAATACCGAAGAAACCCTGAGTTGCTATGATCAAGCGCGTGCCAACAATTGTCAGCTGGCGACAATCACGACAGGTGGAGCCCTGTTTGAAAAGGCAGCAGCTGATGGCGTCAAGAGGATAAAAATACCAGCCGGTGCGCAACCACGTATGTCAACAGTCTACCATCTGCGAGGATTGTTGAAGATATTACAACATTTTTTGATCATCGATGGTGATTTATATCAAAAATTGGAAGAAAGCGGCGAGTGGTTATCTGGTCAGGTAAAAGCTTGGGCACCAGAAGTACCGACCGAGCAAAACATTGCTAAACAGTTGGCGCTCAAGTCAGCTGGCAAAACTCCGGTGATTTATGCTGGCGAGCTAACCTGGCCGCTAGCGTATAAATGGAAAATTAGCTGGAATGAATCGGCAAAAAATATAGCTTTTTGTAATCAGTACCCTGAATTTAATCACAATGAATTTATCGGCTGGTCATCTCATCCGGTTGAAAAGCCATTTGTGATTGTTGATTTGATGAGTCATTTGGAACATCCGCGCATTCGTGAGCGAATGGAGCTGAGTGATCGATTGTTGAGTGGTATGCGTCCGCACGCTGTATCGGTGGAACTACAAGGCGAAACCTTGCTCAAGCAGTTGTTGTGGGGCTTGGCGCTTGGTGATGCCGCAAGTATTTACACAGCAATTCTAAATGGTGTTGATCCAGCACCGGTAAAATTAGTAGAACGTTTGAAACAAGAATTAAGTTAAAGTCAAACGCGGTTTATTTAGTTGCGCATTGCTTCGATAGTGTTGCGGTTGGCAGCACGTACGGCTGGATAAATACCAAAGACGACACCGACCAGCATGGCAGCACCAATACTGACGACAGCAGGCTGCCAGCTCAAAATTGGCGAAACCGGTAGGAAAGTACTGACCGTGTACGCACCAATTAAGCCAAAGATATACCCCATAACACCACCAGCTAAACCAATGATGACTGATTCGATCAAGAATTGATGGATGATGTGTCGGTTGGTTGCACCAATTGCTTTACGGATACCGACTTCACGCTGTCGTTCGGCAACATTTACCAACATGATATTCATGATGCTGATTCCACCGACAAACAGGGAGATGATTGACACGGCGATCATGATTGCTGACAGTGACAACAACATAGCGTCACTAGTCGCAGTAATATCTTTACCTGTGATGATATGGTAGTCATTAGCATCGTGGTGATTTTGATTGAGCTTTTCTTTAATATCAGAAATTGCTTTCTCAAGCGACGAGTCGCCGTCAGTTTTGATGGCAATTTGCTGAATTTGTGCGACATTTTGTGTTAGCTTCTTGCTGACATCCAGTGAAACGATGGCTGAGTTATTAAAGTTAATGCCTAGATAGGTGAGAGGCTGCTTGACTGGTTTTAAAACACCCATGACAGTAAATGGCTTATCTTGAATACGCAGTACATTACCAAGTGAATATTCGGTACCAAACAGATCAATTGACAATTGATGACCAATCACCACACCGTTAGCCTGCCCAACAAACTGACCATCGCGTAGTTCTAACTCTGCCAGGTCTTTGATTTTTTCAGTGGTACCAATGATGGCGGTTTTATTAGCATCAATGCGTGAATTAGTGGTAGTGATGGTGTTATGAATAACTGACATTGGAGCACTGTTTTGGGTGATGCGAGCAACGTCCTGTACATCATATTCAGTTAGGGTTGGTAAAGGTGTAATATTTTGCGCTTGAGACAATGAGCGTTCAACATTACCACCCAAACCAGACCGTATCAATGCTACACTGTCTTTGGTGGTTGAGAACTGTTGGTTAATCAATTTATTAACACTGACAGACAGGGACATAATCATAGTGATGCCCATGATACCAATAGTGATGCCAGTAACCGTCAATGTTGTCCGACCGCGGCTGGCACGGAGGGACTGCATGGCGTTTTCTATGTGATTTTTGAATAAAAACCTCACTTGGTCGTCTCCTTTTTGGAAGTTTGTGTCTTCTTTGTGGATTTGGTTGAAGATTTTTTGTCAGACTTTTCAGCGGGTTTATCATCTTCTTTTTTTGGTTTCTCGGCAGGCTTAGCCTCTTCTTTTTCAGGATGTTTGACTGGCTTTACTTCCTCTTTGTTGGGCTTTTCGGTAGGTTCAGTAGCTTTTTTCTCAGATTTCTTGGGCTTATCTGATGGTTTTGCTTCTTTTTCTTCATCAATAATTTCCAGGTTTTTCCTAAATGGTGCTGATTTCTGTAGCTGTTCATCTGTATCGATCCTGCCGTCAAGCATGGTGATGACGCGGCTGGCGTACGAGGTCAACTCAGGGTTGTGGGTTACCATGATGATGGTATTGCCGCGGCGGTGAATATCAGCTAACTCTTCCATGATGATATGGCTGGCCTTACTGTCTAGGTTACCAGTCGGCTCGTCCGCCAGGATGATTGACGGGCTGTTAACGAGCGCACGAGCAATCGCTACACGCTGAACCTGTCCACCTGACAATTGGTGCGGCATGTAATATTCGCGCTCGCCTAAGTGAAAGTTCTTTAAGATTCGGCTGGCTTCCTGTAGGCGTTTAATCTTACTCATGCCTTTGTATGTTAGCGGGAGAGACACGTTTTCTAGGACGCTCAAGCGAGGAATCAGATTAAAATTCTGAAACACAAAACCGATGTCATCTGAACGGATTCGGGCTAATCGTTTTGAGCCGAGATTGTCCACTGAATCACCGTTGAGGAAATATTCACCATCTGTTGCTTGATCTAGCAATCCGATGATATTTAAGAGAGTAGTTTTACCACAACCACTTGGCCCCATGATGGCGATAAATTCGCCCTTCTCGACGGTCAAATTTACGTCGTCAAGAGCATAGTGTTCCGCATCGCCGATACCAAAACACTTTGTAATGTTTGTGAGTCTTATACACGGTGCAACTGGTGTATCCATACTATATTTATTATATGCAGTACGGGAGGATATGCAACCATAATAGTTATGTAAAATGTACATCATCAGCCCATTTTTATATTGTTACTGCGGTAGTTGGTTATTTCCCGTAAAGTTTTGTATACTAAATCAAGACGGAAGGATGCAGGAGTGGTTGAACTGGCACGCCTGGAAAGTGTGTAGACTCTTCACGGGGTCTCCGGGGTTCGAATCCCCGTCCTTCCGCCAGGGGAATCCCTAGCGTGTTTGAATGTATCTAATGTTTTGTTCGTGCGGTAAATATTGTTAT
>CAUSOC010000013.1:0-15379 GCA_963533325.1 uncultured Candidatus Saccharibacteria bacterium | reverse complement strand
TTTCTTTCATTAGTAACTTATGGTATGAGGTACGCAAAAATTCTTTCTCCGTATACTTGCCCCAAAAGACCGCCTTTTTGCCAAAATGAACGATCTCATCGTGAAGCGGCATTTGACTTATTCTGTCTTTTATATCCTCAGGATCAACATCATCGGTATAGAACAACACATCAGTTCGCGCCAGAGGCTGATGCCACCATTCCGGCAGATTTGATACTTCATCTAAATACTCATCTTTCGTCAAGATAACGTGTTTGATGGTAAACGGAAAACGCCCTAATACGATAGCAATATTATCTTTGATTGTTACTAGTTCATCATCAGTGTTAAATATAACGTTACCGCTATTGATATAAGTGACGACATGCTGATACCCCAAATCTTCGAGGCTTGTTTTGAGGTCTTTCATCGAGACTTTATTTTTACCACCAACATTGATTCCCCGAAGTAACAGGATATATCTCATACTCTTTAGTATACTATCGCCTGCGCCTCCGGCCAAATTCGCTGCACTAGTCGTTTGCCGCGCGTGGTCAGCCGCACCCAAGCATCGCCATAGGCCTGGTCGATCGCCATCAAACCTTTACGCCGCAAATCCGCTAGTACATTCATCGCCGTTCGACGTGGTATGCCCATTTGTGCCGCCAATATAGCCGCCTCATCACCGCCGTCTTCATAGACTTGCTGCAGCACCAGCGCTTCGTTGGTTGTTAGATTGATTTCGTTTACATGTGCTTTGTTCATAATCATCCTTTCTGTTAGTGATATCTTGATGATACGCTGCCAATCTTTAAAAAAGCTGTAAGCGATGATTATTTAGCAGGAGTATAAAACAATGTGTCTGGCTTGCGAACCACGTGCGTTATAGTACTACTACGATTACCATATTTACTCTGCAGATCAATGATAGTAATGTGCTGTTCTGTTGGTTCTGGGCCTGTTTTGAGCACTTGCACGGTGACAACATCATTGGTTGTCGTCACGCCATATAAGCGCCCGGCTGACAGACGAACATTATCTGGCGAAGGGTCTTTGACTGACTGATTAAAATAGAACCGCCACTGCGCAACACTACCAGATTTTGGTGCCGGAATATATTCGGCACGCCGTAACCGTGGACCTCGCCCGTCGACCAGGATAAACATAACAGCAACAGCAATAATCGCGACCGCCATCACCCATTGCCACCGCTGAATTCTTTTCACAACACTAATAGACATATTGGTTTTTCTCCTTATCAATCGGTCTGACATAATCAGGCGACAAGACCGTACGATCGGTGGTGTTAGTATTTGGATTAGCGATAAACACCCCGCTGGTCTCTACCCACTGGTCTGGAGCAAAGGTTTTGCGCCAGCCTGGGCTGTACACTGGTACACCAATTGGGCGAGCATCCAAAGCACAACACGTCACCACAAAACGCGAAACAAAGAAAACATTCTCGTCATTGCTAGCCGTGATAAATCCGCTCACTTTGGCTGGCTTGTTTTGGTATTGTTTTGGGTCACTGGATTGGGATAATAAGAGCGACCAATCTTTGATGGTGAAGTTAGTATAACTACCCCGTTCTTTGAGAATGGCTGATTCACGAGCATCACCAGTTGCCTTCGCCCCACTATTCATCACTCGCTGACTCACTGTCAAGCTGGTTAGCGCTGCTGGCTGAATAACTAGCAACATACCTATTGAAATTATAACTATCACCGCAGTGCCATACGAGCGATATCGTTTAGGTGAGGTTTTGTGATTGTGCTTTGGCAGAGTGATGATCGTGGCGAGGGCGAGTAAAACACCAGTTGTCGCTAACGCCAAGGAAAATAATTCATAGCGCGGATGAATATACCACTTGAGTTTTTCTTCGAATGAGAGCCATATCGTAGCGATACTGGCAACTAGCATCAGCAGGATGCCACTCCATTCGTCCAGCTTATTGATCCAGTGTAATACTTTAGAATACATAATTTACCACCAATCCCAGCAGCGCCGTCAGTAACACCACCAATAATGACACTTGCACTAGTACCGTTCGGCGATACGTCGTGCGCATCAAGCTCAGCATTTTGATGTCAATCATCGGACCAAACGTCAAAAAGCTAACTAGTGAGCCAGATGTAAACGTACCGCGAAATGCCAGCGCAAAGAATGCATCGACACTAGAACAAATCGACACCACAAACGCCAGTAGCACCATGACCAACACTGACCAGGCTGGGCTGTTTCCTAACAGCAAAATGGTTTCGCGCGGCACGACAACTTGGATAAAGCCAGCTATCATCGCACCAATGATCAATGCCGGCATCATGGTGCGCGTTTCATGCTTGAAAAAATGAAGCGCATCAATAAGCCTATTTGAATTGCCATCCCTCTCTTTGCAACTAGCGATAAATTCTGGGCGCAACATGGTCTCTTGCCGCGTCGAGCTGTATATCCAACCGATGAGATTGGCGATCAAAAAGCCACCCAAAATCCTAGCAATCAGTACTGTATTATCATCAGAGAATGCCTGCTGGGTAGTAATGATGGTCACAGGATTAAGTATTGGTGCCGCCAGAAGAAAAGTGAGCGATTCTGCTGGTGTTAAGCCTTTAGCAAGCAACCCACGCGCCAACGGCACATTGCCACATTCACAAACCGGCATAAACACCCCAAGTAGCGAGATGAGTGCGCGACGCAAGAACGGCTGTTTTGGCAAATGCTGGAGTAGCCAATCCTGAGGCAACCACACACGAACCGCCATAGAAAAGAACATGCCTAGCATCACAAATGGCAATGCTTCGATAATGACACTTAAACTCAACGTGATGAAGTCTTGGAAATATTTAGGTAGTTCTATAGATAAATTCCGCCCAACAACCTTCACCGCAAGAAGCACTGCAACTACCACTGCAGCCAATAGCCAACGTTTATTTGTACTTTGACGTTTTTTCACTCATCTATTATACGTCTGGTTTGCTATTTTTAACAGTCAAGAAAGCAGCGCCCGAGGAGGTAGGCGCTGCTTTTTGTTGATTCGCCGCTGGTTAATTGGCCTGCGGCGCGGTATTGGTGGTTGGTGGCTGCGCCGAGCCAGTCTGTGACGGCGAAGCAGCTTGGCTATTTGACGCTGTACCGTTATTAGTCTGCGCCGCTGGTGTTTGGGAATTTTGACCAGTCTGATTCTGGTTAGCACCTGGTGCGCCGCCAGTTTGTCCACCCGGCCCGCCCTGCTGGCTATTTTGACTCCGACTCATACTTGGCGGACCACCAGCCTGATTATTCATACCGTTTTGCGTGCCACCGACCTGCATACCGACGACGAAGCTCAGGGCGCAGGCCACTACGCCACTGACCGCTATACCAGTAATTGCCCCGGCACTTAACCCACTTTTGCCAGAGTTCGTGCCGTTTGGACGCGATGCGGGCGGCTGATCGTAGACCGCTTCTGGCGTGGTGAGTTGTGCTTGCTTGGTTTGTGAAATTGCCATAATTTCTCCTTTCGTTACGTTACTCTGCGGATAATTCATACAGTGTTACATCGCTGCCTCCATAATTAACGACCGTGCCAGTTTGCTTGACCCACATCGTGATTTCATTATTACCGCCGCCCGGACCGCCGCCACCATGACCATGTGAGCTGATGGCATAATAGTTGACCTTGCCGTCCTTTACTAACTGCTTAAATTGCTCCAGCGTCAGCGGTGTATCGCTACCGTTAAATCCACCGACTGCCATGACCGGCTGGCTGCTCGTCAACTGAATCGCTGCCGACTCGTTGGCGCTGGCTACTGCTACCAACCAGGTCGCACCATGTTGATGCTGCAAAAGATACTGCACCAACTGGCTGTCTGCCTGTGATGTTTCATTATTACTACCCCGCATCGCCGTCGAACTCAGCCCGGCCGTCGGAATACTACCAGTGTGCGCGACGTTGACTGTCGCTAGGGTATACACCGTTGGGGCAAGTGTGCAGGCGGATATGGCGGTGATAATCGCCAAGTTTTGGAGCCACCGCCGCGATGCATAAAGATTGACTAATAATCCAATCATTCCTGTCAGACCCAACAGACCCACTATCCACATCAACCACGTCATCGTCCCGGCATAACCGAGGATAATCACTGCAATCGCCGCTGTCACACCAACCAGCACCGGCAGTAGCCACGCATATGGTTTGCGTCTGGTGTACGCGCCCCACAGAAACGGCAGACTGATACCGACGAGTGCCGCCACCGCTGGCGCCATCACCACCACGTAGTACGGGTGAATCACGCCGCTGGTCATGCTGAAAATCACGACGTGAATTAATAACCACAGCATCCAGAAAATCACTGCCGCCCGCCCGCGATTTGTTCGGGGTGTTTTGCGTAGAATCCATAGCAATAATCCACCACCCGCCAGCGCCAAAATCAGCAACCAAGCAATATTTGGCCCAAAATCATTGTTAAAGATCCTGAAAATTCCCGTTTGCCCACCAAAGCCCGTACCGCCTGGACCATGTCCACCGCCCGGGCCACCACCGCCACCGCGTCCGCCAAGCAGTCGACCAAAGCCGTTATAGCCAAAAATCAAACTCCAAATATTGTTATCATTGGTGCTGCCCACCCACGGCCGACTACCAGCTGGCGTCAACCAGACCAACATACTCCACCACAGCGTCGACATCGTGGTAATCACGCCCGCAAACATCAGGTGCAAAAATCGCGTTACCATCGGCGGCTTGGTAAATACCAGATAGACTAGCGCCATCGCCGGTAGTACCATCAACCCTTGGAGCATTTTAGTGTTAAACGCTAGCCCCGTGAATAGCCCAGCTAATCCCAGCCACAGCAATGGTCGTTTCCCTTCCAGCGAGCGTAAAAACGCATAGCCACTAGCTGTCAACATCAATGTCAAAATCGCATCGGGGTTATTAAAGCCAAACATCAGCGCCGCCACTGGTGTCAGCATCAGCGTCGCTCCAGCAATCACAGCGCTCGCGAGCCCAAACTGCCGTTTCACTGCCCCGTACACCAACCACACCGAACCAACTCCCGCTAGCACACTCGGCAGCAACATCGAAAAGCTTGAAAAACCAAACAGTCGAGCACTCAACCCCATCAGCATTGTCGCCAGTGGTGGCTTATCAACCGACACATAATTTGCCGCGTCCAAGCTACCAAACAGCCACGCCGTCCAATCCTGGCTGGCCGCCTGCACCGCCGCCGCATAGTAACTATTCGCCATGCCGTTGTGCAGCGCACCAAACAAATACAGCGCACCAGTCAGCGCCAACAGCACCGGTAGCGTCCACTTCTCAAACCACGACCGTTTGTCTAGTTCCTTGTTGACGCGGTACAGCCCCTTTAGATCATCGACGGCCGTTTTCACAATTTTCACGCGGCTATCCGTATCCTCAATCCAGGTTACCGGCTGCTCGTGAATCGGCACGCCCGCTCGCTCAGTTTTGATCAACAATTCAGTGTCAAAAAACCATTCATTGTCTTTGATTTTTGGCAAGAATTTTGCGGCGACATCCCGGCGAATCGCCTTGAAACCACACTGCGCGTCACTAAACTTAGTACCTGACGTCCATTTGATAATGTTGTTATAACACCGCGAGATGAATTCTCGCTTCACACCACGCGTCGTTTTGGAGCCCTTAGTTAGCCGCGAACCGATCGCCACGCCGGCTTCGCCCGCCACCAGCGGCTGAATCATCGGCAGAAAATCATCCAGACTGGTCGACAGATCGACATCCATGTACGCCAAAATGTCCGCTGAGCTATTCTGCCACACTCGTTTGAGCGCTCGTCCGCGACCACGCTCCGCCAGGCTAACTACCTGAACTGATTGGTGTTTTTCCGCTAAGTTCTTGGCAATTTCCAGCGTCTTGTCCTGACTGCCGTTGTCTACAATGGTGATTTGATAGCGATACGGCAAATGTTTTGCCATATATTCATCAAGTGTCGTGATGCTTCTACGAAGAATCTTCTCCTCATTTAACACCGGTACGACAATGTCAATGAACGGACGGGTAATCGCCCGAAATGACGGCTGGCTCTCAGCGGCGACCAGATGCCGCGGCCGTGCCAGTGGTTGGGGTATGATTGCTGCTTTCGTATTCATGCAAGCAACTATAGACGAGGGGTCTGTAATTTTGCTTTAAACAGCCTTTATACTTAATAGTATATTAACGGTTATCAAAAATGCGAATACTTATAAGATAGGGTATAGAAAATACTATTATAGCGATCATGTTCTACCTTTTCCCGGTAAAGATACGATCATAGGCATATTACCATTCATGGAAAGTCCATATTGACCAGGTTTAATATAAAGGAGTACTAAAAGCTGTGTAATTATACTAATATAAGTATTTTCGATCATTACAAGGCTAAACTCATCACTATGCTGCCCTATAGCATCATAGCTGTCATATGGATTAGAACGAAATAGTTTATGAGCTACATTCCAATGATTACGTATGTACACAATATAAAGCACTTTCATAAAAAGCCCTCTTCTTATGCGTGAATCGCCTCCAATGGCACTAAGCGCCTTAGCTACAAAACATATCTGCCTGTTTAAACGTTTCTCGTCTTTTCTTGTTTTTGTTCTATATTTTTTACATAAAGTTTTCTGTGGCACCTCTCCAGGGCTAAAGCGTTCAATTATTTTCTTATATTGGGGGTTATTGAGCTCAGATAGGCATTCTATAACTTTAAAATAGTTTAGATAAGCTTCTGAATCAAAACCAAGATTATCTAGTTCTTTCGCTCTCCTCCAATAATTTAGCATTATCTTAAGACCTTTTTTGTTACTACTTCCAATGTCGTTTATTATTCGCTCCGCCAACTCTAGACTATGTTCACTGTACTCCACTGAACTATTCTGATGAATTGAAGGAAAAATATCTACTCCTTCAGCGTGAATATGTGCCCCACTATAACCACCTTCATAACCCCATTTCATATCTAAATCCATACTGAAGTAGCCCAAATTCCTGATATGTCCAACGATCCGATTCATAACATTTTCTATAGTCCTATCGTCACTAATTGAATTACCCTGAGGAAGAGGATATGTCTTTTGCGACTCAGCCATTATGTAGCCATTAGAGAACACAACATTCCACTTTTCACCATTTAGAGAGACTGTTGTTGAGAAATTTATATTACTAGGCTGGGTAGTAATCTTTACCCATACATGTGTTTCATCAGGCATTATATATTTATCTCCCAATAACCAACTCAAAATTATTCAGACTTAACTGTACTTCCGCACTATCTTTTATGCACACCTCTCGTTTTAGATTATACATCAATCAGGAGTAATAAATTATTTCAATCAACTTAAAATTTTTAACTCTATTCAGACCACTTACAGCTCATTTAAAGGCGAGCCGTATACACTAACCTCATGACTATTCACAAGCAACTCACCACCTTTGCCGTCATTGGCATTCTCAACACCGCCACTGATATCACGATATACACTCTATTGATATGGCTCACCGTACCGCTACTATTGGCCGTCATCATGTCAACCACCATAGGGATGATCTGCAGCTATTTTCTAAATAAGCGCTTCACCTTCAAAACCGACCGCCAGCCAATTGTCCAGTTTATCGGTATCACCCTCACTGGCCTGTGGGTTTTACAACCAACTGCCATATGGCTACTTATCCAACTGTTCGGAATAACCAGCACTTTTGGTTTGAGCATAGCAAAATTAGCCGCCACTAGCATCAGTCTGGTGTGGAATTTTGTATGGTACCGAATCGTATTTCGAGGAACAAAGAAAAAACACCTCCGTAGACGTGTCTTTTCTTGGCTCCGGCAGCTGGGCTCGAACCAGCGACCTATTGGTTAACAGCCAACCGCTCTACCACTGAGCTATGCCGGAATACCGTATTGCCATTGTACCGTATCATGACATTATTGTAAAGAACTGAATTAACGGTATATCAGGCACCTTCGACGATATCCAACGCTTTTCTCAAGATAACCGCCTCCTCATGAGCCGCCTCATCCGCCGCGGCTTCACGTTTTTCGACTTCTTGTTTCAGATGATGCCACCACGGCTTAGTCGCGCCAGTAGTAACCTCGTGATTGATACCAAGCTCCAGCGACCTGGCTTTACCCTCTCGCTTGATCAAGGCTCCTTGTGCCACCAAACCATCAATATGCTTGGCTACTGTTGAGACTGATTTATAACCCAAAGCCTGCATTATCTCTCGAAAGGTCGGACTATATCCTTGTCCGCTGATAAATCCTTCGATAAAATCGAGTAGTTGTTTTTGCTTTTTTGTTAGTTTCATATATGTTCTATTCCTTGCTATACTTATAATACAACCAAATAGGAGGATAATAAAGATGAAGATTTTGTTAACTGGTGGCGCCGGGTATATTGGTTCTCACACTGCCATTGAACTCACCCAAAGCGGACACGATGTGGTTATTATGGATGATCTGTCAAATAGCTCAGCGGAAGTGATACGACGCATCGAAGATATTACCAAAACGACTATTCCGTCTGTGAAAGCAGACGTACGTGACAAAGCAGCACTAGAAGAGGTATTTGCTAATCAACAGATTGATGCCGTCATTCATTTTGCTGGGTTTAAAGCTGTTGGCGAATCGGTCGCTAAACCGCTGGAATATTATGACAATAATCTCGTCTCAAGCCTGGTTCTTTTGGAAACCATGAAAAAATATCATGTTAACAAAATCGTCTTCTCCAGCTCAGCCACTGTCTATGGTACTCCAGAGTCTCTGCCACTAACAGAAGCGTCTCCAACCGGTCGCGGTATCACCAATCCATATGGCCAGACCAAGTTTATGATTGAGCAGATTTTGCAAGACGCTGCAGTCGCCAACCCAGAGTTGGAAGTGTCTATTTTGCGCTATTTCAACCCAATCGGCGCGCACGCATCGGGAACCATTGGTGAAGATCCAAACGGCATCCCAAACAATCTATTACCATACGTTGCGCAAGTGGCAGTTGGTAAATTGAATGAAGTTGGTGTGTTCGGTGATGACTATGACACACCTGATGGTACCGGTGTGCGTGACTATATCCACGTAGTCGATTTGGCGCGTGGTCACGTGGCAGCACTAGAACACATGAAGTCAGGCGTGAATATATATAACCTCGGTACCGGACAGGGCACCTCTGTTCTAGAAATCATCAAGGCGTTCTCTCAAGCCTCTGGCCACGATATTCCTTATGTCATCAAGCCTCGTCGCCCTGGTGATTTGGCGGCTTGCTATGCCAACTGCGACAAAGCCCAACGAGAGCTCAACTGGAAAGCTGAGTTGTCTGTTGAACAAGCCTGCCAAGACACCTGGAACTGGCAAAGTAACAATCCAAACGGCTACCAGTCATAATAACCATCAGCGTCTAACCTAAAACCAGCGGCTACTACCGCTGGTTTTCTGTACCGAGGACGATGACAATGTCAGCGTTATACTTACTGATGGTTGGCGGGATGGTAGTTACAACATTAGTGCCATAGGTTTGCTTCAACTTTTCGATAGTCTTTGGTTTCGTGCCGTTACTTAGGTCGTAGATAGTGTGTTTAGCTTGGACGCCGCCCGGATAGTTGCCAACCTGGACCACATTTAACTCTTGTTTAGTTAATTTCGTCTGTTCGGCGGCCGCCACCCCGGCGATACCAGATCCATTCAAAATCACCAATCTCGCTTCTTCATTCATCTCAGCTGTTGGACTGATGCGTTTTTTAACATAATTTTTGATGGCTGTGTAATTGTAGGTTCCAGCGGTCGGCACCACCACGCTAGCACCTGCGATATTAGAAGTCGTCAGTAGCTGCACCTTATTTTTCTCGTCAACCAGTGGTATTGAGACAATCTTTTCCGCATTAAACTCCTTCAAAATTTCAATGATGGTCTGCATTTCTTTGGTTTCAAAGTTGGTATTAATGTTATTGCCTAGCGCATCGATAATCCCCATCATGACATTGAAATCTGCTTTGTTGGACGTTTTGGCTTTCTCGACGATAGCTTTGATAATTTTCTGCTGGTTGCGCTCACGGTCAAAGTTACCACCACTCAGCCCAATTCCTCCCGCGCTACCACGGGCACGGCTGAACGCCAGGGCTTGCTCACCGTTCATGTGAACTGTTTCTCCATTGCGGTAGCGAATCTTTGTAGCCACGTCATACACCATCGATGAGCCATCATAAGCCTCAACTTTCACATCAATTCCGCCAAGTGCATTGACTACCTCGGTAAGAACACGCCAGTTTGCGTGCACTTTGTAGTGGATTTCCATACCCAATACTTCTTGCGCAGTTTTAGCGATTTCTGCTTGTCCAGCCTGTTCACTAGCAGCTTGATCCTTGCCGCTGTCTTTGGCGTCTTGTTTACCACAACCATAACTCTCGTTGAGCTTTCCAGCGGTAGTTTTCAGCCAAGACTGACAGGTGTGTTTTACATACAGGTCTCGCGGTAGAGACACAGTGTAGGCGTCCTTATTGTCTTGGTGGTAGGATAATACCATGATCGAGTCAGCCAAGTCAGCACCCTCCCAGCCGTCAGGCGACGTACCAAAGATCAAGACATTTGTACGACCATTGTCGTCTTGTTTGAGGCGTGTTTTCGTGAACAGCCCAAGAATGTTTCCGCCAACAACTCGCGACAGATTGTTATATAATCGCCACGCCTGAAAGCCCAAAAATATCAGCAGTGGAATTAATATTATCAGTATAATGCGCCTGATGAGTCGTCGCTTTTTGAACTGCTCAAACGACAGCGGTTTTTTGTTCTTTTTCTCACGCTTTTTGTTAAGCTTTTCGAGCTTCTTTTCTGCTTTGAGGCGCTTCTGCTCTTTCTTATCTGGTTCTGGCCTGACTGGTCGAGGTGGCTGATTGTCAATTTCTCGCAGACCGGCCTGTATATCATTATCTTCAGGAAATGGCCGCTGCAATTGCTGTGGCTGCTGAAAATGCTGCGGAGCAACTGGCGTACGGCGTGGCTGCATACCATCAATAGCAACCGGTCTGCCCACTCGCCTCGGAGCGTCAGCACCGGGTTTATTCCCGACTCGCTCTGGTCGTCGACCAGCAGGAATGAAACCATCAACTGATATATTCGGCTTTTTCATCAACTCTATCTATTATAGCAAACATAAACATCGCAACAAAATAAATATGAAGCGCGTTTGGTAACCCTGAAAAGAACATCCACTGGAGGACAAACCCCAGGATAATTGGCCACGCCAGCGCTTTTTTGACGGACATTTTTCGACATAAAGCCAGCAGTAGCGCTGTCAATAATACAATACCTACAATCCCCAATTCTACTGCCACAGACAAGAATTCATTTTGGACAATTTCAAATTCGCCGCTCGTCTTGCCAGATTGTTGAAAAATAGCACGCCCTGCGCCGCCTGCGCCAACCCCAAAGAGAAATTGCGTTGGGCTCTTCGTCCAAACCCCCAAAGCAAGTTGCGACATACCAGTTCGTTCCTCTGTCGATTTCGCAACATAGCCATCAAACACTGCTTTCGGCGGCGAGTCTGGCGTTGCCTGTTGTGAGCTGGCTGCTGAGGTATTCTCTTGAGGCGGTTGCTGGGGTGTCAGGTCTGGTAAACTAATCTTTCCTAATGATAGATGGTTGATCGATTTGGTGATTGATTGATAAAACCCGTCAGCTACCCTGGGGTTAAGCTGTGTAAAGACTCCGTGCCACATCATACCAAAGGCAAAGCTACCCGCGAGCACCATGACGACCACAGCCGAAGACCGTAGCCAGTTGGTCGATGTACGCCAATTTACTAGTACTACCTGCACCAGCACTGCTGCCATCACTGCATACAGTGCGCCGCGGCTTAGTGTGAGATATAGCGCCACAAACATCATACAGAGAGCAACTATGTCATATTTCGTGGCTTTGTTCTGTAGTAGTCGGTGAGAGACCAGTAAAATTGGCGCAATTAACAGACTCCCAAAAAACTGTGGTTCAATAGCAAAACCACTGGGGCGCACAAACCCAAATCCTCGGGCCACACACCCATTGCACAAGCCCCAGTCAAACCAAGCGCCGTATACAACCTGCACAATTGCCAATAGGCTCATGGCTACTGCGGTCGTGACGGTAATGCTCATCAGTGGACTAACCATTCTCTTGAGTGACGGCAGGCTATATATCACCAAAAAATCGAGAAATAGCACACTCCAGAGGCCACTTACAAGGATTGACCTCAGAGGGTTAACTGACCATATGATACTGAGGAGATTCCAACCCATAAACATAGCTAGTAACCAGACGGCCTTTTGCTGCCAGAGAAATTGTCGACGATTCCAGATTTGCGGCAATCCCACTAGTGCCAAAACTACTGCGTAAATAACAGCGATTGATAGTTCCAAATTCGTACCACTTTGCCGACCAAAAGATATGGTGGGAAAATACGAAAACCACACCGCCACAGGTGCCAACAATACCAACTTCTCCGTGAAGCTGGCTTTTATCAGCCACGATGACAGATGTTGTCGCACGTTAGTTACCAGTTGCATCATTAACTATCCGCTGCAATTCCTGCTTAAACCTCGCGTCCGAAAAATCCTTCGCCGATGCCGAGACCTGCTGTTTATGAAACGTCATATTTTCAAATCGTTGCATTGCCGCCACCAAACTTTCGACTGTCTGCTCGTCAAAGAACGTGCCATTTTTCCCTTCGTGAATATAATCCAGCGCCCCACCTTGTTTCAAAGCGATCACCGGCACGCCAGCGCTCAGCGCTTCAATTGGCGCAATACCAAATGGCTCAATGCTTGGAAAAATAAATCCTTGTGCCTGGGACACCAAGGCGTTCAATTCCTCAGGATTATCAATGCGTGGAATAAAGGTGATGAGTGGACTATCTCCCGCCAGCTGCTGCAAAATACCATGTTCTGCGCCGTCACCCACCAACACCAGCCGTTTACCTGACAACAGACACGCTTTGATAGCAATATCCAGACGCTTCCAGTTAACCTGCCGAGAGGTGGTGATGAAAAATTCTTCTTTGGAATTAGCAGTCGAGCCAACAGTAAATTTATCGACTTCCACCGGTGGAAACAACACCTGAGCGGACCGATTATAGTACTTTTTAGTTTCGGCAGCTGAATACGACGAGTTAGCGACCAGCACTGTTGGTCGCTGGGCAAATTTCCAGTCAATCTTGCGCAGCGGCCCCACCAACAATTTGAAAAAGAACCGTACGATGAAGTTCAGCTTACCAAAGCCAGGGTTTTTGACATAGTCATCATACATCCCCCAAAAATACTGCGTCGGCGGACCTTGTAAATAGCAAATTCCTGTCTGATGTGGATAAAGTTTGATACCCTTACTTTCTGCTGTACAAACGGTGATGATGATGTCATAGTGACGCAACCGACGATGTAACCGGTTGAAATAGAGCGCCCTGGGTACTGCCAAAATCTTCCTGAGGCGAGCAGGAAAGATATTCACCCAACCAACATGCACCTGACAATCATCAAACCAATTTATCTGCTTGCGAGAATATTGCGAGGTAAAAATGGGTGCATCAGGGAATAGTTCATGGATGGATTTGACTACTTTCTCCGCTCCGCCATAGGTCGTCAACCAATCACAAACGATGGCAACGCGCGGTGTTTCCCGACTCTCAGAAGCCATTATCGAGCTCCCCGCTGAAACAGCACCATCCCAAACGTTTTCACTAAAATACGAATATCCAGCCATAACGACCAATTCTGCACATAATACACATCAAGCTGACGTCGCTCCTCAAAGCTAATATCACGCCTCCCAGACACCTGTGCTAGACCAGTCAAGCCGGATTTCACTGCCAAGATGGTGTCTTTGCGTTTGTACTGATTGATTTCCTGAGGAATCAAGGCTCGTGGACCAACCAGTGAAATATCACCTTTGACGACATTCAGTAGTTGTGGTAATTCGTCCAGCGAGGTTGCTCGAAGGAATCGCCCCAACCGAGTGATGCGTGGATCATTGTCTAGTTGATCGCCATTATCACGGTATTGCTTGATCAGCTCCGGACGACCCATCATCGTAAAGGCTTCTTCAGGAGTGGTGCCGTTGTATTTGGACTTCTGTGAGCGGAACTTATAAATCCTAAATTCGCGGTTAAATCGTGTTAGCCTGGTCTGACGGAAGAACACGGCTTCACGCGGCGCACTCAGTTTCATGATGATCGCCACCAACAGCATGATCGGTGAGAGTAGCAGCAGCGCCACACTACCGACCACGATATCCATCAAGCGCTTCCACACCCGACCAACCCCAAACAACTGGGTTGCCTGAATTTCTATGATTGGTAGTCCAGCGATAATCTCCACGCTATTCATCCTGGATACCATTCGGTCTTGCTGCGGCACGAACATATAGGTCAGGTGGTTTGATAACGCGTAGTGATAGACTTCTTGAGACCGCGTGATGTCCGTTTGCATGATGATGGCGGGACGAATTGCTTCGACGGCAGTTTTAAAGTTTTTAAAGGTTTCTACTCCCTTACCGCCATAGCCCGCCACAACGCCGACGACATCATAGCCATAATTGATATGTTTGCCAAAATACTCTGCCAGCTCAACAGTTTTTTCGTTATCACCAACGATCAACACTTTTTGCCGACCAAAGCCACGCAGAATCAAAACACTATTGATCAATTTCACAATCTCACGACCCAAAATCATCAAGATAAAGTTGATGACCACAAAGTACACTGCAATGATTCGCACTGGAAACACATCTTCACCAGTGAAAAACTCATAGGAAATCAGCGCCATCACACTAATCACCGAAGTCAACAGCACGCGCATATACTCTTTGGGGCGGGACAAAAATATTTCTCGGTTATACAACCCAGACAATGCATTGACTATCAGCCACAACGGCAACAAAGCCACGATGAGCACGACAAAGTTACGAATTTGCGGCACAAAGTAATACACGCGGGTATCCAGGTGAGTTCGGTAATAATAAGCTAGCGCAAATGACAGCACCACCATCGCAACATCAGCCAACAAGAGTAACGCTTTTGAGGTAAACAGGAAATCGCGTTTCATAGTGCTATTTTACCCCTTAATCACTGAAATCCCAAGGCTTTCTTGATGCGATTCACTTGCTTCAATGGAAGACCGTGATATAACAGTGATTTGATGTAAGTATTTGAGACGGTTTTAGTCTTTTGAATACGGCGACGCTTAGCCAGTGCTCTTGGCCACAGGCCTATGCTTTGTATAAACCCTTTGACTGCAAATTTAAAGCCACCTTTTGGTATTTGGTACACCATGAACATGAAATATATGAGCGTAAATTTGAACCACATCGGTATAATCATAGGAAATGGTACATTTTTCCAAAATACCTGCGGCAAGTTTTTGAATACTTGGTTGATGGTAAAACCAGGGATTTTGGAG
>CAUSOC010000012.1:0-15790 GCA_963533325.1 uncultured Candidatus Saccharibacteria bacterium | reverse complement strand
GGAAGGTCAGGCACACGACCACCGCGGATCAAGACCACAGCGTGCTCCTGCAAGTTGTGACCTTCACCGCCGATGTAGGCCCAAACTTCGTAGCCGTTGTTCAGTTTCACGCGGGCAACTTTACGCAGCGCTGAGTTTGGTTTCTTTGGCGTCTTGGTCGTCACACGCACACAAACACCACGCTTGAGCGGTGCATTTTGGTCGTAGTAACGCGTTTTCAGGGCGTTGTGAATGCGACCCAGTGCTGGCGACTTGGACTTTTTCTTAGCCGTTTGGCGCGGCTTGCGCACCAATTGGTTGATAGTTGGCATCCAATTTCTCCTTGGTTGATTTACTAAATGATGGCGATTCGCCTGGTGGCTCTAATGAGTTGGCGCGCGATTGTACACGCAAAAACCAGCTTCTCTTAGCGCCTACGGCTTGGATTCAGCAACTCCGCCCCGTGTCTATACCTTTTCTGCCGAGCATGCAGCCTGTACACATTCAAACCACCGCTTACTCCGAAAAGAGGAAACTCTGGGATAATTTTACCACACTTGATCTAAAAAATCTACTGGTTTTTGACTCGAGCATCAACCTCTTCTAAGACGCCCTTCCACCAGGCTATATTATCTTGGGAAGCGTGGACTGAATGCATAATTTTGAAGCCCACTACTGACATACCAGCCGCGCCTAATCGTTGAACTAATCGTTCATTATCTCTGATGGGGCTTACTTTATCAGCATCAGTGGCACTCACCGTCACCACTGCTTCGCGCAGCGAACGACGACTAGCACTCATCAGATCACTGGCAATATCATTTTTAGGATGGGTGATAGCCCGAGGATAGTACCATAGGCCAGCTGGCCGTTGTAGCACCATTTTGGGTAGTAATAATGGGTCTTCACTACGACATGGAGCTGCCCAATCAGGGTTTGCAGCGATAGTCTCTGCCAATTTGTCACCACCGTGAGCTAGAAATCTCATAGCCAATGTAGCCATAGCCTTAGCCGGACGGGATGTTTTGTCAATCACTGGTGTTTCAAATAAGTCTAATTGCGACAAGCTCACTTCCCCTGGTGCATGTTTTGCGGCTGACGCCGCCAGGTGCGAGCCCAGTGAATAGCCGACCAGTCGCTTCACGTCACCAAAGTCATAGCCCTTCTGGTCGAGCGCCCTGCCCACAGCATCCCATTGCAATATTGACACTTTCGAAAGATCGCCTTCTTTTAGAGCTTGTTTAATTTCTGAACTCATAGGGTCTGCTTGTGGACTCACTCCTGGATTATCCACTGTAATTGCCAGCCCCTTGATGTGGTCTGCCAAAACTTCCGTTCTCCCTTGCTGTTTTGCTCGCTCACAGTAGTCCGACCATTGCGAAAAAAGTACGGCAACTGGCGACTCACCATCCGAAAGCGTAGAATCCGCCAGATAAACAGCTCCCCTCAGCTCACTGTCAACTGGTTGAGGTGATTGTTTAGCATCTATATCAATAGGACTAATTTGCTCAAGCAGCTCACTCATAGTTTTATTATACCATAAATTGTCCCAATATACAATTCTCCCCTCTGTTATAGAGGGGAGATTATTGCACGGTCACTAGACTCGAGTGTGACTACATCTCTGAGAATTCTTCAACCATTTCCTCAGTGTTGTCATCAGTTGATGCTTCATCCTCTTCGACAGCACCCGTCCCCACTGGAAAGGCATAACGGAAAGCAACGAATCACCTTAGATAAATACCCTGATGACGCTGAGTAGTAACTAAATATTAGTAACATAAGCTGATCTATTTGCGAACCGCTTTGTATCCCAAAAAAATACCCAGACTCAACACACAAACACCCACAATTGCCCACGGTAGTGAGCCTCCGGTAATCTCCTGGCAATTTGCAACGCACGCTATCGGCTTGATTCGCACAACGTCAATGCCTTGTAGAAACCACAGACCACCCAGTAGCATACAGAGTAGACTACCGATAACTAAAGAAATAGTTTTTGCCTTCATAATTCTCATTATACAACATTTATTCCTCAGAGCCAACGCCGTACCGTACGTTGGTAGGATTGATAGGTAGTGCCGAATTGCTTCAACAACATAGTCTCCTCCAGAGGAATGATCACCGTCTGTAATACTCCAAAGCACAGAATAGGAAAGATAAGTGCGAGATACGATGCTGAGCCGAGAGCACATCCCAGAACAATGACTACATAACCCACATATAACGGATTACGTGAAATAGCGAACATTCCATCAGTCAGCAAACAAGATGGCGCGTCAACCGGATTGGTGGAGGTGCGACGTTTGCGCAATTGCCATAACGTTAATACAACCATACTACCACCGATAATACCCACTATCCACCCTACTCCTTGTATGACAGGAGGGAATAATGTAGCCGCAGGATAGAGATGTATACTTGCTAGTACTAACCCTATACAGCCTATCAAGCAAAGATCTGGGAGGTGATTCAGTATAGCGGGTGGTTTCATTATGCTATAAAATAGCACAGTCAAAACGCAATGTACAGTCAAAAATACCACTCACAGATATAGCGAGTGGTATTTTCTCTTGTTGTTGCTTGGCAGCAGTTCGCTACGATTCAGCCATGTCAGCTTCATCAACGGCTTCGGCTATCGCCTCGGCGTACTCATCAGCGTCAGCCAATAAATCATCTACGTCAGCCGACTCAGCACCCGTCCCCACTGGGATCTTGCGGCCGATGATGACGTTTTCTTTGAGGCCATGCAAGTGGTCAGCGCGACCAGACACAGCAGCGTTGATCAGCACGCGAGTGGTGTCCTGGAAGGACGCAGCAGATAGCCATGAGTCGCTCCAGATGGACACCTTGGTGATACCGAGTAGCAACTGGGTGTAGCTGATGAGGTTTTTGCCTTCAGCGGCCAATTGCTTATTGGTGTTTACCACCGCAGCCTTGGAGACAATGTCACCCGTCACAAAGTCGCTGTCGCCCGCATCTTCGATTTGGACACGGCTGAACATCTGGCGAACGATGATCTCCAGGTGCTTGTCGGCCACGTCTTGACCCTGAGCGGCGTAAATGCGCAGCACTTCGTTAATGATGTAGCGCTGCGTGGCCTCGACACCCTTCAAGCGCATCAGGTCATGCAGGTTCAATGAACCAGCCGTCAAGCGGTCGCCAGCCTCGACGACGTCGTTAGCCTTAACGACCAACTGCATGGTGCCTGGGATTTCGTAACGAGCTGGTGCGCCAGCTTCAGCAGCGATGACCAAGGTGTCCTCAGCCGCCTCAACCACACCGTCAAATGGTGCGACCAGCGGACGAGTGTCGCCTTCGCCAGTTGCCAATACGTCGCCAGCCTTGACGCTTGAACCGGCCTTGACCACGATGGTTCGGCCGTCTAGCGGCAAGCGCTCAACTTTGCCCGATTCTGGAGTGACTTGGACGATGTACTTTTTGCCATCTTCCCAAACGTCAACTAACCCGGCAATTTCCGTAACAAACGCCTGACCCTTTGGTGTACGTGCCTCAAACAATTCTTCAACACGCGGCAGACCCTGGGTGATGTCACCACCGGCCACACCGGAGTTGTGGAAAGTACGCAAGGTCAGCTGAGTACCTGGCTCGCCGACTGACTGCGCAGCGATAACACCGACTGGCTGATGATTACCAACCAATTTGCCAGTTGACATGTCGACACCGTAGCTGCGCTGAGGGATGCCGTTGAGGTTGTTGGTTGACAAGACTGATTGGATCTTGACGCTTTGGATACTTTCATCGTCATCAATTGAGTCAGCAATTTCCCGAGTGATCAATTCGTCCTTGTTGACGTGACCTGGAATCGTCTCAGCGGCATAACGGCCAGCCAAACGGTTCGAGAAGTCGATCATCGTCTCCTCTGTTTCTGAACGGTAGATTGCGTAACCTTCGTCGTCACCTTCAACGTCCTCAACGGTGAAGACATCCTGCGCCACGTCGACCAAACGACGGGTCAGGTAACCTGAGTCGGCGGTCTTGAGCGCGGTGTCGATCAGACCCTTACGCGCACCACGGGTTGCCACGAAGGCCTCAAGGCTGGACAGACCACCGGTGTAGGAGCTACGGATTGGCAGCTCAATCTCGTGGTTGGTTGCGTCCATCTGAATACCGATCATGGCGCTCGCCAGCTTCACGTTGGAAATATCACCACGAGCACCAGAGTTAACCATCATGGAAATACTGGTGTCCATGTGCGCCAATTGATCCTTCAAGAACGCGGTAATCTTATTGTCGACGTTTCGCCAGGCGTTCACCGTCAAGTTGTAACGCTCTTCTTCGGTGATCAGACCTTGGTCAAATTGTTCAGAGATCAAAGCCGCTTTAGCGTCACCTTCAGCCACAAACTCAGGGATCTCGTCAAAGTGCACGTAGTCGGTCATACCGGTTGATACGGCCGCAGTTGTCGCGAAGCGGAAGGCCTGGCCCTTCATGCGGTCAGCGATTTTGGCAGTCTCCTCGGCACCGTACTTGTTAAAGATTTGCGCCAATACCTTCTTCAGCTGTTTCTTCGTCTGAACGTTGTTGTCGTATGGGAAGTCCTCTGGCAAAATCTCGTTAAAGAAGACGCGACCCAAGGTTGTTTGGCGTAATTTGCCCTTGGCGAAGATCTGAATTGGCGTTTGCAGATGAATATCACCCTTGTCATATGCCAATTCTGCCTCGTAAACTGAGCTAAATGACTTGATGTGGTCAGTCTGTGCCTGCGGCTTGTCGTACGTCAGGTAGTAGTTACCCAGCACGATGTCCTGTGAAATGTGCAGCACCGGTGCACCATCAGCAGGCTTCAACAAGTTAGCAGTTGCGCTCATCAATTCACGGGCTTCAGCTTGCGCCTCTTTTGAAAGCGGCAAGTGAACTGCCATCTGGTCACCGTCAAAGTCAGCGTTAAAGCCGGCACAAACTAGCGGATGAAGCTGGATAGCTTTTCCTTCAACCAAAACCGGCTGGAAGGATTGGATTGACAAACGGTGAAGTGACGGAGCACGGTTCAACAGCACGTATTTGCCTTCAATCACCGCATCCAATGCGTCCCAAACAACCGCTTCACCTGATTCGATCAAACGGGTTGCTGAGCGAATGTTGTGAGCAAACTCGTTGCGAATCAGCCAGCTGATGACAAATGGCTTGAACAGCTCCAGTGCCATTTGTTTTGGCAAACCACATTGATGAATCTTCAACTTTGGACCAACGACGATGACCGAACGGCCAGAGTAGTCGACACGTTTACCGAGAAGGTTCTGACGGAAGCGTCCCTGCTTACCCTTCAGCATGTCGGAAATTGACTTCAGACGTCGGCGACCACCCGTTGAGCTGACGGCGCGACCACCACGAGCAGCAGCATTGTCGATCAATGCGTCGACTGCTTCCTGCAGCATGCGCTTTTCGTTGCGCTGAATGACTTCTGGCGCATTGAGCTCAACCAATTTCTTTAGACGATTGTTACGGTTGATGATGCGACGATACAAGTCGTTCAGGTCTGAGGTGGCAAACCGACCACCACTGAGGGCGACCATTGGGCGGAGGTCCGGTGGGATGACCGGCAATACGCTCAGCGTCAAGCTGCTTGGCTTGATACCAGCGGCGTGCATGCTCTCGAGCATCTTCAAACGCTTGAGGATTTTCTTCTCACGCTGACCTTTAGCACTTTCAGCCTCTTCGGTCAGCTCTGCGATCAGCTGTGGCAAGTCGATCTCGTCTAACAACATCTTCAACGCTGAAGCACCCATACCGACTTCGATGAGCTCATCGTATTCTTCTGGCAAGTTACGATAGTCAGTTTCAGACAACAGCGCGCCCTTGTTTAAGCTGTCAAGCTGCGCCTTGCGCGTAGTGTACTTCTCGTTCAATTCTTCAACTTCACGACTCTGCTCTTTGGCCAAGGCTTTGATGTCAGCACCGTCTTCTTCTGCCATTTTTTCATAGCGAATCTTGATAGCAGCACGACCAGCTTCAGTTTCAGCCTCTAGATCTGCGAGGTATTGGTCGCGAGTTGCTTCATCAACTTTCAAAATGACATAGGTCGCAAAGTAAGCTACTCGCTCCAAGTTGCGAACTGTCATGCCGAGCAATTGGCTCATAGCGCTTGGTGTACCGCGCATAAACCAGATGTGCGCGACTGGTGCGGCCAATTGAATGTGACCCATGCGCTCACGGCGAACGATTGACTTGGTGACCAGTTCACCATTCTTGTCAACCGCCGCTTCGCGTGAACGAACACCTTTTAGCTTTGAGTCGTGTGGATTGATGTCCTTGACCGGACCGAAAATTCGTTCACAGAACAAACCGTCACGCTCTGGCTTTTGAGTACGATAATTGATCGTTTCTGGCTTAGTAACTTCACCGTGACTCCATTTCAGGATATCTTCTGGGCTGGCAACCACTAAGCGTACTGCATCAAAATCGCTAATACCAGTAGCATTGAATGCAAATTGCGCCATCTTACGCATCCTCCTTTATTTCTTCTACTTCGTCAATGTCTTGTACGCTCATGCCCCCTTCGATTTCTCCAATATCATCAGATTCATCCAAGAAAGTTTCTGCTTCTTCGTCTTCAGACGTTACCGCAGGCGTGGTTTTATCTTCAGGTCCGCTGGACGCAATCACGTGCTCAGCGTCAACGACAGCTTCATCATCCACCAAGTCAACCTTCAGACCCAATCCCTGGAGCTCCTTAACCAACACATTGAAGGACTCTGGGAGTTTTGGACCGACGATTGGCTCGTCTTTGATGATTGATTCGTATGCCTTGGCACGGCCATAGACGTCGTCAGACTTGATGGTTAGCATTTCCTGCAAGGTTGCTGCCGCACCGTAGGCTTCTAGCGCCCAGACCTCCATCTCACCGAAGCGCTGACCACCGTTCTGTGCTTTACCACCGAGTGGCTGCTGAGTCACCATGGTGTATGGACCAGTTGAGCGGGCGTGAATCTTGTCAGAAACCATGTGGTGCAATTTGATCATGTGCATAACACCGACCGTGGTGCGCTCTTCAAAGGCTTCACCGGTTCGACCATCAAACAATTGACTCTTACCGTCGCGTGCTAATCCTGCTTTTTCTAGTTCATCAGAAATTGTTGCTGATGGCACACCATTAAATGATGGCGTTGCTACGCGGTAGCCCAATGCTCGTGCCGCCATACCAAGGTGCGTTTCAAACAACTGACCAAGGTTCATACGACTTGGCACACCGAGTGGGTTCAAAATTACGTCAATTGGCGTACCGTCTTCCATAAATGGCATATCTTCAACTGGCAGAACCTTGGCGACCACACCCTTGTTACCGTGACGACCAGCCATCTTGTCACCAACACCGATTTTGCGGAGCTGAGCCACAAAGATTTGAATCTGCATCAAGACACCAGCCTTTAAGTCGTGGCCATTTTCGCGGCTAAAGATCTTGACGCCAACGACTTTACCACCACCGGCATTGTTCATGCGCTGTGAGGTGTCGCGAACATCCTTGGCTTTTTCACCGAAGATGGCGCGGAGCAAGCGCTCCTCAGAGCTGAGTTCCTGCTCACCCTTTGGTGTAATTTTACCAACCAAGACGTCACCAGCCTTAACTTCAGAACCAATTTGGACAATACCGTTTTCGTCCAAGTGGCGCAGACTTTCCTCAGAAACGTTTGGAATATCGCGGGTAACAATCTCTGGACCCAATTTGGTTTCACGAACTTCAACATTGTAATCTTTAATGTTGATGGATGTCAGTGTGTCGTCTTGCACCAATCGGTTAGACAAAATCACCGCGTCTTCCATGTTGTAACCACCCCATGGCATAAAGGCCACCAACAGGTTACGTCCTAGTGCAATTTCGCCTTCAGCAACTGAAGCGCCTTCGATCAGGACATCACCCTGCTTTACCTTGTCGCCACGCTTGACGCGAACTTTTTGGTTGTAGCAGCGGTCGTCATTGTTTTTGACGAAATGACGGAGTTCATATACTTTGACGCCGTCACTGTATTTGACGTGAATTTCATTTGCATCAGCTTTGACGACTTCACCGTCACCTGATGCCAAGGTCAAGTGACCGCTGTTTGCAGCAATAGATTTTTCGACACCTGTACCAACAGTTGCTGGCTCTGGTGTAAGCAATGGTACTGCCTGGCGCTGCATGTTTGAACCAGTCAAGCTACGGTCGATACGGTTCTTTTCGATGAACGGAACTAACGCAGCGGTTGACCCCAGAATCTGCTTGTGTGCTGCGTCCATGTAGGTAACTTGGTCAGCATCAACCTGAGATGGCTGCATGTTGTTACGAGCCGACACGCGCTCGTCACGGAAGGTACCGTCTTCATTCAAAACAGCACCAGCGTCAGCGATCACTTCAGCGGCTTCCTGCGCCGCGTCCAAGTAGACAACATCGTCAGTCACGCGGCCATTGACAACCTTGAGGTATGGCGTTTCGATAAAGCCGTATTCATTGACCCGTGCATAGGTGGCGAGGTTCAGCACCAAACCAACGTTAGCACCTTCTGGTGTCTCCACCGAACAGATACGACCGTAGTGTGTTGGGTGAGCGTCACGAACGTCAAACCCAGCACGTTCACGGCTCAAACCACCAGGACCCATCGAACTCAAACGACGTTTGTGACTCAACTCAGACAGTGGGTTAACCTCGTCCATCAACTGGCTCAACTGTGAGCTGGTGAAGAATTCACGAACTGCTGCCACCACTGGACGAGCATTGATCAGCTGGCTTGGCGTTACACCTTCCATGTCTGCCACACTCATGCGGTCCATAGCGTTGCGCTGCATCCTGAGCATACCAACACGGAACTGACGAGCAACCAATTCACCGACAAGCTTGACGCGGCGGTTGCTCAATGAGTCGATGTCGTCAGCTGGCTCCTGGGTGTTGTTGAGGCGAATGATTTCGCGGATGATGGCTACTAAATCGCTCATCTGGAAGATACGATTTTCAGCGGTATTGGCGACATCGAGACCTAAGCGCTGGTTCAGCTTGTACCGACCGACACGAGAATAATCAAAGCGCTTGAAATCAAAGAACATTCGCTCGATCATCTGGCGCGCATTGTCGACTGTAGCCATATCACCCGGCCGGAGACGGCGCTAACCCTCCATCAGCGCTTCATTGGCACCGCGAGTTGTATCTTTGTCCAAGGTCTCTTGGATGTAGCTGGTTTCACCAGTGTCAATATCAGCAAACAATTCACGAATTTCTGAGGTTTTTGGATGGCCCAAAGCCCGCAGCAACGTCGTCACTGGCAATTTGCGACGACGGTCAATCTTGACATAAATCGTGCCATTTGGCGCAGTCTCAAACTCCAGCCATGCACCACGACCTGGAATCATCTTGGCACCGTAGTAATTGCGGCCAGCCACGGTGTCAGCCGTAAAGAACACACCAGCCGAGCGAATCAGCTGGCTGACCACCACGCGCTCAGTACCATTGATGATAAAGGTACCGCGCTCGGTCATCCATGGATAATCACCGAGGTAGATTTCCTGCTCTTTGACTTCGCCGGTAACTTTGTTGGTTAGTTCGACAGTTGCGTGCAGTGGCGCTTCAAACGTCACATTGTTTTCCTTGGCGAACTGGTCGGTGGTCTTTGGTTCGTCAAATCGATACGCACCAAATCGCAATGACAATTTCTGACCAGTATAATCGTCAATTGGGTTAATTTCTGAAAAGATTTCGCTCAAACCATCCTCGACGAACCAGCGCCAAGAATCTTCTTGATGAGCGATCAGGTTTGGCAGCGGCAACGAGCTGTCTTCAGAGGTGAAGAACACACGTCCGCCATCCGTGGACTGTTGTTTTGCCACAGGTATGAACTCCTCGCTTTAGTTTAATTTAGTGATCACGGCCGGAAGATCCCTAATTCACGACTGCAACAAAAGCGATGTGCCTGTTCGCTTTGCTTCTCCCTGTCGTGAATACACTACTTCTCTAACTACCAGTATGCACGAAACCAGGTCAAAAATCAATATTATTTCTGGAGATTTCTTGAATAATTTGCTGATGTACGTCAGTCGGCGAACGCTCAGCCAAAATCAATGGGATATTGTGCGTCCGGGCGACAGTTTGGTAGCCATCATTGATCTTCTGCTGGAACGCATCGTCACGCGATTCAAAGCTATCAACCGCCTCTGGCGTACCGCGCTCAGCGATGCGCCGCTGCCTGGTTTGGTCATCTGCAAATAACACCACCACAAAGTCAGGGCTCATGTATCGCTCACTGGTGAAACGTTTAGTCATATTGATGATGGCGTCCTCTGTCACACCCTCGCCATATCCCTGATAGACCAAAGTCGATACGTAACTCCTGGAGCTCAATACCACCGCGCCACGACGCAAAGCCGGCTCAATTTTGTGAAACCACAATTCACGCCGCGCCGCGCTGAACAAAAGCACATTAACCTCCGGATCTAACTTGAACCGATTATCTTTCAGGACCCTCCGGTACTCATTAGCAATTGGCGTGGTTTTGGCAGCATCATCACTGCCTGGCTCCTCGACAACAACAACTTCACGGCCGCGCTCTCTCAGCCAGGCCGCCAACATATCCACCTGAGTGGATTTACCCGTGCCGTCATTGCCCTCGATGACGATGTAGGCTCCCGTGGCGCCTGAGCGTTCCATCACAGCAGCCCCTGACTCAAGCCGTCAATTGGCACCGGAGTCTTGCGACTGTCACGATACGTCTTTGGCAGCAGCATCTCCGGCCGCCAGCTGGCGATGATTTCCTCTAAATCGTTCCCTGTCTGATATTTATCACTCATCTTACGAGCCCCAGAGCCATAGCCGCCCTCAACTGGTCCAGTTTTGTGAAAAATCATTTGACCAATGCGTTCACCGACAGGCAACACGACACTTTCGTGCATGTTGAGATTATAAATTTCCAGCGTAATCCGATTGATATACCCTGGATCAATCCAGCCAGCATCAAAGCAAACCGCCACACCATTGCGCCCCCATGAGCTACGGCTCAACACCTGCGCTGCGCCGCCCTGTGCGCGAATGCCCACAAACTCGTGCGTGTGCGCCAAGATTCGCTCCCCAGGACGCAGCACAATGATTGGGTGGTCTGGTGGGATATTTTGAAATGGCGTTGCATCATGTTCCTTGCACCATTCGGCATGCGGCATAGCTTTGAGCGGACCTTTGAAATATTTAGCAACATACGCCGCGTCAAAGGGATTATAAACGCGATATTCACCCTCAAACTCCTGCTTATAGTAGTAATGACCCAGCGTAAAATCCAAACTGGCTTCTGCCACATGGTCAGGATTGAACGGCTGGCAGACGATGACGTCGTCATTTATGGCTTGGCGGATTTCGATATTGCTATAAACAGTCATAATTTATTTACTCCACAAAATATACGGCTTAACACTAGTGAATAACATATTTTTTGGTTTACCGTGCGTTTTGATGAGGTGGGTGTGTTGATGGGCGACAGACTTTTGTTTATTTTCCGGAGCGCGGGCGTAAACGGAATATCCCTGCTCTTCGTACTCAGCAATCACGTCCATCAGCTCAGCTCGCTCTGTCTTGTCCAACTGGTAGATGCCCTCAACGTGACGCCGAGGAACGACCATGATGTGGTCAGCGACTTCATGGCTGTCCCAAATCTCATATGGAAACA
Source organism: uncultured Candidatus Saccharibacteria bacterium (assembly GCA_963533325.1). Taxonomy (GTDB): domain Bacteria; phylum Patescibacteriota; class Saccharimonadia; order Saccharimonadales; family Saccharimonadaceae; genus Nanosynbacter. Next base: position 4,175 of record CAUSOC010000012.1, on the reverse strand, counting down.
GGTTATCCGTCACCAAGAAGTGTTCATGCGCTACTCGCACTTGCTTGTCTTCTGGACTAAATTGACAAAAATTACACCCAGGTGCTGCCTGCTGTTTCATCATTTTTCGATATTTGACATAGCGCTGCTCTGTCGACCGTCGCCGATAAACCATGTTCCCTCCGTTTTCCTCAGTATCTGTTAAAAGTATAACACGTCTGACATAAGCATCATATACTGATTTTTACCCTCAAATATACGTCATAGCAACATCATATCATTGACATATCAACACTTTTTTGTTATGATATAAAAAGTATTTGATCAAATTGTTAATAGTGAGAGACAAGGAGAAATACATGGATCATAAAAATAGCTTAACATGCTTACCAGTTATTTTTGGACCAAATGAGTTAGGCCTCAGTACAAAAACCACTGGTACTGGCGAAGGCTCAAAATGGGAGACTGCTTTTGTAGTCGCCGACCCTCAAGGGATTATTAGAGAGTTTGAGACACCCAGCACTCCTGACGAAGCTCCCGTGCCTCCACACAGGATAGTCGCTGTTGATATTGATCAATGTTTGCCTCAGGAGAGTAGTCCCGGTCAATCTCATATCGTCGGTAATGCCGTGGAAATACGACCAGACCTAGACCCGGACGCAGAGCCGAGAAAACTGGGGCGAGCCGCCGTCTTTGGTTACAACCCAAAAACTGGTAAAGGCGTCATGGTGTTCAGCCCAGACCAGGCAGCAACCGAAGACTAATAGACCGCTCCTCTCCAGCGTATCGCTCATGCTTGGGCGACGCTTATAAACATCTTATACTAAGAATATGTCAGACAAACTGTACCTCAGAGAAGACATCATGCCGGGATATCAAGGTGATCCGGGCGAGACTATCATGGGAGCATTACACATGCCGTCCTATGAATTGGAGGACAATTCAATGGTGATTCATGATGCAGTATGGGGAGACTGCTTAATTGGTGACCGACAGCCGTACGATTCACTACTCATGGAGCTGGCACGTTCACCGCTGTTTCGCAGACTGCAAGCAGTCGAGCAACTGACATTGCCATCATCGTTCTCTACAGTGCCCAACACAACCCTCTTTTCCCGGTGGCAACACATCTGGGGAAGCTTGGCTTTTGTGCGAAAAATGACCGAAGGTGATGATCGGTTCGATGACCGACAGCGAACCGTGTTGGAGCTGCGTGCGCTGTTTTCTGACGTTGGACAGACAGCTTTCTCGCACTTGGGAGACTGGATTTTCCAAGGTATCCAAGGTGGAGAAAACCTCCACGACCAAGATTTGAGGGCGTTACTGGAGACGTTTGGTATCGATGAAACATTAGCCGACTATGGTCTAACCCTGGAAGAAACCGTTTTCCCTGAGACAGAAGACTGGGTGGAGTGCCCATCACCGGCTTTGTGTGTCGATAGAGTTGACTACGGTATGCGCGAAGTTTTGCGCTGGTCAGGCTGGCCAATGGGTATCATGCAATATGAAGATCAGCTCCAAGATCCCAAATCTCTCTTCCGCATCAATGACCACATGATGTTAGAAATCACAGATCAAGACTTTGCTCGTCGCTTTGCCGCCGGCTACAGTATTTTGCCGACAGAACACTGGGCGCAACCAGTACATCGATTGCAACTTGAACTATTGCAAACCGCTACCAAACAAGCACTGACTGGTGGTGGACATTTTAGCGACGGGGTCCCTCTAACTCACCCTGTCCATCCTCGTGACCGCATGTACGGCATCGATTCAGACTTTCGCTTTGCTTTTAGTGGTGGCGACGCTGCCTTCAGGAGAATATTAGAGACTATTGGCTATCATCAGCGGCAAATCTATAAGCGAGCGCGCTACGCAGATCTCCGTAGTCAATTTGGCGAAATGAAAGGCGACTTCCCCGAGTTTCTCGACCCATTAACCTCATACTGCTCAAAGTCCCGCAATTTCATGCTAGTAGCGCCTCAGGTAGAAATAGAAAAAGATAGTACCGCACAGCAAGGTATGGCGTTAGATATGGGGCGCATCGCCATTGGGCTGCCAGCCCTGAAGGCGCGGCTGATCGATCCGCCTGTTCAAACCGCTGAGGGCACAGCTCCATTGAGCGAAATTGATCCAAGTTATAACAACTATCTGGACGGTTAGGTCAGAACCATGAAAATGGGATATTATGCGACGCTGATGCTCAACAAGGATTTCAGTAGACGCATTTGTGATATTTACGGTGAGGCATCAAAAGCCTGGCAGCAATGTTCGACGATGCCTCGAAATCCCACTAATCTGCGCAACATTGTCACTCAAGCTGGCATTTACGGCGCTGGCGCGCGCTTTGATGATATTCGCGAGATATAAGCTATGCTTTCTTGACCACCGCGTCGATCAGACCGTAGGCTACGGCTTCTTCTGGCTTCATCCAGTAGTCGCGCTCCATGTCGGCTTTGATTTTGGCGAGCTTTTGACCAGTGTTTTTGGCCATGATTTTCGCCAGCATTTCCTTAACCTCCAGTGTCTCTTTCAGGTCAATTTCCATGTCAGTCACCTTACCGCGCGTACCTGACGACGGCTGGTGGATCATCACTTTGGCGTGTGGCAAGCAAAATCGCTTGCCTTTAGCGCCGCTTGACAGCAAGAATGCACCCATACTGGCTTGCAGGCCGATGCCGTAGGTCGCCACGTCAGGTTTGATGAAGTTCATAGTGTCGTAGATTGCCAGCCCGTCGTAAACACTACCACCAGGGCTATTGATATACAGCGAGATGTCGGCCTCTGGGTCAACCTGAGCCAAATGCAACAACTGCGCCACCACGATATTGGCGGTATGTTCGTTCACTTCCTCACCCAGAAAAATGATTCGCTCGTTCAAAAGGCGTGAATAAATATCAAACGCTCGTTCGCCCTCAGAAGATTTTTCGATAACAGTTGGTACCAAGTAGCTATTTACTTTATTCATGAACTATATTATAGCATATAGCCGGCACCTCATGGTATACTGAATATATGGAGAAAGCCATCATCGTTGCCTATGATACCAACCGCGCCATCGGCCGAGGTGGTGATTTACCGTGGGGTCGCAACTTGCCAGCAGATTTGGCACATTTCAAGCGGCTAACCAGAGGTGGCAATGTCATTATGGGTCGGAAAACCTTTGAGTCAATCAGCTCTCATCCGCTGCCAGAGCGCGAAAACATCGTCATTTCCTCACAACCGACGGGCGTCAAAGGCGTTCTTACAGCGGTAAACCTGTCAAGCGCTTTGGCGTTGTCACGCTACCCAACCTTTATCATCGGCGGTGCACAGGTATACGGCGATGCACTGGGCATGCCGGAGATCGACACTATTTACGCCACTGAGGTGGACGCTACATTTTCAGACGCTGACACCTTTTTCCCAGAGCTCGATATGACCATCTGGCAGGAGATGAGCCGCACCCATCACCCGGCAGATGACGACAATGCCTACGCTTTTGACTTTGTGATCTATCGGCGAAAAGCCGCACAATAACGGCATTTTACACCGCGATTGGTGCCTTGATCGGTGGATGGTGCTCGTAATTTTCCAGACGAATATCATCAATGGTGAAATCATCGATATGCTTGATATCAGGATTCAGCCACAGTTTCGGCAGCGGTAGTGGACAGCGCGACAGTTGCTCATCGACCTGCGCGCGGTGATTATTATAAATATGCGCACTATTTAGCGTATGGACGAATTCACCCGGCTGTTTATCAGTCACCTGGGCGATCATCGACAGCAGCAGGGAGTAGCTGGCGATATTAAACGGTACTCCAAGGAACATGTCCGCCGAACGCTGCGTCAGCGCCAGATCCAGTTTATCTTTCTCGCCATTTTCACCTGGCCGAACATTAAACTGGAACATGGTGTGGCACGGCGGCAATCCACCAGCTCGGGCGATGTCGTCAATTTCCGCCACGTTCCAGGCGCTGACGATGTTGCGCCGCGACGTCGGATTATGTTTTATCATGTCGATGGCGTTTTGGATTTGGTCAATCGTCCCGCCCTTGCCGTCGGGCCATTTGCGCCACTGCACGCCGTACACTGGGCCTAAATTGCCCCACTCCTCGGCAAAGGCGTGATCAGTCGCGATTTTACCGATAAATGCTTTCATGCCAGCGCGCCACTCCTCGCCATTGATTTCTGGAATGCTTTGACCGGGTTTCTCT
>CAUSOC010000011.1:0-18565 GCA_963533325.1 uncultured Candidatus Saccharibacteria bacterium | reverse complement strand
ATTATGTGACCTTCCCAAGGTTGAGACGGGAGTTCGACTCTCCCCATCCGCACCACAATTTACCATCACGAGCTTCCAGCGAGGCTCTTTTTATTTGCCCCGAAATTGGCAAAGACTAAACGGTTATTTCGTTATACTCTGCGTAACCACACTTATCCAAAACTTCCTGACCAACCTGTCTAAGGTTGTTAATTCTTTTCTGTTCTTCGTCAAGATTTTTCTGCTTACAAATGGCGTCATAAAGCGCTCTCATATCAGCGTCTTCGGAGCTACTGTCAGCTACTCCCGCAAACTCTCGTTCCATTAGGTCATGATTAGCACGTGGCATATTTCCATTCCTCCTCTTTTGGGTCCAAATGTGTCTTATGACTATCTATACCACATTGAATTAAATTTTGCAATACCCTATTTCGCGCCACTATAATAAAAAGTCCTCGACGTACATCGGGACTACTGACTAACTATAATGGTTCTCGCAGGAACTTGGTGAGGTGCGCCTCCCCATAACTACGATTGTCCACCACAACAATTCCGTTTTGAACTGGCACCTCACCTATTCCTGGGTGTGATAATATCATACATCCGCCCGGTTTGAGAAGCCCCATTAGTCGTGAAACTGTGGAAAACTGAGGATTATGATATGGTGGATCGGCAAAGATGATATCAAACTTCTCTGTTACGCTCATGCTTTTCAGCCAATTCGATATCGTTGTTTTTATTACAATAGATTTTTCATCGACGCCCAAACTGGCTATGTTTTCGGCGATCACGCGCTGCGCGACCCGGTCTCGCTCCACAAAAACCACCGACTCGGCACCGCGACTGAGTGCTTCCAGGCCAATCGCGCCAGAGCCAGCAAAAGCATCCAGCACCCGCGAACCGCGAACCGTCTCGCCCAGTGAATTAAACATTGCCGAACGGACTCGCTCACCCATGGGATGTGTCGTTGAGCCTGGCGGCGTTTGGATAAATCGTCCGCCAAATTCGCCAGCGATGATGCGCACTCTCACCGTTTTGCCTCAAGCTTCCATACAGATGCCAGCCAGCCCAGCATGACAGCTTTGATGATGATTGGCATCAGTTCATAGTTGGTCTGCCACGCCAAGTCCGTCGTCCAACCGTTTTTACCAAAATTATCATACATTTTTAGGTTGGCCACGGCGTGAACTTGCTCTAGATAGTATTCTCGATAGCCCTGTTGTTTAACCCGTGAAATCTCAGCCTCACTCGGTACGGCGTCCTTAAAGCGCGGATAGGCCACTACGCTCGCCACACCTGCTTCAAACGCCACGTGCATGGTCATCATACCTTTAGCACCCCAAAACTTCCAATTGTTTTTGATGAGCTCAATCCCCGTATCACCCTTCATGACATTTTTCTTGAGAATTGAGGTTCGCGTCTCCAGACCTTCGCCACCGCGCAGCTCCTGCATAGCGTGCTCCAGCGGAAAATGATGCGCCGGCGTCAGACCATCGGTGATGGCATGCGCCATCCATGCCGCTTCAAACGCGGCTCGTTCGGAATTATGGTTTTGCAGCGCCTTCGCTAGATTACCAATATGCTGATCAATCATCTCCAACAGTGCCGTGTCGTTCGGGTCGTCTGGATTGATAAAATGCCACGGTTCGTCAACGGCTGGACTTTTGCGCTTAACGCCGTCAGGACCGTTTTTGCCCTCAAAATGCAGGATATTTTTCACATCAGGAAATTCGCACCAATCAGGTAGCATCGGTTCAAGGTGTCGCCTGGCCACTCGATCTATCTTTTGATGAACACCGATAAATCGACCAGAGCCATCTCTAATTGTTGTTCCTGCGTACATATTAATTCAAAATGGTTAATCGCTGATAGCGACTGACGGCACGCGCCAGATGGTTATATTGTAGCAAATCCTGCCCCTCTTTGACAAAGCGCTCGGCCTCCGTCTGCGCACGGGCGATCAGCGGCGTGTCGCTCAGCGAGGCAATTTTTAGGTTCAGCGTGCCATGTTGCGCTCGTCCGTAAATCTCACCAGGACCGCGCAATTTCAAGTCAACTTCCGCCAAGTAAAAGCCGTCTTGGGATTCCTCAATTTCCCTGAGGCGCTGGCTCGGCTTATCATGACCCGACATCATCAAATGACAAAAACTCTGATGCTGGCCGCGCCCAACCCGCCCGCGCAGCTGATGAAGCTGGCTGAGACCAAAATGATCGGCATTTTCGATGAGCATGACCGTAGCGTTCGGCACGTTGACGCCAACCTCCACGACTGTAGTACTCACCAGCATGTCCAGCTCGCCGTCCGCAAACTGCTGCATGACTGCGGCCTTTTCCTCGGGCGGTAGTTTACCGTGTAATAATCCGACGCGGCGATGACGAAACATCGTTTTTGCCAATTTGTGATATTCCGCCTCGACCGATTTTTTGTCATTGTCAGGATTGTCGTCGATCAATGGACAAATGACGTAGGCTTGGCGACCCTGAGCCAGTTCATGGTCGATGGTTTCATAGAGCTTTAGCGCTGAAGCTGGCGACCAGATTTTCGTTGCAATTGGCTGACGACCGGCTGGCAGCTCGTCCAAAATCGAAATATCCAGTTCACCATACAAGGTCAACGCCAAGCTCCGCGGGATCGGCGTGGCGGTCATGCTGAGTAGATGCGGCATGTAGTCTGCTTTTTGTAATAATGCCTGCCGCTGCTTGACGCCGAATCGATGCTGCTCGTCAATCACCGCAAACCCTAGTTTATGATACGTCACTTTTTCCTGAATCAGCGCGTGGGTACCAACCACCACATTGATGTTGCCGCTCGCTAAATTATCCAGCAGCTGCCGCCGCTGAACGCCCTTGACGTGCCCTGTCAGCAGCGCCACCGACACGCCAAATGGCGACAATAATTCATCCAGCGTTTTGGCGTGCTGAGTCGCCAAAATCTCCGTCGGAGCCATAATGGCCGTCTGAAAGCCAGCCTGCGCCACTTCTGCCGCCACCAGCCCGGCGACCACGGTTTTGCCTGAGCCAACATCACCCTGCAACAAGCGGCTCATCGGATGCTCCGACTCCAAATCTTGCAAAATCTGCCAGGCGGCGCGGCGCTGCGCGTTGGTCAAGGGAAATGGCAGTTGTTCAACAAACTGCTTGACGACTGGCTGATTGAACGGGATGCGCCAACCAGTCAATTTGGTTTGCTCTTGCTTGTTAAACTGCGCTGCCAAGATCATCTCAAATAACTCTTCAAACGCCAGCCGCTCACGACCGCGGGCAATTTCCTGATGATCGTTTGGCGCGTGGAGAAACCTGATGGCTTCAGCGCGGCTGACTAATCGTTGCCGCTGGACGACATGCTCCGGCAAAGTTTCGGGCAAAAATTCCATGATGGGACGCAGATTTTTCAGCAAATCCTGCACGGTTTTTGGGCGGAGATTTTTGATGGATTTATAGACCGGATGAATGCCCGAGGTGGGTTGGGTGTCGGACGCATCGGTTTGCTTGGTGAGCTCGACGGATGGATTGCTGATCTGATAGCTGTTATATTGCATGCCAAATTGGCCGGAAAACATGAACTCGGCGTCGGATCTCAGCTGTGATTCGCGGTACGGCTGATTGAACCAAACAGCCTTGACCTTGCCAGAATCATCTACCAGCACCGCCGTGGTAATCCTCAAACCTCGGCGCACAATCCGCGTGGAAATCGACTCGCAGCGTGCTCGCACCGTCACCTTGCCCGGCTGGAGATCAGCGATATTGACCGCCGCCGAATAATCATCATACGCCCGCGGCAAAAAATCCAGAGCGTCCGCCACCGTCTCCAACCCTGCCGCCGCCAACGCCTGAGCAGTTTTGGGGCCGACGCCTTTAATGTGTTCCAGTGGAGTTGTCAGCTTCATCTACGAAACAGCGTTGATGCCTTCCAGCGCGTAGGCAGTATCTTCCCAGCGTTCCACAGCGATACAATCAATGCCCATATTTTTGACTGGGAAATCATTGCCGCCCTCTTCTAGCTTGTCGCCAAAGAATAAAATCTCTTCCTTAGTTACGCCCGTTGCTTCCATCAGTTTTTTCATGCCATAGGCTTTATCGATACCAGGCTTGGTCACGTCCAGACTAGTGGTGCCGGCCGTCCGAATTTCAAATTCTGGGATGCGTGCTTTGACAGCATCGTTGAGCAATTTACGTTTTTCCTTGTTGGCTTCAGCCCAGGCGTATTTGTCTTCAGGAGTAGCCTTTTGGCCCAGCGCAGAGTATGTTACTTGACTGAGACGATCTTCGATGATCTCGCCAGCTGGATCGTCCACCCACATATCAAGTTCCTTGGCCGAGGTCTCAATCGCTTCAAAGATTCGAGCTTTTTGTTCTTCAGTCAAGTCCTCCTGATATTGCAATCGCCATTCGCCGTCCTGGAAGCGATAGTAACGAGTGCCACATGTTGGCATGATGTGCAGCCGGCTAAGATCAACGCCCGGAACTTGTTCAATTTGTCTGACAGTGTTTGGATAGATCACCCCTTCAAAATCAGTACCAGAAATGATACACACATCGTAATGCCTCAACAGCTCCGCCAACAGACCAGCCATGCGTGGTGTAGCTGGCATTTTCGACAGGACAATAGTGTCATCTGAGTCAAATGCTATAATTTTTTTCATTCTTCGTCTCCCTCCATGATTAGCACGAATGTATTTTTACCTTTTTTCAACAGCGACGTGGTGTTGACGGCTTGGTCTTCGGCTATTTTTTCGCCGTTGAGGCTGATGGCGCCAGATTTCAATAGGCGTTTTGCTTCGCCGTTGGAGCTGACCGCACCAGAAACCACCAACGCTTCGATCACGCCGACGCCGACATCAACGCGCGGAATTTCCTTGGCGAGAGCGTCCAGGTCATCGTCTGATAATTGGCGGAAATCGCCGCCGCCAAACAATACTTCCGTCACCCGCTCCACTGATTCGCGCCGATTGACGCCGTGGACGATGTCGGTAACCTCGCGCGCCAAGACTTTTTGAGCTGAGCGCGCGCCAGGATTGACGGCATGGTTTTCAGCGATGGCCTCGATGGTGTCGCGGTCGAGCATGGTGAAGATTTTCATATACTCGATGGCGCTTTCGTCGTCAACGTGCAGCCAAAATTGATAGAATTTGTAGACGCTGGTTTTGTTTTCATCTAGCCACACAGCGCCACCTTCGGACTTGCCAAATTTGCGTCCGGTTGATTTGTTGATGAGTAGCGGTGCTGTCATAGCGTAGACTTCGGCATTTTCTTTTTTGCGGATCAATTCCACGCCTGAAACCAAATTACCCCACTGGTCCGAACCGCCGATTTGTAAATTGACACCGTGATGTTTGAATAAATGCCAAAAATCATAACCCTGCAGCAACGTGTAGGTAAATTCCGCAAAACTCAACCCCTTGCCGTTGTCGATGCGTGCCTTAAAAAATTCACGACCAATCAAATCTGCCATGTTGAAATTCTTGCCAATGTCGCGGAGGAACGGCAACAATTCCAAATTGCCCAACCAGTCCGCATTGTCCACCAAGGTAAAATCGCGTCCGGCGAAAATTTGTGACACCTGTGCTTTCAAAGCTCGTTTATTGTGCTCAATTTCTGCATATGAAAGTAGGCTCCGCTCTTCGGTGTCGCGCATATCGCCAATCATACCCGTGCCGCCACCAACCAGCAGAAACACCTTGTGACCGCGCTCCAAAAAATGCCGCACCATCATGTAAACCGCTAAGTGCCCGACGTGCAAACTGTCAGCCGATGGATCTGTCCCCAAATAGAGCGTAAAATTCTCCGAATCGATAAGCTTGTCATTGGTGAATGTGGTCTGGTTCCAAAACCCGCGCCACTGTAATTCCTCTGATAACTGCATATTTTCTCCTTGGTCAGCTAATCTTAGTATCAGTATATCAATTTTTGGCAGTTGATGCGAACCATGTGCGTGATATAATAGATTACGTGAATAAGAGTAGTACAAGTAGCAGCAGCAAATCGCCTTCTAGTCCCAGGAAATCTGCGACAAAGCGATTAAGCTTATACGCCAATTTGGCACATAAGCGTAAAGTTAAAAAAGATAAAGATTCGCGCGAGCGTGCTGAATATTTGGCAAGCTTGCCGAAGCATCCAGTGAAGCGATTTTTCTATCGCTTACATCCAAAGCGGTTAGCTAACTATTGGTTCTCCAAACGCGGCGCAAAGATGGCGCTGAAAATTGCTGGTGTTACTCTGTTGTTGATGATCTTGTTTATCGGTGGGTTATTCGCATATTTCCGCAAAGACCTAGATAAGATTCGACCAGGTGAAATCGCTAAACGCGTCCAAACAACGGTCACGAAATATTATGACCGTAACGGCGTGCTACTCTGGGAAGATAAAGGAACCGGTAACTACAAACTGGTGGTCGAAGGTGACCAAATTAGCAATCACCTGAAACATGCTACTGTTGCCATTGAGGACAAAGATTTCTACAAGCACCACGGAGTTAGTGTTAGCGGCTTGACGCGTGCGGTATTTTCAACGGCATCTGGAGGACAGGTCCAGGGAGGATCAACATTGACCCAGCAGCTCGTCAAACAGGTGTTCTTTGCGGATGAAGCTGGTGAACGTGGTCTCAAGGGTATCCCGCGTAAGATCAAAGAGATGATTTTGGCGATTGAGGTTGAACGCATGTACAACAAAGACCAAATCTTGTCACTATACCTCAACGAATCGCCATATGGAGGTCGCCGTAATGGCGCTGAGTCAGCTGCACAAACGTACTTCCACAAGAGCGCAAAAGATTTGACCATAGCTGAAGCGGCCCTGCTAGCAGGAATTCCGCAGAATCCGTCCTACTTTAACCCATACAATACTGCCGGTAATAAGGCGTTGATCGAGCGCCAACACACAATCTTAGACTACATGACAGAACAAGGCTACATCACTCAAAAAGAAGCAGATGAAGCCAAAAAATACCCAATTCTTGATAATCTATATCCACAAGTTGAGCAGACTGAAGGTATGAAAGCGCCACACTTCGTGATGATGGTTCGATCACAACTCGAGAAAGAGCTCGGTCAAGCGGTTGTTGGACGAGGCGGACTGACCGTCAAAACAACGCTGGACTGGCGCATCCAAGAGAAATTAGAAAATGAGATGAAAGCCTTCTTTGCGACCGGCCGCCCAGCTGCCATCAATGCTCACAACGGTGCATCAGTCATAGAAGACGTGCAAACGGGTCAAATCGTTGCCCTGATGGGTAGCCGTGACTTTAACTATCCGGGCTTTGGTCAGGACAATGCGGCCACAGCCTTTGTCCAGCCAGGTTCATCCATCAAACCATTTGTGTTCACTCACCTGTTTAGCAAGCGTGATAGTCAGGCATATGGGAGTGGCACCATACTAAAAGATGAAAATATCGACTCAATTTATGGCGCTAAGCTGAACAACTGGGACAACAAATTCATGGGCGACATCACCATTCGCCGAGGGCTCGGTTTGTCTCGTAACACCCCAGCAGTGAAAGCGATGTATATCGCTGGTAACGGTAGTCCAAAGCCAACTGTGGAGTTCATCCGAGGTCTTGGTAACTCAGAATACTGTAAGCAAGAGGAAGACTCAGGTGGCTATGGTCTATCGGCCGCCATCGGTGGATGTGGTGCCAAACAAACTGAACTAGTTAATGCCTATGGTACTTTGGCTCGCTTGGGTGTCAGTAAAAAATCTACTTCCGTGTCTGAAGTGATCAATTCTCAAAATGAAACTCTCCTCAAATGGAAAGATGAATCAAAGCAAGCTGTCGATCCACAGGCTGCCTACATCACCAACGACATTTTGTCCGACCGATCAAACACGCTGGTGACAGGCAGTATCCCGGGTGTGCGCGCTAGCTACAAGACCGGAACATCTGACAAGGGCAATCAACCAAAAGACATCTGGCTGGCGAGCTATACACCAGCTCTCGCCATGACCCTCTGGCTTGGTAACTCCGACAGTCGTACATTGACCTCCATAAACTCGTCAACTGGTCTCCCGGTGATTCAGAAAGTCATGAGCTTTGCACATACCCAGGTCTACCAGCCAGCTGGTAAGTGGAAATCAAGCATGTGGTACACCCGCCCATCTGGTATCAAGCAGAATGGCAAAGAATTGTACCCATCATGGTGGAACCAAAACCAAGGACAAAGCTCGTCCAAGATGACATTTGACCGCATCTCTAAAAAGAAGGCTACTTCCTGTACTCCAGAGGGCGCACGAGAAGAAGTTGACGTGATCAAGGCGGTCGACCCAATCACCAAGAAAGAGTCTTTCAGTGCGCCAGCAGGTTACAACGCTACCGCTGACGACGATGTACACAACTGTAGCGATGCCAAGCCTCGTGTCGCTAGCATCACCGCGTCTGGCTCGAGTAATAAATACACTATTGATGTCAGTGTTGATGGAGGAAAATTTGGTCTAGCGACGCTTGATATCTTGGTTGACGGACGTTCAGTCAAATCAAGCAATATCAGCGGTAACAGCGCCTCAGACCGCGTCTCAGTCAATGTCTCATCAGGATCACACACTATCACCGTGAATGTCCGCGACGAAGGGTACTACACCGCAAGTAGCTCAAAAACTGTCAGCGACGATTAATCATCTTGGCTATTCGCTAGCCTAATCAGCTCAGCCTCGCGCTGGGCTGATGTTTTTGTAGTCGTAGAACGACGACGAGTTTGCTGCACAGGCTTCTGAGTTTTTACTGCTGGCTTTTTAGTAGTCTTCTTGGCTGATCCTTCTGGACTAGTCTGCACTTTCCGGCCAACAGAGCGACGTTTTGTGATGACAGCTGTTTGTCGTGTTGGCTCTGGCGGAGTGGTCTGCTCGACAACCTTAGCAAACATCATTTTACCAGCGTCAGTTTGCAGGCTACGGATGATTTCAATGCGTTTTTTCTGGCCCAGGAACTTTTTGGCTTGCTCAACCACCACCATTGTGCCGTCATGCAAGTAGCCGACCGCCTGGTGAGAATCCTGACCTTTTTGCGTTAATTCGAGCACCAGCTCATCACCAGGCAGATAGCTCATCCGCAAGCTCTTGGCTAGCTCATTGATATTGAGGATCTGAATTCCTTCGACTTGCGCCACCTTGTTCAGGTTGTAATCCAAGGTCAGGATGGCAGCGTTCATTTCCTTGGCGAGTTGCAGCAAGCGGTTATCAACACCCTCAGGGATGCGCGTCGCATCGTCAAGCAACGTAAACGAGCCGCCCAACACATCTTTGAGCTCCTTCATGACGTCCATACCAAAACGGGCGCGCTCGCGCTTGGCATGATCAGCACCATCAGCCAACAGCTGCAATTCTATCAACACACTCCGCGGCACGATGATCTGCCCCAGTAAGAACCCAGTCTTTGCTAGATCGACCACTCGGCCGTCCATCAGTACCGAGGTGTCAACCAGAATCGGCAGCTGCGTACCGCTGCCTGCCTGCCGCCGCGGCTTGACCAGTAGATATATTTCCGCCATGATAGCCAGCAGCATGATAATGATGATAAGTTCAATTGTTTTTTCCATAATAATTTCCTTTATGATAACATTTATTGTAAATAGTCAATCAGCGCCTGTCTGAGATCGCCGACACCGCGCACAAATGCGTCCTTGTGAGTTTTTGGCGCGATGGCATAGGTAAAGCCGAGTTTCTTGGCCTCTTTGACGCGGGCGTGCCAGCCTTGAGCTGAGCGCACTTCGCCGCCCAAACCAACTTCGCCAAACACTACCGCTTCGTCGCTGAGTTTGCGGCCAGCCGAGGCCGAGGCGATGGCCATGGCGACTGCCAAGTCCGCCGCTGGGTCGCTCAGTTTCAAGCCACCAACCACGTTGATGTAAATATCTTTGTCGGAAAGATTAAGCTTGGTACGCTTTTCCAGCACCGCCACCAACAAGTTCAAGCGGTTGAGATCAAAACCGCTGGCCGCGCGTTTGGGGTAGCCAAAATTCGTCGGGTTGACCAGTGCCTGAATTTCCACCAGTAGCGGCCGCGCCCCCTCCATGGTCGCTAGGACGATTGAGCCATCGAGGTTTTGTCGCTCGGCTAGCAAGCTCGCCGATGGGTTGGCCACAATCCGTAAGCCATCCTCATGCATCTCAAAAATTGCTGCCTCATTGGTCGAACCATAGCGATTTTTCTGCGCCCGCACTACGCGAAAACCACCGTAGCGATCACCCTCAAAATTCAGCACCACGTCAACCAAATGCTCCAGAACTTTCGGCCCGGCGATTGAGCCTTCTTTGGTGACGTGACCGACCAAAATCACCGCGGTATTCGAGGCTTTGGCGGCGCGAATGATGACGTTGGATGAGTTGGTAATTTGACTGACCGAACCTGGCGCTGAGGCAATTTCTGCGAGCGACAAGGTCTGGATAGAATCGACAATCACCAGATTGTACTGGCCAGTCTGGATGGAGGCGGCGATATCTTCGGCGCTATTGCTGGACGCCAGCTGCAGGCTTTCTGAATCAACCGCACCCAACCGCTCAGCCCGCAATTTAACCTGCGATACCGACTCCTCACCGCTGACGTAGAGTACTGGTTGCTGCCGAGCGATAAACGCCGTGACTTGCGCTAGCAGGGTGCTTTTACCAATTCCCGGCTGCCCCGCCACCAGCACCACACCACCTGGCAAAAAGCCGCCGCCGAGCACCGCGTCAAGGTCGGCGATGCCGGTTGCCAGCCGTGCTTGCTTGGCCTCGGTAGCCGTCTCGCTGAGCTTGAGCGTGGTGAGCGCCTTGCCCTTACCGCTGCTGCGGGCTACCGCCGAGGCACCGGTGTCAACTGGTAGTTGCTCGACCAGTGAATTCCACTCACCGCAATTTTCACACTTGCCGACCCATTTCGGATAGCTAGCGCCGCACTGCTGACAGATGAATTGTGATTTTGCCCGGGCCATCACTCTACCGCCCTTTGGCTGTCGAGGCTCTGACTGAGCCGATCAGCTTGCTCACCTAGCGCATTCAATTTTTCAACGTCAGCATTGTACTGATCGATCTGCTGGAGTAACGCAGCCTTCTGACTGCTCAAGCGTTGACCTTCGGCTTGCAATTGTGAACGCTCAGTCTGGAACTGCTGCTGTGAACCAAAACCACCGCTAGTAGCTCGTTGATTGAAATCGCGAATCTTCTCATTCAGCACCGTCATCGACGTATCGTAACTTTCTTTTCGCTGCTCAATCACCGCTCGTTGCTGTTTCAACTTCGCCTGCAAAGTAGTCACTTGCCGCTCCAAATCAACAAATCGCTGATTGTATTTTGCATGCAGAGCAACTACTCGTGATCGGTCACTGAAAAATCGAGCATAGTGCGCTTCCAGCTCTGAGCCCAAATCGGCATGTTCCGTGCCTAAAATGGAATGAAGCTCATTTGACCGAGAGCCTGGCTGCGCTCGATCATAGTACGCCATGCGTTCTTCCAACTTATTGTCTTTGATCCTCGCATAGGCATGTTCCAACAATTGACCCAGCCGCTGCTTTTCGGCGTCAGATAATCGCGACCACGCTGCGTGCAACATCTCGTGCGCCGCCGTCACCTCTTTGATACCGTCAAGCTCAGGGTTTGGCACATTGTAAATATGGATAGTATCCTCCCCCGACTTGTAGCAACCCAAAATTGGGCTGGCTTTTTCCGACCGACGACACTCGGCATTAAATTCACTGGACGACTCCAGCCGTGGCTGGGTGACATAAAATTGAAATCTACCGTGCTCCGACATGCCAGCGTTTGTCGCCAATTGAGTAATCTCAGTACTGGGCTGAAATTGCCAGGCTCGCACATGATCGAGCACGAATTGCCGGTTGAGCACCACCCAGCCGCTGAAGGCCAATATAGCTACTGACAGTAAAAAGCTCCCTAGTTTACTAATCTTCGACATCAATTATTACCTCACCTTTTTTCATTGACGCAATTAATGTTGATCCTGTCTGCGCTTTCGACAGCACTACTTCACTCAATGGATCTCCCAACAGAGTCTGGACAGTCCGCCGAAGGCGTCTTGCTCCGCGTTCGGTGTCAAAGCCATGGTCAATGATATGGCGTTTGACACTTGGTTTAATTACCAGTTTCATGTCATGATTCTCAATCGCCGCGATGAGCTCACTAGCGATAGCATCAAATATTTTGCCAGCCACTGCTCGGCTCAGCGCCTGGAAGACAATGATAGCATCAAATCGCTCAATCAATTCTGGCTTCAAGAAATCCTCCAAAGCCTGCCGCGCCGTCCGGTCATTGTGTCGCTGCACATCCTTGGCACTGCGTTTCTTTGCGCCGCCAAAGCCCAGCGCTTCAGTATCCATCATGCCCGCCGAACCAACATTGCTGGTCAAGATGATGATGGCGTGACGAAAACTAACCACTCGTCCTTGGGCGTCAGTCAACTGACCATCTTCCAGTAGTTGTAGTAGCAGATTCATCACGTCTGGATGCGCTTTTTCAATCTCATCAAATAACACCACACTGTACGGCTGTCGACGAACTTTGTCGGTCAATTTACCACCTTCTTCATACCCAACATAGCCCGCTGGAGCGCCGACCAACCGACTGGTGGTGTGCTTTTCAGAAAATTCACTCATGTCAATTTTGATCAGGCTCTGCTCACCGCCAAACACTTCCCGCGCCAGCACGCGAGCCAATTCAGTTTTACCAACACCTGTCGGACCCAAAAATACGAAAGATCCCATGGGTCCGCTATGCCGATGTAGTCCAGCGCTGTTTCGTCGAATAGCCCGAGCCAGCTCAGCAATTGCTTCAGTTTGCCCCAGCACAAATTTACCTAATCTATTTTCCAGCTTGATCAAACTTTTGGCTTCGGTGCGCACCAATTTTTTCACTGGCACACCAGTCATAGCGCTCACTGCCGACCTCAAATATGCTTCATCCAACCGCGGCAACATGTCCTCGCTCGCGCCCAAATCACTAGCGCGTTTTTCCAATTGCTTCATTTGCGTTTTGAAACGCGCCGCTCGTTCATAGTCTTCCGCTTCTACGGCCGCATCGATTTTACCTGCCAGCCGCTTGATCTGCTGGGCTATTTTTTGGCGTCGACCTGGTTTGAGTGGCTGCTTTGAGCGCATCAATGCTGCCGCTTCGTCCAGCACGTCAATTGCCTTATCTGGCAAAAATCGATCCATGACATACCGCTGGCTCAAATCCACCGCCAGCTTCACAACCTCCTCGTCGATACTCAGCTGATGATGCAGCGCCAAGCGACTACTCAGCCCCATCACCATCCGCACCGCTTCTTCTGCCTCAGGTTCCGCCACCACCACCGACTGAAATCGTCGACCCAAAGCAGCATCTTTTTCAATGTATTTACGATATTCATCAAACGTCGTCGCCCCGATCACCCGCACCTCGCCGCGCGCCAAGGCTGGCTTCAGGGCATTAGCGGCGTCCATTGAGCCCTCGGCAGAACCAGCGCCAACCAGTAAATGTAGCTCATCGATAAACAAAATAACTTCTTGGTGCTCCTTGGCAACTGCTAGCACTTTTTGCAAACGTTCTTCAAACTGTCCGCGAAATTTCGTCCCCGCCACCATGGAAGCCAGATCCAACTGAATGATCCTTTTGCCTTCCAAAAATGCCGGCACGTCACCATCAACGATTCGCTGTGCCAAACCTTCAACAATTGCAGTTTTTCCCACGCCGGGCTCACCGATCAAGGCTGGGTTATTTTTGCTGCGCCGACCCAGCACTGTGATGACGCGTGACAGCTCCTTGTCTCGCCCAATCATCGGATCGACCAGCCCCTGCCGAGCGCGTTCCGTCAAGTCATTGCCAAACTTCTCTAGTAGCTTGATGGACTTGAGTTCAGTCGTCGACACTGACTCAGTTTGTTGGTCGGCTTCCGACTGTTGCCTATCAAACACACCCTCCAAGTCGCCACGAAGCGCCTCCAAATCAACGTTCATATCACGCAAAATCCTGGTGGCCCGCGCTTCGCGCTGCGTCAAAATGCTGTAGACCAGATGTTCCGTACCGATTCGTGATTGTCCAAACTCCAGCGCCAACTCCCATGCCATGCGTACTGTCGCCAAAACATCAGCCCGCACTCCATGGTCAACAACCGCAAATACTACCGCACTCGGCGTCAATTCCAGCGCCGTCTCAACGCGGTCAAGCGTCACGCCGCTTTCTGCCAAGATTTTGGCACCCAGGGAAGAATTCTGAGCCAATATCCCCAGGAGAATATGCTCAGTCCCTACATACGGGCTTCCTTGATTTTGGGCAATCACACCAGCTCGTTCAAAGCTAGCCCGCGCCGTATCTGTCAGGCGCGATTCCAGCTCAGAGAAATCTCTTGGCTGCTCCATTATCGCCTCCTTTCATCGCTTATCGGCGAATATCTCAAGTACTTCGCCAATCTTATTCTGCTGTTTCCTCAATGGCATTAAACAGACTGTCTTCTACGTTCTTGCGAGGCTTGTTTTCAGCTGGTTTAGCAGCTGCCTTCGCCTCGATGTCTAGCTCATAGCCAGTCAGACGTGACGCCAAACGAACATTCTGCCCAGCCCGGCCGATGGCCACTGATTGCTGATCCTCGCTGACGTAGACCATTGCTCGCTTTTCATCTTCATTGACCGTCACGCTCAGTACTTCCGCTGGGCTCATAGCATTAGCGATGAAGCCAGCCGCGTCTTCCTCAAACGGAATGATGTCAATTTTTTCCTGCTCGCCAATTTCGTTCATCACCGCCTGAACACGCGTACCGTGACCGCCGACGAACGTACCGACTGGGTCAACACCCGGCAAAGCCGACGCTACCGCCAATTTGGTGCGGCGACCCGCCTCGCGAGCAATGGCTTTGATCTCCACGGCGCCCGTTTCCATCTCTGGCACTTCCTGGCTGAACAAGTAGCGCACAAATTCTTCATTGCCGCGGCTCAAAATCAACTGCGGACCACGACCTTCGCGCTCGATGTCCTTGATATACACCTTGACGCGGCGACCAACACCGTAGTACTCGCCAGGAATCTGCTCGGACTGCGGCATGATGCCAACTGCTTTACCCAGCTCAATCCGCACCACGCGCGGCTCAACCCGCTGAATCGTACCGGTCACCACCGTGCCAATTTTATCCTCAAATTCCGCCAGCACCACCTCGCGCTCTGCCTCACGCAACCGCTGCAAGATCACCTGCTTGGCGGTCTGGGCTGCCACCCGGCCAAATGTCGTCACGTTGTGGGTCTCGACCGTCACTTCACTGCCCAGCTCAGCTGCCGGGTCAACGGTTTTAGCCTCGTCCAGGCTCATTTGATTGACGTCATTTTCGACTTCTTCAACCACCGTTTTGACGACCGACACCACAGCCGTGCCGCTATTGATGTTCAGGCTGGCGCGCACCAACTGCTCACGCGTACCGTTATCACGCCGCCACGCTGCGGCAATGGCCTGCTCGATTACCTCTAGAACAGTTTCTTCTGGCAGGTTCTTTTCCTCGGCAATCGTTCGCACCGCCAACGTCAACTGCTTAATGTTCAAATCTTCCATACTACTCTCCTTTATCACTTATGATTATACCACGATACGAGGCTGCGCTGCGATGCACATATCCTCATACGAAAAATTCCGACCTTGGCGGCCGGATGTACACTACACATTCTATACCAGTTCGCTGGCCATGTCAAGCATACCGCGTAGTCCGCGCCTTCTCCGTGCCATATCGAGCAAAGCGGTCCTGCAAAGACCGGCCGTAAACCCAGTAAACGGCTGGTCAAAGAGGGTGAATATTTCGGCATACTCTTTATTTTCCGTCACCTTAACACCCGAGAAGATATTCGCGCCCTCATTATACTCACGCCGCATATCATTGATGAGCACTCTTGATGCAAAACGCCCAATCACCCTATCAATCTCCCGCTGGATACGATTCAACTCATCCATGATGGCATAATAATTACGACTATCCTTGTCCATGCCATATTGTTCTCGCAATGATCTACCCGGGGCTCTCTCGACAACGGCGGCAGGTGGTGAATAGCCATCACCTACCAAGGCCAATACTGACGAGGTCGTGATGTCTGAATTATCCTGCTCAAGTTCTTCACCTAACATATTCAACGTGAGCGTTTGTATCTGCGCCTCATCCTTATCCCGATGTCGCTTACTCAAATACGGAATGTCAGGACCTGGATCAATAACATAAGCATGTAATGCACCTAATCGAGCTGCGGCAATCTTATTTTGTATCACCTTTTCTTTACCCCGCCCATGATATTGCATCCAATCTGGATTTCGGCTGACCGACGCAATAGCCGTCAGCTCCAAGGTTCGCTGAAAACCCTCATCATCAGCCAGCTCTGGACGGAATAAAACCGCAGTCACTTGATGGTTTTCCTGGTCCATCGGTGACTTGACCGGATACTGGCGAATTTGCTCACTTCTCACTAGATTATAATAGCATTTTATTTCTTTATTGTCAATGTGATTTTGTCCGTGATGTTGCTCATTTTGCTTTTCTATGACATAATACTGATATGTTTACCCTCCGCTCGACCGATAAAGATGGCCAGCCAAGCCTTCAGGTGGACATTGCGCCAAACTGGCCTATTCTGGATCAGACAAAAACCAATTGGCTTACTGGCAAACCAGCTGTTGTTGACAAAATACCCATATATCCTGAAACACGCGACTGGGTACTTGGGCCGGCTATTCAGGTTTATAAAGAAACAACGTTCTATCTAAAAGATAACCGGATTCCAGATTCTCCAATCAAGACAGCCAATGATGAAGCACGTTGTAGCCTAATGGATTGCTACGTTAACCCTGAGGATATCACAACATTATTATTGATGCCCCACCTCGATAAGGTATTTGACATTGATTCGCCCGAAGAAGCCGCGTCAGCTGAATCGTATTTGAACCGCAAAATAGGTTCAAAGATACTGCGCATGATATTTAAAAATATTCCTGAATTAAAGGACCCTATTTTGCGAAGAACAATCGATAATTCCCTGATTGAAACAGAAGAAAATATCGCCCTAGCCGTTGAAGCCCGTAAAGTTCATGAACTATCAGCAGATGACGAGTCGGTGAGCCTCATCAGGCAAGCTGCCTGCAAAAAAGTCGACAGACAACTCTCCGCCATGCGAGATGCCATGACAGAACTTGCATATGTCAGTGGCACCTATCGACCGAAACACAAGCCAGAGCTAAATACTGCCGACAGAAGAGAGATCTTCGCTGAGATGATCGCAGCTAAATACGAGCCGCCAGCTGAGTCTTAGTTCACCCCTTACATTTTTCCAAAACATGAACGGAGGCTTGCTTTTCAGCATCAGTAACCCACAAGTGGTATTTTTTCTTCACTGCGATTTGCCGCGCGACATATTGGCAGCGAAAATCTTTATTGGGCGGCAGCCACGCTGAGGCGTCACTATCGCCCTTGTTCTGATTTGCCTGCCCTTCCGATGCCAACAAATTCAGTGGATCATTCGCTAATTTTTCCCTGTCAATCGCTAACAAATTCTGCGCACCCTTTTGCCAGGCATCGCTCAGCGCCACCACGTGGTCGATCTGCACTTTGGAGCTAGTTTTTTCACCACGCTGAAAATGAATGGTTTGACCAGTGTATGGATCTTGCAAAACACCAGAAAGTACCTTGCAGCCTTCGCCCACTTTTTCATCGCTCAAGTCCCTGGCTAAGATCACTTCCCGCACCGAGCAACCATCGATTTTGCCCCAGCCGTTGCCAAACTGTTTGCGCGTATAGCCTGTTTTAGGAGCACGCCCTTTTACTTCTAGTTTGTTCAATTCATCAAGCGCGGTTGAATTGCCAAAATACTGTTGTTGTAAATCAGCCGGGACAGGAGCCAGCTTTGGCTGCGACAATTGTGACGACCACACCGCCAAAACCGACAGCACCACCACAAACAAGGCCATGATGCGCCTGCGCTGTAATTTTACCCCCTTCATATTGCTAGTATATCGAATACTGTAAGCCTTTTCCAACCAGTCAGTCTCGCAGCCAGCAAGTGATATAATAAAACCATGACAAAACTCAAGCATTTACTCGATACCTTTACACCACATCACTATAACCTAACCCTCGACTTAACACGTGCCGAGGAAAAATCATTTTCTGGTACGGTAATCATTTCCGGCGAGTCGACTAGCCAGTCGATTTCGCTACACGCCAAAGATTTGACTATTCACTCAGCGTTGATCGACGATCAGCCAGCTGAGTTTTCTCACGGTGATTTTGATGAATTACGTTTGTCGTGCCCAGAGTTGTCCAGCGACCAGCATACTATTCGCATTGACTTTTCTGGTGCTATCACCGATGCTATGCACGGACTGTATCCGTGTTACTTTACGCATGACGGCGTGAAAAAGCAATTGTTTGCCACCCAATTTGAATCGCACCATGCCCGCGAAGTCTTTCCGTGCGTTGACGAGCCGGCCGCCAAAGCCACCTACGACGTCACGCTCGTGACTGCTCCGGAACTAACCGTCCTAGGCAACATGCCCGTCACTGAGTCATCCGAAAAGGATGGCGCGCTAACAACCACCTTCGCCACCACGCCACGCATGAGCAGCTACCTACTTGCCTTTGTCGTCGGCGAATTACATAAGAAAACCGCCCGCAC
>CAUSOC010000010.1:0-23718 GCA_963533325.1 uncultured Candidatus Saccharibacteria bacterium | reverse complement strand
GCCACCACCAAAGTCTTCTCCGACTGTTTTTTCGGCCAGTCGATTGATTGACCGTACAAACGCAACATCGGGTGTAATTCCATGGCCATTTGCTGGCACAACGCCAGTAGGTTGATGGGCTCCAGAGGAAACAACGTCGGCGACAAGTGAGCCGTTTGTGCCAAATCTTGCACCAACGCCAGTGACTGATCACTGATACTCGACAGTTGCTGAGCAATGCGACGCGTTTCAGCTGTATCTAGCAGCCCCTCTTCCAGGAGCAGACTCAGTTGTCTGATGAGTGCCAACGGAGACTTCAACTCATGCGCAGCCACCGCTACACTTGGCAGCTGCCCAAATTCAGCATTATTCCATCTTACCTCCGCCATACCTGCTTACAGTATAGCAATTGGCGTGTTACTGAACAAACTTAACCGTGTCAAGAACTGCCTGAAAATCTGGCTTGAAGACGTCAGCGTCAGTAGAAAAACGAATCGTTTTGTCTCGCACTCGCATCAAGACCACTGAACCGCGCAATTCTTTAGAGAAAGCACCGTCCAAGCGAGTAGCTGCGTTACCGTTAAATTCAACACTACTGGAGGTCAATTCACCCTTCTTCAACTGGTTAGCGTATTGGCTCAGCACCTTATCAAAGTCACTGTTTAGTACTTCCAAGCGAACAGCAAAACGGCTGGTGTTTGAGCGTGCTGGCGGCACAGTGCCCGGGTGTAGGTACGCTTTGTAGTCACCGCGGTCAGTACCGTCTTGATCAACATATGCACTCCAGGTCTTTGGATACATAAATGAAACTCGACCAAATTCATTTGGCCCAACAAATTCAACGCGTGGATTCTTAGCTTCTTCAGAAAATCGTTTCTGGTCAAGCTCAGCCTGCTCATTTTTGCCTTTGGCAACCGCACTGGCAACCTTTGCGTCAACGCCAGTCTTCTCTCGTGTGTACTCCACGAACATCCAAGCCGCCACAGCTCCAGCGATTAACGTTAACACCAAAAAACCAATCGTACCGACCATCCAGCCGTTGATTGACCCCTGTTCAAATTGTCTTCTTTTCATATCTTGCATTATAGCTTATGCTTTGTCTCCTGTAAAGTCAGGACGTATTTCATACAGAAAATACGGACCAGCTTCTTTCAGTAGTCGGTCGTTCTTCGTGGTATCTAGCCGATAGCCATAACTCACCAGTCGCACCGGCCTACCCTGATGGCTCGCCTGCCGCCTGGCTAATTGATAAATCTTCTTCAGATGCAGCCCTGCACCAAACGCATATATCACCGTGATGTGTTTGGCAGGCTGCGTTGTCCACGCATTCGTCCATTTGATGCGCACATTCTTGGCATACTTTCTTAGCCGCCAACGAGACGCCAGCACTAAAAATGGGTTAATCTCATAGCCAACGGCCTGAGCACCAGTTTTCGCCACCTCTTGTAGCACGGCACCATCACCCGACCCTACATCCAGTACGATGTCGTCTTTAATCAGCTTCAGTTCATCCCTCAACAGTTTCTGAATATCAGTGTGGCGCGTCGGTACATACGGTGCACCGATGAACGCCGTCAGTCCAAATATCAAAAATGGTATCAGCGCACAAACAATCACCACTTCCATGATGGACTACTCACCCAACACTTCAATTTCGTTTTTCATATTCAGCAGCCGCTCTTCTGCCTGCTCTGCCAGTTTTTTGACAGCCAGAAATCGCTCACGCGCCTCTTCTAGCCGAAACTCATCACTGTGAAACCACGCCATTTCTTTGTCCAGCTGCTCCAATAGTTCGTTAATCGTTGGTTCGTTTTGCATATTCTTCAATCCTCGCTTTCATCAAAGCTTTGTTAGTTTGTATTTCAATCACTTCCCCGGCCGCACAATTACCCCTAATCATAGCATAACCTCTTGTCAGGGCTAATTCTGGATCGTATTCACTGATCAACCTAATGCGTGACTGTACATCACTCAGCAGTTCCTCAACGTGCTGGCGCCAGCTATCCAGAGCGTTACTGCGCGCCGCCTGTACCAGTTCCAATTCCTCGTCAATCGCTCGTACTGTTTGTAGCGCCACGCCACGAAGCTGGTGCTTGATCGACCGAATCATCTCTTGCTTATCTGGCAGCAGCAACTGCGCTGCATTGCTTGGCGTTGACGCCCGTACATCAGCCGCAAGGTCACACAATGTCGTGTCAATTTCATGACCAATTCCCGTCAGAACTGGCACTCGGCTGGACGCTAGTTTTCGCACCAGCAATTCGTCATTGAACACACTCAAATCATCAGCGCTACCACCGCCACGAATCACCACGATCACCTCTGGTAGCTCCGCCAAGCTCTCAATCTTCTCAACCGCCCTGATGATCTGATCTGCCGCCGTTTCACCCTGCACCATCACATTTACCACACTAAACCGAACGCCACCCCAGCGCTCATTGGCAATTTTCATAAAATCAGCATACCCCGCCGAATTAGTACTGGAGATAACCGCCACATGCTGCGGCCGCGACGGCAACAATCGTTTGCGAGCATCATCAAACAGCCCCTCATCTGACAGCTTTTTACGCAGCAGTTCAAAGCTTTTGCGTAAATTCCCTTCGCCCACTGGCTGCACTGATTGTACGGTTAAACTAAACTTGCCCCAATCGGTCACCTTCGGCACCGCCCGTACTACCACTCGCATCCCATCATGAATAGGCATTCTCAGCTGCCATACTGTCATGAAACAATTGACCGTACCGTCATCATCTCTCAGGTCAAAGAAGACATATTTTTGATGATTGACCTTGAACGAGCTGACCTCGCCTTCAATCTGCACCGAGCCAAAGGCCAGCTCTAGCGACTGATTGACAACCGCCAAAAATTCGCTAACGCTAAATTTAGGAGTCACGGTGAGGCTTACCATATTTAATTAGCGCGTGCTGATAGAAAATATACCCAAGAACGATTGTCCCCATGAGCAAAATGACACGCGTCAGTATGATGCCCGCGATAGCGATATCTGGCGGCGTACCAGTCATGCTCAAAAACAAAATCATGATCGTCTCATACACACCTGCGCCGCCCGGCGTAAAGATGATGATCCCAGCAAAGCCCGCCGCGATATAACCAATCAGCAACACTGCTGGATTGACCGACGTACCTAGTGACCAAAAAGCCAGCATAAACATCAAAATATCAAACGATGCATACACAATTCCCCACAAAAACGGCTTGACGATCAAGCGTTTATCTTGCATCAGCTCCGAAAAATCGTCGTGCATATCAGAGAAAAAGGTATCCATCTGCTCTACCTGAACCAACTGGCGCTGTATACCAAACGTCACACATTTGGTGATAGCATTAAGCCCTCGCGCAATTCGGCGCGCCGCCTTGTGCATCCTGTGACGAGAAGAAAACATGTATATGATAGCAAACGTCAGACTCAGCACAACAACCACCACCAAGAAGCTCGATGCCACAATATACCGGTTGATGCGACCGTCTACTGCCAAAAACACCACCGCCACGATCATCATGGCTAGCATTGACAAAAACCCTGTCACATATCTCAGGAGCTGCGCAAACGTTGAACGCGCCGAGCTCACACCGAGTTTACTCATCCTCCATGTCGTGTAGGAAATACCACTCACCCCGCCTGACGGAAAGATATGATTTACCAAGTTCAACTCCAGTGCAATTCGCACTTGCTCCAGCCGCGACACATGCTTGATGAGCTTTCTGTCGCGTAGATAAGAAAAAATCATTTCACCACCAGCATAATACACAATGATCTGCGCCGGCAGTAATAGCGCCAACAATCCAACATTAGCCGTACCCAACAGCTCCCACGCTCGCAGTAGTTCATGGCGCGACAAGTAGATGATTGCCGCCAGCACCAACAGTGTAATTAGACTGACGATCATGCGCGGCGATTTCAGCGTTTTCAACACCTTCGAAATTTTCCCAGAAAACATACCTCTCCATTATACCACGAGCCTGATATACTATAGATATGTTCGTAGCAGTATTGGGGCGTCTGCCTAAATTATCCATCGCAGAATTAGAAGCCATGTTCGGAAAATCACACGTTCGTGCTGTCAGTCGCGACATTGCTACTATTGATACTGATAACCTGTCGATCGACGCCCTTGGCGGGTCGCTCAAATGCGGCAAAGTCATCCACACTCTCCCAGCCGACAACCGCCCGACCCTGGAGCAAGCTTCTCATTGGATTACGCATACTTATGTCAACCAACTGCTGGCAGTCGGCGGAAAAATCACCCTCGGCATCAGTGCCTATGGACTATCAACCTCGCCTCGCCAGCTGCAGAAAATTGGCCTGTTACTCAAAACTTCCATGAAAAAACATGGCGTCAGTCTGCGGCTCATCCCAAACACCACCACAGAGCTATCGACCGCCACCTCACACAACAATAAGCTTGGGCTTAGCCCCAAAAAACGTGAATTATTCATCATCAAGACCGACGACGACGCCATCCTCATTGCTGAAAGTAATGGCGCGCAAAACATCACCGCTTATGCTCGCCGTGACCGCAACCGACCACGCCGTGACGCATTCGTCGGCATGTTGCCGCCAAAATTAGCACAAATCATGGTAAATCTAGCCGTCGGCAACACCGCAAAAACAACCATCCTTGACCCTTTTTGCGGTACGGGCACCGTGATGCAAGAAGCCTTGCTCAAAGGGTATGACGTCTGTGGTAGCGACCTCAGCCAAAAGATGATTGATTACACGACAGAAAATATAGCCTGGTTACAAAGCAAGTACCATATCACCAGCACGGTACGTAGCCTCGAACAAGCTGATGCCATGACTCATCAGTGGCCAAAGGCCCAACAGCTTGATGCCGTGGTCTGCGAAACCTACCTCGGACAACCTTTCTCCGCGCCACCAAGTCCCAAAAAGCTCCACGAAGTAACCGGCAATTGCAATCACATCATCACTAATTTTTTACGCAATATTCACAGTCAACTGACGCCCGGTACCACACTGTGTATCGCCGTACCCGCTTGGCGCGACGCCAGCCGTAACCTGACTCACCTACCGCTCATCAAAGACCTAGAAACACTCGGCTATATCCTACAGCAACCGCCTCTCATCTACTCCCGATCCGACCAAGTCGTGGTGCGTGAAATATTGCTACTAAAAACCGCCTAGCTTCTTGACATTACACTAGTAGTGGTCTATACTAGTAAGGATTGTTTACAGAAACTATAAGGAGTTTAGCAAATGTCAAAGGTTAAAGCTGGTAGCTCAAGCAAGAACATCCACAACAATGCTGGTCAGCGTTTGGGTGTGAAACGCTTTGGCGGCCAAAAAGTCAATGCTGGTGCAGTATTGGTGCGTCAAACTGGTGCTACCAAGATCGCTGGTGACGGCACGTACATGAGCCGTAACTACACTATTCACGCAGCTAAAGACGGCGTGGTTAGCTTCAAGAAAGTCAAAAAGCAGAAATTTACCGGTAAAACCGAACGCCGCACACAAGTTTGCGTAGACTAAGCCTAAAAATCTCAGCCTACTACAGGCTACCATCATAAAAATAGTCGCTTCCATGGCGACTATTTTATATACTAACTAAGTTTATTCTGTCATCCCCAAGTGGTGCTTCACCCGCGCAACCACATCACCGATGACAACTTGTGACTTCACCAAGTATTCGTCAACCCCCAAACCTTCAGCCCGTTCTTTATCTTTCGGCTGACTCAGCGCTGTCAACATGATAATGCGTACATTAGCCGTTTCTGGCGTATTGCGCAAAATATCCAACACGTCAAAACCACTGATTTTTGGCATCATGGCGTCCAATAAAATCAAATCTGGCTTATATTCAACGGTTGCGGACAGTGCATCCTCGCCATTATGTACTTCCTTGATATCAAAGCCTTCTAGCTCCAGCCTGGCGCGATACACGGCTGCCAGTGCCATGTCGTCTTCTACTAATAATATTTTCCTCTTTGCGTTCATACTATCTTTATTCTAACGCCCGCATCAGAAAAACACAAGCGTTTACCAGGACAGCTTTTTGGCAGCGTCCATCTGTGGATCTTTGCCAAAATTCATATCATTAGCGCTCAAGCCAACCTTCTCGTCTGGCTCAATACCTGTCTTGTCAATGGTGCGACCCTTCGGCGTATACCAACGCGCTTCCGTAACTTTGAGCTGTGCACCATCACGCAATTTGATCAATTGCTGCACACTACCCTTACCGTAGCTCTTCTCTCCCAGCAGTTTCGCCTTGCCATACTCTTGCAGTGCACCCGCTACTATTTCACTGGCACTGGCACTCGACCTATCGATCAGCACCACTGTTTTAATGTCTTGTAGTAGTGGCTTACCTGTTGATTTAACTGTTTTGATAACCTTGTCGCCATGCCGTTCCGTCATGATGTCTTGGTTGTCCAGCCACAGCCCAGCTAGCGCTTGCGCTGCCGTCACAGTCCCGCCAGGATTACTGCGCAGGTCTACGATAACCTTCTGGACATTATTTTGCTTGAAAGCTTCGGCCGCTGCGCGCGCCAACGTACCTGTTTCTTCACCAAATCGGTACACTTTCAAAATACCAACACCGTCAACAATGTCATGTTCCACGGCTGGTGCGGTGATTTGCTTACGCGTCATCGACATTTCTAGCCGCTGATAATTACGAAGTACTTGCAGCTTCACTGTGGTGTTTATTTCCCCGCGTATTTTTTCCACTACCTGTTCGGTAGTAGCATCCGCCACTGAGTTGCCATTTACAGCAATGATGATATCACCAGCCTTCACTTGAGCTTCCTCCGCTGGACTATTTCGTAGCACCCTGACGACTGTCGGCCGATTATTTCTCAAACCAATCTCCGCGCCGATGCCGCCACCAATATTACCATTCAGGCTCTTCTCAAATTCTTTGGCCTCCTCAGCGTCCATGAATGTCGTGTACGGATCGCCAGTAGCCGCCACCAGACCGCGACTCGCGCCATTGATCAATTTATCAGTATCCAGATTTCCATCGTACTGTGCTTTCAGTTGTCGATACGTCTCTTGAATCCGCTCCGTATCAAGCCGCTCGGCGCTATATCGCACACCAAGCTTTGGTGCAATCGCCGCAAATATCTGATCCGACCGCGCACCCGCGATAAAACTAACCACTGCTATAACTACCGCCCACGCAAACAGCTGAGCGTTTCGTGTTTTCTCCTTGCTCATAGAACCATTATAGCATGAGCGGCATCAAATCTTAGAAGTAGATGTAGACAAGTCCAGACGATGAGCGCTTATAATTGCGGTACAGACCATCCCAGCCCAAGTTATAGTCACTAACCGTAATGGTGCCGTCGCCGTTTACCGACTCAACATACATCACGTGACCATATGCACCACCCATTATCACCGCTGCTGCCCCTGCTCGTGGGGTGCTGCCGTTCGAAATACCATGACGAGCTGTGGTTGATGGCCACTGGTTAGCGTTACCGGCCCCGCCGAAATGCGGTACGTAGCGACCAGTACTGTGAACCTTCCAAGCAACGTAACTCACACACTGACGGGTATACAACCCCCATGGGTCGACATAGGCATCCAACGGCGCATTTGCCCAAGCACCTGGGTAGCCACCACCACCAGGCGTACCAGATGGCACGCTACCTCGTGGCAAACTGCGCAAGTTTTCTGCAGCCTGCTGCTCACGCAATTTCGCAATTTCACCATTACGCTGTGACGCCAAAGATGAGTAGGCCGCCTGGTCATTCTTTGTATCATTCACCAATTTCGCCTGTTCAGCCTGCTTAGCCGCCATTTGAGCCTTTTGAGTTTCCTGGTCCTTCAACGTACGCTCAACGGCAGCCTTATTGTCCTGCAATTTCTTTTGCAGACGCTTGATTTCCTTGATTTTGTCATTCAGTGAGCCCTGCAAACTGCTGCGCTGTTCTTGCTTGTCAATAAAATCACCAATGTTCTCTGAGCTAGCCAGCATTTCCAGCGGAGAAATCTGATCATCAACATACATGTCAGACAAAATCTGACCCATTGTCTTACGGTTTTTGTTGATCGCCGCTTCGTTATTCTTGATCTCTTCCTTAAGGGAGTCAATCTTATTTTGGCTTTCAATGATTTGAGATTGCAACGCGTTCACCTGCGCAGTCAAACGGTTCAATTCCTCTTCCAGAGTCGCCGCCATCTCGCCCAAGCGAGCCGCCTGTGAATTGTAGTTATTGGCTTCTTGTTGTTTAGCTCTAATTTCTGCCTCATAATCTCGCGCAAAAACCGTGCCAGCGGTCTGAAAAATCCCTGCTCCGGCAACGACGGCAGCCATCACCACCAAGGCTACTTTGGTGGCTTGTTTGTGCGAAACTGGTGTGGTGGACCGTTGCTTCATACTATATATCATAATAGCATAAGCACTATCCACATGTCAACCAAGTTTTATGTGACTTAAATCTTGAGGTATTTATGGGTCGCAACCCATGACGAAATCGTACCAATCAGCCCACCAATGACGATCATAGCCAGTAGCACCAGCCCAACATACGGTGTCAGATCCTGAAGTAACGTATCAATTGGCAACCATTTACGCATCGGCTCCTTGGCAAACACCAACAGTCCATAGCCCCCCGCCGTAGCGATCACCGCAGCGATAAATCCATACATAATCGCCTCAACCACAAACGGTCCGCGGATGAAACTGCGCTCAGCACCGATGAGCTTCATCATCTGGATCTCGCTCTTACGGTTGAAGATGGCCATGCGGATAGTGTTAAACACCACTAGTGAGGAAATCAGCACAAACACCACCGTCGCAATTGACCCACCGATGCTCGCCACACGCACCCAACCACCGATTGTTTCAATGGCCTGGCGGCGATCACCAGTGAATGACGGTTGTCGACGCTGGTCTTTGTTGGCAAGATACGTTTCATCAGTCCCCACAAAATGCTTCAGCGAAGAATAATTATTCAGGTCTTTCACTGAAACCTGCAGTGTCGCCGGTAGCTCATTGCTTGCTTCACGAATCGCTTCCAGCGCTTCCACATTGTCTTTATAACGCTGAGCCTGTTCGTGGCGTGCCTGCTCCGCAGAAATGTACGTCACTCCTGTTACGTTATCCAATTTTTTGATCTTATCTGTCAATTCGTTGACGGTTTTTTCAGAAACAGACCCTTTGAGATAAATTGAAATATTTGCCTTTTGAGTGATGGTCTCCGTTGTATTTACCAAGATACGCTGTGCCGCCACAGTCACAAAGATAATCAGCAAAGTCACGCTCATAACCGCCGTCGCTGCGACTGTCAACCAAGCATTACGGCTGAAATTATTGACACCATAGCGCAGCATACGAACAAAAGCTAACGTTCGCCGCTGCTTCATTTTGTTGCGCTGCATCGCTTTTACGTTTGCGTTTGTCTTTTTCTTGGCCATTATTGCTTATATGTTCCTCTCGCCTGGTCAGACGTAATTTTACCGTGATCGATGGTAATCACCCGTCGTTTCAACTTATTCACAATATCAACATTATGCGTCGTCAGTAGTACGGTTGTACCGTACTTATTAATTTTTTCCAGCAGCCGCACGATATCCCAACTGTGCTTAGGGTCAAGGTTACCCGTCGGCTCATCAGCGATCAATATCTTTGGCTGGCGCACCACTGCTCTGGCGATCGCCACTCGCTGGCGCTCACCACCAGATAGCTGATGTGGGAAGTTCTTTTCTTTGCCTTTGAGTCCGACTAGTTCAATGACTTTTGGTACCGTTGACTTAATCTCACGGTTAGTCATCCCGGCAATCTCCAGCGCAAAGGCCACATTCTCAAACACCGTTCGGTTTGGTAGCAGTTTAAAATCCTGGAATACAACACCAATTTTTCGACGCAATAACGGAATGTGCTTGTCTTTGAGCGTGTCGTAATCAATACCACCAACAACAATCTTGCCACTTGAAGGCTTTTCTTCACGCGTTAATAATTTCAACAATGTTGATTTACCAGCACCGCTCGTACCAACCAAAATGACAAACTCCCCGGCCTTCACATGCACGCTGACGCGATTGATGGCAGGCTTGCCTGTTTTGGTGTAACTCTTTGTAACCCTATCCAACAGAATCATACTGTATTAGTGTAACACTTTTTATCAAAAAGCGCGAATATAATGCTTCTGCTTTCACCTAGTCTTTGAGGCTCAAGTCAAATGTCGAAAAATCCAGGTTTTCCAAAGTGTTCGTTGACTGCTTTGCAATACGACGATTCTTCTTTGCTTTGGTTTCCTTGTCTGCGCCAGAAAAAATCTCATTGCGCTCTCGGTAGAGCGTGCTCAACTCACTCAGCAAATCTTGAATGTGAGAATCAATTTCCTGAACCTTTTGAAAATCCAACACCTTCATATTCAAATGATAGCACTTGATTGCTAAAAAGTCAAGGATATTTGGTAGCTAAATATTATTCGTCTTTCGACGCATTTTGACTAAGAAATGCCGTCATAAAATCATCAATCTTACCGTCTAGCACACCCTGCGTATCTCGGTCTTCATGTTTGGTCCGAGTATCTTTAACCAGGGTGTACGGATGCAACACATAATTTCGTATTTGACTGCCCCAGTTAGCCGATTCACCAGCCCTGAGATCTGACAAGCTGTCCGCATGCTGCTCCAGTTGCATTGCTAACAGCTTGGAACGCAAAATTTTCAACGCAGTTTCTTTGTTTTGAATCTGACTTCGCTCATTTTGAATCGCTACTACAATTCCCGTCGGCACGTGCGTGACACGAACTGCTGAGTCAGTTGTATTCACTCCCTGTCCACCCTTGCCGCCACTACGGTAAACATCTATTTTTAGGTCGCTCGGGTCAATATCCACTTCGTCTGGTGTGTCAATTTTTGGCAGCACCTCAACCAACACGAAACTAGTCTGGCGCAAATTATCAGCATTAAACGGGCTGAGCCGCACCAAGCGATGCACGCCATTTTCTGAACGCAATTTACCATACGCAAACGGTCCCGATATTTCCAACACAACGGTTTTCAAACCACCATCATCATTCGCAGACCGCTCCAAAACATCAGTTTTCATGCCAGATCGTTCCACCCACCGTAAATACATACGCTCCAGCATCTGTGCAAAATCTTGGGCATCCAAGCCACCAACGCCTGCTGAAATACGAACCACCGCCTCACGGCCATCATATTTCCCGCTAAACAATAGATCTGTCTTGCGGGCCGAGAATTCCGCCTCCAGAGCATCTATTTGCTTGGTAAACTCATCCAATAAATCATCATCCCCGAGCTCCATGAGTTCCAACAAATCATCCAGTTGAACACCTAGCACCTGCCACGGCTGCACCGTTTGACGCAACGCAGCTACCTTTTTGGCGACCGACTGAGCGTGGTCAGGATTATTCCAAATTTCGGGCTGGTTCAATTGCTCTTCGAGCACCGCCAATTCTTCAGCCAGCGCATCAAACTGCAATGCTTGTTTAGCCTGCATGACTTCACTGCGAAGAGATTGGACCCGTTTTTTCAATGGCTGCATAGAACCCATTATACCATCAGATCTGTGTCTTATAACTCCGCGACAGCCTCAACAAAGGCTTCGCCACGGGCTGTGTAGTTTGCGTACTGGTCAAAGCTGGCGGCAGCTGGACTCAAAATTACAACATCTCCTGGCTGGGCAATATCGAGGGCATGCCACACAACTTCGGTCATCGGTATCACACCCTTTTGCACTATTGTCGCATCTGGCAAACCAGCTTTTTGCAACGCTTTCGCAATATCATCAGCATTGCCACCACTGACGATCACACCTCTTAGTGACTGTGAGTGTGCTAATTCCTCGGCCAACTCCTTGTAATCACCGCCTTTGTCTGCTCCACCAAGAATCATCACCTTTGGCTGCTGAAATGACCGCAGCGCAGCCACTGCACTGCCTGGCGTCGTCGAGATACTGTCATCATAAAATTTCACTCCTCGTTTTTCTGCCACAAATTTGAGCCGATGCGGCAAGCCCGTAAAACCGGCAAGCCCCTGACAAATCACGTCATCTGACAACTCCGGCATCACCGTCTTAGCCACCAACACTGCCGCACTGGCATTCTCTTGGTTGTGTACGCCTGGCAATTTGAGCGCGTGCTGCATTTCCACTGATAAATCAATCGGATATGACAACTGACGCGCTGGTGACTTGGCAGCGATCTGCTGGCTGAACTGATTGTTCCTGTTGTAAATAATACTATCTTGAGCCGTTTGAAATTTGGCAATATGCGATTTTGCATCAAGATAATCAGCAAAACCGTCATGCCTATCCAGGTGGTCTGGCTCAATCATCAAGACGACTGCAACGTGCGGAGATTTTTCCAAATCCCACAACTGAAAACTGCTCAATTCATACACCACGATATCATCTGGCTGAATCTGTGGCAGCACGTCCAACGATGGAACACCAATATTCCCGACAAGATGGACTGTTTTACCAGCAGCGCGCAATATACTAGTGATCAAACTACAGGTCGTTCCCTTACCTTTTGTCCCCGTCACACCGATGATGGGTGCTGGACACTGTGCGAAAAACTCATTGGTCGCCGACCATATAGTACCACTGGTCTTGATGCGGCTTGGCGGTAGTCCAGCCGTTCTCACTACCATATCAACGTCATAAAACTGATCAGAAAATACCCCTGCACCAGTGCAAACCTCCGCACCCGCTGGTACGTCAGACAGCTCTCGTTCATCCACTATCGTCAATTGTGCGTCTGGAAATTTGCGCTGAAAATACGCGTAGCTCGACTTACCCTCTACATCATATCCTGCAATGACAATGTTCATCTTAGAACAATGCTCCCAGCTTTTCTTGGATACGTTCCAGTAGTTCTTTTTCACCACAGCTCACCCCAGCCAACACCCAGGTATTAGCCTGGAAAAATTCACGTGCTATTTGTACAATTTTTTCATCAGTCACTGCCAAAATCGCTGCCGGTACACCAGTATAATCCTTCACGAAATCATCTGAGAAATAGCGACCGGTATAGAAATTGCTGATCTGAGAAACGGTCTGCGCGCCCATTTGGTAACGCCCCAAAGAGTAGGACTTGGCGCTGGCGATGTCTTCAGCAGAAATCTTACCGTTTAGCACACGCTTTAATTCACTGACGATGATATCAAACAGCTCTTCGGCCGTCTCCAAGTTGACCTGACCGGTAAAATCCCAGGCCGAGTCATAAAATCCAACCGAAGTATCACTAAAAATACTATACGCCAGTCCTCGCTTGCGGGCCGCCCCGAAAATGCGAGAATTAAACGTCCCAGTCAAAATGTGGTTCAAACAGCCCATGGCATCGGCTTCAGAATTACTAATCTCACGTGGCACGATCATCGACCAACCAAATGTCAGATTGGAAGCTTCTTTACGCCTGATCAACAGAGGTCCAGCGCTGTGTAAAGTATCCTTAGGGATCTCAAACCGTTCGCCCTCTTCCAATTGCCAAGCCTCCAGCGCCTCTTTGATGCGCGACTTGCGCCCCGTCATTTTACCAGCGATCACAAAGCGCATATTCTTCAAAGTGTGCGTTCGACGGTGGTGTTCTTTGATATCTTTCAACGTTACGTTGGCAATCGTCTTGAGGCGTTGATTGTACGTCAAAATATCTTCACCCAACGCCTGTTGTACCCGTGGCCACATCACGCGGTTGTGATTGTTCAGATAGCCTGTCAGCTCCGAGCGCACATTGCCCTTCTCAGCTTCCAATTCTTCGGCATTAAAACGCGGTACCGTGATAGCCAACCGCTGTAATTCCAACACCCTGTCCCATTCAAAATCAGCACAAAATGCTTCATACCCCATGGAATATTCTGTCGTATAGGCGTTATAATACGCTCCATTTTTGACAAATTCTTGGTCATACAGCGCCTGTGAACGGAATTTTTCATTGGCACCAAATGACATGTGCTCCATGATGTGCGCTGTTTCGTAGATGTCTTTGTCGCGCACATAGCGGCTACCTGCCCGAAAATGAAACTGAAAACTCATCACCGTAGCATCTGGCACATCGATCAACAACCCACGAGCACCATTCTTTAGTCGTACTTCTTCAACTGTGTGCTTCATGGATTATTTCCGATTCTTTTTGCGGTTTTGGCGCTGGGCTTTTTTCTTTTTGCGCGCTGCATTTTTGGCGCGATTTGCTTCAGAAGCAGTTTTGGCCTTTTTGACTGAGAAATCATCATCGCGGTTCTTTTCGCCAGATGTTATCTCATTAACACCTTTCTCGACGGCAGTTTCAGCGAGTCGAGTGAGCTCAGTGTCGTATTCATCGTCTTGTGATTGCTGCACTGTTGCGTCAGCCTTACGCACCCGGAAGATGGTACTCAAGACTTCGTCTCGCAAATTGTTCTGCAAACTCGTGAACAATTTTTGTGACTCCGACCGATACTCAACCAGTGGATCACGCTGACCAACACTGCGCCAATGAATACCTTCGCGTAGGTGCTGCATGTTTTCCAAGTGCTGCATCCACAAGGTATCGAGCACCGCCATGTAGACTTCTCGCTCAACACCACGCAAGTTTTCGTCACCAATTTCTTCCTCTTTCGCTGCGTATGCTTCACGCGCCAGTTTCATCACCTTTTGGACGCGAGATTTATCTTTCTTCTCTGAACCAGCCTTTACCAGGGCGCCCTCGTCAACTGGGATAACTGCAGTAAATTCTTTCACAAAATTAGGATTATTCTTGAGTGGCAGCTGTGTTGAATCATTGACTTTTTCTTTGAGCAAGCGTTCAATTTCCGGCTTAATATTATCGCCTTCCAAAATCTTGCGGCGCATGACATACACCACGCGGCGGTGACGGTTGATGACGTTGTCGTACTGAACAACATTTTTGCGCGTATCAAAGTTGTAACCCTCGACACGTTTCTGAGCTGCCTCCAAGGTCTTTGACACGGCACGGTTTTGAATAGGCGTTTCTTCGTCGACACCCAGCCGATCCATCAACGCCGCGATGCGCTCGCCCTGGAAAATTCGCATCAAATCATCTTCAGTCGACACATAAAACTGCGTTTCACCCGGGTCTCCCTGACGACCGCCACGACCGCGCAGCTGGTTGTCGATACGCCGTGATTCATGCCGCTCCGAACCGATCACTACCAGACCGCCCAGCTCCTTGACGCCCTTGCCAAGCTTAATGTCGGTACCGCGTCCGGCAATGTTTGTCGCTAGCGTAATCGCGCCCTTTTCACCAGCCTTCTCGATGATAGCCGCCTCGCGCTCATTGTTCTTGGCGTTCAAAATCTCAAACTTGATACCTTCTTTTTCCAGATATTTAGCAATCTGCTCGTTCTTGGCAATCGAGCCAGAACCAACCAGCACTGGACGGCCTTGCTTGTGATACTCTTTGATGGCTTCAGCCACCGCCTTTAGCTTGCCCTTTTCGGTCTTGAAAATCAGATCCTCTTTGTCGTCGCGAATCACTGGCTTATTCGGTGGAATCTGGATAACATCCAGCGAATAAATTTGTTGAAACTCTTCAGCCTCGGTAAATGCCGTACCAGTCATACCACTCAATTTATTATACAAACGGAAATAATTCTGGAACGAAATGGTCGCCAGCGTCATGCTTTCTTCCAGCACTGGCACACCTTCTTTGGCCTCGATTGCCTGGTGTAAGCCTTCGTTGTAGCGGCGTCCTTGCATCAAACGACCGGTGTGTTCATCGACGATGATCACCTCGCCGTCATTGGTCACCACATAGTCTTTGTCGCGCTTGAACAAGGTTTGTGCTCGCAGAGCCTGATCCATGTGATACACACTGCGCACGTGGTCTGGTGTGTACAAATTTTTTATACCCAACAGTTTTTGGACTTTCTCCACACCCTCGTCGGTCAGGGCTACGCTGCGGCGCTTTTCGTCCAAAACATAGTCATCTGGCACTAATTTACTGGCAACTTTAGCGAACGTGTAGTAATTGTCTGGGTTTTCCGCTGCTGGTGCCGAGATAATCAGCGGCGTCCGCGCTTCATCGATCAAAATGGAGTCCACCTCGTCAACGATGGCAAAGTTCAGCTCGCGCTGCCTGAGCAAATCAACGTCATTCACCATGTTGTCACGCAAATAGTCAAAGCCAAACTCGTTGTTGGTCCCATAGGTAATATCAGCTGCGTAAGCCTCTTTACGGGTAACTGGGCGGAGCTTGCGCATGCGTGGATCGTCGTGATGCTCATTGTCATAGTCTTTATCATAGACAAACGACGCTTCGTTGATGATCACACCAGTCGTCAAGCCCAAAAAATCATACACCTGGCCCATCCAGCCAGCGTCACGCTGCGCCAGATAATCGTTGACGGTCACCACGTGAACGCCCTTGCCTTCCAGCGCGTTGAGATAGGTCGGTAGCGTCGCCACCAAGGTTTTACCTTCACCAGTCTTCATCTCAGCCACGTTGCCCTCGTGGAGTGCCATACCACCGATTAACTGAACGTCATATGGACGCTCACCGATGACGCGTTTGGCCGCCTCACGCGCCACTGCAAAGGCATCTGGCAAAATCGTATCCAGCGTTACATTCTTCTTCGTCAGCCGTTTTTTCAGCGCTTCTGTCTGCGCCTGCAATTCCTCATCTGACAGTTTTTCATACTTTTCAGACAGACCGTTAATTACTGCAACGCGCTTCTCCAGCCGCTTCAAAATCTTCTTCTGCGGATCACCAAAAACTTTACTCAGCGCTTTTTGTTGTGTCATTGCCATAACCTTAAAACTCCCTCGCTTTCGGACATTTTCAAAACTGTATATATTGTAGCATTTTTTACCCTAAGATTAAAGAGTTTTTGGACACGACTAGCCCTGCCAACTGTCTACGACAGACTAAACTAACCGTCATCCGACAAGAGGGCGCACTTTTACAAATGTTTTCACAAATTCAATACTCGTACAGCGTATCATTATGTCGCTTCCGAAATTACTAAAACAAGACTTTAATACGCTAGCAGATCCTTCAGAGCTAGCAAATTCATTTGATGTTATTACCCATTCTTTAGAATCCATTGGTGATATGGCCTGATGAATTCGGTGCAACTGGTACGCAATATAGCTCGTGACTGGCGTCGGCATCCTGCCTTCTTTCATTGCTTGCTCGTAGGGTATCAGCCTGTCTTGATCGTCATTATTTAGCAGTAGAAAAGCCGTCCACTTATAATCATCCTCTACAATCGGCAACCCCCAGTAGGCTACAGTATTATTTATCATCCGATCCCAACAATCAGCAACTTCGCTTTCTGCAAACAAGCCATTACTTTTTTCTCTTGTCTGGGGCTGAACTATACCAAGCGGATTATTCGGCACGGTTTTATCCTGCGCGACAGCCGACACAAGTTGACGCACGGTATCAATGGGTAATACTAATGGCGCCACAACCAGATCATGATCTGGCAGTTCTTCTTTCAGCTCCGCCAGATGCCTAAAATCGATACCACCCTCCGCCAGCTCAGCTGGCGTCGGCATATCGATACCCGCTCCGGCAAAAATCGTTTTATAATCTTCAAGGTCTCGCCTAAACAACTCTCTAGTCTCTAGGTTGGTAATTCCATCCAGTCCATTAAATCCCGCCGCTCCTTGTTCCTTGGCTCTAACAACAGCAGCGTCTAACGTATGGAGCGAAGCGGCCCCGAGTGACTGATAGGTTGCACTACTCCCAAAAGGCCAAGATTCCTGCTTCTCCTGAGCTCTATTCCAGGCAGTCTCGGCAGCAGTGAGAATGTTTGGTGGAAGAATATTAGGGTTAGTCATGAAGCAACTTATATCCTCTCATTTCTGAGGAACTCCTCTGGTAGCAAATCATGATACTCAAGGACATGATGCATAACCTGGCGGTCATTTGGATTCTTGATGCCGTCCAGAAACGTTTGACAAGCTCGCTTCAGTGACACCGTCCCGTAGCTGCCAGCAACCTTGTGTAATATATCCACCATAGTGCGTGGCGCAAACACTGTCTCCTCTAAACCAGGACGATTGTCCACCATTTTTTCTGTATCGATGAACTGGTTATAACCTTCACCATTGATGCCACTAAATATCTGCTGACTCAACCGAGCTGCTCGAACAAAATTCTCAAACTCTCCTTCGTCAATCTCTGGTGGCAACTCACCTCGCTTGGTTGCCACAGCCGCCATAGCCAACTGAGCATTCTCGCGCGGGTATTCATCATAACCCTTGTCGTGGTCGGGGTAACGCACACGATTGATATTCGCCCCAAACCGATTCTGAAACTCAACACTCAAATCATCCACGCCCTTGTAGTGTTTTGACTTTTCATTCGCCGTGGCGATGATACAAAAACCTGATTGAACCTCAACGACCCGCCCAGAATCTTCCTGAACAGTAAATCTATCGCCTGGGCGCAGCTGCATGATTTTGTTCAAGCGTTTCAACAGTTCTGGCGGCATGGCATTAATTTCATCAAGGATGAGTGGTTTCCCTTGTTCCATAGCACGAATGATTGGTCCTGGCACAAACTCGCTAACACTCGCGCCATTTTCCTCACGTAGCTCTTGTTTGCCCATCAACTGGTAACTGTTGACGTCACCATATGCACTGACAAACTCTGGTTCAACACCAAAATACGTTTGTACCATATACTCCGCCATGGCAGTTTTGGCACCACCCGTCTCACCAACGAACAACGTTGGCTCACCCCGCACCATAGCCGGCAACGTCTCGTCAATGATTGTTTGCATCTGTTCAGTCATCAACAGGCCGCTGTCTAATTGTCGTTTCCATTCACGGACTTGCAGACGGGTTACTTCTTCTAAAAACCTTTCCTTGCTGCTATTTGGCGGAATATCGATATTGTCATCAACCTCAGACAACTGCTTTTGCCATTCGGCTATTTTTCGCCTCTCGCCTGCCGTCAAAGGACGTCTATTTCTTGCTACCTTAGCGCGCAAGCTTGCCATCCGTCCGCTGATTTCATCTTTCCTGTCCTGAGCACGCAAGAATTCAGCTGCTGCACGAGTCGCCGCCATTTGCTCACCACGATACTCCTCGTCAAACCGCTCCATCAGTCTGGTATCATTGCGTAGCTCATGTAATTTCGCATGGTACATGTACCAATCTTCCAGATTGTCAGCCACATCAGGATGCTCGTTTTTAAAATCCTCCCAACGCCGCAACTCCTCTTCGCTTATATCGCGCGGCATCTGCCCTTCCCAGTCAGGTTCAGCCAAGCCCAGCAAAAAGTTCTCGCTAATCTTGCTCACTGCTATATCCGGCTCTTCTGGATGGTCTTTACGCCTCGACACATTGATGCGTTCAACGTGCGGCGCCGCCAGTTGCTCCAAGAGTTGTCGGTCTCCCATGGCCGCTGTCCGCCAGTCAGATCTGACTGCCTGCATACTTTCCTGCAGACCAGTCATTAACTCCACAACACCCTCCACTGTTCGATCAGCCGCGTCTGGAGCATAATACGTCTCTAAAACAGAAGGTTCAAGATGTAGTTCAGTGGTGATGGGTTTTGTTTCAGCTGTATGCATGAGCATGTTGATGTTTTATAATATCTGGCTCGTATTATATACTATAAGCATAAGGCTTGTAAAGAAAATGACCGAAGTATTACACACGCCAGCAAATGGCACAGAATCGCGAGCATTAACGCCTGAACAAGAGGCTTTAGCGAGGGAGCGTCAGGCCTCGCTTGATAAAGCCGCAGCGTTTTTGGACGACCAAATACCAGCGCTCTGTCGACTAACTGGCATGGACGTACGAGTAGCGATTGGTGATGGCTGGGCTACCGACCCAGAAACTGGTTCGTTCACCATTGACCCATCATTCTTCATTGAAAAAGGCTATTCAGCTGACCACTGTGTGTTTGCTACTCTGCATGAGCTGATGGCCCATGTGCGTGACATCAAACGAGACCCCGTATTTTCAGCGCGACAAGATGCTTTTGTTGCTAGTAGCAAAGATCCTCAAGAGCAGCAAGCACGCCATATTTTCAACAATACCCTGACTGATATTCACGGCAACAAACAAATTATGAACATGCTGCCCGTCATGCAGGAAGTTGGTGCTGACATTTACGACAGTCGCCTGTTCCCAACAAAGCATGACGACGAACTGGTTGACTACACCAATATACCGATGCACCTCCAATTTCTCTACAAAATCATCCGCCAGGAAATGATACCAGACAGCAAAACGCCCGTTCGCCAGGAGGTCGATGAAGTCATAAACCAACTGCGCAACTTTCAGGGCGGACAGGTTGATCTCATATCATTTTTGACCGATCCTAGCGCAAGGGGCTCTAGCGGCAAAAAGCTGTCTGGCAGTGACCGCTTTGACTACTGGCTCACGCAAATTTGGCCACAGTACGAAATGCTCATACGGCTGGACAAACAAGAAGCAAAAGATGCCCAACAACAAAACGGTGATCAGCAGACTGACGGCAATACCAATGAACAGCAGCTCTCAGATCCACCACAAGACAGTGACAGCCAGAAGGATACCGATTACTTTTCTGATGCCTATGCTGATTATTTTGACAACAAACATCCTGAACCGTTCAGCCCCGAAGAACACCAAAAAATCCACGACGCTATTCACAAAGCCGTTCAAGAGGACCGTCGCACAAAAGTAACGCCTGAACAGCAGGAGCGTGCCCGTCGGGCAACAGCCAACCGCCGTTACCAAGAGCAGACTGGACATTCACTACAGGAAAAACAGCAATATGATAATGAAGTTAAGCGACTACATAGGCAGATTAATCAGATGCGCCAAGTCTTTCAATCAGTCTTGGATGAAGTTGTTGCTACTCGCCGCGGTCTCAGTCGCCGTGCTCACCAAGACGGCGATATCCTCGACCCCAACCGCCTAGCGCAAACTATCATTGACATTAAAAGTAGCGTCGCACCAGAAGCGTTTCAGCGCTACGAAACCGTGCGCGGGCGGGCGGAACTAAACTGCAAGACTGACTATTTCTTTGTATTTGACTGCTCTGCTTCCATGAGCGGCAAGCCAGCACAGGCTGCCGCCAGTTGCGCGGTCATCATACTGGAGGGACTTGCCAGCATGGAACGCGATATCCGAAAGCTGGAAAAAGAACAAGCCGTCGATTTGTCCGATCTATCAATCCGCACATCATTATATACATTTGGCAATAACGCAACATGCCACAAACCGCTTGGTAGCAGCCTCAGTGACAAACAACGGCTCGACACATATACAGCCATAGCTGCAGCCAGTGCTGGCGGTACGGCGGATTATTTAGCCCTCCAGGAAATTGCTGCCCTACCCCACGACCAAGATCGCCAGCGAATCATCGTTGTCGTAACCGATGGTATAAGTAACGACCCCGGCACCGCGCGCGCAGCCGTCAGTCAGCTTCGCCGTGACCAGAACACTGTAGTATACGGCGTATCAATTGGCTCAGATGCCGCCGAACAACTGTACGCTCCGAACGCTAAACTTATCAATGACCCCAAAGATTTACCAAACG
The DNA here is from genome assembly GCA_963533325.1 of uncultured Candidatus Saccharibacteria bacterium. Taxonomy (GTDB): domain Bacteria; phylum Patescibacteriota; class Saccharimonadia; order Saccharimonadales; family Saccharimonadaceae; genus Nanosynbacter. Next base: position 2,295 of record CAUSOC010000010.1, on the reverse strand, counting down.
TGCTACAATCATTTATAGAAACAACCATTCAAACATAAAAAACACAACCCTATGCCTAATCCCAATATTCTCCCGTCACAAATCCACGCTGCTGCTCAGGACGCGTGGGAAAGGGCTCAATCAAAACAGAAAGCATCCTCTGACATTAGTCAGGATTTCGGCGCCACCGCCCTCTTTGGAGCGCTCGACGCTGCTGTTAATGAAGCTCAGAAACAAGGAACGGCTGGCTTCGATGGATTAGAGCGAATAGAAAATCTTGAGGTCCAGCGCTCATTTGAACAAGCTTTTCTCTTGTCCGAACGTTTGGTTGGGTATGCTGGCTTATCAGCACCAACACCAGACCAAATGCTATCAGCTGGTGTCAATTTTCGCTATTTGGCTGAGCAATTTGAGCGAATGGAGCAAGAAGATGGCGTCACCCCGCACATAGTCCTGGCCCCTCACGGCCTTGGTAAACAAACTTGGTTAGACATCGCCAAAGCAATGACAGCTGACAAAACCATAGCTGATAATCCTCTAGGAGTTGACGAAGAATATATTGAGGAGGGGTATTCTGGCGTGTATGGACTGTATATCGCTGATTCAATAGACGATAATACCTGGGATCAATTGGATCAAACGCCAACTGTAGGCTCCACCACTCCACCAACCTACATAACTAAGGAGAACGGTAAAAACATAGATTGGACACTACGTCTCATCTCTGGCAAAGAAGCGCCGACCCACCTTAACATGTCTTACAAGCAAAGCCAGCAGCAAAACCCGCCAATTCAGCACCAAACCATCGCTGAATCCTTAACATATAACCTGAATATGGTATTAAACAACAATGAAGTACCCTTTAAAAACCCCACAAAAAAGTGGTATTCATGGTGCTGGCGACCAGAAAACCACAAACTTGGTTCTGCACCAGTCACCACTTGGGAAACAGCTGGTTATAATGACACTTATACCGGAAGTATACTGCATGTCTACATGCTTTCACATAGCTACTCAGACAACATAACTGGTACCCGCTCACCCGTCGGGTAGTTTGTCCTACCCGCGACGAAAACTGCGCTTAAACTTCGCCAACACACCACGACTACGGCCAACGTGAGCCAACGTGTCGTCCTTGTAGCGACGCAACTGGCCGTTCAGCTTGGTCTCGACGATGTCCACAGCCGCCAACACGTTCATTGTTGAGTCTTTTGCAGTGATGACCTTGTCTGGGACATTGATGATAACTTCAACCTCATATTTGTTGCCGCCAGGGTTATCAATTTGCTTAATCTTCACATCTGCCGTAACGCTTTTACGAGCGTGACGTGGCAAAAACCGATCCAATGGACCAATTTTTTTCTCAATATACCGTTTGGTCGTGTCGTTCAGTTCGTACTTTACACCAGTGATTGTCAGATTGGTAATCATATCCCTCCTTCGTTATACCTACATTATACCATGTATTCGTTAAATTCGCTCACGTCCGCCCATATATGGTCGCAGCACTTCTGGCACTGTCAAACTACCGTCTTCGTTCTGGAAATTCTCCAAAATCACCACCAACGACCGCGCCAATGAAACCGCCGTACCGTTCAGGGTGTGAACTGACTCAATGCTGCCGTTCGCGCGTCGCACGCGAATGTTCAAGCCACGCGCTTGATAATCCGTACAGTTCGAACAGCTGGTCAGCTCGCGGTACGTCTCATCGACTGGTGACCAGTATTCGATGTCGTATTTTTTGGCAGCCGGCGCACCCAAGTCACCCGCCGCGATGTTTACCACATGGTACGAAATGCCGATTTGCTGCCACAGCGCTTCCTCGACGCTGAGGATTTTTTCATGAATCTCCTTGGACTGCTCCGGTAGACAAAACGCATACATTTCCAATTTGTTAAATTGGTGCACTCGGAACAATCCACGCGTATGCTTGCCATACGTTCCCGCTTCCTTGCGGTAACATGGACTATATCCTGCGTATAACAGCGGCAAATCTTTCTCATCCAAAATTTCATCAGCGTGATAGCCCGTCAGCGGCATCTCCGCCGTCCCGATCAGCGTCAAATCCTCGCCCTCGACCACATACTCATTACTGCCCTCACCTTTTGGCGCAAAGCCAGCGCCCTCAGCTGTGCGCATATTCACCATGTGCGGCACCGTCATGAACGTAAAGCCCTGCTTTGTCACATAATCCAGCGCAAACTGTGTCACGGCATTTTCCAACAGCGCCAGGTCGCCCTTGAGATAGTAAAACTTCGCGCCAGCTACTTTTGCACCACGCTCAAAATCAACCCAACCGCGGCTGACAGCATAGTC
>CAUSOC010000009.1:0-27008 GCA_963533325.1 uncultured Candidatus Saccharibacteria bacterium | reverse complement strand
ACTTACCAGCCGCCGCCGCTTCAGCCGCCTCCGCCCCCGCCAGCGAACCCAGCGGCCGTGGAACAGCCAGTGGTCGATGAGTAATCACTGGCCTTCCTGGCCACACTCGACAGGCTATTCATCCCAGCTGCAAACGCCGCCGCATTGAACGCGCCCTGACCACTGTACCAATCTGGCTGCTCACCAACCTGCTCATAGTACTGACCCAGCTGCACACTCCACTTCTTTTCCTGTCCAAATAGCACCGCATACGGCAAGACCCGCTCATACAGTTTCACCAATGGTTTCTCATCAGTCGCATCAACCTTCACTCTTTCTGCACCCTCAGGACTCTGAAGCATCTGTAAACGCTCAGCTTCAGCCACGCCAATATACAGTTTCAGTCCTGCCAAATATCGTCTGAGCGCCAAACCCTCATCAGTCAGCGACCAGCCAAATGACAAAGCAAACACTATCCCCGCCACGAGCAGCAACATCGGCGACAATAACAACACACCGACAACACAAACCCACAGTGCCCACCTCTGCACAATTCGCTTATTCGCCAGTTTTTGCTCACACAAGGCATAGTTACCACGAGCCAAATTCTTCAAGTTTGTATCATCATCGCGCGTTCTCGCCGCATATGACAAATTGTTCTGCAGCTTTTTCAGATTTAGCCGCTGACCTGGCTTTGGCATTGACGAACCAAACATATCCCGAATAACCTCAGATTCTTCAGGTCTCAGCTCTTTCAAATCTTTCACAATTTCAATTTCGTACTGCGCCGACCGCAGAAACGACGCCTTTTTCACTTCGTACAGCTTGATATAGTGCCGCACTGCCAAATCCAACAACTGCGCCACCTTGGCTGACCCTTTAACCGCCATGACCTCGTAATTTTTCAAAATATACGCTGAGGTCATCACACTCGCCTGGTTTGGCGGCAAATACTCTGGCGGAATTGGCTTGAGCTCACTATATCTACCAAACAACCGTCGGTAGCGCCAGGCCAACAACAACATCAATATAACTGCCAAACTACTTGCTATCGTCTGCACTGTTGCCCAAATTTTTATCAACTTTTCACTCAACGTCTCTTGATATCTAGTAAACGTACCGCTGGTAAAGCCAACCGCCATCGTTATGCCTTCACGGCGATTTAGGCGGCTCACATTTGTAACAATTTCACCCTTATCACCGCTGATATTGCACCGTTTAGTTGAACCATGCGCACCAACATAACAAAACGCCTCACCGGCCCGCGCTGTTTGAAGCGACTCATCAAGTTTCACGGACACGCGTACATTTTCCATCGGCACACGCCACTCATTGCCGATGACGTCCCAGTAGAACTCATCGCGGCCTGTATTGTCATAGTGCTTGGTTACATCACGCTGGGTAAACTTGATGACGTAGGTTTTCTCACCCTGAACGTAAACATCTTTCTTGCCAATCCTTAGCTCATCACCATTCCACGTATGCTCCAGCGAGGCGCCCTGTTTATCAGTTACCGACTGTAACAAAAAGTTCGTCGGATGATTATCATACTTCTTCACAAATATTGGCGCAATGCCGCGGTTTTGATTCGGCGGAAAATTAGCAGTAATTCGCCACGTTGCCGCCAACGTTGAACGATTCTCTCCATCGCGACCCAATGAATACTCCACGTCAAATTTAGTGATGGTGAAATTATCCGTCTGCGCCGCAAACGCCGACTGACCAGATCCAATCAACAGAGATCCAGCGATTAGTATCCCCAATATAAGTCGCTTCATACTCTAATTATAACAAACCCAGTCCAGGCGACAATTACAGCTTCACCTCTGGATAAATTGCCCGCGTTGTCTCGTCAATCTCATGACGTAGCTGCGGGAACGGCACGCCCTCGCGGGCAGTTACGCCTTCAAAAATCCAGAATACCCGCTCAGAGTAACCCCAACCACAAGCTGGCGGCATACCGTACTCCAGCATCTCCACAAAGTCGATGTCCAACATCATCGCCTCATCATCACCCGCGTCACGCATCTGTTGCTGCTCAACAAAACGATTCAACTGATCAATCGGGTCATTCAACTCAGAAAAGCCATTACCCAATTCCGACCCAGCGATCACCGGCTGGAAACGCTCCACCGTCTGCGGATTTTCAGGATTGGTTTTGGATAGCGGACTGATGAACTTCGGCGTATTCACTAGCCACACAGGCCCCGCCACGCTTTTACGAATATTTTTCCACAACTTATCAATACCGCGCGGAATGGAATCGGTCTTCTCTACTTCCAAACCATGCTCTTGCAGCTTGGCAGCCACCTTGTCAATCGTCGTATTGTACACGTCAATCCCATAGTGCTTGTTGATCACCTCAGCGTAATCCCAAACTTCCCACTCGCCACTCATATCCACCGTGAATCGACCCAGCTGAAACTGCAGCGTGCCAAACGTCTTTTGAAGCACATCTTTATACATCGCCTCCATAAAGCGCATGCCCTGCTTCCAATCCCAATACGCGGCGTACCACTCCATGGCGATGTGCTCTGGCAAATGCTCGTCTGAATAATTCTCATTGCGAAAACGCGGCCCGAGATCATACACCTTCTCGAACCCAGCACCGATCAACCGCTTCAGCGGCAGTTCGTGAGAAATACGCAAGTAAAACTGCTGATTATCCAGTGCGTCCATATGCGTCACAAACGGGTTAGCATCAGCGCCGCCGGTGGGGTGCTCCAACACCGGCACATTCACCTCAATAAACCCATGCTGGTTCAGATAATCACGTGTCGCCTGCCAAAACTTACTGCGGCGAACAAATCGCTCGCGCACTTCTGGATTGACATTCATATCAACATAGCGGCGGCGAAATCGCTCTTCTTTGTTCTCGAGCTTTTCGGGCATTGGCCTGAGCGACTTGGTTAATAACCGTAGCTCACGCACGCCAACCGACTTCTCGCCAGTCTGCGTCGTCGTCATTACCCCGCGCGCCTCGACAAAATCACCCGTATCTAAAAGCTTCAGCTGCTTCATGCCCAGCACGCCGCGGCCAGCGTCCAATTCTGCTACATCATCGCGCTGCAAATATAGCTGCACTTCACCAGACTGGTCGCGTAGTTTGATGAACGCTAGCTTGCCAAAACTGCGGATTGAAGCGATGCGACCTGCAACCACCACTTCCTGGCCTACCAGTTCATCATACCGCGCCAAAACCTCAGCACACATATGCGTCCGCTCCGACTTTGCCGGGTATGGATCAACGCCTAGTTCTCGCAGCGTTTCTAACTTTCGTAATCGTTCGTTTCGATAATCTTGTAATGTAGCCATAGTTATCTACATTATAACAGAGAGGATATCGTATAGACAATCTCACCTTTAGGCGTAGAAATCGTCACTTCATCACCAACTTTCTTGCCCATCAATGCCTGTCCAATTGGCGACTCGTCAGAGATTTTACCCTCCATTGGGTCTGCCTCAACAGGGCCAACCACCGTGTAGGTAACCGTTCTGTCGCTATTCTTCAGTTCAACCGCGCTGCCCAGACCAACAACGGTTGCATCAGCAGCCTTGATGATTGAAGCATGTTGCAAAATATCTTCAATCTCGATAACACGAGTCTCCAGTAGTCCCTGCTCTTCACGAGCGGCATCATATTCAGCATTTTCGCTCAGGTCACCAAAGCTTCGTGCTTCTGCAATTTTTTCCGCAATCTCTCCTCGGCGGCTCTTAAGCTCTGCCAACTCTTTTTCTAGTTCTTTCCGACCTGAATCAGTGATCTGATATTTCTTATTCATATACTCTCCTTCTACTATATATAGTGGTGCAAAATCAAAAACACGCTATATCTAGCGTATCGATGTAATCATCGTGTAAGTACTATGATTGTATCAATACTACCAAGCACTGTCAACTAATCAACGAAAAATGCTACCAATTCGTCATAACTCTTGGTGACAGTCTCACCACTCTGACGGCTGGTTAGCTCAAACTCACCGCCGTCAATTCCTCGGTCACTGATGGTCACGCGCCACGGCATACCCATCAGCTCAGCGTCAGCAAATTTCACGCCTGGACGCTCAGCCCTGTCGTCATACAGCACTTCTACACCAACCTTCATCAAGGTGCTATATAGCTGATTTGCCAGCTCACTGCCGCGCTCACCAATTGCCACCAACTGCAACTTAAACGGTGCGATGTTCTCAGTCCACACCAAGCCTTTCTCATCAGCGAACTTTTCAACAATCACGCCCATGACACGCGTGATGCCGATACCATAGCTTCCCATGTATGCATAGTGTTGCTGGCCATCTTCACCAGTGAAGACCAATTTCATCTCCTCTGATTTTTGCGTGCCAAAATTGAAAATATTACCAACTTCAGCCGTTTTCACCTTCTCCAGCTCACTGCGGTCAACGCCCAACTCAGCAACTGCCTCATCAATCACTTCCTCATTTACCGCAATGTTCTTGCCACGGTGCAAGTAGACATAGTCTTCGCCGGCCTCACAAATCGTCTGGAATTCGTGACTGAATTTAGTAAATGCCCCGCCGCTCGCAAAGGTTACATACGTATCCTGTCCAATTCCCAACCGATCATAGCACCGCTTATATGCCGCGATGACTGCCTCATAATATACATCCAAATCCTCTCGGGTAGCGTGCACCGAATACATATCTTTCATGACAAATTCGCGTCCGCGCATGATACCACTTTTAGCACGCAGCTCGTTACGCAGCTTGTTTTGGAACTGATAAACACTGATCGGTAAGTCCTTGTAGCTCTTGAGATAATTCCGCAACAATTCGATAATAGGCTCTTCGTGTGTCCAGCCAAATCCCACCTCAGTCCCGTCTTGCAAATGAGATTTAAACCAAACATCAACCAATTCATCATCCCACCGCCCTGTCTCTGTCCACAACTCCTTGCGCTGCAAGCTGCTCATGATGAGTTCTTGGCTGTCAATCGCGTTCATTTCTTCTCGTACAATGCGCTTGATATTCTCTAGCACGCGTAGCCCTAGCGGAGTGTACGAATACACGCCAGCCATCGTTTTGTGCACATAGCCAGCCTGAATCAACAACTGAGCATTCTTTGCCATCTCGTCACTTGGCGCAGTTTTGCTGGTTTTGGTAAATAATTGGCTCATTCTCATACGTCAAACTCCTTTACGTAAATAATATCCCAACAGCACTATGAATAGCAATTGGATTGATAAACAATAGATAAAACGCCAGACTATTTTTGATGGCATGCAGTACTACGCTCGCCCAAACTGCCCCAGTGTATTCCCGTAACAAACACGAGAAGATACTGAGTACAAAGGTGTCTAGTACAACATTCCACTGCAAGTTTTCACTGCCAATTGCCAAATGTGCCAAACCGAACGTGAGGCTGGTGATGATGACCGAGACTTTCACCGAGGTTGTCTTGCGCAGCTTCGTGTATAGGTACCCACGAAATAGCAGCTCCTCTGCCAAAGGCGCCAACACCACCAGCGTGAAAAAGATCATCGCATACTGAGCCTGCGAATACAATGTTGTCGTATCAAAAGGCAGCTGCTGTGCTTGCTTAAAATCAACACCTAAAAACGTTACCACCAATGCCGCCACCATGATAGAACAAATAAAATACGCAACAAAGGTTGGCACGGGTATAACCAAGTCTAACCATGCAGGCTTGCCAGTGAGACCAAGATCCTTAATACTCGACTTGCGGCCAAACAACCAGTACGGCACCATAGTGACCATAACTACCGTGATTATCCACACGACCACCGAAACACCAGTTGTCAACAAAACCGACGGTACACTCTTGAGCGGCACACCCGCCTGCACCAACAACCACACTACCAACGAAACCAGTAGACCTGACACCATGAACGATGCGTACGCCCAAACAGGCAAAATCAAGCACCACAGCCAGTTCTTTTTGAGCTGTACTAATTTTTTGCTCTTATGCTCATGAGAATAATTTTGCGATATCATTCCACGTTACCACTATTGTTAATGCCATTAAAATCAAAAAGCCAGTCGCTTGAATCGTTTCTTCGCGATCTTTGGTCAACGGCTTCTTCAATAATCTAAAAATCGTCATGGTAAACCAACGCCCGCCATCAAGTGCTGGGATTGGCAAAATATTCATCACTGCCAGCGTCAAAGAGATGATTGCCGCCAACAGTAGCACCTGCGTCAATCCAGAATTAACAACTGATGGAAATAGTACACCCAAGATACCAACTGGACCTGCCACGTTATTACCCACCTTTGCCAAATCAGCCTTAGCTGCCTGCTTCTGTTCTGGTGAACCAATAAATTGCCCAAAGAAGCCGCCAATTCCCTGTACTATCATAGAGCCAACGCCCTTCAGCGTTTCATGAGTTAGCTGCACCGTTGTTGCCACGCCCACTAGTGGCGCCGACCATGTCGCATGGATAGTCTCCGACTGATGTGGCACAACCCCCAGATAGCCACCATTTTTTGCCTGATCACGGCTGAGCAGCGTTGTTCGAAAATGTAGTGTCTGACTGTTTCGTTTCACTTCAATATTTACGGTCTGCCCAGAAGACTGCTGCGTCGCTTCAGACAGTTGGGCTGAAGTACTAATTGTTTTTTCGTTCATAGCTATAATTTCATCATCAACTCGCAGACCAACTTGTGCAGCTGGCGAGCCCTCGGTGAGGCGGACAACCTTGACCGGCGTCTTGACTGACGTATTATCAAACGGCAGCATCACTTGATGCGGTAATATCTTAGGCAACCCAAACACAGCCAACACCGCAAACAACACCACGGCCGCCAGCCAGTTGACCAATACGCCCGCTAGCAATATTTTCGTTTTTACCCAATACCCCGCAGCTCCATACGCACCTTTGCCACGAGCTGAATCATATTCACCGTTGAGCCTCACAAAGCCACCCAGTGGAAGCCAGTTCAAGCTAAAAACAACATTTTTGCCCAAAAAACTCTGCTTTGGCTGCCATTTTTTTGCTCGCGGCGGAAAGCCAATACCATACTCCTCCACCTTCACACCATTGCGTTTCGCCACAACAGCATGACCAAGCTCATGGATGGCCACCAAAAAGACCAAAACCAACAGCCCAATTACAACACCCAGCACAACCATATATTACCCCCCAAACCTTCGATTTCTCTTGGCGTATTCATCTAATATATTTTTAACGTCTTCCGCTCGCATGTCCGGCCAATGCTTTTTTAGAAACAAAAACTCGCTCAAGGCCGATCGCCACAACATAAAGTTGCTCAGGCGTTGCTCACCGCTAGTCCGAACGATCAAATCACACGGCGGTATCTCTGGTGAGTATAAATTTTGTTCAATCAAATCAGCTGTCACCTGGTCCTCTGTAACTCCTGAAGCGATGATCCGCTTGACAGCATTGACGATTTCCTGCTGACCACCATAGTTAAAGCACAAAGCCAATGTACCTTTAGTGTAATGCGCGGTAGCCGACTCAATCTCTTCTATTGCCTGGACAACCTTCTCTGGTAACTGGTCACGCGAGCCGAGTACCACAACACGAACCTGGCGGTCGTGTAGGTATTTCGCATCGGTTTTAACGCATTTGACCAATAGTTTCATCAGCTTGTCGACTTCCGTTTGCGAACGACGCCAGTTCTCAGAACTAAACGCATATACCGAAACATACTTCACGCCAGCATCAATATTAGCCGTCAGAACTTCCTTCATGGCAGTATAGCCCGCTAGGTGTCCTTCATAGGCTGGCAGCCCATGCTGCTCAGCCCATCGACGATTGCCGTCCATGATATATCCAATATGCTGGGGTACGCTACTCTCACTCACTATTTTATTCGCTCCATACTATATTGTACCACTTGCTGTAGCAGATCGGCGAAATCGCCCGCCCACAAACTTGAGACTCGGGCAGCTTCGCATGCCTCACGCCCTGCTTGCTCCATCAAAGCTTGAGCCGTCTCTACCGCACCTGTCTGCGTCATAACTTCCTTCACAGCACTTAGGTCATCTGCTGTCGCCTGCTCATTACCAATGATTTCCAACAATGTTTTCTTCTGATCCTCAGTACATCGCTCCAAAGTTTCTTGTACTAAAAATGTATTCTTTCCTTCATGAATATCATCAAGGTTGCTTTTTCCTGACTCTTCCGGGCTGCCAAAGATACCCAGCCAATCATCACGAAGCTGAAACGCCAGGCCCGCTGGCAATCCAAACGCCTCAACTTGTCGTTGGGCGGTCTCATCAGTGTCGCCCGCCAAGGCCAGTGCACATAACAGCGGATCTACAAACGTATAAATACTACTCTTTTTATAATACTTTTTGATAATCTGCTCAGACGTCGCTGGACGAGTAACTGTACCCGCTACGTCAGCCATCTGTCCAAACCCCGTGATGCCGATGTTACGGTGCATTATTTGCTGAACAATTTTTGTATTCACATCCATACGAGACAGAGCCCAACTGGCGATATGCTGCACCAGTAGCCCGACATTAACAGCCATCATATCTGCCTCAAATTCATTAGCCCCAATGTGTGAAAATTGCCTTTTGTACTGCTCATGAACTGTTGGCAACCCCCGCCGGGTCGCAGACTGATCCATAACATCGTCTAGTATGAGCAAATAATCATGGATTAGTTCAATCACTGCTGCTAAAGATAAACCAGCCTCGGCATATTTTTGACCTGTCCTCACGTCGTACAGACAAGCAGCCAAAGCACCCCTCAGCCGCTTTCCTGACCTCAAAGCATATTCACGTATTGTTGACAGTGCCCAAACTGCCTGTTCATCATCAGCCTCAGGCTGAACTTCATCAGCAAAATCACATAGCACTTTCTCGATATGCTGGTCTATATACGGTGCATATTGTTTCAAATCTTCAAGAGTCATTCAGACACCTATCTCGAATCGCCCACCTGATTGGCCGATCAGACTAAATAGTCAGTACGTCCTGTTCTTTAGCCTTAAAGAGTTCTTCGATTCGCTTTTGAGTATCACTCATCAGTGAATCAATTTCTTTTTCAACTCGTTTAAAGTCGTCTTCGCCCAGTTCCTTAGTATCTTTCATGCGCTTAGCGTCCTTCAATGCATCCTGACGAATAGTTCGCATGGCGATTCGTGCCTCTTCTGATTTCTCGCTCACCTGCTTCACTAACTGTTTGCGGCGCTCTTCAGTGAGAGCCGGAACTGGCACGCGAACCACCCGACCGTCGTCTGATGGATTAAAGCCTAGGCTTTGATTGTCACGAATAGCTGCGGCGATAGCCGTAATATTGCTTGGATCAAATGGCGTCACTAGCAGCATCTGGGCTTCTGGAGCAGTTACATTAGCTACTTGATTGAGCGGCATTTTAGTGCCATACACCTCGACCATCACTCCCTCAAGCATCCCAGCGTGCGCACGACCAGTGCGTACTTTTTTCAGCTCATCCTGAAAATGCTCTAAAGCTTGTGCCATTTTATCTTCATATGGTTTAGTGTCAAACATATCTGCCTCCAATTATTTCCTATCTATTATAGCAATTTTACCCGTATGGCGCTACCCAGCCCATGATACAATATGAATAATGATTTCAAGGTTAAAATTGTATAATTTCCGCTCGTATGAGTTGTTCGAGACGCAACTGGGAGATACCGGAACGGTTATCGTTGGGCCAAATGGCACCGGCAAAACCAACCTATTAGAAGCGATATACATAGCGCTGCGCGGCACAAGCTTTCGTGGATCACTGCTTGATTGCATGCGCCACCAAACAGCACATACTATCATTCACCTGGAAACCAACAATCAACCACGCCGCGTCCAACTACTACGTTCAGCCGACAACGCAATCACAAAAGACTTCACCATTGCCGACAGTGCCTCCAAAACACTCCCCCGAAAACACCGCCTACCTGTGGTGCTGTTTGAGCCGAACGACCTGCGACTCATCTCGTCTTCTCCGCAGCGACGTCGTGATTTTCTAGATGGATTGTTGTCACGCTTGGACGCAACCTATGACGCCCAACTGCGCATTTTTAACCGAACGCTCCTACAGCGCAATGAACTGCTCAAGCATCATCCCGAGAACGCTGCCGAGTGGCGAGACCACTTATTTGCATGGGATATAAAATTTGTTCAGGCAGCAAACGCCCTGGCAACTGCCCGTGCACATTTTTTATATACCTACGAAAAACGCCTTGAATTACTCTACGCTTCTCTGGCAGGAAAGCAAACACCGTTCACTGTTGAGTATCTACCGTCAGTCGGGCTCGATAACTACGAGCAATCTCTCCTAGATAAATTACAGCATTCCCGTGAGCATGAACTAGCGACAGGACACTCCTCCGCCGGACCACAGCGAGAAGATTTTTTGATATCCTTGCATTCACGGCCAGCCGTCAAAGTTGCTTCTCGCGGCGAAATGCGCACCATCATGCTAGCTTTTAAACTCCTAGAGCTGGAGCTACAAACTGAACGAACCAAACATCGCCCACTCATTTTGATGGATGATGTGTTTTCTGAACTGGACGCAACTCGCGAGAAGCTACTTCAAGAGACCATCCAACACCACCAATTTGTCGTCACTACCACTGATGCCCGTCATCAGAAAGACGGCTGCTTGATTATCTCCACACAATAAATCGCCCTCACTAGGAAGGCGATTTTATCACTAGCATGTACTATTGTGCCTGAATTGCCTCAGAATTTTCGACCAACTCACCTAGTACGATCGTCATGTTGTCTTCAACGATCTCGTCATATTCTGGCACTCGTTCACGAATCCAAGCCTCAAGTTGCTCAGCCGGTACATCACCATCCTGCAACGCCACAAGCTCAGCCAATTGCGCATCGTCCAATGAGTCAACAATTTCCTCACTAATCCGCTCATTCACCGTCTCTTCCACGTGCTGAATCAGTGCCTGTGCCTGGTCGTCAGGTAGATTAATTCCTACCGAGCTCAACTGTGCTTTCGTTATCATAGTTGTTGGGATGATTATTTGTGTATTTTCGTCATTATTCATAGCTATCATGATACCCTTTTTATCTTTTCTAATCAATTATATCTATTGTCTTTAGCTCACTGGAACCAACCGACTTGCGGTAGCCTTAGTCAACCTACCAGCTGCCTTTGCTACCTTTACGCCGAACTGTTTAATCTTGTTCGGGTCGGTATTTGCCAGTCGTGCAACCCTATCTTTCGCTGATTCCCAGGTATCGCCCAGTGCCTCCTTACGAGCGGCCATACGAGCAGCTCTACGCGCTTCAGCTCGACCACGTCGCTCCTCAATACGCTCTCGAGCAGCCTCAATATTGCTTTGCGCACTTTCAGAGCTCTTCTCCAGCTGACTCATCGCTGCCTGCAGCCGAGTAACTTCGCCTGTTGCGCGCTTCAATCGAGCATTCGCTGCAATTTTCAGCCCCTCTTTTTCTTCGGCATCAAGCTGTAACCGCTCATCTCCAGGATTAGCATCTGCTTCTAACCGAGCAGCTTCTGCCGCTTGTTCTGCCCGCTCGACTTCTTTGCTCATTTGTTCCACTTTAGCATTAGCGTCATTCAGCTCCCTCTCGGTCATCATAGACTCTAAGGTTGCTCCAGTGTCTGCTTGTTGCTCTTGCCGGATGAATACCTTGTCATCCCCGGTATCCAGCTTGTCCGCTATATTCTCTTTAGTTTGAGCTTCCCGTTGTTGCTGGCGAGCCTCCTGACGACTGACACGAGCCGCCTGGCGATTGTCGAGCTCAGCTACTCGTTGTTCGCGCGCCTGCTGACGAGCTGCTCGCCGCTCCTGACGATTTTTTATTCTAGCAGCCTTGCGTTCACGTGCTACTTTTATATTTTGCAGTATTACATCACTACCCTTTTCAAACAGTTCTGCAGCCTTTCCTCGTGCAGCGCCCCAGGCATTACCAATTGCCTCTTTTGTTTCAGCGCCTTTTTGAACAATAGCTTCTCTTGCTTCACTACCCTTTTGAACAACAAACTCTTGCGCTTCAGTACCTTTTTGAGCCACAGTCTCTCGTACCATCTCAGCACCAGTGGCAATTTGACCAGGTAACTCAGCACCCCGACTAATGCCGATATAAAAACGGTCTTTAAGACCTTGCATCATCTTGCTCAAGCCTTCTTGAGCCCGGGTCTTCAAGGCGTTAAATCTCTCTTGGCCGTCAGTGATGCGCTCATCGCGCGTCATCATGCCATTTTCAGCGCCACCTTTTGCTACGCTTTCCGGAACAAGTAGTCCATTTCCCAGTTCATTCCAGTCATTAGGCTCTTTATTAATGCTCGGGAATGCAGCAGCTGCACTCTCTGGAACAGCCAGCCCACTTGATAGGTTAGCCCAGCCATCAGGAACTGTATTATTAAGGTCTGGGAACGCCGGAGCTGCATTCATGTTTTTATTCATAGTTTTCCTTTTTGTGTATATTGATGTAATATGCTCTCATACTAGCATAGATTTGCTATTTTGTCAATACGCTTATGCAAGATATATCTACAAATAAAAATCGACTGCATATTTGCAGCCGATTTTCATCATGATGGCAAATGTTATTCGCTGACGCCCAGCTCGATTCGCTTGAACTGGCGAACCACAATGTTCTCACCCAATTTAGCAATCGCTTCCTTGATGTGCTGCTCAACCGTCTTGGAATCGTCCAAGATGTACGCTTGGCTCATCAATACTTGCTCAGCAAAGTGTTTTTTCAACTGACCAGTCACGATCTTCTCGCGCATCTCTTCAGGCTTGCTTGCTAGTGTCTCGCTCGCCATCAACTCAGCCTTCACCCGCTCCATCTCTTCAGCTGGAATATCTTCTGTAGAAGCATACTTTGGGTTCATCGCGGCAATCTGCATAGCAATTTCGTGCGCCAAGGTTTTGAAGTCGTCCAAGCGCGCCACAAAGTCAGTCTCACAGTTAACCTCGACAATCACGCCGATTCGACCAGAGTGAACATAGCTCTCAATCAAGCCTTCACGTGCTTCACGGTCGCCTTTTTTCTCAGCCTTAGTCAAGCCTTTTTTGCGCATTTCCTCCAGCGCCTTGTCAAAATCACCGTCAGCTTCAACCAATGCCTTCTTTGCGTCGGTCAAACCTACGCCAGTCAATTCGCGCAGTTTTTTAATGTCGTCAACAGAAACGCCCATCCTATTTCTCCTCTTTTTTCACTGGTTTTTCTTCAGGTTTCACGCTACCCGCACCTTCGGCAACAGCTTCGGTGAAGTAGTCTAGTAGCAATTGAATACCCTTGATAGCGTCGTCGTTACCAGGGATGACGTAGTCGATGCCAGTTGGATTGACATTGGTATCAACAATAGCAAATACCGGCACACCCAATGTCTGAGCTTCACGCACTGCATTTGCGTCAGTCAAAGCATCAACCACGACCACTGCGCCTGGCTTGCCCATCAAGTCTTTGATACCGCCATATTTAACGTTCAAGCTATCGATTTCCTCTTGGAAACGCTGCACTTCCAACTTGTTGTAGCGCTTTTCCAGGTCACCTGACGCCATACGCTTTTCCAAATTCTTCAGCTTTTTGATCTGCTGAGTAATCGTCGCACCGTTGGTCAACATACCACCGATCCAGCGTTCAACTACATATGGCTGGTTGATCTTTTCAGCAGCCTGACGCACCACGTCTTTGGCTTGCTTTTTCGTGCCAACAAACAGTACTTTGCGGCCTGATGCTGCGATTTTTGTTAGTTCTGGCAACGCCTTATCCAACGCTTCAACCGTCTTGACCAAGTCAATAATGTGACTGTCCTGACGCTTACTGTGAATATATGGCGCCATCTTTGGGTGCCAGCGGCTGGTTTTGTGTCCAAAGTGAACACCTGACTCCAGCAAAGCCTTAATGTCTACTGCTACAGACATTTCTTTCTCCTTTTGCCTCATCCGCTCACGATGTGGAGTGTGAAACGGATTGTGTCATTAAAATTAGTTACCTAGCAATTATACCACTATTCGACTCTCGAGACAACTCCTTTTGACATTCTAGGGTAAATTGTGTACAATTGAACGGTTATGAAAAGCAGTATTCACCCACAGAACTATCGCCCTGTCGTATTTAGCGACGATCAAGCGGGCTTCGCGTTCTTGACTCAGTCAACAGCGCAGACAACAGATACCATCAAATGGAAAGACGGTAATACTTACCCTCTCGTGAAAGTTCACATCTCGTCGGCTTCACACCCATTCTTTACTGGTGAAGAAAAGATTATCGACACCGAAGGTCGTGTTGACCGCTTCAAGGCGCGCCAGGCAGCAGCTGAAGCTCGCAAAGCAGCTTTGGCAAATAAAGCTAAGAAAGCGAACGCCAACAAAGCCGCAAAAACTGATGCTCCAAAATCAGACAAAAAGGCTAAAAAGTCTAGCAAATAGTAGACTGTGACACCTATAAGAAACCGCCTCATCACTGGGGCGGTTTTTGTTAGGCTAATCAGTTTTCGAATTACTCAGACATAGCCGACAGTGCTGTTTCAGCATCAAACAACTGCCCTTCGGCTTCTTGATAACCAAACAGACGCTCCAGAAGGTCTGTCGTCTCTTCATGAGACGGCATGATGACCTGGTTACCGACCGCATCCGTCAATATGATACACTCTTCCGCTCCTTGCGCATCTCCAGGAAACTGTACTGTTGCTCGAGAATACAGACCAATCTCTGCTGCCCTATGTTCAATATCAGCCACTTCCTTCAGTTCGTCACCCCTTGATACAACTAATCCCGCGGGGGAGTCCTGCCTCTGCTCTATCTTCTCCAAAGATCCAGTTGCCAGCACCATAGACAAACCGGTCAGCTTCAGTGATTCTTGGTCATTTTCTGACACTTTGAGTATATTCGGTGTCGTCATGCCCTGATGCTGAGCAATGTGGTTATAATATGCTGAGCGCATAAATGAAAAATCTCCAAAAATTGCATCCTCAAGATGAGACTGCAGCACTGAGTCCTGAGTATCATTCTCTCCCGAGTCATCCAAAGCCAAGACAGCCGACCTTCCATCAATTCTTCCCCGAGCTATAAATCCTTTCACCTTGACTGATTCATCAGGTCCGAGCAACATCCCTTCGGGCAATCTGTACGTTTTGGTAACAGATGGCAACGGCAACGTATCTGGTGTTTGTTTAATAGTATCAATTGAATGTTCCATAGTTCATATTATATCACATAAAGTTACTATTTGTCAATCAAGGTAACCGCCAGTCAATCGCCCCGCGGCCATTCCGTACCAGAAAATCATTGGCACGCGAAAATGGCTTACTACCAAAGAATCCCCGATTGGCAGAAAACGGTGACGGATGAGCACTACAAATCTTCAAATGTCGACTGTCTGTGATCGCCTGACCAACCTTTTGGGCGTGCGCTCCCCACAATATAAACACTAGCGGCTGCTCATAGTCATTCAGCATCGTTAGCAGATTTTTAGAAAACTCCATCCAACCGTAATTTGCGTGGCTACCAGCCTGACCTCGTCTGACGCTCCAGCTAGTGTTCATCAACAGTACACCCTGCTTGCCCCATGGTTCCAAAAAACCACTAGTCGGCATATCTACCCCGGTATCATCAACCAACTCCTTAAAAATATTCTGCAAACTTGGTGGCAATTTAACTCCCGGCTTAACCGAAAAACTCATACCATGCGCCTGACCCGGTCCATGATATGGATCTTGCCCAATGACAACTACCTTCACCGTGTCCAGTGGACAAGCGGCAAAACAAGAAAACATATCTTGCCTCGCTGGGTACACCTCATATTTCTCCCGTTCAGCATCCACCCGATTCATCAAGACTCGAAAATACGGCTGCTGAGCCTCAGCTTCAACAAACTCACGCCACGTTGAAAATGTCATGTATCTATTTAATCACGTTTGAGCCATGCAACCTAGCGTGTTGTAAGCGTTGACGAAAGGTCGTCTGATAGTCGTCTCGGTGATATGGTCGCGCAACTTGCACACCTGGCGGCATCGCATCTTCTGCTCCAAGTAGAGAGCTGACATCAACCGCCAACGAGTAATCTGACGAGTGCGACCCTGCGATATACGTGCTAAAAAGCTCAGAAGAACTATTTGCCCAATAATACGCGCGGACTGGCACATGCTGCCCCCCGCTCATACGAAAGCCTACTTTCAACCTTTCTTCATTGGCAATCGCTAGTTGGACTTCTATATGGTCCCTCAAGTCTGGATGTCGCCTCAAAAAACACTGTTGTTGTTCCATAATTTCTGTGCCACTACTTGTCCAGTCGTCCAGCATGATGATATCAACGTTTTCTTTGGATACGTTTGCCAATTCATGCTCATCTATCAACAGCCTACCAACGTACTGGCTCAACTCATCATCAGAAAACTCCCCCATGATCAATTCCATGAAATATTCGTCACTTTTTATTTTTCCTTGTGGGGCGGCATAGTCAGCACGTTCCATATTATTAATTTCGCCCAGCATAACAAACAATGTTTTATCAGGGTGCGCGTCCAGCCTATGCTTCCAATACGTCGCGATTCCGTGCGCCGCCTCCATGAGCTCTGGCTCACCAACATAGTTGAGATGATTCCGGATTTTAGACAATCGTGAGGTACGCGCCAAATCATCACTTCGCGCACACAACCCAGAAAACAATGCTGAAATTGTCTGCTGTTCCGTCTGTACTGAAAAGTCTTCTCGGGTCAAGGCATCAACCTCACGCGAAAGCAACGCCCGACTACCGATCACACTGTGCACATCGTTTTCCCTGCCATACTCCCTATTGCTCATCAGCTCCGCCAACGTGGGCGCCCGCTTCACACAGTGGTCTATTTCCATCCGATGCGATATCTCTTCTCCAGACACCGCTTCAAATGGCTCACGTGGATGAACGGAAACGGAACCCTGCTCATACAGATTGTACATCACCTGATTTTGGTCATATTTAGGCTCGCTATTCAGGCTGACTTGCCTGACTCTGCGCAGTCGTGCAGGAATTATATTTTTAAGCTTAACCATGTTACGCATATTATACACACAAATTCTACTATTGTCAATATACGCCATGGGGTTTCTGTGCTATAATATGGCTTATATGGCACAAATTGCATTACACTTAGACGACCTGATCGCCGAGAGACAAGTCTTGGCAGATTTTTTAGCGCAACCTACCGCATATAGCGATCCAGAGTTTACCATAAAAAATAAACGTTTTTCAGAGCTGGAAACCTTGATAGCAAAGGCCGAGGAGCGCCAGCAGCTAACAAAAAACTTAGAAGAAGCACGAAAATTGGCTACTGGCGGTGATGAGATTGCGGAACTAGCAAAAGCTGAAATCACTGAAACTGAAGCGCGTCTGGCAGAGCTGGAGGAAGAATTATTCATCCTACTGACGCCAAAAGATCCAAACGACGAGAAAAACATCATCATAGAGATCCGTGCTGGCGCTGGCGGCGACGAAGCATCGCTGTTCGCGGCGGAATTGTACCGCATGTATCTGCGTTGGTGCGAAGCCAATGGCTACAAAACTGAGCTCGTCAGCGAATCCGCCAATGACTCAGGTGGTTACAAAGAAGTCATTTTCATGGTCAAAGGCGACGCGCCATATGCCAAATTGAAATTTGAAGGCGGCGTCCACCGCGTCCAGCGCGTCCCGGTCACCGAAAGCCAAGGCCGCGTCCACACCTCAACCGTCACCGTAGCGGTGTTGCCAGAGGCCGAAGAAACTGATATTGAAATCAACGCCAATGATCTGCGCGTTGACATTTACCGCTCCAGCGGCCATGGTGGTCAGAGCGTCAACACCACCGACTCGGCGGTGCGCATCACTCACCTACCAACTGGTATCGTCGTGACCAACCAAGACGAAAAATCACAGATCAAGAACCGCGAAAAAGCCATGAGCGTGCTGCGTTCGCGCTTACTACAGATGAAAATTGACGAAGAAAATGCCAAATTAAGTGCTGAGCGGCGATCACTCGTTGGCACTGGCGATCGCTCCGAAAAAATCCGCACCTATAACTTCCCGCAAGATCGCATCACCGACCACCGCATACACTACAGCCGCAGCAATATCCCCGCTGCGATGAACGGGGACATTGACGATTTGATTGAGCAACTACAGCGGTATGAGCGAGAGCTAAAAGCAAAGAATGCTGAAGCTTAACAAAAAACTCTATTCCGTGATATTGCGCTTGATGTCATTGTATCGTTTACTATATTCCCCCATGTTGACACGATGCATGGAATCAGGCAGTACAGCAACCATTGCACCGCCACCTTTAGTAGCTACCTCTGCACGATCCATGAAATCATCGACTATTTCGCTAATCTTAAACTTTCTAAGTCCTCTTTTACTGATCACCCCTTGTTCGACTAATCGTTTATACTCAACATACTCTCGCTCAACCCCTTTGACAGCAAGCAGTTCAACCTCCTCTGGATCTGTCGTTGTAAAATACGACAAACTAAGTTGGCCAGCGGCTTGCTCCCTGGCGCGCACTTCATCATCATTTTTTGCTATATATACCGAGGTCCAAGGATGAGACGCAAATGATGACGCCAATTCATCAACAGGCATAGTATCAATACGCCTCGTGAACACATGTGGTAACCATTTACCATGTTCCGCAGCCTTACGAGCGCGCTTTTCTCCTGGATCATGATAGTACCCTTTCAGGTGTGCTCCCAGTAACGCCGCAGCCACGGTATTATTTGCAACCACCGCAGAGAGCACACTATTTTTCATCTCTTCAGAGTTAAAATACATACCGCACGCATAAGCAAGAGCGCCCAAAGCATGAATTATAATGGCCTGCTTACGTAATCGTTCTTTAGATATTGAACTTCCCAGTGTGTATAACAAATTTTTCTTCTGGAAGTCAATTTCCCCATCTATCGCATCCTTGACGTGGCACAGCTCATGCCGTAGCGTAGCCTCAGAGTCAGAGTCGTAATCAATCCCGATAACAACATCAAGTCCTCCCTCGCCATCATCACTTACATACCCTAATTCATCACTCCCCAGATACGAAGAATTTTCTGCACCAGTGATGATTAGTGACAAATCACCCCAACACTGCTCCGGTATTTCAGCATACTCAAGATATTTTTTTAGTCGTTCTTCAGAAAGGTCAACAACTTCACCAGGCACTAGCTCAGCACCTAGCTTACGATCAAGCTGAATCTTTGGAAAATCATGATCAACGGTCACAATACCCTCACAAGAAGGAAAATCTACTTTCAATTTGTTCACGCGCTTATTCATACATGCCAACTCTTCCCGTGCCGTCTAGTAGCCACGTTGATTATGAAATTTCTCTTCAATGGTGTATAATTTAGCATATAATGCAAGAAAAGTCAACCATAACATCCTGGCTAACAACCGCCACTAACACGTTAAAGCAAGCCGATATCGCATCAGCCCGATTAGACGCGGAGCTCATTTTAGCTAATACTTTGCGCAAAAACCGAACATACCTTCATGCGCATCTAGATGAAGAGATTGATCCGCGGCGCGTTGATATCGCCGAAGCACGACTTAGCCTGCGTCTCGACCGCGTACCGCTGGCGTATATTTTGGGCGAAAAAGAGTTTTACGGACGGAATTTTAGTGTATCGCCCAGCGTACTAGTCCCGCGTCCTGAATCAGAAGAAATGATCAATCTACTACTAAAGCTGGCGCCACAAGACGACCAACCAAGGACGCTCATCGATATAGGAACTGGCTCTGGATGCTTGGGAATCACTGCGGCGCTCGAGTTGCCAGACAACTGGCATGTTGTTTTGTCAGATATTAGCCCTAAAGCACTCCTAGTGGCAGAAAAGAATGCCAAGAAATTGGGTGCTAAAATCTTTACGCAAAAACAATCCTTACTACTCGGCCAATTTGAAAAGCTCGACTGCATCTTAGCGAATTTACCATATGTCGACAAGGATTGGAAGAACACCTCCCCAGAGCTCCGTCACGAGCCGTCAGAAGCCCTGTATACCAGCGAAGGAGGACTTAAGCTAATCCGAGAGCTCATTCAGCAAGCACCCAAGCATATGACCGACCAAGGACTGCTATTCATCGAGGCAGACGAGGAACAACACCAGACGATCGTAGCCTTTGGTGATCAAAATGGCTTTTTACACTTGGAAACCAGCGGATTGATCGTGGTGCTACGACTTGTAGGCACCGAGCGTTAACCTCAGTTTCTGCTCTCTGTTATCTCTGATAACCGTCAGCTCGATAGTTTCGCCTGGCAGATATTCGCCAATCAAGCTTGTCAAACCACCATGTTCGCCAATAGTTTTATCATTAACTTTGGTGATAACATCACCAGATTTGATCCCGGCCTTGTCTGCTGGACCACCCTGCTGTACCAGTTGCCCAGAAACACCACCGACAAAAGCGCCATTTTTGACCGACAGTTTATTTGCGGCCCGCGTTTCTGGCGTCACCTCTAGGTAACGTATGCCGATGTATGATTTATTGATCTCGCCCTTTTCCAGAACGCTGCGGATCAGTCCTTTGGCTGCGCCTATCGGGATAGCAAAGCCAATACTCTGGGCATCCTCGACGATGGCGGTATTAATGCCGATGACTTGACCAGCCATATTTAACAGCGGACCACCCGAGTTGCCCGGGTTAATAGCGGCATCGGTCTGCAGCAGATCCGTTAATGATTCAGGCTTCTGGTCTTGATCGTCGTCGCTGTCTGATGAAGCTTGGAGTGGACGCCCCTTGCCTGAGATGATACCACTCGTGACAGTGTTCTGGAATTTACCAAGCGAATTGCCGATAGCAATGACTTTCTGACCAACGCGGACAGTACTCGAGTCGCCAATAGTCGCTGGCGACAGATTATCAACACCGTTAATCTTCAAAAACGCAATGTCATTTAGTGGATCAACTCCCACTAGTTTGACATTGGTGTGGCGGTCGCCCGAGCCAGTGATGATTTGGAAGGACCGCCCACCATTTACTACGTGCTTATTCGTCAAAATATAACCGTCTTTACTAATGATCACGCCAGTTCCAGCGTTCTCTTGTGATCTGAAGCCATTACTTTTTACAGTGATAATCGATACGACGCTAGGGGATACCTGATTGACGATTTTTGAGACATTCGATTCTTCGGCGGTAACAGTCAGATTACCGTCAACCGTTGGGCCATGCGTACTGGCGAGCTTTGGACGCAGCACCATCATGAGTAGCACGCTACCGATCATAATTATCAACAAAAATAGCGCTGCTATGGCAACCCAGATAGCCATCATCCGTCGCCGTGATAGCGTAATCACCTGCGCGTTGTTATTTGGTTGACCTAGTCCCACCTCCGTCATCTATCAAATCCTCGTTACTGTGTTGAAAAATAGTAATATAACGCCTATCACTGCTACAGAAAACAAAACTGGCGGCATGATCTCGCTCCGTACGACCGCGCCGTTTTTCTTCCATGATCGATAGACCCGCTCACCCAAGAAAGATATCAAAAGCAAAATAATAGTCACCTGCGGAAGTTTGATCATGGTGAGTCCTGGTATAGCATAGGCAAAGGTCCAATAGTACGCTAGCCAGCCAATCTCCGCAAACATAATTCCCCAGATAGAGCTCAGCAGAACTATTTGATCTTCTTTGTAGCTAACCAAAAAATGCCGAGCGGCACTGTAGCCAATGACCATTGAGCCAGTAACAACTGCAATATCTGGCAACAAATAACCAATGGAGAACAACGCTACTGTACCAAATAAGATGGCGATGGCCGACTGCAACATCATTTGCCAGCGCTTTGACATCGGCTTGATGATCACCAGCCAAATGATATAAAAGGCAGTGAAAGCAATTTGCACGGCGATATTCCCCACAGACAGGTATAGCAATGCCACCACACTCAATCCAACGATCAAGTCCACCAGGTTAGACTGGATATTCGTCCACCAAAAACGTGGCCTCAC
This sequence comes from uncultured Candidatus Saccharibacteria bacterium, assembly GCA_963533325.1. GTDB lineage: Bacteria > Patescibacteriota > Saccharimonadia > Saccharimonadales > Saccharimonadaceae > Nanosynbacter. The sequence continues at coordinate 5,163 of CAUSOC010000009.1, read as the reverse complement.
CGCCAATACACGCCACTTGCTCAAAATAACCAATACTACCGCAGCCACTGGCGATTGCACCATAAGTGTAATACCAAATAATACCAAAGCTAAGCTGATGTTCAACAGATGGTACACCACCTCACTAAAAAATGATTTGCGCTTAACGGTTCGCAGTAGCTCCATATCTCTTGATTATATCACACTATACAGGCTATACTAAATAGGATGGATGCAACTTTTCTTGATAGACACCCAAAGATTCGTGACAGTTTGGGGCTCATCGTTTTTGTTGTTGGCGTGGTGGTCGGCACACTATTGATTAATACCTTTATTTTTCGTAATTTTACTGTTCAAGGCGCCAGTATGGAACCGACCATGCACACAGGTGATCGTTTGATTGTTAATCGACTACCAGTGACAGCGGCACAAATCAAAAACAAGCGATACGTCCCTGAGCGGGGTCAAACCATTGTCTTTAAAAACCCAAATTTTAACTCTTCAACAAATAAAGATGAGTATATCGTGAAGCGAGTTATCGCCTTTGCTGGTGAGCGTGTTACGGTTAAGGATGGCGTCGTTACGGTGTATAATAGCGCTCATATTCATGGGTTTAATCCTGATACTACAGTTAATAAAAACGAACCTGGACAGCCGACGTCAGGCGATGTTGACACTACCGTACCAGAGGGGACTATTTTTGTCATGGGCGACCACCGACAAGAAAACTATTCGTGTGATTCCCGAAACTGCATGGGACCAATACCTTTGTATGACATCGTCGGACCAGTCTCCATGAGGATTTGGCCAATTACTAAAATCCGTGGATTTTAACTACTTTTTCAGCAGTTGATGAATACGCTCAAAATCAACAGCATTTTTGAATGGTATGATGATTTGCCCAGCACCGCGCGTATTGGTACGAATTTTGATCTTTGAATTCAGTTTTTTGGTCAAATTTTGAACGACTTCTTCATGAGGAATCTCGACCGGACGTCGCTTTTCAAATGGATTGTTTTTAGACTCTTTCCAGAGGACTATCGCCTGCTCAATGCGGCGAGCAGACCACCCTTCAGCAATGATTTTCTCCAGCAGCTCTTCTGCCACTTCTTTGGGCACATTGATCAATGGTCGAGCCTGACCTTCAGTGATTTTATAGCTAAAAACAGCTTCCTGGACCGCCTTTGGCAGTTTCAGAAGACGCATAGTGTTAGAGATGGCGCTAACCGATTTACCACCAACTCGCTGCCCTATTTCATCCAGCGTCAGGTTGAACTGATCGCGCAATTTCGCGTATGCCGTAGCAGTTTCCAGAGGATTCAGATCGCGACGCTGTAGGTTTTCAATCAAAGACAATTCCAAACGATGCTGGCCAGTCAGCGTTCGCACCAATGCCGGCACCTCTGTCAGCCCAGCCCTCTGAGCGGCACGCCAACGACGTTCACCTGCAACGATCACATAAGCACCTGCTTTGCCTGTCACTACCAGTGGCTGTAAAATACCATGAATCTTTATCGACTCAGACAGCTCATCAAGCGCCTCTTCATCAAACATCCGACGCGGCTGATCTGGATCGGCCATGACTTGCTCAATCGGTAATTGTTTGAGCTGACTAAGTCTGCCGTCTTGTTTGGCAGTCGGATCAAACGACTCATCGATCAGATTTGTCGGAATGAGTGAATCAAAACTACGGCCCAATCCCTTCTTCATTAACCAATCCTCCCTATGATTTCCTTGGTCAATGCCTTGTATGCGCGTGCACCCTTGGAGAAGCGGTCATACGCGCCAACTGGCAGTCCATGGCTTGGCGCTTCAGCTAAGCGAATATTCCGTGGAATAGTCGTCTGGAAAACTCGATCTGGAAAATGCTTCTTGATCTCCTCATGAACCTGCGTTGACAGCGTTGTACGGCTGTCCATCATGGTCGGCAGCACGCCCAGCAGATCAAGGTTTGGATTAAGCCCTTTGCGTATCAATTTCATGGTTTCCAGTAATTGACCCAGCCCCTCCAGTGCGTAAAACTCTGCCTGCACTGGCAACAGAATATAATTTGCCGCAATCAAGCCATTAACCGTCAGCAAACTCAAGCTTGGTGGACTGTCGATGATGATGTAGTCATAATACCCCTGTAAATTATTGATAGCCCGTCGCAGCCTAATAAACCGACCTTCAGCCTGCGCTAGCTCAACTTCAGTGTTTGCCAAATGTGGCGTAGATGGAGCCAACGCTAAATTTTTATATTCTGTTTGAATGATGGCGCTTTGCAGTGTTGCCTGACCGGTGATCACCTCGGTCATCGTGCGCGATAGATTGGACTTATCAATCCCCAGACCACTGGTCGCGTTGCCCTGAGGATCAAAATCTATCAGCAATGTTTTCTTACCACTTTTTGCCAAATAATACGCAACATTAACGCTTGTCGTTGTCTTGCCAACGCCGCCTTTTTGATTTGTCACCGCAATGATTTTTGTCATTCGTTCCCCTTTTTACCTGCCCTAATTATAGCATGAGCAAAACAGAAATAACAGACATCAAAAAACCGCTTCTCTGATGGAAGCGGCTCTTTCGATTATTTGATTGACGTAATCTGAATCTTGGTGTACTTCTGGCGATGACCAGTTTCTTTGTGTACACGTTTCTTGCTCTTGTAGCGAATAACGCGGATTTTGTCGCCCTTAACTTCTGCTTCAACGACCTTTGCCTTCACCACCACACCTTTGACGGTTGGCGTACCGACTTTTGTTTTATCACCATCAATCACTAAAAGTGCGTCGAGAGTGAGTTCTTTTGTGCCTTCAGGGAGGAGATCCACCAAGAGGGACTCTTTTTCGCTGACAATGTATTGCTTGCCAGAGATTTTTACGACTGCTTTCATTTCGTTCCTTAATATATATTTACTATCAGTGACCAATTATAACAGAGACAGACGATACATGCAACTAGTTTTTCTGTAACTCAGCCATAACGTTATTTGCCCGCAGCCAGCCACTCGGCGAGCCGCACTCCATATAGTCACCCTTGGCCTCGCCCACCGCGATGACGCCACCACCCGCGATGTACGCGTTGATAGCATCAGTCAGCTCAAATTCGCCGCGTTGCGGATTGGCGGGTAATGTCCGTGCTAACTCAAAAATTTCTTTGTTAAGAATGTAAAGACTTGAATTGCTGAGGTTGCTCGGCGCTTCTTCCAGCTTCGGCTTTTCAATGATGCGGACAAAATTACCCTGCTGGTCGGTTTCGATGATGCCGGTGTGCGGGATAAACGATTCCTCAACAGGATTACCTAACAAGCCAGCCGACAGCCCGCGTGACTCCACCAACTCTGCCAAATCAGCGGCATTTGAACCGCCATCGCTACGCCAGAAAAATTGATCGCCCATCACCACAAAGGCCGATTCGCCCGGTTCGATAAATTCGCTCGCCAAGCCCACGGGAATGCTCGTGCCATAACCACCAGTGCTTGGCTGAGTTAAAAAATGTATTCGCACGTCACGTAGCGGCGCTACTAGAGGTAATTTATCTTCTTTACCGGCACGCCGCAGATAATCGTTCAGCTGAATATTTGACCGATAGTAGCTTTGCACCTGGGTACTTTGCTCGCCCACCACGAAATAAATATCCTTGACACCAGCCCGAACAATATCCTGCACGATATAATCAACCACTGGCCGCGTCCCCACCGGCAGCATACACTTTTCGATTGATTTGGTAATCGGTAACATCCGCGTACCCCAACCAGCAACTGGAATGATAGCTTTAGTGATCATGTTTTCTCCTTACATCTTTAGTTCTTTGTGGCTTCGCTTCAAAATTTCCAACATTGCCTCGTAGCGCTGCTCATTGGCGCTTAGTTTTGCGTAGAGATACACAACATCGTCAACCACTTCAATGTTCACTTTGATATTTTGGTCGTATAACCACGCCATAAAAGATGGATTGAGCAGCTCAAAACTTGTCACCTGATTTTCGTCAGTCGCATACACTTGATAGCGTTTATTGAAATCGCCCCATTCCAAAGACACTTTGTTATATCCACGCGGAGCTTTCAGACGCGACAGGAGTTTACCGCGCCGCTCCACTAAAATTCCACCATATGATTTTGGCAGATTGATTTGCCCGACCACGTATTGGTCGCCTGACTCGTCTTCTTTGGTGCGATAGGTATATAACTGGACCAACAAATCACCTGTCCAGAAGCCAATGATATGGTTGTTAATGTCTGCATTCTTAAACCCAGCCTTAAACAACTGACCTCTGGTTGGCAGCAGTAGATTACCCCAATCTGGACTAAAGTACATCCTATTATCAACAGCAAATTGCCTCAAAGACCGCACTAGCATGCTTTCCTCTTCCGTCGCTTGATCGATGCTGTCTAGTAGCCAAGTGTTTTCATGGCGCACAAAGTTCCATTGTTCACCAAATTCCTCTGTCGTCGCAGTCAAAACATCACCACTTGCTGTATCGATCAATTGATCATTTGCCTGAGCCAAAATACCAAAACTAACACGGTCTTGCTGGTCATTGGCATCGTCATGAGCAGACGTGATGATAATTTCCTTGATGCGAATATTGCTCATGTGATTTGCGCGGCCCATTTGTTGCAAGGCGTATAGCATCAAGCTGATGTGATTTGCGTATCGCTGTGTGGTATACGTTCGAATTGATGCTACATTCATTTGCTGCCAATCATGTTGGAACTTACCAAAGATTGACGCAGCATACTCTGTTAATCGCTCTGGGCTCCACGCCGCGTCAGAAGCAGCTGCCTGCTGTACGGACCGCTGTGCCGCTGCACTGCCCTTTCGGAATCGACCCAACTTATCAGCCCACGCACCACCAAACGCGCCAATGACGGTAGATATCATCGCCACGATGAAAGCGAATGTACCACCCCAAAGATACAACAAACTAACCACGGTTCCAGCCGCCATACCCACTGCCACGCCAGCAGCCTTGGAACCTGTTTTTGAGCGAACAAAACCAGCCACACCAGCAGCTACGACTGCCGGCAGGGCAAAACTTCCGCCGCCACCAGAGCCCCCAGAACTACTTCCGCCACCGCCTGCTCGCGCGCCTCACCCCTGCCGAGCGCGAAGTCGTGCTTGCCACGCCCGGCCCTGACCACGGTCTGCACTCCCGCAGCCACAGCAAGATCTCCAAGCACATGACCCCGCCAGCCCCTTG
>CAUSOC010000008.1:0-27131 GCA_963533325.1 uncultured Candidatus Saccharibacteria bacterium | reverse complement strand
ACCTTTTTTCGCGCCGCTGCCGCGACCCTGCTGTAACGCGTCTAGATACTGCCTCATATTTCCCCACCCCCTTTAGCTACAACTAGTATACCAAATACTTATTGGCTCTTGGAGGCTACGGAGATAATTAGCAAATATAAAATACTAATTATTCATAATAATTTGGTTGCGCTCGGTTGCTCGTTCACGTTCAACCCGAAGAATCTCCTGCGATTCTGAGCTATTGAGGTCTCGGACGTCAATATACACACCGTCGCGAAGGTCATACCCCGAAGTCACCAAAACACCCAATTGCGAATCCGCATAATTCACTGATTCCGTTTGAGAAGTATAATCAATTAGGTTAAATGGGCTCGTTTCAAGCAATGCTGTGCCACGGTTGTCTTTCCAGGTGGCAAATACACCAATCTTCTGGATAGGATGCTCGATTTTGTTTCCTTGTTCGTCGAACAGTGGTCCGCAAATTGGTCCAAAGAAAATATTTTCTATATCTGGCAAGATCTTCTTCAATACATGATCAGCCGGTAATGGCATGACTACTCCTAGTCGCTCATCAAATTCTTGAGACAATGAGTACCGAACCGTTTCTGAATGACCTTCAAAGTCATTAACTTTACGACGTGGATCAAGGTGTTTCAGCTCTGGTGGCGAAAATAGCAGTCTGGAATTTTTGGAAGGACTGGAAGCGTTGGGAATAATGCGAGCACTCTTTTCGAATAGATCTGGGCGCCCCATAACACTAAATGGCGAGGCATACTGCTGTACTTGAGAAGGGTCTCCCGGTACTTTTTCCAGATCAAAACCAGCTTGCAGGAGTTTTTGTATGGTATCAAACGCACACGCCGTGCGTAGCTCTCCATCCTCGCCTTGGAGTTGGTTTGGCATCAACAATTGATGCCCCAGTCCTTTACCCAACTCTGGACCCAATTCATGACCTGCTTCATGCGAGACAACACTACTAGGAGCACGGTTGTAATTAACAGTAAACCACGGGAAATATGACCCATCGGCGTCATCAGGCTTCTGATAGGCCCGGCCGCCATAATTTTTTCCCTCTGTATCGCCACCGTTGATCATCACAGCAGTAATAGCACGATCGCCCAATATTTCTTTATACCTTTCATGATATGATTGGGCAATTTTCTCTATCAATCCGTCAGAAAAAACCCCATTAGGAAGATCAGGAGGGGTCTCATCTATCCAATGAAGTGTTCTAAATGTATAAGCTCCAGCAGTCGTGCCAGTTATCCATTCTGTTTGCTGCTGAATCTCCTTTACGATATCACTAGTAATTCTGTGGTTACTGTGGCCCTTGGGCTGCAAAATAACTGAGCCAAGAGTGATATCATATGGCGGCAATGAACTAGCAGCCTCCTGTGGCGTGGGTCGAGAGGGTCCCTCTCCATATCGAGCTCCAAGATGATATCCTGCGCTTCCTACTAATCCAACACCGGCACCAACCGCCGCAGAAAGTCCCAAAAAACGACGACGAGACATCATGACTCGCTCTAGTAATGGTTTTTGCTCTGGTTCTGAACCGCACTGGAAAATGGTTGAGGTATGACCTTCGTGACGTTCACACATAACTAAGTGCTATTTTACACCATAAAGGCATTTTTGTCAATACCAGCAGAAGTGGTATTGATGTCACTCAGGCTACTCTTCAAAGACTATTTGTTCAGTTCTATCAGTTTTTCGACAGTTTTGTCGGTGATCATGCGGTTTGCGATGTCACGGTGGACATTTGGATCGTTGAAGCGTTCAGCTATCTTTGGATCTTTGCCGTACTGCTGTTTCATGGCCTCAATTTGCGTGGATAGTTCTTCGTGAGAAACTTCTACGCCCAGCTCTTTGGACAACTCTGCCAGCACCAAACCAGCCTTGACGCGTTTTTCGGCCGCAGGACGGGCTTCTTTGGCTCGCCAATCGTCCTTGTCTGTAAACTTTTGCGTCTGCAAGTAACTGTCCAGTGTCAATCCACGGTACATCAAGTTCTGCATCAAATCTTGCTCAATTGACCGAATCTGATCGTCAATCAGCAGTTCAGGCAGCGCCACCTTGGAAGCGTCTGCTAATTCACCAACCAATTCATCTTTCAACTTCTCGTCAGCTTCACGCTCTTTCTGATTGGTGATTTCGCGTTTAATGTCAGCTTTGAATTCGTCTACTGAGGTGAATGGACCGCATTTGGCAGCAAATTCATCGTTCACTTCAGGCAGTGACAATTCATTGACTTTGTGCAAGGTCACCGTAAAGACAACGTCGGCACCAGCCAACTCCTTGGCGTGATAGTCTTTCGGGAACGTCAATTTCAAATCAAAGGTTTCGCCAGCTTTGTGACCAACCACCCCCTCTTCAAAGCCAGGGATAAATTGACCAGAGCCTAACTTCAGCGCAAAGTCTTTCGCTGCACCGCCATCAAATGGCACATCATCTTTTTTGCCAGTAAAGTCGATGACCGCTTCATCGCCTTCTTTGGCGGCGCGCTTAACTTCTGTTTTCTCAGTAAAGTTTTCACGCATCCGAGTGATGATTTCCTCTACTTCTTTGTCCTCAACTTTGACGGCTTGCCGTTTAGCCTTCAACTTTTTGTAGTTACCCAATTTGACCGGTGGGATGATCTCTACTTCTGCAGTAAATTCCAGTTCCTGACCCGGCACAAACTTCTTCACATCAACAGCTGGACGGTCCAGGGCTTGGATCTTTTCTGCCATGAAGGCCTCGGCTACGGCTTTACTCAAAGCATTGTCTAAAGTCTGCTCCTGCAGCGCCGCTGGGTTGACATGTTTTGCGGCAACACTGACAGGGACTTTACCTTTGCGGAAGCCTGGCACCTTCACGTCACCCGCCATTTTAGTAAGCGCTACTTGCTCGGCAGCTGACAGCTCTTCGCTACCCAGTGAGATGGTCAATTCTACTTTAGTATCTGATAGTTTCTTTACAGTCGTCTTCATATCTGTTGATTATAACAGATATAGGGCTAAGCCTCAAATAAGGCGTCCTCGTCACCATCGTATCGATGATCAGTCACTACGCTAATCATGCGGGTGAAATTGACTTTTTGTTCAGTTGATTCAACTAAGTTTTTCACGGTGTAGGTTTCTGATTCTAACTCTTCTGGACCCACAAAGACAGCAAACGGCACTCGCTTTTTCAGAGCAGCCTTCAGTTGTTTGTCGATCTTGCGGCCCGTGATGTCAAGCTCAGCAAACACCCCTTCAGAGCGTAACTTCCTGGCAAGCGCATCGGCGCCGCTCATAACTTCTGGACTGACTGGGATAATGTACACATCAGTGTGCGTGGCCAGCTCTGGCAACAAGCCGTGGACCTCCAAAAATACCTGCATGGTCGTTGCACCCATACCAACACCAACCGTCGCCATCGGCTCAACACCAAACAATCCGACAAGCCCGTCGTACCGACCACCGCCAAACATAGCGCGATTGTTTTCTGGCGCATTGTCAAAGAACTCAAAAACCGTGCCAGTGTAATAATCCAACCCTCTCATCAATGTCACGTCAAACACCGCATTGGTCACGCCCTTTTGCCGCAACAGATCCATGACGGTGCGTATCTGCTGGACGCTTGGACTATCGCTCAGCTCAGCTGGTAAATCATCGACGCTCTTCATGCTGATCATCTGAGCCAGCTTCGGCAACCCCTCACGCGATCCCTCAGCACCAAAAATTTCAATGGCTTGCTGTTTGAAAGTTTCTGGCGGAATCTTATTTTTCTTATCGAGCAACTTTGTCATCATATTTGCGCCGATGACATCCAGCCCCAAAAATTGACCAAGGAGTTGATTGACCAGTTGGCGGTTATTTACTCGCACCGTAAACATGTCGGGGCGCGCGCCGAAGTTCAGCACCGAACGGTAACTCATCTCAATGATTTCAGCATCAGCCATGGGACCGTCCACGCCAAATAAGTCGGCGTTCAGCTGCCAAAACTCACGCTCTCGCCCGCGCTGCGGTCGTTCGTAGCGCATGAAATTTGCGATCGAATACAGGCGGGCTGGCACCGCAAACTCGTGCCGCCTAGCCGCCACCATGCGGGAAATTGACGGCGTCATCTCTGGACGAATGGTCACCTGGCGTCCACCACGGTCTTCAAAAGCGTAAGTTTGCTCACCCGCTAATTCTTGACCTGACTTTGCCAGATAGATATCCATAGGCTCCAGTAACGGAGCGCCGTATTCTTCGTAACCAAAACTTTCGACGGTTTTGCGCCACACGTTAAAAATATAATTTTGCAGACGTTTTTCCTCTGGGAAATAGTCTCGCGAACCTTTGTAACTTTGTGTTGATAAACTGCTCATGTTAGTTCCATTATGTCATTATTTCTTCTATATATCAATCAAAAACGCCGAGGCAGAACTCGGCGCGGACAATCAAAAAATCAGAGCTCTACCTCGGCAACACATGCGGATGATGGAATGTGAATGAAATCATGAGTTGATTATAGGGCATCATAGGCTGTTTGTAAACATGTTTGTTGACAAGCACGCGAATAATTGATATATATATATCAGCTTTTGCAACCGCAGAGGCTGGCGTCTCGCCTGGAGCCACCAGGCTGGAGACGCCCCACTTCGCGGAGAATATTTCTCTGCCCGACTCCAAGAGGAGTTATCATGGCTACTGGTCGTCCCCAAAAGGGAATGAACCGCAGGAACCACCACGACAGCATCAGTCAGTCAGGACAAAAGAACTACGGCTACAGCGGACAAACCCGCCAGCCGAAGTACACCATTTCTGACGCTATCATGGGCAAGAAACCGCCCAAGAGCAGCATTTCTGCCTCACTGTTCGGTTCCTCTAACACCTCGAATGATCGGAAGCCGTTCAAGAGTTTCTGATTTCGAGAAGACCCCACCCTGGTAGCATAAAACTACTAGGGTGGGGTTCTCACACTTGTTATAATAAACTCATGATCCACAAGTTATATTCTGCCTATAATCTACCAGCCGACCACGATGTCTGTCATTTGTTTGAGCATCTGATTATTCGGCGGTTTTTACGAGTGGCAGAAAAATCCGGCAACGAGCGTGCATTCATTGGCGAATTACGCGGCACAACGTCTGAGTCAAGTGTATTTTTTGACGTCGCGTTCTTCGCTGACGAGCCAATTGCACTATTTGAAAAAGTTATCGCTGATATGCAACCATTTGACGCACCCATGATCCACGAATCTGTTGCTCATATCGAGGCGGAAATGAAATCAAGTGTCGTTGTCTGGGATGAAAATGAACTGCGTAGACAATTGGTATCCTGCCAGGAAGCTTTCGCTGGTTGCCAATCCGCTAGACTTGATAAAATTACCAAACTAGTCAAAGACTCACCGCTGGAAATTGAGCATCAGCCAGAAAACTTTATGGATATTACCCTGACAATTGAAATCGCTAACACCAGTGAACAGATGACTGCCGCCTTTTTCTGTATGTACCCGATACTTCTCGATTTGGTACGCAGCGCCTGCTTTGATCAAGCACCGGTCTATCCATCTAGTCACGACGAGTTCATCGCCTACTACGACGGTAACGCCGCTAGTCAAATCTATACCGTGAAAAAATCCTTTGGTTGGCAACATACAGCTAAAGAGGCACAGGACTGTTTACGAACATTCGATCCCACTCCATACACCAACCGACTAGATGAACTCGCCGAAGCGTTTAAAGCCGACCCGTTCTATAATTCCTCGCCAATTTATTTTTACCAAAAAACCGCTATGCCATTGACAAAACATGACTTAGTAAAGACTATAACCACTGCGAATTTACAAGCAATATTGCAACAGGCGGTAGTAAGTATTGATACATCATCATGAAAAATAGCATCGCAATCACAATACCTGACTTTGTCACTCAAGCCTTTCCAATAATCAAGGAAATGACATATGTTCGTGAATTTGCTTCTTTCATCACGCTATATCCAGACGCAGTCTATTATCTATTTCAGACGGCAGACGGTCAGTCATTTATACTGGTGGCGATTGATTATCCCGACCCAACTGATGAGAGTCAACAAGTGAAGAGGTTGTCTGGTGGGTTTGAGTTTGAATTTACTCACCTCATCAAACCGTATACTAATGACCGGTGTCTTAAAATATGTCCAAATGATGAAGTGGAAGAATTATTTTTTGTCTCAGATCCAAATGGTCACTGTTGTTATTATTTGGCAGCGGTGAAGCGAAATCTTGACTGGTGATTGGACCGGATAGTCATAGCCACCATCAATTCGTAAACCTATTGATAAGCGCTAGGGCTATTGTGCAACTCCATAGACTATTCTATTCTTAGTAAATGGACGATTTCATGCGTAGCATTGCCGCCGCTATTCGCGCCAATGATTTTTCAGCCTACCAACGCAAGCGCTACCCCGCCATCCAAGAGGGCGAACTTGTTCAATTTGTGAATGAGGATTTTTCTGGCGTTGATTTTAGCCAGTTTGTCATGGGATTTTTCGTATTTGAGAATTGTAATCTGGACGGCGCAAAGCATATTTATGGGCAGCCAATTTATTTTATCAATTCGTCGGTTCGGAATGTAGATTTTCGCGGCGTCAAAGCTATTATTGAGGCAGAGGGCTGTGATTTTCGCGGCATAAAATACGACGAGGAAACACAATTTGTTTATGGTAGCGGCGAATTCGCAGCGCGATCACGTTTCGTGAATTGTCAGTTGGATGAAGAAGTGTGTGAATTTTTGGTGCAACAAGGTGTAGAAATTAGCTAGACTTTATTATTCCCAACACATTTTGTTGCAGCCAACAATACATCGCCACAGTTGCTGCCGCGCCGACATTGATGGAGCGAGTCGAGCCGAATTGTTCAATGGCAATGATTTGGTCTGCCGCTTGTGCCATCTCCTCGGAAATCCCCGGCCCTTCCTGGCCAAACACGAGCACCGCACGCCTTGGCAAGGACGTCTCCGCCATATTGACGCTACCCGGGATATTATCAATCGCGATAATTTCTCTCCCCTCAGCCCGCATCAGCTCGACAAAATCAGCCGTCGAACTAACATACTGCACGTGCAGATATTTGTCTGTCATCATGGCACCTCGCTTGTTCCATTGCCGCCGACCGATGACGTAAATCTGCCGCACACCAAACGCATTGGCACTCCTGACGATCGTCCCCATATTAAAATCCCGCTCGGTGTTCTCCAGAGCAATCACCAAGCCGTGGTCCTTGGCGTCTAGCTCCTTCACGATCTCTGCCTCACTCCGGCCTTTGAACTTATCAATCACATTTCGTGTGTCCTGCATCTCTGTCATTGTAGCAAAATCATCACACAAAAGACAAAGCCCCATATATCTATTGACTTTTTAAAATAAGTGTGGTAGAAGTAAAGGTAGCTTTTATTGACAAGTTGAGTAAATCCTTGTCCGAAAGTGAACTTTGACAGGCAATCGAATACAAGATGAAGTTTTATTTCTTTTTAACCACCGTAAGAGAGATAAAATCTCATCTTGTATTGTTAAGGAACAATGCTTCACGCTACAATCCCGTGGCGTGAGAATGCGGATGAGAAGCAGAGGAAGGCATGGACATGCAATTTGAAGAGTATGCCAAAAAGGTTACAACCAATGTGGAGAACATTAAAGAGTCCTGGGGGGTGTTTCTCCACGATATCTCCAGTTCTGAGTTCGAATCCCTCGGCGACGTAGTCCTCCTTGGTCTCGCCGTTTGTAAATTCGAAAGTTGTATAGATGAGCTCGCAGAGCTCACGCCAGACGCCGAGTTCGCCCCCCTGGATAGCGAGGAGGTGGGAGAGATGGTCCTTGATGTGACAGTCTCCGCAGTCTCGTTGCTAAGATATATGAAGGATATCTTAGAAAAAGGCCGAAGCTCTTGCAAAGACACGGAACGAGCTCTCCGGGCAGGCGAGATTCGAAGCACCCTCTTCAGTATCATGAGAGATTCTCAGGAATTCATCATGGGTGAGTGATACCTATATGACAGGCAATTGTTCTTTTACGATTGCCTGTCATATAGACCCTGAACTTAACTCAATAAAAGATCACCTAGCCCAGGGTGATTTTCTTGTATGTAGCGTAATCACCAGAACCTAGTGTAGATACTATGCTATGATAAACATAACCGTTATGCGTAAAGTTAGCTATGTCAAAAAATTCTGGTTCTACCCTATCATTAGTGCTTTTCTGTCCTTTAGTTATTTGGTGTACATGGACGGATTTGTCTCTGTCAAAGATCTTGTCCAAGAAAAAACTGGACAAACCTCTTGGCAGCGGCCCAAGCAGTGGAAGCGAATCAATAATTTGAGTTATGAAACGGATGATTACGTCTATGCAGGCTTTGGTGATAAAAAGCTCAGAGACAATAAGTCAGAATCATTGGTATATCTGTCACAAAGCCGTGAGCCTGTCGCCCCAGCCAACGCCTCAGCCCAGATATACAACAGGCTACGGAAGTCGCTGATGTCCGAGCAGTACATCAGAAAAAACCTTGAGCAGTCCCTGAAAAATAGCACCACCATTGAGTGCACCACAGATCCCTCCTCCACCCAAGTCATAGACCACAAAGACTACGGCAACACCGTGGGGATCATATACCTGACAATCAGCTGCGAAGTTGGTAGAGCGACGTTCGTCACCAAAGCTCGCCTGACTGTTGGCAAAAATGATGGACTAGCGCGGTTTATCGCCATCAGTACAGATGGTGATGTCTGGAAAAAGAATGCTCAGGCCTTTGAGGCCATGTTAAATAACGTCTCAGAGGTTGGCGATGAAAGATATGTGTAAATTGGTTTGTGGCAGGAATTTTGCTCATCAAAAAACCAGCCGAAGCTGGTGATGATCTCTGGTACGGATGAGAGGACTTGAACCTCCACGTTCTTGCGAACACTAGCACCTGAAGCTAGCGCGTCTACCAATTCCGCCACATCCGCGCATGGTTTGGATCGCACAGCTAATTATACGACACCAATGGCTGATGCGCAAGAGATTTGAGCCTATGATTTCGTGCGGCACCACAAGTTGAGCTCGTCAGCCAGTTCTTTGGCCGGGACTTCTTTCTTGATGTCAGGCATCAAGATGTTGGCTGGGTCGAAAATGTGTTTAATCTGAGAATAAATGGCTGTTTCGTCTGGCGAGACAGTTGACTGCATCAGGCCAGCTTTCAAGCGACCATCACCGTAGCGACCAGCGACATTGCCGCGGCTTTCGGCGACCAACTTGGCAATTTCTGGAATTAATTTTAATAGTACTCGACGTTCGCTCACTTTGTGCAGGTTGAAGACTGGTAGCAAATCAACGTAGCCATTGACCGCGTCCACGAAAACTGGCAGCGCCAGCTTGGTCTCAGCTTCTACCTTGCGTAGTTCACTCAGAAAGCCGTCCAATCGTTCTAGTGGCAGCCATAGTCCTGAAAATACCGCTGGACAGATTGCACGTTCTTCAGTTGAGTGCAATATGAATGACAATGGAGTATATAGTGAAGCGATTTCTTGGGTTTGGATATCGTGGATGGCTAAGCCAACTGGATGAATATTCTCTAGCTTGCGAGCCAATTTTTTGGCGGCACGACCACGAGCTCTGTCGGAGAACTCGCTCATGGTGATGATGACTGCTGCACCTTTGAACGCTTCACGTGGCGCCCAGGAGAATTTCTTGCCCTCACTAGCAGCCCGCGCCATGATTCGTCCGTCGATGATGTCAACTTTGGAGACTTTGTGCTTCAAGGCTTCGTCAACTGCCGCTTGCGCTTCAGACATATCACCAAATGTTGCCGTGATGACTGTCGCGTCGTTGCTGCTGTATCCTGCTTTCATGATCACTTCGCTGATGATACCTAGTGCGCCCTGAGAACCCACAAACAGTGGCGTCAGGTCAAATGAGCCATCCTCGCCTTTGACTTTGGTAATTCCCCAAAATCCAGCTGTGCTTTTTTCGCGGCGCTTGATGGCGTCGATGATTTGTTGATTGTCCTCCAGCAGGTTATCCACTTGACGATAGATCTCGCCTTCCAGCGTTGACAGGCCTTTTTTCTTTGCCAATTCACGCTTGTTGATGCGTCCAGTTTGGATAACGTCACCATTTGCCAAAACGACTTCCATCTGGGAGATGGCGTCAGGGAACGGCGTCGTTAAGCCGACAGAGGAAGCTACCGCGCCAGAAGCGATTGCTCCGCCGATAGTTCCGTCTTGACCGATAGCTGAGACCTCTGGCAATGCCAAATTTTTATACATAGATAGCAGTTCGCGCACCGCACTATACTTCATGCCGGCTTGCATGTGAACTAATTGTTGTTTTGGGTCGATACCTTTGGCGTGACACATATATGCCTGCATATCCAAAGAAACACCGCCGCCAGTAGCAGCACCGTTGCTGTCGGTGCCTGCTCCGCGAACGACCACAGAAAGGATGTGACCTTTGTCAGCTAACTGCGAACAAAACCGCATGATTTTACGAATGTCATTGACGTTTGACGGCCGAGCGATCATCTCTGGGCGACGCGCCAGGACACTACCGTCTGATTGTGCTGCATCCAATAGCAAATCATTGACCAAAACCTCTCCAGTCAAATGTCCATTCAAATACGTCGCAACCTTATTCATATTCCCCTTTCCTATTTACGTTTAATTTTAGCACAACCGAAAACGAAAATGAATATCATTGGGTGGTAATTCGGCTGCGTATATGCTACAATCACTGCATGCGGCAGTGGCGGAATTGGTAGACGCGCTAGCCTTAGGAGCTAGTGCCTTCGGGCGTGAAGGTTCAAGTCCTTTCTGCCGCACCAGAGTATAGCCTGCAACAATTGTCACCCATTCAGTGGTGGCTTTTTGTTTGCTGTGGCAGCACTGATATCGCTAAAATATAAGTAACTATTTAAGACGCATAAATTCTTATTGACTATGCCAAAACGCCTGTGCTACAATCGCGCCAAGGCAAACAATAATATGAGACATCCACTTAGGTAGTCAAGGAGGGTTTATATTACTATGAGTAAGGCAAATAATTATTTTCAACGGCAACGCATCGGCCTGGCGGTTGTCGGTGGTATCATGACGCTGATGGTAGCGTTTAGCTTGACGCCAACGTTTGCGGGTGTCGTTGCAACCATCACCAACAGCGTAAACACCGCATCAACTGGTACATTAGTGATGGAAGAAAAGAATCAAGACGGATCAGTTACCTGTACCACTACTGGTACTGGTAGTGCGACCTGTGCAACCATCAACAAATATGGTGGTCAAGCACTCGTCCCAGGCGGTAGTACCGATACAACTGTAAAGATCACCAACAAGGGTAGCATCGCTGCCAGTGCCTTTACCGTCAAGGGCGGCACTTGTACAACCGAAAACGCACCAGGCGCATCAGTCTCCGGTACCGGTAACTTGTGTAGCAAAATGACTGTTACCGTCCGTGCTAATGGCACACAAGTATGGACTGGTACGGCGGAGGCCTTCCAGCAGGCAGCAGCCCAAGACATCAAGACAGTCGTCGGCCACCCAATTGCACCAAACGAGACCGTCACACTGATCATCACGGCTGCGCTGCCAGCAAACACCGACGCAAGTTTCCAGGGTCGCCAAATTTCACAGCCAATCACCTGGCAATTTAGCGCCTAGTGCCTCAAATAGTAGTCATAAATCTGATATACTAAAGGGCAATGAAATTTAGTAAAACCAGCATTTGGGTAATAGCAGCACTGAGCCTATTAAGTTTGGGCTCAGTGCTCGTGCTACACCTAGCTGGTTTTCGCTTTTTTACCATCGCCACGCCAAGCATGGGCGAAACCGCACCAGTCGGAACGTTAATCGTTACGCAGCCGCAGCAATCCTACAACAAAGATGACATCATCACGTTCTATCGCAGCGGTAGTGTATACACGCATCGTCTGACTAAGGTCAATGACGACCATAGCTACACCACCAAGGGCGACCTCAATGCCGTCGAAGATTCTCTGCCGGTCGCTAACCGAGATGTGATTGGTAAGGCAGTGGTGATTGCGCCGGTGTGGGGCTGGGTTTGGCGTGCTGCACCAATTTTACTGATCGGCTGGATTATCGTCTATTTGCTTTCGTGCATCAAGCGACTGCGTGAACGCTGGCGTTGGCCAGTTCGCATCATTGGCGGGACATTGGTGGTTATCTTGGCCACATTGATCCTTAATCCGTGGCTCCGCGCCGACATGCTCAGCATCGCTACGCACCAGAAAAATGACGTGCGATTACACATTGTCAATACGGGTATTTTTCCTATTCGTGATGACGATGGTAACCGTGTTCACACTGGTCAAACTGCCATCGTTCGGGCCACCGAAACTGACGTGCAAGGGCACTATATTTACGTACCACGACCATCGCTCGGGCCGACGGGTGTGATGTTTGCGCTATTGTGGTGTCTACTGCCGCTGTTCATAGCACTGCTGGTAAAATTGCCGCCACCAGAAGAAGAAATTACCGGCCTACAACTCGTTCATGAGCGACACCGCAACATGGTGCTACTCGCTATCATCATTTTGTTTGAAGTGGTACTCCTGACTGTACAGTTGTCTTCTCTGGCAGGTTTTACTGCAACCATACAAAATAGCACTAACCACGTTCAAGCTCGCGCCTACTTTAAGTGCTCTGAGGCCACCTGGAGCCGTTCACAGATCCGTCCAAATCCTCAGCCGTATCTTGCCTGGGCGCTCAATAGCGACTATGCGGCTAATCCTGTCGTGACGGACCTCTCTGGTAACGGCAACAACGGCAAGTCTTCGCCAAGTGATGGCTCGCCTAGCCGTGCCAGCGTCTCAAACACGGGCTGTGTGCGTGACGACCGCCGCATTTCAGTATTCAACGGAGTGAATGCCTGCCTCACTCACGGAACATCGGCAGACCAGAAGGTCAATCCTGCACCGAACACCTTTAGCCTGGAGGTGTGGTTTAGCACTACCAAGAAAAGCAATGGACGACTGATGGGCTTTAGCTCGCTCTATGAAGGTGATTATAACGGTGGCGGACAAAGTGATCGCCATATCTACATCGACAAAGACGGGCGGGTTGTATTTGGTGCGTATAGTGGCGGCATCAAGCTTGTTACGTCACAAGCTGGCGTAAACTATGCTGATGGTCGCTGGCATCACGTCGTTGCAACCATGTCTCCAAATGGCGCAGCACTGTACCTCGATGGTAAACAAGTAGATACCAATCCATCCATGACTGCCGGCGAAAACGTACCAGACGGCGGCTACTGGAAAGTTGGCTGCGGGAAATTGACATACTGGAAGAATGCAGACGGCAGTGACTACCAGGGTCCGAAATATTTTACCGGCAGCATGCAGTATAGTTCGGTTTATACAACCGCCCTCACCGAACAGCAGGTTCGTGACCACTACTTGGCAGGTGCGTCATAATAGTGTATAATATATAAGTATGGGAAATTAGCTCAGTTGGCTAGAGCGCACGATTCACATTCGTGAGGTCACAGGTTCGAGCCCTGTATTTCCCACCATTTTAAAGCATTATGCCTGCAATAATTGACGAAAAAATCATACCCTCTTCCCTGACGGTTGAAAGGGGCAGGTTCCGTAAAAAACCTGTTCCAGTGGAGTTTGAGATGCGTCAGCGAGAAGCTGCTGAGCCCGGACCTTCCGGGCGATCTAGTGTAGTGCTTGGGCTAGTTGGATTAATAGCGATCAACCCCAACCTTATATGCTGTAGGCTAGACGTACAAAAAGGTGGATTTCACAAGGACTTACGCTTAGTACAAGACGGTAATGAGCGGGTCGTTAGAAACAATACAAAGCTCATTGTCAATATTATAACCAAGGGTTGGATTGCTAATTCTGAAAAACCTGTAGTTCATGGTTGGTATGACAGAGATTCCCTCAACGCTCACAAAGCTCTAGAATCACGGATAGTGCCAGAGACACTCACTGTCGGCTGCCATGTATTACGCCATGTCATGCAAACCGTGTACGATACTGGGGAGCTACCGACAGATCTATCGCTCACGAATGATGACATTCGTCAGATCAAGAAATCGGAACACCCCGGTGTCTATGTAGAAGGTCTCCCTGCTCATAGCTTCTTTGAGCTCACTGAATCTGTGTATCGCTAGGCTACGTTAGTATTGACTTTTTGCACCCATTGTAGTATTATATATCGAATGTCCAAGAAAGTTACGGTCAATGTAGGCGCATTTGATGTACCTCCTCATGAAGTATATAAGGTCCCCATCGGTTTAGCGATCCCTGGTGCGCGTGAACCAAATAGCATCGATTTAGTGCTCGGCTCAAATGGAACACATGGAGATTTATATGCTGCATATTTGCGCTATCTCACGCCAGAACAGCGCTCAGCGATGCCTGGCGAAAAGAAGCATCACGACGCTGAGCTCGGGCTTGGTGTACTAGATGAGAATATTGACAGCTTACCGAGCATCATTCCTTTCAGGCAAACCACCGAAAAAACTAGGTCGGTTACCGAACCAGAACGACACTTGGCTCTATGTGCCTTGCATGTCGTTTTATATGAGCGATATGATCTCGGTCCATTCAGAAATACCATGGGCACCGTGCAGCTATCTAAGCGCGCCATCGCCCGAGCGGCCAAAGAAATAGCATTATAATAATCACTCAAGGAATATGTCAGAAACATTATCATTTACGTCAACCATTTTAAAGCCAGAAAAAGTTAAGCATGGCAATCCCCGCCCTGCTGGGCTTGCGATATTTTCTCAAACGCCAGACCAAACAACAGCTCACCTGGTAGTCACTCCAAACGGTAGTCACCAGTCGAGCTATAAAAAATTCTTAAAATCACATCCGGCTTTAAAAACAGAGAGAAAGTCATGGAATCCTGGCGAAAAACCATGGATATCATACGAACCCTTCCTTGCCGTAGGACTTGCGTATCTACCGTTTCATCCTATCCCCGCTGTTTATGGAGCAGACCTGACAGAGTCTGGTAGACCTCCGCGTGGACTGCACGTGAGCAAGACGCAGTTGGACTTGGCTGCATGTGGCCTCTTTGTGGTAATGAATGGTATGACAGAGGAAATGAACGGACCGGAGCTGCCAAAAATTAAGCTGCAAGAAAGACCAGATGGCATCACGCGTGCTGTTACATTTACTCCCGAACAATTGGACGAAGCACAGACATACGTGTTATAATATCTCTAAAGGAAGGTCTGCTACTAACATCAGACCATATTTTTATGAAGGACGCTAGCAAGATTCGAAATATTGCCATTATTGCCCACGTCGATCACGGCAAGACGACCATGGTTGATGGGCTACTCAAACAGTCGCGTACATTTCGCGACAACCAGGCTGAGATGAGCCAAGAACTGATCATGGATTCGGGCGATCAGGAGCACGAACGCGGTATCACCATCACCGCCAAACAGACGTCGATTTTTTACGGTGATTATAAAATCAATATCATCGACACGCCGGGACACGCCGACTTTTCGGGCGAGGTCGAGCGGACATTGCAGATGGCGGATGGCGTCTTACTGATCGTCGATGCGCAGGAAGGACCGATGCCGCAGACAAAGTTTGTGCTTTCAAAGGCACTAGAACTGGGCTTGAAGCCAGTGGTGGTGATTAATAAAATTGATAAGCCAGCCAGGCGAATTGCCGAGGTCGAGGACGAGCTAAGCGATCTATTTTTGGAGTTAGCAACTGATGATGCTCAGCTGCATTATCCGATTTATTACGCCGTTGGGCGCGACGGCAAGGCGTGGCGGAAGATCCCTACTGACCCGACTGAAGACGCCGATCTCACACCGATTTTTGAAGCGATTATTACCGATATCCCGGCACCGAGCGTCACGGCTGACGGCGGTTTCCAGATGCTGGTGACCAGCCTGCAGTACGATACCTTTCGAGGTAAATATGCCATTGGGCGGATCGCTCGCGGGTCGGTCAAGCGCGGGCTGGCGGTTAGCCTGATGAAACAGGGCGAAGTGTCAGGCTCAGCACGAATTGAGAAAGTCTTTGGTTATCGCGGGTTGAACCGCGAGGAGCTTGACGAGGCATTTGCTGGCGATATCGTGGCGCTGGTTGGCGTGGGTGAAGCGCACATTGGCGATACGATTGCTGACAAAGAGCAGCCTGAAGCCTTGCCAGTAATTGCCATCGAAGCACCGACGCTGAGCATGTACCTCGGCCCAAACACCAGCCCGATGAAAGGACGCGAGGGCGAATTTACTACCTCGCGGCAAATTGGCGACCGCTTGCGACGAGAGTTGGAAACCAACGTGGCGCTGCGCGTTGAAGAAAACGGCATCGGATTTACGGTGTCTGGCCGCGGTGAATTGCATCTCAGCGTCTTGATCGAGACCATGCGGCGCGAAGGATTCGAGTTCGAGGTCGGCCGCCCACAAGTGGTGACCATAACAGAAGACGGTGTCGAAAAAGAGCCAATTGAAGAATTACAAATCGAAATTAGCAGTGAATTCATCGGTGCGATTAGTCAAGAACTGGGTGCGCGCCACGCTGAAATGAAGTCGCAAGAAACCACCGCCAGCGGTGCTATCCGCATCACCTACGTATTGCCTACCAGGGCGTTGATCGGTCTACGCAACGTACTACTGACCGCCACCAAAGGCACGGTGATTATGAATTCCCTGCCGCATGGCTATCAACCGCTGGGCGGTAAATTGCCAAAGACCCGCGGCGGCGTACTCATCGCCTTTGAAGCTGGCACCACCACGCCGTATGCTCTGCAGGCGGCCGAAGCGCGTGGCGAGCTCTTGGTCGGGCCGGGCACGGAAGTCTACGCCGGCATGATCGTCGGTATTTATAACCGCCAAGAAGACATCGAAATCAACGTCTGCAAGGCCAAACACCTAACCAACATGCGCTCCAAATCGTCCGATGGCACGGTACAGTTGACGCCATTTACACAGTTCAGCCTAGAGCAATGCATCGACTTCATCGAGGACGACGAGCTGCTGGAAGTGACGCCAAAATCTTTGCGTCTGCGCAAACGTTACCTCGACGCTAATGAGCGAAAACGCGCCGCCAAGAGATAAACCCGCTCATTACCTATGAAAATCGCCCCAAGCTAGGGGCGATTTTCGTGGATGGAGTAAACCAAAATTAGTCCACCAATGTTTCTTTGACGCGCTTTGAAACCACAAAATATAGTGACAGTAGTCCAGCAACGATGAAGTAGATAAATATTCCACCGATGGTGCCAACAATTCGTTCTGCATCAGAATCCTTGCGCATTGAGGCAATGATAATCTGAAGCAAGGTAAAATACGTCGCAGACGTCATGTATGCGGCGATAGCCAGATAGCGGCCAACTTTTTTCTGCAGACTAATCAGCACGACAGCGGTAAAGGATAGAATAGCAATGATTGGCGCAAAGATGATCGACACAGCGCCTTCAGGACTGCTCAATCTTAGCACTGCACCGAAGAACATCAGTGTATAGATGATACCACCAAAGCCCATTAGCACTGTCAAAAATGCTAGCCAGCCTTTCACGCCTTTGAGGGAGTTTGCCATAACTACATACTGTACAGGTGCGGCCTGTGGCTGTGCGAAATATTGTTGATTGGTGTTTTCTTGCGTAGTTTGCTCAGAAATATGAGCTTCTGTAAC
Organism: uncultured Candidatus Saccharibacteria bacterium; assembly: GCA_963533325.1. Lineage (GTDB taxonomy): Bacteria > Patescibacteriota > Saccharimonadia > Saccharimonadales > Saccharimonadaceae > Nanosynbacter. The sequence continues at coordinate 9,557 of CAUSOC010000008.1, read as the reverse complement.
CTTTGAGTTTTCTGTTGTTTTTTCCTGTGATGCTGTTGCCATAATGATTTACATTCTCCTTATGAAAATATCTGCTCTAGATTATACCATCGCAACCAGTTATAGTAAAAGTATGATAAAGAAAAATGTTGACCAATTTAAACGCTCTTTGGTGCGCACCAGTCAGCGCATCACGCCCATCAATCGTAAAGATCCTGACGAATTATTTGGACATCTATTTCACGAGGTCCAAGCGCAGCAAATTTACCAAGACGGCAAGACATTTGTCGATGTGGTGCCAAAAAAGCGCTGGCGACGCATCCAGCGAGAATACTTGGAAGCCTCAAAAAAACCCGATTTTAATCTGCAAGAATTTGTCAATCAACATTTTTATGATTTTAATCCGTCACACGCAGGTCACGTGCCTCAGCCAGCTGAATCAGCGCGCCAGCATGTCACGCAGCTATGGCCGCAACTGAGGCGCCAAGCTCACAAAGCGTCGGGCTCGCTCATTCCCCTGCCGTACGACTACATTGTGCCCGGCGGACGTTTTTCGGAGCAATTTTACTGGGACACCTACTTTATCATGCTGGGTTTGGCCGTTGATAACCAATGGGAATTGATCAATGGCATGATGAAAAATTATTCCTACATGATCCAACGGTTTGGTTATATCCCGACCGCCAACCGAACATATTTCCTGAGTCGCAGTCAACCGCCATTTTTCTCTGCCATGGTGAAGTTGCTGGCGATGCGTCCACGGAAAGTCGGTGGCTCGAGCTTGGTACTATTGGAATATTTCCCGCTGCTATTGACAGAATACAAGTTCTGGATGAAAGGACACAAACAGCTTGACAGCGCCGACCAGATAGCTACTGGACGAGTGGTGAAAATGCCAAATGGCACCGTTCTGAACCGCTACTTTGACAATAAAAATACACCACGTCCAGAAAGCCGCCGCGAAGACATCGAGACGGCTCAGAAAAGCCCCAATGCCAATAAAGCAAAGATCTACTTGGATCTGCGGGCTGGCGCAGAGAGTGGCTGGGATTTCAGTTCACGTTGGTTTGGCGAGGCGTGCTGTATTGAAACCATTCAGACGACTGACATTGTGCCAGTGGATCTCAACTGCTTGCTGTATGACCTAGAAATGACTATCGCTCAGTGTTACGGTATCTTGAAACAAAAAGCGCTGCGCAAAAAGTTCATTCAGGCTGCCGAAAAGCGCGCAGAAGCCATCAGAACATACTGCTGGAATGAAGCGACTGGATTTTTCTATGATTATAATTTCCGCACTGGTCGACAGATGCCACATGCGACACTGGCTGGTGTCTTCCCGCTCTACAATGGCGTCGCCACCAAGAAACAAGCCGAGCACGTGGCTGAAATGTTACAGCGCGAGTTTTTGCGCGATGGCGGGTTGCGGATGACGTTGGTTGACAATGGTCAGCAATGGGATGCGCCAAATGGCTGGGCACCGCTACAATGGGCAGCGGTTTGTGGCTTGAAGCGGTACGGACTTGATGAATTAGCGGAAGAAATCAGGACACGATGGCTGGCTTCGACTGAGCGCGTGTTTGCCGACAAAGGCAAGATGATCGAGAAATATGACGTCGACAGTGAGTCACGCATCGGTGGAGGCGGTGAATATCCGTTGCAAGACGGCTTTGGCTGGACTAATGGCGTGTACGCGGCGCTGTATGATCGGTTTGATGAGCGCTGCCCAAAGTAGGCTAATTCTTGGTTGGGCGCGGAATATCTTCTGGCAGAAATCCCTTTTCGTGCTGAAAACCAGCCTGCCATTTGTAGTCTTTGGCGTAGCCTAAATCTTTCATTAGCCTGGTTGAGGCGTTACGAAGATGAAGCGGCACGGGCGAGTTTGGGTATTTTTGCGCCAGAGAAAAAGCGTCGTTCATCAAGTCAGTAATCTCGCGCGACTTCTGGCTGCGAGCCAGGGCGATAGCGCAGTGAAATAGATTGTATTTGGCTTCAGGCAGACCAACGCGCTCCACTGCCTCAAAGGTAGCGACCGCCAAACTCAGCGCACCGTTGCCTGCCAGGCCAATATCTTCTGAGGCGAAAACCACCATCCGCCGAGCAATGAATTTCGGATCTTCACCAGCGTCAATCATCCGAGCTAAATAATACGCCGCAGCTGTCGCATCGCTACCACGCAGCGACTTGATGAACGCTGAGATGATGTCATAATGCGCATCGCCTTTTTTATCATAGCCAGGCAAACGCCGCTGAGCCGCTGCCTTGACGACCTCTGGCGTGACTTTTTCACCAAAGCTCAGCGCCAATTCCAAATTACCCAAGGCCACCCGCGCGTCGCCATCCGCGAGTTCCGCCAGATAGTCCAGCGCTTTTGGTGACACCCGCTTGGTTTGCTTCAAAACTTTGAGCGCCCGCTTCAATACTAGTACAATTTCATCTTTGGTCAGCTGCTGCAACACCAACACCCGCATCCGGCTGAGTAGCGGCGTGATCACCTCGAAGCTCGGATTCTCGGTCGTCGCCCCAATCAAGGTAATCAGCCCGCTCTCGACATGCGGCAAAAACGCATCTTGTTGTGCCTTATTGAAGCGGTGAATTTCATCAACAAACAAAATCGTCCGTAGCCCCAAGTTCCAATTTTGCCTGGCGTGTTCGATCACCCGTTCGACATCTTTCTTGCCACTAGTCACCGCCGATAGCTCGACAAATTCAGCATTAACTTCGCGGGCGATAATCCGTGCCAAGGTCGTCTTGCCCGTCCCCGGTGGCCCCCACAAAATCAAACTGACCGGCTCAGCGCGCCTCACGATTTGGCGGAGCAGCTCACCCTCGCCCAGCAAATGGCTTTGTCCGATCACCTCATCCAATTTCTGCGGCCGCATCTGTTCGGCCAGGGGTCGTCGATTCATACATTCATTATACCGCATTCGCATTCTCCTGTCCTGTATAGTAAAATGGTAATGGTATCAGTTAAACGAGGAGGGTAAGTGAAACATATCACGATCAAACATCGTCTGAGTGCTTTTACAGCAAGTTTAGTATTTGCACTTGTTGCGGTCGCGGCAATCGCGTGGCCAATTGCAACGTCATCAAACGCCAAAGCCGCCAGCCCAGCGCTCAACGCAACTGCGTATGAAGTGTCCAGGCCTGGCAAGCCACACAGCTTTGTCACAACATCCCAAACAGAAATCCAACAAGCAGCCAAAAATGGCTTCACGACAGTGCGCCCTATTTTTATGGTGTCAACAACTGCAGGTAGCGGTTTGGTGCCAGTGTATCGCGCTGACGCAACGCTACAAGACGGCAACTACACGAGTCTTTTGACGGTCAATAAAAATGAGGCTGACAATGCTTGTAAAAAGTATGGCTTCACCTGTAAAGGGATCGCCTTTTACGCGCAAGCTGAGCTAAAAAACGGTGCTGAGATGGTTTACCGCATGCGGTACAAGCATTTCAATTTCCGCCAAGTCACCGCTAAAGATCGTCAAGATCTCCAGAAAGCTGGCTACATCCAAGAAAGCCGAGAGTGGTTCTACGTCAAACCAGTCCAGAACAACAACGGCAATGGTAACGGTAACGTCGACCCTGTCAAAGATGGTAAATTCTCCATCGCGGTCTATCCTGACACCCAGCAGGAAGTTTTCCAATGGTCAGGCAATCAATTTGCTGCCCGCACCAACTGGACCGTGAAAAATAAGGAAAAGTACGACATCCGCTTCTTGGCTCACACTGGTGACATGGTCACTTCTGGTGGACATGAAGGCATTGATAAACCAGATCAATACATCGTCGCGTCCAACGCATTCAAGACTATTGATCAGGCAAACATTCCTTACTTGACCACCATCGGTAACCACGACACAAAGGCTGTTTGTGGCGGCGGTGGCGCTTGTGACTGGCGACACACTAACGAATGGGCACGAGACACCACGGTGTTCAACCGGTACTTCTCTGCTACACGTCAGAAATTGTCAGCCAACCAAATGTTTGAAAATGGCAAAGTTGACAACGCCTACAAAACTTTCACTGCTGAAGGTAAACAGTGGCTTGTCCTGACACTTGAGCTTTGGCCGCGCGCTGAGGCTGTCAACTGGGCGAAGAACGTCGTAGCCTCACATCCAAAACACAACGTCATCGTTCTGAGCCACTCGCTGCTAAACGCTGATGGCTCAATCGGTACTGGCGCTGGATACGGTACCGGCAAACAAACCCCGCGCTATGTCTACGACAATTTGATCTTGGCATATCCAAACATCCGTATGGCCTTCTCAGGACATGTCGGACAAGCAGCCAGCCGCGTTGACACAGGTAAACACGGCAACAAGGTTGCATCATTCTTGGGTGCATTCCACTCAAATGACTACAACCCAACTAGGATTTTGACAGTCGACACCATCAACAACACGGTGACGTCCGACATTCAGGCTGCTTCAATCCGCGATGCCTACAAAGCAAAATATCCAAACGCAACATTGCCAAACTACGACCAATACGACGTATCGTACTCAGGCATGAACTTTGTTAATCCATAACAAACACGGCAAACAAATTATAAGCCCCGTCATCAGGCGGGGCTACTTTATATCAATCAATACACCGCCATAGCCAGGCAGTTGCAATACGTCACCGTCTACACGAATATCTGGGTTAGTACCAATGATGACACGGCCGGAGTTTGGCAACCACACCGTTTGTGCTGAGTCCGCAAAGTTAATGTATATCTGCATTTGCTGACCGTCAAGCTGACGCCGAAATCCTAAGACAAAGCCGTTACCAGTGTCTAACTTCTCCATGGTACCGTGGCGTAAAATCGGCAGCTCATGGCGCAGCTCCAATAATTTCCGGCACAGCCACAACAGGGAGCTTGGATCTCTGGTCTCTTTGGCGACATTGACTTGCTTGCGGTTAGGATGTACCGGCAACCACGGCAACACATTGGCAAACCCGGCATAGCGCGAGCTGTTCCACTGCATGGGCGTACGGGCGCGATTGCGGTCATCCTGCAGCGAATGGTGGAAGCCATCTTGCGCATCATGTTGCGTCAAATCAACATCTTCCATGCCAATCTCATCGCCATAGTACATCACGCTAACACCTGGGCACAATAGATTGAGAAACTGCAGCGCACGGGATCGCGGCAGTCCTAAGCGAGACGTCACACGTGGTTGGTCGTGATTGCCAAGGCAAAAGAATGGTATGTTCTCCCCTGTCGCCTCCAAATAATTCACGATATTCCAGCCAGTATGCTCACCATGCCAATCGTTTTGCCGATGTTCCATGAAAAAGGCCGTGGCTTTCGGATGAACATGGATGACGTCATGGTATTGCTGCCAGATATCGCCAAGGCGCTCATCTGGGTAGAACTCAAACACCATTTGCTTATCGTCATATTCATCGCAAATGCTTGCTAGCTCGTGCAAATACTCCTGAAAATGTGGCCCGTGTTTGCAATGGTCGTGAATATAGGCGCCGTAGCTGTCAGCATCGCCATGAAAATCATAGTTCACGGTATCATCACGCAGTTCTGGATCTTTGGAAATTCCCCAAATAGCATCCACGCGCATGCCGTCAACGCCCATATCAAACCAAAATCGCACCACATCTTTGATGGCCAGGCGCACCTCAGGATTGTCCCAGTTGAGATCTGGCTGGGTTGGTAAGAACGAGTGCAAATAGTACTGACCAAAATCAGCATCAAACGTCCATGACTTACCACCCGCTAAACTGACCCAATTGTTCGGCTCATGCCCGTTGTTACCGTCTCGCCACACATACCAATCCCGCTTGGGACTATCCCGGCCAGAACGCGACTCAACGAACCACGGATGCTGGTCAGACGTGTGGCACGGTACCAGGTCAATCATCACTTTGATATCGCGCACATGCGCTTCGTCCAACAACATACGAAAATCATCCAGGCCACCAAACACCGGATCAACATTTTGATAATCCGCCACGTCATAGCCAAAGTCAGTCATGGGCGACGTGAAAAACGGCGAAATCCAAATGGCGTCAATGCCCAGGTCGCTAAGATAGTCCATCTTGAGCGTAATGCCGTTCAAGTCCCCGACCCCATCACCGTTCAAGTCTCGAAAACTTCGCGGATAAATCTGATACAACGATCCAACATCACGCCACGCTTTAGTCATGTTTTAAGTATAAGCGAGATGAGCGAGAATTGCTAGTGCGGTCGTCTTATATCAGGCTAGAATACAGTCTAGTCGCTCTCCTTATCGTCAATAGGATAATAAAACGTAGATCGTTTGCCTTTAGGTTTGTATCTAAAGGCGTGTTTGATAAACATTCTGACTTGCGTTTTGAGGAAAATTTCCTGAGCGGCCCTATCTCCCTTTTCTATTAGCCAATCAGGCTGTCTCTCGAGAGTGCCATCAAGTAGGCTCTCATTGTCGGAATATGCGTCAATTGAGATCTCTATAGGTTCGCCCTTATTATCTGCTATCTCTAGTCTACCCAGATCGTCTACAGATACTGCATACAACCCCTTTGGTAAATAATTATCATACACATGATATATTGGAACTACTTGGTTCAGGCCCTTAAAAGACATATCACCGGTGCTAAAGTCATTCTTGATCTGTTTACCAATATCATCCTTTCTATCGCTTATCATATACCAATCGGCCGTCCGCACACTAACGACAAACCAGGACTTTCTACTTCGTTTCAATCTCTTCAACCATTCTTCAAAGTTGTCAATTCTACTTGGTTTTGAAAATAAACTTTCAAGTATATGTTTATTTTCAGATTCAGCTATCTCACTACCGTAGCTATGAGGTTGATGTATAGTTCCTATGTGCCAGTCTTTTACAAAACCATACTTATCTTGGATTTGGTTCCATCCATAACTCAAGAAGTCTTTTGTTGCCTTTGTGGTTTTAGTAGTTTTCAAATATCCATTTGGCTTAAATATGGAGATTGCTAGGGCATACTCCTTGTAACCTGCTAATACACCTTCTTTAAATTCTATAATTTTATCTTGCTCAAGTGGTGCAGCGATGAGTTTCTCGCCTTCATATCTCATTCGCTCGTCGATAAATGTTTTAACCAGCTCAGTTAGCACGGACACGTCTTTACCTTGCTCTTCCATCTCAGTTAGACGACGAATAATGAAAGGTTTTTCCTCCCTTGTCATAAAATCAGAGAAGGCGCCTGTCCTTGCTATATCATCACGTCCATAATATTCAATATCTTCAGGGATGCTATCTAATGCAAGCATCCGTTTGATCCAAAGTGACTTCAGTCTAAGGCTAAAGTCGGGCACAAGATGCATTTTCCTATCAGCGGGTAAATCATAGATGTCAAAATGCCACTCACTAGCATAATTATTGTCTACACATTTCACGAGCATCTTTGTTAAGTCTTGTGCAGAAAAACCATCCAAGTAATCATCCATTATCTTTTTAATATCTTCCTGCTCACGTGTAAGGTTTGTTCTATCATGAATATAGGCAGCGACCATAAAAAGTCTACACCGAGCAGTCCATACAAGCTCTTCCATCTCTTGGCGATATAGTCTATATCCGCTCTCTACCTCATCAAATATTGATTTAACTTCTTTAAACGCTGATGTTTGAGATTTTTTGTAAGTGTCAAGTAAAAAACTAGTCATATTACTCAAACGATCGTTAAACCACTGTTCTAACTGTTCCCGACTAAACGATGACGACTCATCGCACTCTCTGTAATTGTATAGGAGGAGTCCAGTATGCTCTTTGAGTCTGAATGCCAATAACTCCAAAACATATTCTTTGTAGTGAGTGTTTTCCAATGTTGTGTCGTATATAGTCCTTGACATTGCATGAGTAAAGATCTTCTCTAAGTGTGCCGCAACTACTACATTGAATGAATCAAATACGTTCAATAGGCTTCTGTATACGCTTGATATTATGCTTTTTGTAGCATCCCGACGCTCTGTACGTAAGGCATAAAAGAAAGCCTCATCAATGATGTCTACCGTACTCTGCAAATGACGAGAGACGCTATCGCTAAATATCTGCTCAAACTCACTCTTTGTCGTCGCATAATCAAAGTCCTTGCTCTCATTTGAATATTCCTCTACTGTTGCATTAGTCAGTAATTCATATATTGCTAATGCGTCATCAACAGCGATTTCATCATCTTTTTCAATAGCGCCTCTAAGCTGCTGCCTGAAGCCCTTAACTAAAACTTCTAGCTGTCTCTTTGGAGAATCTACATAGTCTGGGTCTATCTTTATGCAATCTAGTAGACCACGTTCCAGCCTCTTATGTGGAGCTGGTAAGCTATCAGACAAAACTAGCTCCATAATTATACCCTGGTCTTCAATGTCAGAACCTGGTCTTGTGCTTAGTATAAGTTGTGCTATCTTTTTATCTGAAGGTCGGCTCACCGATTGTTTTTTGGCCGTTTGAGGAGCTCTATTATAATATTCTCTCGTGATTATTTCATCGAGCTTTTTTACGTTGATAGATTTGATAACACCTGCCTTAGACACTCGTATTAGATAGTGTTTTTTTAATTCTCTCTTGTCGCGTTTACTGGTAAATAGTCTATGTATAACGTATAGAGAATTTTCCAGATCAGTAAAGAAATTGCTCCCATTGGCACGTATCATCTTGCTCGTCCTTAAAGACCTTTTAACAAGATCTTTGATGTATTTCTTCTCTTGTTGCTTTAATTGGCCAATCCCAAACAGTAACTGCATAGATTGGACCATTGCATACGAACTTACTACCGCAATTATTATAGTTGGAAAGTAATAGTAAGATGCTCGAGGAGAGACTAATAATAAGGAGCTGAGAACAATATAGGTGGCTAATATTTCACGAAAATAAATAACATTAGGAAGGGGAAATCGTCGGATATCCTCTGAGTCACGTATTTTTTCCAAGAGTAAAATGAAAACTGGGATCTGTACCGCAAATAGCAATCCTATATACTCAATGATTGTGCTTAATTCCTTCAGAGCAGCAAGTGGAGCAAAATGTTTATCAAAGAAATCATTACTTAACATGAGGCCAAAGAAAATATAAAATAAAAACAATATTATCACATAAATGAGAGTAATGCGCCAACGGCTCATCCAAAGGCGTTGTATACTATAACCGAGTTTTGAAAAAAATCGGCGAGTAAGTGACCAGAAATTTATCCAAAAACGTTGCATGCTATAATTATAATACCAAAACGCAGTCTAAGTGAACTAAAAAATCGCCCAACGAGGCGATCATTTCTCTCTTGATTGGTGCGGGTAAGGAGACTCTAACTCCTGGCCTCTTCCATGGCAAGGAAGCGCTCTAACAACTGAGCTATACCCGCATGTTGTTCACGATTTATTGTAGCAAAGTCGTGAATGAAATGCAATATTTGGTGGCTCCTCCCAGACTTGAACTGGGGACACAAGGCTCTTCAGGCCTCTGCTCTACCAACTGAGCTAAAGAGCCACAAACTTGCTATTTCATTGTACTAAAGTTGTCGCCATCTGGCAAGGGTGTTATACTTTTAAGAACGCGGGTGTCGTATAACGGCTATTATGTGACCTTCCCAAGGTTGAGACGGGAGTTCGACTCTCCCCATCCGCACCA
>CAUSOC010000007.1:0-27925 GCA_963533325.1 uncultured Candidatus Saccharibacteria bacterium | reverse complement strand
AAAACCTTCGTTGCGGCTGCGACCGTACAACTCCGCCAGCGTTTTCACCTCAGCCGCCCGGTGACCATAACGCACGCCATCATAGCGCGCCAAGTTTGACGATATTTCCGCCGGCACAATGATGTAATACATGGCCAGCGAATACTGCATCATACTGAGATCCACTGCTTCAATTTCATAGCCCAGCTGCTTCAATTTTTCTGCATAGTCAAGCGTTTTCTGTCGAACCGCCGCGTCCACATCGTCAGTCATACATTGTTTTACCAAACCAATCTTCTTCTTGGTAAATTCTGGCTGGCTCTGCCAAAAGTCCGGCAGTGTTGTCATATCCTTGTTGTCACGACCCGCCATGATCTCCATCACCAGATTAGCGTCATCCGCATTCGTCGCGAAACAACCGATGGTGTCCGTGCTTGAGGCCATGGCCACCACGCCGTAGCGGCTGACTGCGCCGTAGGTTGGCTTGATGCCGACCACGCCGTTAAAACTGGCTGGCTGGCGAATCGAACCGCCAGTATCGGTACCCAACGCAAACGGCACCACGTCAAGCGCTGTCACGACCGCCGAGCCGCCCGATGAACCACCAGCCACTCGAGTTTTATCCGCGGCGTTTTTGGTAGGACCAAAGGCTGAATTTTCCGTCGAACCACCGTGAGCAAAGGCGTCCAAGTTCGCCTTGCCGATGCAGATTGCACCTTCAGCTTCCAATTTTTCAACGGCTGTGGCTTGCAGTGGTGCATCAAAATTCTCAAGCATTTTTGCGGCAGCAGTTGTCGGCGCTCCAAAGGCCAAGAAATTATCTTTCACGACAAACGGTACACCAGCCAATCGCCCAGAAATCTCACCCTGATCAACCTTAGCTGCTCGCTCCAGCGCCCGCTCTTCTGTCAAGCTCAGTAGCGCATGATAATCTTCAATGTCGCGCGCTCGTCGTAGCGCTTCCTTGACATTCTCAACTGCACTTTTTCCTACAAATTCACTAATCCGACTCATCACAACACCTGCGGCACTTTCACTTGATTGTTCTGCTTTTCGGGCGCTAGCTCAAGTAACTCGTCCCGAGAAATCCCTGACTGAACCTCATCTTCACGCCACACATTTTCCAGGTCCGTCACTTGATAGGTTGGCTCCACGCCAGATGTATCGAGCTCGCCCAATTGATTGATATATTCTACGATTTTCTCTACGTCCTGTCGCAAGCCATCCACTTCGCCATCTGCCAATTGCAAACCGCTCAAATCCGCCAAGCGCTGGACATCACTATTAGAAATTGCACTCATGAACTCATTATACCACTTGAAAATTAATTACAGAAAATCACTCGCCCCCATATCTAGGAGCGAGTGATAGGTAATACCCAACTAACTAGTCGAGTAGGTAGCTTGAGTTGTATTTGAAGTTTGATTTTTTGATGCTTGGCTTGTCATGAGCTTGCACTGCCAGCGTGATAGCCAAGGCAACTGCGACAACACCGGTGATTGCGATCAACGTGATAGCCAATGGACGTGATTTGTTGTAGCCGTTGATGATTTTACCAATGAAAAATATCACAACTGCCAATACTGCCAAGCATACCAGTGATGGCAAGAAGTTACCCAAGTACAGTGCTGTATATACGGAACCAGCATCTGAAACACCGATCAACAGCAGTGAGCTAATCAATACACTGATGAGATTTGCGACTAGTGGCAACGCCGCCAATACGATCATGAACAAGCTGCCATAGGTTGTCAGTTTGTAAGCCAATCGGCCAGTGTAACCGCTACGGTCAGCGGCAATTGCGCGCGTTACGCGATCAAACAGGACAAATGCCAACACTGAAAATAGTACCGCCAAAATACCAACGGCCAAAATGTTTGCAGTGATCGACCCGCTCAACATCAAGCCAAACGACATCGCTTCTTTTGCAGACCACATGCCGAACAACATTGGTACGAGTACTATACTGGTGATTGCAGCAAATGTTACTGAAACCATTGCTAATGCGTATTCAAATGTAAGCCATTTTGCTTGCGAAGCAGCGCGTGGAGCCATGTACTCAGCTTGCTCGACGACTGGAGTTTCTGTTGTTTTCAATTCTGCCATATAATTCTCCTCCTTATTATGGTTATCTTTAGTGTACCATTGTTTGCTTAATTTCTGCAATCAAATCACGCAGCTCTGCGGCTTTTTCAAACTCTAGATTGGCGCTATGTAGCTCCATTTGACCGGTCAGTTCCTTGATTAGCGTTGGGTATTCGTCCTTTGGAATTTTCTTCAAATCAAGTTTTGGCTTTTTGTCCGATTCTTTTTGCGGGATGATAGAACGCAGGCCATCATCAATTTTCTTCTGGATGGTTTGCGGCGTGATGCCGTGCTCTTCGTTATAGTTCTGCTGAATTTGACGCCGACGATTGGTCTCATCAATCGCTCGCCGCATACTGTCAGTTACGTTATCGCCGTACATTAGCACCCGTCCATCGACGTGCCGCGCCGCCCGGCCAATCGTCTGAATCAGCGCCTGCTCAGAACGCAGGAAGCCTTCTTTATCAGCGTCCATGATCGCCACCAAACTGACTTCCGGCAGATCCAGCCCCTCGCGCAGCAAATTAATACCGACTAGTACATCGTACGTTCCTAGCCGCAAGTCTTTGAGAATATCGCCGCGTTCCAGCGTGTCAATTTCACTGTGTAGATACGCCGTTTTCACGCCATTGTCGGTCAGATAGGCGCTTAAGTCCTCAGCCATACGCTTGGTCAAGGTCGTTACCAATACGCGGTGACCGTTGGCGATGGTCTGGCGAATCTCCTCCATCAAATCATCAACCTGCCCCTCAGTCGGCCGCACCTCAATTGGCGGATCAAGCAGCCCCGTCGGCCGAATCAACTGTTCAGCCGGCTTTGGAGAATGAGCAATTTCATAGTCACCCGGCGTAGCGGAAACATAAATTGCCTGATGAATATGCTGATCAAATTCATCAAACCTCAGCGGGCGGTTATCCAGTGCACTCGGCAGACGAAAACCATGCTCCACCAACACTTCCTTGCGCGCCCGATCGCCGTTATACATACCGCGCACTTGCGGTAAGGTCATGTGCGACTCATCAACCAGTAGCAGCCAATCATCCGGAAAATAATCAATCAAGGTCGCCGGCTGCTCGCCCGGCTCACGGTCAGTCAGATAGCGCGAATAATTCTCAATTCCCTTAACAAAGCCAGTTTCTTTGAGCATCTCCAGGTCGTATTTGGTGCGTTGACTGAGACGCTGTGCCTCGAGTAATTTGTCGTGTGACTCAAACCATTTCAGTCGCTCGTCAAACTCCTTTTCGATGCCGATGATGGCTTTTTCAATTCGTTCGCGTGGAGTCGAATAGTGACTAGACGGGAAAATCGTCAGGCTAGCTGGCTGATCCAAAATCTCGCCGGTCAGCGGATCGATTCGCGTTAGTCTCTCAATTTCATCGCCAAAAAACTCCACTCGCACCGCCGTGTCCTGTCCAGCCGGGAAAATATCTACCACGTCGCCGCGCACCCGGAAAGTGCCGCGCGCAAAATCAATGTCGTTGCGCTTATACTGAATATCAGTCAGCAGGCGGATGAACTTATCCTGAACCCGCCGCTCACCGACCGTCAATTGAATCGCCATATCGGCGTACGTCTCCGGTGAACCAATGCCGTAAATGCAGCTGACGCTCGCCACGATGATAACATCGCGCCGCGTTAGCAGTGCCGACGTCGCCGCATGCCGCAGCCGATCAATCTCATCATTGATCTTTGAGTCTTTTTCAATGTAGGTGTCACTACTGGCAATGTAGGCCTCCGGCTGATAATAATCAAAATAGCTGACAAAATAATGCACCTCGTTGTCCGGAAAAAATTCCTTAAACTCAGAAAATAGTTGCGCCGCCAAGGTCTTGTTATGCGCCAGCACCAGCGTCGGCACATTCCGCCGGGCAATAATATTCGCCATAGTAAACGTCTTGCCCGACCCTGTCACGCCCAGCAACGTCTGCTCGCGCTCACCCTGCTCCAAACCATCCACCAGCTGAGCAATCGCCGTCGGCTGGTCGCCGGTCGGCTGGTATTTGGAGACGAGATTAAAGGCGCTCATATCATTACTATTGTAACGCATCACAATTTATATATAAAAATATTTTGAAAGATCACCAATAGTGTGGTATGGTAGCAACATGACATATCGACACAACATCGTTGTTCGTCGTCGCCGCTCTGACTCAGAGGGCTAATTAGTCGTATAGTAAAAACCAACTAGAGAGCCCTCGTCCGAGCGGCTCTTTTTGTTATCATAGAAAGGAAGGATATGAACCACGACGCGCCTCGCTACACCAAGGTTGCCAGTCACGAAGCGGTGAACGGTGAGTTCGATACGTGTCTCTTGCTCTACTCGGGAGGCCTCGACACATCCGTCATGCTCAAGTGGCTCCAAGAAAAATATAACTGCAAGGTCATCACCCTAACGGTCAACATCGGCCAGACGGTTGACGATCTCGACGCCATCGCTGAAAAAGCCAAAACGCTCGGCGCCATAGAAACCATCACGGTTGATGCTCGCGACCGCTTCGCCGATGAGCTGCTGTCACTGGCCATCAAAGCCAACGCTGATTATCAAGGCGGCTACGCCCTCTGTACACCACTCGGGCGCATCATCATTTCCCAATTGGCCGTCGAATATGCCGAAAAATACAACTGCACCGTTATCGCTCACGGTGCTACTGGCAAGGGTAACGATCAAGTTCGCTTCGAAACCTACATCACCACGCTCAACCCTAAACTCAAGATCTTGGCACCAGTGCGTGAGTGGAGTATGGGCCGAGAGGAAGAGCTGGCGTACGCTAAGGAACACCATATCCCCGTGCCACACACCCAGGAATCGCCCTATTCAACAGACGAAAACATGTGGGGTATCACCAGTGAAGGCGGCGAGATAGAATCGCCATCCCTCAAACCAAATTACCACGCCATTCTCAATTGGTGCTCGACCATCAAATACACACCGGACGAAGCCGAGGATATCACCATTGAATTCATCAAAGGTGTGCCCGTCGCGGTTGATAACCGCCACTTTTCGCTCCAAGCACTCATCCAGCACTGCAACCAACTCGGCCGCAAACATGGCGTGGGTGTATCGACCCTCATTGAAGATCGATTGGTCGGGTTGAAGGTACGTGGCGTCTACGAAAACCCTGGCGCCACCATCTTAATCGCCGCTCATCAAAAGCTTGAACAATTGGTGTCAACTCGCGTTGAAAATGAACTCAAAGCCGAAATGGACAAAAAATGGGCCTACCTCACCTACGCGGCTCAGTGGTACGAGCCAGCCGTCCATCACATTAACGCCTACATCGACGACCAGAACCAAAAAGTCACCGGCACAGTGACGGTCCGCCTATACAAGGGTACCATCACCGTCGTCAGCGTGGACTCACCACATTCGTTGTTTGATATCAATCTTGCAACGTTTGATTCCAACACCGCATTCAATCAGAATTCGTCCGCCGGATTCATTGAATTATATTCATTAAGTCAGCGAACAGCTGAAGGAGCATACTCATATGGCAAGTAAACTATGGCAATCAACCGCAACTGGCTCACTCCATCCATTGGTCGAGTCATACACCGTTGGCGACGATCAGATATTAGACCAGTATCTACTCGGTCACGACATCACTGCCACCAAAGCACACGCACACATGCTGGAAAAAATTGGCGTACTGACCAGCGATGAATATCAGCAGTTAGCAGCCGCCTTGGACGAGCTACTCAACGAGTGGAAAACTGGCGCCTTCACCCTCACCAGCGAGCACGAAGATGGCCACACCGCCATTGAGCTGTATTTGACAGAAAAACTCGGACCAATTGGCAAAAAGGTTCACACTGGCCGAAGCCGCAACGACCAAGCTTTGGTGATGATGCGCTTGTTCATCAAAGCAGAGCTTGCAGCAGTAGCGGGCAAATTGAAGGCAGTCGCCCAGGCCTATGCTGGCAAGATCGCTGCCATCGGCCAGACCGAAATGCCTGGCTACACCCACACCCAAAAAGCCATGCCAACCACGGTCAGTATGTGGCTTGGTTCCTACCACGATGCGTTCAATGATCTCCGGCAATTGGTAGCACACAGCATCGCTGCCATCGACCAAAACCCGCTGGGCAGTGCTGCTGGCTTTGGTGTTACCCTGCCACTTGACCGCCAGATGACGACCAGTGAGTTGGGTTTCGCCAAAGTACAGGAAAACCCCATGTACTGCGGCCTATCGCGCGGCGTGTTTGAGCTGATCGCCGTGCAAGCGCTCAACCCCATCATGGTGTTTGCTGGCAAATTTGCCGAAGACATGCTGCTGTTTACCTCTCAGGAGTTTAACTATTTCAAACTGCCCGTCACCATGACCACTGGTTCGTCCATCATGCCGCACAAGCGTAACTACGACGTCTTTGAGATCATGCGCGCCACCGCCCACGCCTATCCGAACTACGCTTTGCAACTCCAAGCTATTTCGACAGGTGCTGGCAGCGGCTATCACCGCGACTTGCAGTTGACCAAAAAAATCACCATGGACGCCTTTACGTCAGCACTCGACACGCTGGAAGTTCTGGCACTCTGTGTCAGCGAGCTGGAAGCCAACACTGAGCGATTAGCCGAGGCGATGACCGATGAACTTTACACCGTCGCCAAGATTAACGAATTGGTGGAAAAAGGCGTGCCATTCCGCGACGCCTACCAGCAGGTCAAACAGTCATTCCTAGGCGAATAATTATAGATTTTTACTGATTATCTGCCAAAAATTTGACAAACACAAGCTTTTTGTGCTATAATCAAAAGATACGTGAATTAAAACATAAAAAGGCAGAAAAATGACAGACAAAAAAGATCTGGTGTGTATACCACGCGAAATTGAACTCCAAGCTGCAATGTTCCGTTTGGGTAATATTAACGAGGAAATTCAAAAAGGCTATGAAATCCTCAAAAAATACCACAAGACTGTAACCTTTTTCGGTTCGGCGCGTACCTGCCCGGATAGCCCATACTACGAAGCTGCCAAAGAAGCCTCGGAGCGTTTGGCAAGCTTGGGTTATGCAGTTGTCTCTGGTGGTGGCCACGGTATCATGGGTGCTGCTAACGAAGGCGCCAACAAAGCGGTCCAAAAAGGTGCGCGCGCTGCCGGTGGTGAATCAATCGCCTTTAACATCAAATTGCCCCACGAACAGGATCTCAATGAGTATGCGACTGAGGCGTTTGAATTTCAGCACTTCGCTCCCCGAAAAATCGTTATGACCATGTACGCTGATGCTTACATCTATTTCCCAGGTGGTTTTGGTACCTTGGATGAATTGGCGGAGATATTGACCTTGATCCAGACACAGAAAACCAATCGCGTACCAGTCATCCTGTTTGACACGGCGTTCTGGAGCGATTTGGATGCGTTCTTCCGCAACCACATGTTAGCCGAATCAGCAATCGTCAAAGAAGACCTTGATATTTACACCATCACTGATAGTGTCGACGAGATCATCGACATCGTTACCGCCAACAAGACCTATTGTGATCACTAATCCAAGATGTCATCAACCCGCCGACAGATGCCGCCATCACAAATGATGCGACTAACGGCTGGGTTGTGCGTCTGCGGATGATCCCGGAAACGGCGGTAAATTTCCTGACCCAAGGCAACTTTGCCATGTTTGGTGGTATTCCTGCCGAGCGACAGCTGATGGTGATAGTTTTCAACAATGTCCACAGGATGAAAAGAAATAATGTGCCCGTCTATGTCTGCCAGCACCCAGTCACTAGCTTTGAAGCAAGCTCGCTTGTCGATCTCTGGCGCGATAGCCATCAGCGCCTGGTAGACTTCGTTTGCCGTCGTATCGCGTGGATCCAGACCCAAGGCACGCAATACACTGTGTGTTCGAGCCAATACATCCGACATCAACCGGATGTCACTATCGTCACGCGTCATCCGATTCAGCTCCTGCAAGGCAATTTGTACGTTCGCACCTTCTCCTAGTAGTCGAGCTAAGTGTTGTGCCATGATTATATACTCCTTTCCTGTAACGGCATCTCGTGGAGGGGAGCGCCTTGATGTAAAATTCCCGCCTTAGCGCTAATTTTCGCAACGACGGCGCTGGAATTTGCGCTGGCAAAAATGACCGAGTCTCGCAAACTGCCGCCTTCTGCCCATCTACTCAAAAATCCTGAGGCAAATGCGTCGCCGGCTCCCGTCCTGTCGATGGCAGGGACGTCTTCATACATGCCAGCGCGGACGATTGTCTTGCCATCACTCGCCATGGATCCGTTGGCGCCGTCTGTCACCAACAATGTCGGCACCAAATACAGCCCGTGACGAATCAAACTCTCCAAATCACTGCCTTCGACAAGCTGCTGCATTTCCTCTTTATTGACCGTCAAAATATCTACGTCTTCCAGCAAACCAAGTAACAATTCACGCTGCGCCAGCTCTTTTTTGCCAGGATTAAAGCAAATCTTGATGCCACGTTCACGTGCTTGGGTAAACAGTTTGCTGAGCGTTTGCATTTGACCCGCCAAGTTGGAGACGTACAGCCAATCCGCCTGGACATTTTCCAGAGAAAAGTCGCCTGGATGGTAATGCGTCGAAGCGCCGCGATAGGTCAAAATAGTCCGCTCGCCATTTGGCGCTAAGAGCATGACCGAATATCCGGTGTTGTATGTGTCAGAAAATTTCACCAGCTGCGTGCCGACACTCTCGCTGTCTAGTGCATCTAACACTGCTTGACCTGCCGGATCGCGTCCAACCACTCCCATGAACTGGGTTTGGTGACCCTGACGAGCAAAGGTAACTGCTGCGTTAGTAGCGCCACCGCCGGTAGAAAAATGAATCTGATTGACATCAATCTTCGAGCCCAGTTCCAAGCGCTGGAAGCAATGTTCTGGGCTTTCACAAACAGGCGCCAGTGCTGGCGAGTGGCTCAAAAATACGTCTTGAACAGCAGCACCAATGGTAATAATTTTAGCCATCAGATCACTGCCCTTCCGCTTGAGCCAAAGGCCATGATTTTTTCTTCAACGACTTTTTGGACTGCTAAATATACCTCGGGCATCAGCTTAACGATGGCATATTCATTTGGATTTTCACGCAAGGTTTTTTCCAGTGTGGTGCGGAAAGCATAGCGCATATCGGAGTTGATGTTGATTTTAGAGACGCCAATTTTCGCCGCATCCTCAAAGTAATGCAGCGGCGTACCCGACCCACCATGGAGCGAAATCTGGCAGTGCAGCGCCTGGCGAATGCGTGCTAATAATTCCAAATCTAACACTTTCGGTACTGGATATTTACCGTGCAGGTTACCCACTGCCGCCGCAAAGGTATCAATCCCCGTCGCCTCGACAAATGCCCGCGCACCGTCTGGCGTGGAAAAAGTTTTCTTGATTTCTTCATAGTCAATGGCTTCGGTGTGAACATTGGAACTGCCGCCAAAATAATGCGGCTCAGACTCGACCAGTGCGCCAGTAAACTTGGCGTACTCCACGACCTCGCGAGTTTTGGCGATGATTTCCTCATCGGAAGCGTCGTGATTTGCCTGAGAAATGTCGATGTGCACAAACTCATAGCCCGCATCAATGGCCCGTTTACAGCCCTCGGCTGTCGGTCCGTGATCCAGATTCAAATACATCTCAATGCCGTATTCAGCCTTATAGTTATCTACCAAATCACGCACATTTTCTAGCCCCATGGCTTTCACTTCGGCGTCCGAAACCTCAACCAGCACCGGCGACTGCAGTTTTTGTGCCGCCCGTGCCACAGCAATCAGCGTTTCTTGGTTATCAATATTAAACGCCCCGACCGCAAAATGTTGCGCCCGTGTCCGCTGCATCAAATGACGCGCTCGCGTCGTGTTTTGCCGAATCTCTGAAATCGATAGTCCCATACTGCCCCCTAAAATACTTATGGTAATTATAGCAATTAGCGCGTGTTCTGCCAAGGGCAGTCTACCACGCGTCAGGCCTGTGTACAGTTGTCATATTGACTTTTTCGGTACAATATGATATATTACAAGTAACTTCTGTTCGAGGTTTGTCTGAGGGCAGAAGAGCCCTTTGACCTTGAGCGCATTTTTCCTGAAAGGAGGGAAAAATGTCGTGGAAAATAGCCTTCCTTTTAGGGGGCGCCACTAGTGCTATCGTCTATGTAGCGTGCTATTTTATTGCACGCTACATGGACCAACCGCCGCTACCGCTATGGGTAGCGGCGGGGGTGGGGCTTATTTCTGCCATATGTCAGAAATACCTAGAGGGCTAACAAGCCCATCGAAAATAGCTCGCCTTTGAGGTATTTAAACCTCGGCTTGAGCCTCTCGGTGGGCTATTTTCATTGGAAAAAATTTACGACGCTACGCACAATTGAATCGATATCTAAACCATGCTTTTGCCACAGCTCGACCATTGAGCCAGACTCACCAAACATGTCATTGACGCCAATGCGCTTCACTTTTACTGGCAATTGTTCACTGAGTAGTTCCGCCACGCTTGAACCAAACCCGCCAGCGATTTGCCCCTCTTCGGCCGTCACCACACGGCCGCATTTTTGGGCAGCACCCAACACTGCTGCCTCATCCAACGGCTTGATGGTCGGGAAATGAACAACCTCTGCCTGGATGCTATGCTGATTTGCCAGTATTTCCGCTACCAGTAGCAATTGATAGGTCATCGTGCCAGTGCCCAGCAATGCCACATCTGTTCCCTGGCGCAGAGTATAGCTCTTGCCGATTTCAAATGTTGCCTGATTTAAAAACAGTGGCATATCAGCCCGCGGCAATCGCACATAGTTTGGCCGTGAATCAGCCACCATCGCCGCCGCCATCAACTCAGCCTCATGCGCATCGCCCGGCGCCAGCACTACCATATTTGGTAAGCTCCGCATCAGTGCGATATCTTCCAGCATTTGGTGTGTCGCACCGTCCGGACCCACGTTCAGCCCTGCATGTGAACCGACCAGCTTAACCGGCTGATTATTGAGACAAATCGTCGTCCGAATTTGCTCCCAATTACGTCCCGGACTAAACGAAGCGTAGCTAGCGGCAAACGGGATATTACCCATGGCTGCCAGCCCCGACGCTACCGTCACTAAGTTCTGCTCCGCCACACCAACTTCAATCAGTCGCGGCGCACCAATGTGCTGCGCAAATTCGCCAAAACCGACGCTTTCTACCAAGTCTGCGCTCAACGCCACGACGCGGTCATCCTGCTTGGCCAGTGTAACCAAACCGTCACCAAAGCCACCTCGGACCGAAGCATAGGTGGGCGTTTGCCAATCTTCACGTAGATACATCATTTCCTATCCTCCAACTGAGCCAGCGCTCGCTGCACTTCCTCGACAGTAGGAACTTTCCCATGCCAATGATAATCGCCTTCCATAAAATCGACCCCCTTGCCTGGTATGGTGTGGGCAATGATGGCACTTGGTCTATCCGTCACAGCGCGAGCCATACTCATGGCCTCACAGATACTCTCCATATTGTGCCCATCAATCTCCTGAACGTGCCAGCCAAAACTGCGCCATTTGCCTTGCAAATCTTCCAGCGGCATAACGTCCTCAGTACTACCGCCAATTTGAATATTGTTACGATCAACGATGCCGATCAGATTACCCAAGTTGTATTTACTAGCAAACATCGCTGCTTCCCAGATATTACCTTCGTCCAATTCGCCATCGCCCATCAGACAATAGACAAACCGCTTGGGCTGTGGATGTAAATATCGCACATGGTACGCCATGCCAGAAGCTTGACTCAAGCCCGAGCCCAAGGGCCCGCTAGTCGTCTCAACGTCAGGTAGCGCTTGACGTTCTGGATGCCCCTGCAGTCGAGAGCCAAACTGTCTGAGTGTCGCCAATTCTGTCCTGGGAAAGAAACCACGCTCCGCCAAAGTCGCGTACAGTACGGGCGCGCAGTGACCGTTGCTCATGACGAAGAGATCTCGTTCATCCCAATCAGGGTTCTCTGGACTGACGTGAAGTACGGCAAAATACAAAGCTGTCATGATGTCCGCCAAGCCTAACGCGCCAGCAGTGTGACCACTACCAGCGTGTTCCAGCATGGTGATGATGGAGCGGCGCACTGACGAGGCGTGCTGCTCCAATTGTTTACACGTGACGTTTAGCGGCACTAGCCCAACATACCCTTTTTGTTAATTTCATTTTGAATATTTTGATAGGCTTCTCGAGGATTGGGAGATTTTTGGATAGCGCCACCAACCACCAAAACATTGACGCCGCTGTGCGCCAAGCCGTAGGCGTTGTCTGGCATGACGCCACCATCCCAGCCAATTTCTACAGCAGGGTTGATGTCTTTGATGAGGCGGATTTTTTCCAATTGCATCAAACTGGCACTGCCACCAAAACGACCAAGTTCACCAGAAAATATCATGACGTGGTCTGCTGCTTTGATGAGATCAACGACGGTACTGGGAACGGTTGGGCGCATTAATACCAAGCCAGCTTTGATATCTGCTTGTTTGATTTTCTGCAGCGCGCCGAGGACGTCGCCGTCAGACTCGGCGTGGAGTAAAATCATATTTGGGCGCAGCGCCACCAAGTCTTCGATGTATTCATCGACATTTTTCACCATAGCATGGATATCAATCTGCCAGCCTTCTGGTGCCCACAGATCCCGCAGACCAACTGTCAAGTTTGGTGCAAATTGCCCATCAGAAATATCAATGTGCGCTCGCTCGGCAAAACCAGTGATTCGCTCAATTTGTTCTTTGTACTGATCAATATTTTCTGCCAAAATGCTGGGGGTGATTACTGTGGTCATAATAATTGGTCCAACTGCGCATTGCGCCTATTAAATCTTGGTGCATTAATATACGGAGTGTTGAGCCATGTTTCCATGATTCCCTTCCATGCCGCTTCATTGTCCTCCAAAACACGAGCCGGCAAACACAACACATTTGAGTTATTGTCCTGGCGCGTCATTTTGGCTTCGTAGGCATCCCAAATGACGCTGGCACGGATACCTTTGAACCGGTTCGCTGCCATGCACATACCTTGACCGCCGCCACAAATCAAAATCGCTCGCGGATCGTCTGATTCGTCACCAATCACCCGCAGGGCTGCCGCCTGCGCAAACTGAGGAAAATCATCGTCCGGGTTTAATTCTCGCCCACCGACGTCCTCGACTTCGTAGTTATTTTTCACCAAATACGCGAAGACTTTTTCTTTCAACAGAAAGCCGCGATGATCAGATCCCAAGTAAATTTTCATACTCATAAGTATAAGCGGTTTAGGAGCTTTTTGCAAATTAGCCAGCGCGCTTCAACACAGCGCCAATGTCTGCCACCAACTCCACCAAACGGTTTGAGTAACCCCATTCATTAT
The DNA here is from genome assembly GCA_963533325.1 of uncultured Candidatus Saccharibacteria bacterium. Lineage (GTDB taxonomy): Bacteria > Patescibacteriota > Saccharimonadia > Saccharimonadales > Saccharimonadaceae > Nanosynbacter. The sequence goes on along the minus strand of CAUSOC010000007.1, from coordinate 14,576 downwards.
CATACCAAACCATGACTTTGATCAAATTACCACCAACGACTTTGGTGAGTGGCAAGTCAACGACTCCGGAGTGCGAATTGCCAATAAAGTCGCGACTGACGAGAGGCTCTTCACTGACACCCAAAATGCCCTGATAGAACGTGTCTTGTGCGGCTTTTTTGAACGCCTCGTTCACCTGCTCGACTGTCACGTCACGCCGGAGAAGCGCCGTCACGTCACTGAGCGACACCACTGGTGTTGGTACACGGACACTCAGACCGTCGAACTTACCAGTCAGCTGCGGCAACGTTTTGGTCACAGCAATAGCTGCACCTGTTGTTGTTGGCACCATGTTCTCAGCGGCATTGCGACCTTCGCGCAGGTCCTTAGCTGGTGCGTCCTGTAGACGCTGGCTGGCAGTGTAGCTGTGCACTGTCGTCAGCATTGATTTTTCCACGCCAAACTCTGCGTCCAGGACCGCCATCACTGCGCCCAAACTGTTGGTGGTACAGCTGGCATTTGACACAATCGGCGTCGCCGAGGCGATCTTGTCGTCATTGGTACCAAATACAATCGTATCCACACCATCAGACTTGGTTGGACCACTGATGACGACGCGTTTCGCACCAGCTTCCAGGTGCTTGCCCGCGCCCTCTTTGTTAGTAAAGAAGCCAGTCGATTCAATCACCACATCGATATTCATATCTTTCCATGGCAATTGCTGCGGCTCTTTCTCTGCCAAAACCTTGACAGATTGACCATCGACGATGAGTTCATTTTCCGTAAACGTCACTTGGCGGCCGTATTCACCGTAGTTGCTGTCATGCTTGAGTAAATATGCCAATGTTTTAGTGTCCGTCAAATCATTGATAGCGACAATCTCTAGGTCGCTACGCTCACGCGCAATCTTAAACGCATTGCGCCCAATCCGCCCAAAGCCGTTAATTGCTATTCTTGTTGCTGCCATACTGCCCTCCCTGCTAAGCGTTAGCCTTTTCTCCTATTATATACCAAACTATTTTTCTCTTCTAGCATGAAACTCTGCGAACAGACCAATGCCGATAAATACAACTGTCATAGACCCTGCAACAAAAATACTTGTAGCATTTGACAGAAAACCAAATAGTAATGCGCATGGGATGAATATCAGACGACCAACAGTATTGATCACCGAACCAGCACCAGCGCGATATTTTGATGGTAGATAGTGCTGCATTTTTGATGTAAGCGCAAGAACTAGTGCAAACGACAGCGTGCCAATAATAAACTGCAGCCCAACAGTTAACCAAAATGACGGACTGATAGTCATGCCAATTGCGGAGATGAAGCAAACAGCCAATGCTAATAGGATTCGCCGTCGAGTGGCAAAGAAGCGAACGACTACACCACCAGAACTATATGTACCCGTGATGATAGCTCCTGCTATACCAAACAATGCTGCCGGCATAGACAACGCCGCATACCATAGCTGATAGAACTCACCGTTCATTTTCTGCACCAAAAATACTACCAGCATAACAACCACCAGCCAAGCAAGGTCAGGGTTCTTGAAAACAGCCGCAAACGTACCCTTCGTATGCTCAATCAATTTCGCATCGGTTGATTGTTTGTGAATCGTTGTGTCTCGATAGAACAATAAGACCACTGCTGCTAGTCCTGCGGTAATAATTGTCGCAAAGAACGCCGACCTAAGCGATGTAGCAGACGCCAGCCATCCACCTAATAGCGCACTGACGATTAAAGCGATACCGCCAAGCATCTCAAAGCGACCCAAAATCTTATCATAGTTTCTTGTATGTCCCTGTTCTTCTTTAAGCAAGTCATAGATCATGGCTGAGCCAGTACCACTAGCAAGAGCATCAAAGAATCCCCAGAATGCTGCCGATACGACATACAGTGATGGGTCATTGCTAATCCACCCAAAATAGCTACTTAACAGCATACTCAAAGCCGACAGAATCATAACACCCTTTCGACTCCAACGATCCGCCAGCACACCAGATGGTACTTCCATGAAGACTGACATTACCGCATAAATCGCCGCCATCAAACCAATACTAGCATCATTGAATCCTATGCTGTACATAAATAGTTTTTCGATGGAATACCAAAACACGAAGCACAGCAAGAATTTCGCAATAAACAGTGGCGCCAGGCGTCGGACGAGCGGATTTTTCATCCTATTATTATACCATACTGTTCTACTATATATATGACGCGTGAAGAGCTACTCGCCACAGCTGGGCAAAAGTATGACGAAGTGCCAGTGCTGGTTTTGGCGAGTGCGATTGACTATGCGACTGAGAAACACGCTGGACAAAAACGCAAAAGCGGCGAGCCGTATATCAATCACCCGCTGGCGGTGGCCGAGATTTTGATTGAGTGGGGCATGGACATCGACACGGTGGTGGCGGGCGTATTGCATGACACGGTCGAGGACACCGACGCGACGCTTGATGAACTGGAGAGTTTATTTGGACGAGATGTGGCGTTTTTGGTGGATGGCGTGACCAAGGTGTCGCAGGCGCGCGCTGGCATGCGCAGTCTGGACAGTTATTTGCCGCACACCAAGGATAATTTGACTAAATTGATGATCGCGGTCGGCGAGGACGTGCGGGTAATTATCATCAAACTGGCGGATCGCCTGCACAATATGCGGACGCTGCAATTTATGTCGCCTGAGAAGCAGAAGAAAATTGCCCGCGAGACGATCGAGGTGTTTGCGCCGCTGGCAGACCGATTGAACATGGGACGCGTGCGCGTGCAGCTGGAAGAGTTGAGTTTCAAATATTTGATGCCGAAAGATTTTCACCGCACCAAGAGTTTGATGGATAGTCGATTGAAAAAATCGCAGCGAAAACTGGACCGCGTTCGCCGCGAAGTTGAGGCGCGATTAAAGGAAGAGAAACTGGTTTTCCAGATGGATGGCCGCGTCAAAAGCGTCTACAGCCTGTTCAAAAAACTTGATAAGGTCGGCGATATCGATAAGATTTATGATTTGATCGCCCTGCGAGTGATTGTCGATGATTTGTCGACGGGATATTTGGTTCTAGGGATTCTGCACGATATGTATCAGCCGATGTACGAGCGAATCAAAGATTATGTCGCTAACCCAAAGCCGAATGGCTACCAAAGTCTACACACCACTGTGCAAACGCCGAGTGGGCAAATTGTTGAATTTCAAATTCGTACCAAAGAGATGCACGAATACGCTGAGCGTGGTTTGGCGGCCAGCTTCCACTACAATGAGCAGAAGTTAACCGATGCGTACAAAAAAGGTCGTATGGGTGCTATGCCAGCAGATTTGTCATGGATTCGTGAGCTTCAGGAAGCGGCAGCATTGGCTGGCGAAGGCAAACGATTTGATTCTAATAAGTTCCGCATGAAATTGTTCTCAGACCGCATTTTCGTGTATTCTCCGAAAGGCGATATTTACGATTTGCCGCGCGGTGCCTTCCCGCTAGATTATGCCTACCGCATTCACTCTGACATCGCGGCACACGCCAGTGGTTTCAAAATCAATGGCGTCATGAAGCCATTTACCTATCATTTGCGGCACGGCGACACCATAGAAGTGTTGACCAATAAATCAGCCCACCCGAAGCCGGATTGGCGCGAACTGATCATAACGCCTCACGCTAAAGACAAGCTGCGTTTACAATTGTCGCGTAGTGGTGGCATCTTGCAACAATTGACTGGTGGCGTTTCGTCACTGTTTCGGCACCGATAATCAACGGCACAATCTTGTAGGCGGAATATAAAAAAACAATATCACCCTCATCTCAGGGACCGTGACGGGCGCGAAAGCCCCGTCAGCCGAACGCCACAGGCTGACCGTAGGTCACCTGTAAAGAGTACTCTGAGTGAGGTGTGATATTGTTTTGTTGCGTCGATACTCTTACGCTTGCTCGTTCCAGCGAGTGATCGAATCGCGGATGATTTGCTTGGCTCGCTCAACGTCACCAAAGCCCTTGACGACTGTCGAGCCTGGTTTCTTCATATCTTTGTAGTGATTGAAATGATGTTCAATTTGCTTGAGCAGCTGTGGCGGCAAATCTTCCAACGAATTGATAGCATCGCCAGTGTTGCGATCATCAGCTGGCACGACGATCACCTTGTCATCAACCTCGTCATCATCAACAAATTCCAGCACACCGATAACCTTTGCTTCCATGAAAATGCCTGTTGTCAGCGGCTGGTCGGTGATGATCAAGGCATCCAATTCGTCGCCGTCTTCATCCAAGGTCTGCGGGATGAAACCGTAGTTAGTTGGCTTGGCGAAAATTGCTGGCTCAACGCGGTCCAGCTGCATCACTGCCAGCTCACGGTTCCATTCAATCTTGTGGTTTGAGCCCTGCGGGATCTCAACGACAACATTGACGATGCCATTTTCTACGTCACCCGGTGTCAAAATTTGGTTAAAGTCTGCCATGATTTACTCCTCTCTGGCTTTTTCTTGTAAATATTCACGAATTTGCAATGCTGCGACCGCGCCCTCGCCGACCGCCGAAGCGATTTGCATGGTCGCGCCCGAACGCACGTCGCCCGAGGCAAAGACACCGGGAACGTTGGTGCGCAAATGTTCGTCGGTAACGATGTGTCCGCCGAGGTCCAACTCCACATCTGAGTCTGCCAAAAACTGCGTGTTTGGAATCAAGCCGATGAATACAAACAACCCATCTGCAGTAAATTCTTTTTGCTCGCCGTTTTGGGTTGATTTGACGCCGTAAAATTTGTCATCTTTGACGATAATTTCATCGGTGGTTGCACCGATGTGGACGGTAATGTTGCCTGCGTCAACGTATTTTTGTAGTTCTTTTTGCAGGACGTCGCTGGCGCGTAATTCGCTGCGCACCAACAGGTCAATGTGGCTGGCGTAGCGAGTCAAAAATATTGCTTCTTGCACCGCTGAGTTACCGCCACCAACGACGATCAGTTTCTTATCGCGATAAAATGCACCGTCGCACGTTGCACAGTAATGTACACCGCGGCCATACAATTCATCTTCGCCTGGCACACCCAGCTTGCGATGATTTGAACCAGTCGCCAGTAGCACTGCTTTAGTTCGCACTGGCTGACCATCAACTGTCAATTCCAGCTCACCGTCAACCTGCTTCAGCTCCGTCACGTCACCGTACTCAATATCCGCGCCGAACCGCTCAGCTTGCTGCTGCAATTCGGACGCCAACTTCATGCCGGTCACGCCCTCAGCAAACCCTGGGTAATTGTCAATTTGGTCAGTAATAGCCGCCATACCACCGACTACGCCCCGTTCATATAGTGTCGTTGGCACGTCTTCACGCGACAGATAAATTGCTGCGGTCAACGCACTTGGACCAGCACCAACAATGATAACTTCTTTAGACATTGAGCCCCCTTGACTTGTAATATCGTTTAATAATCTCTGGCATTTCTGGTTGTGGGATATCTGCTGGCTTTTCGATAGCCATGATGACAAATTTCAGTGGTGCATTGGCAGGAATTTTGTCACCCTGGCCTTGACTGCCGTACGCTTTGTCAGCTGGAATCGTCAGTTCACGCACACCGCCAATCTTCATCCCAATCAGGCCCTCTTTCCAACCCTGGATGACTGCCGTATTCGCCGGACCGTTTATAGCAAATGGTGCTTTCAATTTACCGTCAGCGATTGACTGGTCAAATACTTCACCCTTGGCGTTCCAGCCAATGTAATACACTGCAAATTTGGTGTCATCTTTGACTTCTGCGCCGTCACCTTCCACCAAGTCCTCTTTGCCGAGCTCTTTGACATCGCCCGCCTCAAACGCACCGACTCGTGAGCCAAATTCGGCAAACTTGCTGTAATACTTATCGTCCAATTCTGCTGTTTGCGCCTCAACTTTCTTTTGGCGTTCTGTATTTGCTGCTTTATAGCTTTCTTGCGCTCGCTGCAGTTCAGCCTGATCTTTGGCTTCATTACCCGGAGCCACCATCATGGCGATAAATCCGCCAACCGTACCCACCAACATTGTGATTGTAATAATCCAAATTCCTATTCTTTGCGATCTTGCTATCGCCATATCTCATCCTCCTCTATTTGTCCTATTATACATCAACTTTTGGCTCGGCGGCAATGTCATACGCAGCCAACCGCTCGCCCGCTACCCCAGGATTCTTTTGCAGCTCCAGCAACTTGGCGTAGATACCATTTGTTTTGGCTAGCTCATCTGGCGACCCAATCTCATCAACTCGCCCATTTTTCAGGGTGATGATGGTGTCAACCGCCGCAATGGTCGACAAGCGGTGAGCGATGATCAGTGTCGTGCGACCTTTCATCAACCGGTCAAGCGCTTGCTGCACCAAATGCTCACTTTTATTGTCCAAATTGCTGGTTGCCTCGTCCAGTATCAAGATCGGCGCGTCTTTCAACACCGCACGCGCGATGGCGATGCGTTGCTTTTGACCCCCTGAAAGCTTCAGACCGTGCTCACCGATCTGCGTGTCGTAGCCGTAGTCCAGCTGACGAATAAACTCATCGGCGTTGGCAGCTTTGGCGGCGGCAAAAATTTCCTTGTCCGTTGCATCCGCCTTGCCGTAAGCAATGTTTTCACGGATGGTGCCCGAAAAGAGTACAGGGTCTTGAAAAACGGTCGCAATGTGTCCGCGCAAACTGCGCTGGGTCAGGTTGCGAATATCAGTATCATTGACCGAAATGACACCGCTGTCACGCTCATACAGCCGCATCAACAGATTAGTAATCGTAGTTTTACCGCCACCAGATTCACTAACCAAAGCCACGCGTTTGCCAGCGGGGATCGTAAAGGAAATGTTATGCAAAACCGGACGATTTGGCACACTAGCGTATCGGAACGACACATCGTCAAAGGAAATCGTCGCCTTTTCTGTGTTCAGGTGAGCTGCATCAGGCGCGTCCTTGATACCAGGTTTGAGCTCCATGGCCGCAATGAAATCTTTACTCCCCGACACTGCTTTCTGAAAGCCATCAACGATGAAACTCATACTAAAGAGCGGCGTTCGCAGGTTATTGATCAAGGTGATGAGCAAAATCATCTCACCAATCGTAAACTTTTTCTCGGTCGTCTGAACAAAAATGTACGCAAAGATGAGGAAAAAGACGATGCTCAAAATCAGCCCACGAATGACATCCATTTTGTGCCAATAGCGCGACTGCTTGCGCGTCACGGCGATGGTTTTACGGTAACGTTTGGTAAAATGTCGGTACTCCAAGCTTTCGCGGACATAGCTTTTGACCACTTTGATTTGCGATACGACTTCTGCAAATCGGCCACTGGCCATATCAACTTCGTGATTTTTATTTGACTGGAAATAGCGCCATTTTTTGCTGGTCAACACCGCCAGCCAGATGAATAACGGATACAATATCAACACCAACAGCGCCAAGTCCAAGCTATATGTCAGCACGATACCGATTGTGATACAGCTAGTCAGGAGCATCTGCAGGAAATTGTTTGCAAACATGTTCAGGAAATTACTCATCTCAGTAATGGCGCGGTTCAGGCGGTTGATGATGGTGCCTGTCAGCTCCCCGTCAAAATAACTCTGTGGTAGGCTGAGCAAATGATGATAATAATGCGTCGACAACTGCGCTTTGAGCTTGGTGGACATGACGTCACCCCAGTAGCCACCTAAGTTACGGATCAACACATTGGCAACATCAAACACCAATAGCAAAGCTGCCAGCCACAACACCTGACCGACGCCGATGTTGTTGCCTTCAACCACTTCCACCATCAAAGTAGTAGCCCGCGATATGACATACGGCATGGCGATGCCAGTCAACGCCACCAATATCGAACACAGGCTAATCTTGACATAAAACGGCAGCATATTGTGCGTATAGCCCAAGGTACGGAGCAGCGATTTCATCAGACAAGCTCCGCGCCGTAAGTTTGCTGCATGGTCTGCTGGATCGATTCGATGATTGGCGTGATATCAGAATCAACCAAGGTGCGCTGATGACTGGTAAAGACTAAGCGGAAGGTTAAGGTTTTTGTTGTCGCATCGTTTGATGGCTGGTATATGGATACCGCATGAAAGGCTACATCAATATCCACCGCTTTGAGGATGCGATCAATACTTTGGGCAACAGCTGCGTAATTGACGTCGGTTGGTAGTTTGAGGGAAATATCGCGACTCGTCGATGGGTAGCGACTGAGTGGCTGATAATGGCTACCTCGCTTGGCGTAAACGGCCTCTAGACCAGCTGTGTCCAAGCTCGCCGCCGCTACGTACGCTGGCAATTTGAAATTCTTGATGACTGACTGCTTCAATTCGCCAACTATGCCAATGAACGTTCCGTCAGTTGTCTCAACCAATGCACTGCGTGATTGGTCAAACGATGCCGTGACTGGGAAATTAAGCTCTTGTTCAATCGGCTTAAATACTAACTTAGTACCAAGGTCATGTGCTAGCTGCTCGACCAAGCGACGAATTACGTAAAATGGCGCACCCGTGCCTGGCTTTTTGGCAGCATAAACCATGTCGGTGAACTGACTGGCTTCTGGCAGGCCATCTTCGCCTAGGCCATGCATTTTGACATGCCCCTTGCCCATTTCAAACAAGGCAAATTCATCATGACCAGCCTTGATGTTGGCATGAACCTTGTCAAGCAAGCTTGGCAGCACCGTCAATCGGTAATATTGTAAATCAGGGCTGAGGGCGTTTGATAATTTGTACGCCTGAGTGATATCCTGCTCGGCGTTTTTCAGGATGCGTTCGTGAACGAAGCTATAGGTCAAGACTTCATTAGCGCCAGCGCGTGACAGACTTTGGCGAACGGCGTTTTTTAGCTCACGACGCGAGTTTTTCGGTGTTGATTTGATGCTACGACGCGGCAATTGGCGCGGCAATTTATCAAAGCCATACAGCCGGCCGACCTCTTCGACGATGTCCTCTGGCAGCTCAAGGTCGGTGCGCCAAAATGGCGGCTGAACATACATCGCCTCTTGCTCAACGTGTCTTAGTTGGTTCTCGCGCAAGCTACCTATATCGTTTTCATAGCTTTCATCCATCATCACAGTATGTTCTTTTACACTGATTTCAACATTGCCAAGCATTGATACAACTTCAGCGCTTTCAAATTTCTTCCCCAGTCGCTCCATTAGAAATTCTGGCAGAATAGCTTTTCTTAGCAACTTGTTTTCAGCAAAAATAGCGGTATTACACTTATCCTCTACTTCACTGGCCTGCACCCCGCCAACCATGCCCATCAGCTGTTTCAATACGGCGGCATTTTGTAGCGGCGATTGTCCTTTGTTAAACCGCGTCAAAGCATCAGTGAAAATACCATGGCGCATAGCGGTGCGGCGCAGCGCATACATGTCAAAATTAGCGCATTCCAAAACAATGTTTTTCGTGCTATCCGAAACTTCAGTGTCAGCACCGCCCATAATTCCCGCGAGACCTATTACGCCCTCGCCATCAGCAATGACGATGTCATTCGCCGTCAGTTCATATTCCTTACCATTGAGCAGGCTAACTTTCTCGCCGTCACGAGCCAGCCGCGCCCCGAGTGTAGACCCGCGCAATTTGTCATAATCATAGGCGTGCGTTGGCTGCGCCGTCATGAGCATCATGTAATTTGTCGCGTCAACAATGTTATTAATCGGCTTGCCGCCCATCACCACCAATTGGCATTGCAGCCACAGCGGACTTGGCTGCACAGTAACATCACGAATTGCTACCACCATAAAGCGCGGCACTAATTCTGGTGCATCGTTGGTAACCGTTAAATCCAAACCTTCAGCGCCCGTGAACTGCTGGACTGATTTATACCAATCAGGACTAGTGAACTGCTGATGAAAAATCCCGGCGATCTCACGCGCCACACCGAGCTGCCCAAAACAATCCGGCCGGTGTGTAAACATCTTGTTTTCAATATCCAGCACATAGTCATCCAAACCAAACGTTTCCGCGAAACCAGCACCCGCCGTTAGCTCAACACCCACTGGCACGTCGTGTTCATGAATTTCAACGATTCCCTCGTGATCTGTGCCGATACCCAGCTCATCAGCCGCCGCCAACATACCTTGGCTGAGCACACCGCGCAGCGGTCGCGCGTCCAGCACAAATGGCTCATCGTCATCAAAACTCGCCGGCACCGTGCTTTTTGACGGCAGCCAAATCGCCCACATTCCTGCGTGTACATTTGGCGCGCCGCAGACTACCTGCACCAGACCATTGTCATCACGCGGCACATCCACCACCGCACCGCCATCATCGATCTTGGTCACACTCAACCGATCAGCGTCAGGGTGTTTAGCGCACTCAACCACCCGAACGATCCGTGCGCCACCATACTTAGCGTTGAGGTCGATCACCTCTTCGACACCGCCAAGCTGTTGATTGACCCGCGCCACCAACTCATCCAACGGCGGTAATTCAAAATTAATCAATTGTTTGATAAGATTTAGGCTGACTTTCATACTAGTTACCAGTATACCATCTTATCTGTAACTATTCGACTTTTGTAAAGCAAAGCCGCAGCCCGGTAATTACTGGCGATATTCTTTTGCTTTATGTGCGGCAATAACATCCTGCTGTTCGGGCGTAAACCGCCGTGATTCACGCATTTTTTGGTAGGCTTTGTTGCGCGTCCAGACATCGGCATGCCCGTTTTCCAATTCAGCCAGCGTCAGCTCAAAAAACTGCACCGCCGCCGTAGCGTACAGCCAAGCCAGTGCCATTTTGACATAGTAGCCGTCGTGGGTGATATTTCGCAGTGCGGCAAAAACTTGATCGATATGCGCTTCGTCTAGGAAGTTAGTCATCAAAGAAACCACACCGTAGCGCACTGTCAATTCAGCCTCACCCTGCAAACATTCCAGCGCAAAATTCCACCACACTTCGCCGGCAAATCGCCGCTTTTTCTCAACAAATACATCAATGTGAGCCCATGAATCAACGCGCGGCAAATATTGCCTAGTCAAATCAATCGCTGTCTGATCATCGAGCCGAGCGTGCGTAATCAACAATCCGCACAACAACACGTAGTCGAAAGATTCATCCTGAACCGTCAGCAGTTCACTAATATCCGCTGCGCTCATATCAGGCGCTAACTCCCTCGCCAAGCGCCGCAAATCCGGCACCCGCACGCCGATGACCGGCATCTCGGTATTGACGATGCGCTTATTAAACTCAGCATACGTCTCGTTGCCCTCGGCGAGCTTTGATAATTTCGCCACAATGTCATCATACATATTGCTATTAGCCTTCGTGCTTTTAATTAATATAGACCAGCGCAATACCTAGTCATATTATTTATTCTACATTATATAGCTAGATTGATTACGCATTATACAGCATAAAATTATCTATCGTAGACCTACTGCACACAGGGCGTCATATACACTTGGTACTACTTTTACCAACCCGCGTAAGGCAATGTCTTGCGGTGCTGTGCGTGAAAAAACTGGACATTTTTGAGCCGTAGCAAAACCAATTTCCATTGCTGCGCTTAATCCAACATAGCCATCTGGAGCATAAATCATCACAAAATCTGCTTTACAAATTGCTAATAAATGACGGCCTTCGATCGCTCGCGATGATATACCTTGCTCGGCAGTGTCTCGCACAAATGCTTCATCATCAAACTGCATCCGTTGTGGCGATAAAACCTGGCAGCCAGTCACAACAAGCTCATCATAGGCCCGGAAAAGTCCTTCTCTGTCACGCTTGTATGAACCGCAAAGCACCGCCCGAGGTGGCTCAAAATTCCGTCGCGTCGTATTCATATATCACTTCCGTCAGTTCACCGTGCCCATCGATACATGCTGTCATTTCGTGCATGAAGCTTTTATATTTCTTTGGCTCGCCCTCCATCTCTTCGCGCGTGCGCCAAGCATTTTTGCCGCCTTCGAATTCTTCAACCAACGTACCAGAAATAGTATCGCAAAACATCAGATGGAATAATTTATCCTCAACAATTTCATTTGTTTGGCTGTGACGAACCCGCTCGTGATAGATACCACGGTGTACGAAAGTTCCGTCTAGTCCCGTTTCTTCAGCGAGTTCACGTGCTGCCGCCTCAACAATAGACTCCGCCCAACGTACTTTGCCGGTTGGCGCACCCCAAAATCCATAATATGGATGCTTGAGGCGCTGTTGCAGAAGGTATTGCTTTTTGCCATGGCGCTGCCGCTCAACGACAAGCAACACTGCCACCTTTGGCTGACGCTCAATCACACCAGCATCAGTGTCTAGCTTATTGGCATATTCTTTTCCTTTGATCGAAAGCATATAGCCATCAGCTGTTTTCGTAACGTAGCCTAAGGCGACTAGTCTCTTGATGTGAAATTTGACATGGTCGCTATCAAGACCAGTAGCTCGCTGCAACGCAGCAAAATGAGCAGCCGGCAAAAATAGTAATTCTCGCAATATCTTTATCTGTGCATTATGCACCTTTTCTTCCAAACTCATGATCTACACTCCTTTTACCTCCATAATATGACGGCTGTCATATAAAATCTAGGGAAGTCAAATTCCCTATTATTCCCATATTCATAAATATATGATATAATATGCAAAATGCATCGGAAGCCTTCTTGCGAGACGTTGGCTCGCGCTAATCAACAGATACTCACGCAAACAGTGGGTGATTTTCTACAGCACGCACGCATGGCTGATATTCAGCCAGATGCAGCCACCGTTTTTGTGCATGATGAGTGCAATCCTGATTCAATTGGGGCAATCGCTACTGCGTGCTCGCCGCAAGTTCCGGCTGACGGCCGATTTGATTTTCAAAAAGCACATATCACAGGACACCGCGTTGATGCGTCGTCAGTTGCTGGACGTGTCATTGAAGGCAACCAAGACGACATTACCCTGACTGAGAGTGCGATGAATCCTGATCATCGCGTCCTCACCTTGCCGCTGCCCGACCAACACGCCGTCTTGCAAGCTGCTTTTACCAAAGACCGTGCGCTGACAAAACGTCAGCTGGATGAGCTAGAAACACTATGGCAGTATGACAGAACTAAAACTGCACTCAGTCTTGGCATCACAGCGTTGCAAACATTAGCGCGAGAGTCGTACCCAACTCGGTCGGTTGCCGACATGTTAGCCCTCAAATCACCCACCACGCCAAACGCAATCCTCACCATGTGGGATGTGTCGCGTTCAACCGAAGCAATAATAGCCCTAGACGATGGAATGTTGCGTTCATTTATCGTTTGCTTTGGTAGCCAAGTACTCACTGCCGTGCAACGTTATGGCGGCGAGCTGATCGACTGGACAGGCGATGGACAGAACCTTGCAGTGCCACTACCGCAGAGCAACGCGCGTTTCTCACGTGAGCAGCGGGCTGATTTTGGCAATAATACGCTCGTTCCGCTACTCAGTCACCTCACCGACATCGCCCAATCGCAGGATGAGTATACGGTTCGACTCACCGCTGGCTTTGGACGGCTCGACAATATACCCGGTGGGCAGATGAGCCCGCAGCTTTTTAGTATGACGAAATTGTCCAAGCGTCAGCCACGCGACCGACTATCAATCGCCCTCACTGATGACACCTACGATATGCTCGCTCCTACCCTGCCTGACACATTGCGGCATTATCTGCACCGCGATTAAGCTTTCTTGCGAGCTGATTTTTTATCTTCCTTGCTTTTTTGGAGTAATTTATTTTTGAGCGTCAGCACCACATCCGCCTGCTTAGCCAGCTGCTTACTGTGAGTGACGACGATGACGCATTTGTCGTTTTCATGAGCAGCCCGGCGCAGGATGTCGATGATGTCGGCGGCAGTGGCTTCGTCTAGGTTGCCGGTCGGCTCGTCCGCCAAGATAATCGGTGCATGAGAGACGAGGGCTCGACCGATCGCCACACGCTGTTGCTGTCCGCCAGAAAGTTTCATGACGTTGCGGTGAATATGATCGTCATCTAAGCCCATAGTGTGCAGTGTTTCATTGGTAGCTTTAGGATTAACCAATTTCAAGTTTTCCAGCGGCGTCAGATAATCGATCAGGTTATAATTCTGAAACACCAGCGAGATATTGTGCTTGCGATGATGCGAGTAACCCTGCTCAGCGATGTCTTCATCGTCGAACAAAATCTGCCCGCCAGTCGGTGTGTCTAGCCCCGCTAGTAATCCCAGCAGTGTCGATTTACCAGCACCAGAACTACCGACGATGGCGTAGAATTTGCCTTTTTCAAATTGATAATTGATGCCATTGAGCACATTGCTGGTGCCGTCGGCGTATGAATAAATGATATCGCGTAACGTAAGTATTGACATGATAACTCCTAACTTAATTTTGCTAAAATTTGCTTTGGTGATTGGCGCATGATTGGCGCGGTGGCAGCGATGGCTGATAGCAGAACGACCATGTAGCCGAAGGCGAAAGCCTCTAGGTAGGTCGCTACTGGCGCGGCGTGCACCGCAGTCTTTTCTATGTGCTGGCTTTGGTCAGTTTGCGCTGTCAGGGCAGTAGAAATTTGCGATGAGGCGACCGAGCCGATGGCGAGCGCGAACATCGAGCTCACTAGAGCGATAATCGCTAGCTCCGCCAAGAACTGCCCGATAATCTGCCGCTTCGACGTGCCGATAGACAGCAAGATACCAATTTCATGCAAGCGGCCGCGCACCCAGAACACCAGC
>CAUSOC010000006.1:0-31990 GCA_963533325.1 uncultured Candidatus Saccharibacteria bacterium | reverse complement strand
CGGCACACAGAACTGCTTCTTTTATCACAAGTTTTTGAGATACTACTATTATCGTGCGCACAATATCTCCATTAAAACTGCTCCAAAAAGTCTAACTTGCCACTCTCAAAATGCCGCACGTCCTCGATGCCATATTTCATCATCACCAGCCGGTCGATGCCGCAGCCAAAGGCAAAGCCGGTGTACTCATTCGGATCGATGTCGGCAGCTTTCAGCACATTCGGGTGGATCATGCCGCAGCCCAAGAGTTCGATCCAGCCTTCGCCCGAACAGACTTTACAGTCCGGATTTTTGCCTTCACAGAACGGACAGCTCAATGCAAATTCAAAGCTCGGTTCAGTGAACGGGAAATAAAATGGATTGACACGCACGTCAAGTTTCTTGCCGTAATATTCCTGCAAAAACTCTTGCAAGGTGGCGATTAGGTTACCGACATTGACACCTTTGGCAACATACACGCCTTCGACTTGGTAGAACGTGTGCTCGTGCCGCGCGTCCAAATCTTCGTTGCGAAATACTCGGTCTGGCACGATGGCGGCAATTGCCTCACTGTTTTCTAGGTTACCGTGATATTTTTTCAGTACGCGATTTTGCATGGTCGAGGTGTGCGCCGGCGCGATCAAACGGTCGCCATTAGCATCAGTCTCTTCGGTCATGAAGGTATCATAATCATCACGCGCCGGGTGACCCTTCGGGAAATTTAGACTCTCAAACATGTGGAATTGGTCGTCAATCTCACGCGACTCTTCCGTCACAAAACCCATGCGATTGAAAATGTCAGAAATGCGATCGATCTCGCGCATCAATGGGTGAATCGTACCCTGCTCGCTGGGCAGTAAATCAGGCTGCGGCGCATTAACATCCATCGGCGCCGTCACGTCAATTGACGGCAAGTCAACCTTTGACAGCTCAGCCTCACGAGCCGTGACCAACCGCTCCAATTCCTGTTTCAACTCATTAACTTTTTTACCAAATGACCCACGCTCTTCACTCGGCAACGTCGCGATGACGCCATATAGCTCCCGCAACTCCGTGCTCCGCAACACACTGCGTGGTTCAGCCGCCTCGGCTACTCGTGATAATAATATTGATCGAACTTCATCTAACGTTTCCATATCATCGTCCTTGCATTAAAAACATACCGACAACTCCTGCCGCCATGATCACAATCAAAACCCACACCCACGCCAATGTTGTCGTCTGTTTTGTGCCTTCCAGATATTTCACATCTTCCACGCCGTCCAAGCTAGCTTTCTCCTGCAAGCTCGACGTTTTCGCCTTTTCGCGCAGTTCCGCCGCAATGCGTTCTTGCAGTTTACTGCGCTGGTCGTTCTGACTTACAAATAATCCCATAACTACAGTATAGCAAATTATGCTATAATAGTCGTGATACTACTTTAAGGAGGGAATATGGCTACGAAGAAAACTTCAAAGAAAGCCCCGGTTAAAGCTACGGCAAAGAAAACTGCTGCAGCTAAGACCGAAACCAAAACGACCGTCAAACGAGTCGTCACCGAATCTGCTGCGGCCAAAAGCAAGCGCGCCAAATTGGGTTCTACATTACCAAGCAACTTAATCAACATCGTCATCGCAGAAATCATCGGTACGTTCATCTTGACGCTGACCGCACTGTTTGCATCGGACGTCCTGTCATCAATGTACGTTGGTTTTGCATTGATGCTCATCGTTACTACTATCGGCGGTATTTCTGGCGCACACGTCAACCCAGCCGTTACTTTCGGTTTGTGGTCAATGCGCAAATTAAAAACCGCTTTGGTACCATTCTACTGGGGTGCACAATTCCTCGGTGCCATGGCAGCAGTCGTACTAATCGGCTCAATCACCAACAACGGTTTTGCGCTCAGCTTTAACCAATTCACTGCATTCTCATGGAGTGTCTTTGCCGTTGAACTGATCGGTGTTGCTGTCTTCATGTTCGGCGTCGCCGCAGCATTGAACCGCAAAGAAATCAGCACGACTGGCAAAGCCTTTGGTATTGGTCTGGCATTGATGATCGGTTTGGTCGTATCAGGCTCAATCACGTCATTTGTCCGTGCATCAGTCATAGCCAAGATCCAAGATAACCAAGTTGCAGCGCAATCAGAAAACAGCGAGCGTCCATACCCACGAGAAATTTACATCTCAGGCGCAACACTCAACCCAGCTGTTGCTTTGGCAGTCACAGAAAAGACTGACACTCAAGTGCGCAGCAACAGTCCATTCCCAGGTAAGAACGAGAAAAACTACTCTCGCTTTAGTCTGGAAGTAATTGTCGCAACACTCATCGGTGCAGCTCTGGGTGGTAACTTGTTCTTACTCATCAACTACCGCAACAAGGAAGAAGAGTAAATCATAGTTCTACTATAACGATATCCCGCCTCGTTTGGCGGGATATTTTTTAATCTTCCTGCGCAGGCCGATCGATCAGCTCTGGCTGCGTCTGGTGATCGCCACCAGCGATCCGCACCACGTCTTTATCAATCTTGCCCAGCTCCTTGTATGAATTATTATAATGCCCGACGGTCGTACTGAGGCTCTTACCCATCTTGGTCATCAGCTCGTCAAACTTTTTGATATGCACGCCCAGCTGACCGACACGCACCTGGATGTCCTTGGCCTGCTCTTCAATCTGTAGGCTCCGCAGCCCCTGTAGCACCGTCTGCAAATACGCTAAAAAGCTGGTCGGGCTGACGATGATCACCCGCTTGTCACGAAAGGCGTATTCGATCAAATCGCGGCTCGAACCGCCCGCACCAACATTATTAATGAGCAGGTCATAATATAGCGACTCTGATGGAATGAACATAAAGGCAAAATCCATAGTATGCTCCCGCGGGCGAATATATTTGCTGGTTTCGTCAATGCGACCTTTAAGGTCAGCTTTTACCTTATTCAACCACAGCTCGCGCTCGGCTTTGGTCTCGGCGTTAATCATCCGGTTATAATTTTCCAAGCTAAACTTACTGTCTACTGGCAAAATCTGCCCCTTGTCCAAAAAAATCACCGCATCAACAGTCTCACCATCCTTGAAGCGATATTGCATCTGGAACTGCTTGGCTGGCAGTACATTGTCCAACACGCTCTCCAGGTAAAACTCACCGAACACGCCACGCTGCTTCGGGTTTTGCAAGACGTTCTGCAAAGTTTTTAGGTCAGTCGCCACGTCGACCACCCGCTTGTTTGTTTCATCCAACTTGGCCAGCCGCTGTGTTACGTCCGCCACCAATTTGGCACTTTCTGACAGCTGCTTTTGTACCGAAGTTTGCACTTGAGCATTGCTGCGCTCCAATTTATCGCTGACTGATTCATTCAGCTTGGCGATGGTTCGCCCCAGCTCCACCACGTCAGTTTTGATGAGCTCGACTGATGATTGCTGCTTCAGCTCACCTAGTTTTGACTGCAGCACAAACAGCGTTGCGCCCAAGCCCATAACGATAATACCTAAGAGAATAATGATAATGATTTCCATACCCTTAGTGTACAGGGATTACAGAGACAAGACAACTCGCGCCAAAATCACAAACACGATCATCAACAAAATTGCTGCGCCGTCGCCGCGAATCCTATTGAGCCATGTTAGGCTAGCGTATACCACCATATAGGTCAATGATGCGATCAACGCCGCTACAATAGTGTGCGCCTGCCAAAAATTGACACCCCACAAGGCAATCGTTGCTGCCAATACCACAACCAGCGGACGCTTGATACCAAACAATATCAACACTGGGACCAACATGATAGCCATGATCACCGTGGCAATGTGCCCTGCCGTCATGGTGCTGTTGCCACACAACAACTGGTTGGCGCCATCTTTACACACGATTGGTTCCAAGATAACTCGGTCAATTCCCGTCGCCACCAGCCACACCAACAAGCCTGCCACTACCGCAGTCAATAACAAACGGCCAAACACTGCTGCTCGCATATTGAACAAGTAATCTGATATTTCCTCTTTAAATATAGTCGAGAGAATTTTCATAATATTCTAATATTACATGAAAATTGCCAATAAAGCAAATGTAGATTATGAATATATTTATGCTAACGCTTTATCAATGGTTTGTACCAGATGATACCGATGCACGCTATCAACAAACCACCGGCGACATCAAGTGGTGTGTGCACCAATGCCAACACCCGACCAATTCCAACCAGCAGCGTCAACACTAAACAAACGCTCGCTAGTAGCTTATCGCGCGTACCAAACCACACCGCCAAGGTGATCGCCATGGTGAACAACGCATGGTCTGAAGGAAACCCAGGATTATTGAGATAAGCCGCGCCTGGCTCAACACCCATCAGTTCAAACGGACGCAAGCTTTCTGGTTGATAGAATGTTCCCACCGTCTTGGCTACGACATACGCTGTCAAGCCCGCCATCAACACTCTAGCGTATGTCTGATATTTTTTGTTGTTCGGCACTTTGCACAGCAATGCGTACGCACCAATCAAGACCACCGGTATAACCAAACCGTCTGCTACCAATTTGACAATTGCTTCCATGCAATCATTGTATCATCCGCCAGCCTACACATCCAGAGCTTGCAGCACGCCATGTTTTGTAGTACAATCAAATACGCATTGGGGATTGGCCAAGCGGTAAGGCAGCGGGTTCTGGTCCCGTGATCGGGGGTTCGAATCCCTCATCCCCAGCCACATTGATTTTCACGATACATCGTTAGCGCGATGTATTTATTTTTTTGACGTTTTGATAGCGATGCCAAACAGCACCCACAACAGTCCCAGCCACACAAAGTCAATCATACTTGATTCTCGGGATAATATACTGAACAGTATGGAGATACCGCGCATATCTGCAAAAACCACCAAAACCGTCAGCAGCTGTAGCGCTATGATTAAACAACAAAAGCTCAGCCGTAACACAGAAGATCTCGCCTGTAGCCCGATCAACCAAGGTAGCGCCAGCACTTCCGTGTAGACCAACGCCACAGCAAGCACCACTGCCGTCACTTCGGTAAATCCAGCAAGCTGCAATAGCCCCGGAAACTTCTCAAAGGCAAACAATTGCATCAGTACTGTCACCAGCAACGTCGCTGCCAGTAGCAAACCAGCCCAACGGCCCAAACCAACGTTTATAATCTCTTTTCTCATTCGTTTGACTGACGGCTTTTTCATGCTTTCATTATAATGCGCAAGCCTCATAACCACAAGTTTGTTGTATTTTTCACTAAATTACTTGCAAAAAAACAAAAATATACGTACCATAAACATAAGCGAACTATACAAAAATAAACACCACAAATTACGTATCTTTCGCTCTACGACCATCCACCACAACAAAATACCGCTACTTTTCATGTAGCGGTATTTTCCGTTGACTCGGTATTATTCAGCTTTTTGCGAATGGTTTTCACGCCACTCGGCGATCATGGCATGATTGCCGCTCAGCAAAACCTCTGGAACCTGCAGGCCATTGAACTCGGCTGGGCGCGTGTATTGCGGAAACTCCAACGTCTCGCCATCTGAAAAACTCTCAATCGCCGCCGATTGCTCACCACCCAAAACCCCTGGCAGCAGCCGAACGATTGAGTCGATGATAGTCATGGCCGGTAGCTCACCGCCAGTCAGCACATAATCCCCGACGCTCAGCTCCATATCCACCAGTTCCATGATTCGCTCATCGTACCCCTCATATCGTCCACAGATGAAGATATAACCGTGCTCTTTTTCGGAAAAATCTTGCGCCAGCAACTGCTTCCATCTGGTGCCACGTGGCGTCATGATGACTACTTTAGCAGTTGGATCCTGACTCTTGGCGCGTGTCACCGCCTTCCATAGCGGCTCAATCATCAGCAGCATACCGTCACCGCCACCATATGGCGTGTCGTCAACTTGCCGCCGCGGACCCAGGCCAAACTCACGCAAATCAATCGCCTCCAGGCTCACCAAGCCTTCTTTTTGCGCTTTCCACATCATGGAACTGCCAAACACGCCCGTCAACATTTCTGGGAACAATGTAATCACTTGAAATTTTCTCATCTCTCAAATTTTAGCATACACTTGACTAAAAAGTATTTTTAGTGTAAAATGATGCCTAACAATTTAAAGGAGTTTTTGCTATGAAGGAAACCTTACAACAATCTAACTTTTCTAACTTTCTGCGTAATAAAGTCGCTAAGCCTGCCGGGAAATTAGCAGCCGGCGCTACTGCCGGCGCTCTTGCTTTTGGTACTGGTGGCTGTTCAGCTAAAGAATCGCACCTCGTTGAATTATCAATTGGAGTTCGCTGTAGTGAGAGTGTTGATGGAGGCGGTAAGCCTGCTGTGGAACGATACGTCAACAATATAAATGGCTCAGGAAAAGATGCCGTACTCGTTGCCTGCCACACTCCTGAAGCCCTGATGCCATACACCGACAGTAGACAAACTGACGCAGAGCCTGTTGGCGACCCGCAGGTAAAGACCGTCAAGGACGAAGGGAACCCCTATGATACAAAAATCTTTCTCGACGAACTTCATGAGACCAAAGAATCATACGATGTTGTCGTCCCGATTAAAAGCGAGAAGGGAGATGCAACATCAATTCCTCAGCTTGATAGTGTAGTTACCGGTGCTTATGCCGAAGGGGATGGTATGTCAGGTGGTTTTTGGGTCACTGTTGTTGACGAAAAAGGTCAATATGATCTAAGCACGAAATCTCTCCCTGAGGGAATGTACGTGCAAGATGGCAATTCTTGGGTGAGGCCTGACCGTCCTACAGAGGCTGGTGGTGAACTCCTTATCCCTGGATCACGACGCTAGAACAAGCCATCTCAATATCCAAAAAACCGCCTCATCACGGGGCGGTTTTTTAGCACAAATAAGGCTCTCAATGGTTACCCATTGCTCGCATAGAGCTGTTCTCGCATGTTGTCTGTGCTTGAACTACGTTTATTATATATCAAGGTCGTCTAGTTCTGCAAGCTCTTTTCGAGCATTTTCTGCGTAGGAAGATTGGCTTTCCACAGCTTCCTCTGTTGGCTTTTCCACAGTAGAACCAGAAGATACACCATCTTCACTGCTCTGCGCGCCAGTAAAGCCATCGTTGTTGACGATTTTCAAATTGTAACGTGCGTCATTTTTCGTGCCCAACGCCCGCAACAGGGTGCGAACGCTTTGCGCAGTGCCACCGCGCTTACCGATCACTCGGCCCAAATCCTCAGGGTTGACAGTTAACGTTAACAGTACGCCTTTTTCATCAATCAACCGCTCAACGACAACATCATCTGGATGTTCCACGAGTGATTTAATGATGTATTCCACAAATTGCTGGTCAATCGTTGACATTCTGCCCCTCCTTCGGAATTAAACTGTATAGTTAGTATATCATAAACGTTTTAGCACGAGCAATAACAGAATCAGGCTCAGGAATTGCTTTCTGATTCGTCGGTCAGTCGCCGATATTCTGCCAACGCAGCCCGAGCCGCTGCTTGCTGGGCAACTTGTTTGGAAGGACCGCTTCCTTGCCCCATCAAACGGTCACCGACAAACACACCCAACCTGAAAACTTTGTCGTGGTCAGGCCCTTCTTCGCCCAGCACTTTATAAACCGGCGTTTGTCCGTCCAATCGCTGCGAAACCTCCTGCAAATGAGACTTTGGATCGCGCCAACTGCCAGTCTCCAAAATGTGCTCCAATTTGACGATGATGTGTTTATTGATAAAATCGCGTGCATCGTCAAAGCCACGCTCCAGGTATATCGCGCCGATGACCGCCTCAAACGCATTGGCCAAAATCTGCAAATGTGCCCGATCTGAGCCGTTCTTCTCGCCCTTTGACATGCGAATGAGTGGACCATAGCCCAACTTATCACCCGCATCACCGATGCTCTCTGTGCGCACCAGCGCCGCCCGCCACGCCGTCAAAATACCTTCTGGCTCAGAGAAATGAGCAAACAGATATTCAGTCACCGCCAACTCCAAAACCGCATCGCCCAGAAACTCCAGCCGCTCGTTGTGCTCGTGAACTGATTTTCGGTGCTCATTGACATAGCTGCGGTGCGTAAGCGCAGTGATCAAAAGATCCAACTTTGTAAATTCAAAACCCAGCTTCTCGCGCGCAAATTCTTGATATGGCGCGGTATTCATCCCACTCATCTACAAGTTCTCCTGTCTGATACGTTTCATGGCGAGCAAAATCAGTTTACCAATGTCCTCGTATTCAATTTCATCCAAAGCTTCGTGAAATGAAAACCACTTGAGGCCATTCATCCACTCTTCTTTTTGTAATTTTTCATTTGGATCAAGTGCCTTGACTAGATATACCTGTGTCGTCATCAGCACCAATTTATCAATCCGTCGGTAGCGAAAATTGACCTTGCCCAGCCAGCCACAAACTTCAATCTTCTTCAGGCCAGTCTCTTCACCGATCTCTCGCTTGGCGGTGACCTGCGCCGTCTCACCTGGCTCAATGTGTCCCTTTGGGATAGTCCAGCGATCCCGTGCGTCTTGATACAACAAAAATTCAGCCTCACCCTTTTTATTGCGGCGGAACACTACACCACCAGCCGTCGGCTCGCGCACGATTTCCTGAATTGATGGCTTTTTATGTCCGCTAAAATATTTGCGTATTCCGCTAAAATTGTCCTTTGTCATCGGCATCCTCTTGGAGGGAGCGATATGCCGTACCCAGCACACCGTTTACAAATTTCCCTGAGTTATCCGAACCAAACGCTTTGGCTAATTCGACTGCTTCATTGATGACCACTTTTGGAGGTGCATCTTTTGCGTGATTGAGCTCATACAGCGCTAACCGCAAAACTGCCCGGTCAATTCGCGCGATCTGCTCAATTGGCCATTCGGGAGCCAGCGGACGCAATTGCTCATCAAGTTCCTGCTGCACCGAGATCACACCGCGCACCAGCTTGTCTACAAAATCGACATCCTCGACTGATGATTTATATTTATCAAGATTTCTCTCAAGAATGTCTTTATATTCGACTGTTTCGTCTCCAACCTCACGGCGAAATTCATATTCATACAGTGTCTGAAGAGCGACGATTCGTCCTAAATGACGGTTTGAAGCCATGCGTAAAACGTTCCTGTTCGGGTTATATTACTACTATTTCGTTTTTTTGCCAGTTTCGCGCTTGGTTGTCCAGGCTTTAACTGGTGAAGAACCGTTTACACGGCGAGCTAATTTCAATACCAAGTGGCTGCGGCGCAGGCCAGTTTTTCGCGGGCTGCTCTGTTTTTTAGGTTGTGCCATAATCTCTCCTTTATCAGTTTATATTAACACTTGGGCTTTATTATAACGGTTTTTACGATTTTTCTCAAGAGTATAGACTGGGATATTTCACAATATACTTGACTTTTTATGCTGCTTATGCTATTATACAAAGCATGAAGAATGAACAATTACCAGAAACAAGCTTTGCAAAAAAGGAAAAAATAGAGAACAGGCTCAGAAAAACTGTGGGGATGCTAGCTATAGGTGTCACTGGATTAGGCCTTGGCTTATATCCATGGGAAGGCAGGTCTAGCACCGAAGCACCAGACAGCCCTGCTGCTGTCGCAGAACAAGGCGCCGTTGATTTTGTTAACGCGGCACACGAAAACCCATCACTGCTAGGACCGGAAAAAACTTTCTCTGTTGATTTACAGGATGGTGATTCGGTTAACTCTGCGGCACAGCGAGCCGCTGAAGAAGTCGGCGAACAAGAGGGGTGGTCTGCAGGCCAGATTAACCTTAATATTGGTGTAGTCACAGAGGCTAGTCAGGAAGTCCTTGACAATTCAAAATACAAGATTCCTCCAAAAGAATTCACTGTTACTATGGTCGAGAAAGACACTAATGGCGATGGCAAGAAAGAAGTCTTTCCTGCAAACGCAAAACCTAAAGCTAAATAACAACGTTAAGTAGTTTACCCGGAACATAAACCATCTTTTTAGGTGGTTTATTGTTTGTGAACTTTTGGACATGAGCGTCAGCCAGGGCTGCTGCTTCGACGCCCTGCTGGTCGATGTCGGCTGGTAGTTCCAGCTTTGATCGAAGCTTGCCATTGACCTGTACAATGATGGTTATCACATCACTCGCTAGATATTTTTCATCCCACTTCGGCCAGTGATTGACGTGAATGGTGTCGCTATGGCCCAGTTCCTGCCACAACTCTTCGGTGATATGTGGCGCGAATGGCGCTAAGATTTGCAGTAAACTCTCCAGAGTGAACCGCCACGTTTCCGACGCCTGCATGCCGTGTGACTCTTTGAACTTATATAGACCATTGACCATCTCCATCATCGCCGCTACCGCCGTATTGAACTTTTCGTCCTCAATGTCGCGAGTGACTTTTTTGATGGTTGAGTGCGTTAGGCGAAGCAGTTCTTGGTCATCTTCAGAAGTAGATTCAAGTGCTGCTACAAACTCCTGCACCACATTCCAAACTCGATTTAAGAAGCGATACGTCCCCGGCACTCCGCGCGGATCCCACGGTGCATCCATATCATATGGCGCGATAAACATCTCATAGACGCGCAGCGCATCAGCGCCATAGCCACTGTCCATGATTTCCATCGGATCGATGACGTTGCCCTTAGACTTAGACATTTTTTGACCGTCTGGCGCCATGATGTAAGCGTTATACATCATCCGCTTGAATGGTTCTGGTGTCGGGACCAAGCCAAGTTTATAGAAAAATCGCATCCAAAAACGACTGTACAGCAGGTGTGCCACCGCGTGGTCAGCACCGTTATAATAATCCACCGGCATCCAGTGACTAATGCGCGCTGGATCCCACGCCTCGGCATCATTGTGCGGATCAAGATAGCGCAGGAAATACCAACTAGAGCAAGCATAGCCATCCAGCGTGTCAGTCTCGCGTCGGCCTTCACGCCAATTGTCACCCGCCGGCTTTGGCTCAGTAATCGGCACGGTTTTACCCGTCTCGACGTCAACCCACACGCGCACCCAATCATCAATTTGCGCCAGGACCGACGTATTACCACCTGTTGGTTTGAAGTTCTCGACCTCTGGCAAAATCACCGGCAAACACTCATCCGCCACAGCGATCGGCGCATAACCGTCAACATGGACCATCGGAATCGGCGCGCCCCAGTACCGCTGGCGAGAAATCAGCCAGTCACGCATTTTGTAAGTAGTTTTGCCGCGACCAGAGCCCTGCTGTTCCAGCCAGGCTACGATTTGCTCGCGGGCATCCTCGCTGCGCGTGCCATCAAATTGCCCGGAATTGATCAATTCGCCTTCACCCGTGTAACAACCAATGTCTGCCGAATCTTCAGGCTTATCAACCACTTGAACAATCGGTAGATCAAATTTCTCAGCAAAGGCGAAATCACGCTCATCGTGCGCTGGTACCGCCATAACCGCACCCGTACCATAGCCACTCAGTACATAGTCAGCCACCCAGATTGGCAGCTTTTGGCCATTAACTGGATTGATGACGTAGCTGCCAGTAAAGACGCCGGATTTATCCTTATTTTCCTGGCGCTCAACGTCAGACTTCTGCTGCGCCGCTTGAACGTATGCTTCAACCTTGGCGCGCGTGTCGGCATTGACCAACTGAGAAACCAGTGGGTGTTCTGGCGCCAAAGCCACGTAGCTGGCGCCAAAAAGAGTATCGGGGCGCGTGGTGAACACGGTGATTGGTGGTACATACTCGAAATCATAAACCGTGAATGTATCCTCTAGTGAAACTTCTTCACCATAGAACTTTTTAAAACTCAACAATTTTTCATTATCATCACTATAACGTTCATGTCCAGAAATATCGTTAGATATATCTCTTAGTGGAAGCTGGTGGATATTAACTATTTTTATATATCCAAATGAATATACTTTTTCTCCATCACGCACCATAGCATCAGCAATATCGCCAACCTTCAGTTTTTTAGCTTCATACCTAATTGTATTGGTTTTTTCACCAGAAATAACTTTTTCTGCCAGATCAGGAGTAAATTTCAAAGAGTCAGATGCCGTTAAATTAAGGGTAAAGTCAACTTCCGCGCCAACCGACCGGCCAATCCAATTTTTCTGCATGGTTTTGACCATCTCCGTCCAGTCTAGGTCGTCAGTCGCCTCCAGCATCTCATCAGCATAGGCGGTGATGCGGAAAAACCACTGTTTGAGGTTGCGCTTGGTGACGGGGTTACCGCAGCGCCAACATTTGCCGCCCTCAACCTGCTCGTTAGCCAGCACCGTATTGTCAGTATCACACCACCACTGCGGCTGCTCTTTTTGGTACGCCAAATCGTGCTTGTATAGCTGCGTAAAAATCCACTGCGTCCACTTGTAATACTCGGGGTCAGCCGTAGAGATTTCCTTTGTCCAATCATAGCTAAATCCGAGCCGCTTCAGCTGAGCGATGAAATGCGCCTTGGCTTCGTCGTGCGCCACTCGCGGCGTTTTACCGACCTTGATGGCGTAGTTCTCCACCGGCAGACCAAAACTATCCCAACCGATTGGATGATATACATTGTAGCCTTGCTGACGCTTCAAGCGCGCTTTGATGTCGGCAAATTGAAACGTCCGACCGTGACCGATGTGAATACCAGCCCCGGTGATACCAGGAAGCATGCTCAAGCTGTAGTACTTGGGGCGCGTCGTATCACCAAGGTCAGTGACGTAGGTGCCATCAGCCTCCCATTTATCTTGCCATTTTTTCTCAATTTCCGTCGGATTGTAGCGTTTCATATCTGTAATTATAGCACGAAAATCGCCCCACAGGGGAGTGAGGCGATTGACCGTCAACGAAAGGCTAGTTACGCTTCGTCAGCGTCACTTGCTGAGTTTGTCGAAGTACTAGTTTTTGGAACAAAGCTAGACAGTGGGCTTGACTGGAGCTTTTTCATCACATCTTTCAAGTCTTTTGCATCAGATGGTGCTTCAACCTTCTTGGCATCGCCATACATGACGCCTGTCTCGAGAGAAACCTTATTGCCCTCAGATGAACCCTCAAATTCTACGCGGCGCACTTGTCTCTTTGAGTTGTCGATCCACAATTTCAGAGAAACATCTACCTTCTTGAAATCAAGTGCATCTGTGTCGAGCGCTTTCGAGCTACTGCCGCCACATTCTTTGATCTTCTTGGCATATGTTGTTTCACTCAATGCCTTGGCAAAGTTTTTACGTTTCTCAAGAGTAGCGTCACTCAGGTCAATTTCAAATCCACGCAGACCATCTTTTGTACCCAAGTCTTTTTTGATTTGTAGGAAATTATTGTCGCGGTATACTTGAGCAATCTCTTCGCGAACAGCAGTATCATCCTTAGCGCGGCGAACTGCATTCATCACACATTTTGCTTCTTCTGACTGCTCTAGGTCGTCTGAAGAGATCTTGATCCAGTGGCCGTCGATCTCATTGATGAGCGTCTCAAATTGTTTCAGCATCGTTTCTTTGAGTGATTTTGTCTGAGATCGGCTAGAAATCGCACCACCTGGCGAGGAAACGCTTTCCATGTAACGATCTATCGCTGTCTCGATTGAGCTACGAACATTATCCAGTTTAATATACGTTGCATCTTCAGTATTGCGTACATTCACTTTTGGCAGAGAGAACTGGATTGACTTGTCAGAACCACCGGCGTTAACTGTTATATCAGCTTGCAGCTCTTGAGTCTTCTCTGCGTCTGATGATTTGAGCTTGATGGTGACTTTTTGATTACCCTTGCCTTCAAAAGTCAGCCGTCCTTCAGTGACAGAGTTCTTCGACATGATTGCGTTAACAATTGATGCTTCCAGCGCACGCTGTGGGTTATTAAATACCAACAGATACCACAACAGTCCTGCAATCAAGCCGATGGTAACTAACGACCCCACAACCAAACTAATAATCAACTTTTTGCGGTTTTTCTTTTTCGGTTTGTTGATCGCACCCATGATAGGCGGCTGCTCAGCCGGCGGCGTTGACTCAGCCGGTGCTGTTGTTGGCTGCTGTATGCTCATATACCCTCCAAATTACTACTATGTTATGTATTATATCAGCTAATCACTAAAACGAGAGAAAAATGCATTCTTTCTGGCTATCCACTCTGGCGTTTGGCGAACTAATTTGTTTTCATCAACCGCTGTATGGAGGTTAATTTTGATGGCTTCCTCCAGCCAGACACCGCCCGAAGAACCTTTGAACAGCGCAATGCCATCTTTTTTCAGTTTGTCGCGCACAAAACTACCAGCTTCGATGGCGTCTTTACACTCTTTCACTTGGCAGCCACGCTGACGAGCCGATGGCGCCAAATACTGGTTGGCCATTTCTCCAACTGTCACTACCCAGTCAAGTTCATTGGGGTTACACAGATAGCCTAGTTTGGACATTTCTTGCGGCATTGATTCTCTCAAACCGTTGATATTACCCAAAACGGCGATCTTCTGAGGCGAGCTCAAACTATACAATGTCTGAATAGCCGCAGTCGTGGTTGATGGCGACGCGCTATAGCTGTCGTCCAGAAGCATAGTACCATCAGCACCGCGCAGCAGCTGCATTCGCCCTGGGATCGGGCGCAACGCCTCCAACCCTCGCTGAATTGAGCCAACATCCATACCTAATTTGACAGCCACAGCCATGGCGGCCACTGCTGGCCTGAGGTTGTGTTCGCCCAATAGCTTCAGTTGTGTTTGAATACCCTCTGGATACTCCGGTGAAATCATAGCACCAAAATGCCCTTCAGTGAGCGAAAAATCATGTTCATCAAAATAATATTCTGCAACCCCACTGGTGCCATAGGTGGTTATATTAGGATTCGTCACAAACGCCGCAAACCGACCTTCGATGTCATCGCGATTGATCAACGCCATCCGAGAGTTATTGCCCAGTGTGATCATTTCCTGAGCGACTTCTTCTATAGTATGTTCGACGCGCATGCGCCCTGTGGTGACAGAAGTGATGACGGCAATGTCCGGCAAGATGACGGTTTTGAACCAATCATGAAAGCCAATACTTTGCGGGCTAAATTCCTGGACGATCACTTGCGCTTCTGGATGCTCAGCGCGAGCTCGTTTTTTGACAGCGCGGTACATATTGCGGCGTGCGAAGAATCCCCATTTTTTTTCAGGACCCTCAGGATAGCGTACTCCCATAATCTGCAGCAAAGTCTGCATGTGAGATTTTGGCTCCAGCTGCGGCATAGCGATAGCATAGCGCTGCGACAAAACCGTACCGATGGCGATCTTGGCGCTCGTTTTGCCAGTACTACCCGTCACCGCTATCAATTTGACGTCCGCATGCGAAGCAAAAAACTCACGCACTAACCATGGAATTTTCTTTTCAAATGATCGTCGAAACATATAGTTATCATACCATAAGCGACTTGCCGAAACCAATGCAAGTCGCCGAAATAGCAAAGCGGAGCTGCTACGCGCCCACCCGGGGCATGTTGAAAATGTGTTTGTCTTTCAATTGGCAAGCATAGGAGATGCCCCTATGCGTACCAGCTCACTTGTGATTATGCACCAATTGTCACAAAAACACAAGCACTATTTTTGCTTTGTGTATTCTGGCAAGACTTTTCCGGCAAGAGCTACTGCCATCAGTACCGCAAAACCGCACATAATCGACGGGATGCCAGTGATAGTTGATGGATCAATGATATTGACAAATGTCGTTGGCGCAATGAACAGCACGTAGCCGATGATCAATGACCACAATGAGCGGCGAATGTGTTTTTTGGCGTTTTTGCCACGGGTGTAGGCGTAGGCAATCGCCACGAACAACAAGCCGTAGTAGTATAGCCCATACCATTCACTGATACCTGGCTGATTTTCAAAAATGACATAATTTCCCAAGCAAACGCCAGCGCTAACACCGTTTACGGCTAGCAAAAAGTAGCTAATGAATACAGCTGCTAGGACGTATCCCAACACCGGGATCCAACGTCGTTTGTCGGCAGAAATTTGATAGACCAGATGAATGCCAAGAGGCGGCAACATGGTGATCGCCACGTAGCCAAGCTTCGCCCAGCCCACGCTATCAAACAGCACCGTGCCTTCACAAACGTTGTATTCGGCCCACTGAAACAGCGCTAGACAAACGAGCAGCGCCACGACGATCCTCGTCACGGGAGTTAGCTTGTAACGCCACACTGTATGAATTGCTAAAATGATCTCAATAGCCAAGGTTGCCAGCATCACAGGCGGCGAAAAACAGTAGAGCTTCGGTGTTCTGAATTTATCCATATAGTGCATTATACACTAGTCTTGGTCGGTCTTGATGTGGTGCTTTCGGTAGAACAGCTTGGCGGACTGCTCAATCTCCCGATGGCGGGCCTTGCCGCGAACGTCAATATCCAGATGCGTACAGACGATATCTCCAGTCACCATAATCTTCACACCCGCCTCACGTAGCCGATGCGCCAAGTCTTGCCCTTCGTGATAACGAAACACTGCGTCATAGCCGCCAACCTGTATAAAATCATCAATCAGCAGTGCAAAACTTCCCTCGGCAACCCAGTCAACTTGACGATCCGTTGCAACCCGCTCGCCCCAAATCCATGGATAATCCCAGCCTTGCTGTTGCAACATTTGGCGGTCGTCTGCCTGAGTTGCCCGCGTAAATTGCCAGTCGTGCTGCGGGTGCATTTCATGACCATAATTCCAGGCCATCGGCTGACCGTTTGCGTAGAGGATGGTACTACCAAGCATAATATGATTTTCGCCAGCAAACTTTTGACGCAATATATCAGCAACATTCTCTGTCTCAACGCGCATGTCACAATCGATAAACCATACAATGCCTGTGTTATGTACGTCCAAAAAGCGATTACGGTTGGCTCCCGCACCAACATTTTCCTCACCAAAGATAAAATTAACTGCCGGAAATTTACGAGCGACGTCTTGCAGTACTTGCTGGTCAGTAGAATGATCATCAAGCACCGTGATGCTGTCAAAATCCTGTTTTGTCAGCTGCACCAAAAGATTATTCAAAGCCCGAGGAGCGTTATAGTGTGGGATGGCAACATGAACTTGCATATTATTTACCCAGTTAGCGGATTAGTCGCCAAGCTCCTGTCCTTCACTATCTACTGTTTCCTCACGATACTTCTCTGGCTGGGCACGGAAAATTTCTACCCATTTACTATCATCAACTAGGTCGTTATATTCAATGTAGTGCCGATTATCAAAGCCGCCTTTTTTCTGCTTTTTGCGCGCCATTTCCTCTTGAACTTGCTCTATAGAAAAGCCAAACGCCTGGCGCAGCGTGTCAACGACTTCTTGCAAATCAGCCAGCTCTTTGAGCGATTCATCACGCTGTTTATCACCCAGCGGAATCTCGTCTGCCTCCTCGTGGATCTTACGGACTAGCTCACGACAAAACTCCTGGCTGTCCAATTCACGGTATTCCGTATGTAACACTTCTGGGTCGTCCAAACAATTTAGCACTACTTTGTCACGCACTAATTTTTGTAAATAAAATCGGACCATCTAATTACCTCCGCTGGTTAATGTTTCGACACCATCCTCATACACCAAGTCGCCAATCTTAACTTCGTAAATGTGTTTATCATTACGAAATGCAAAAAATCGAACGGTTTTCTGCTGCTGCCAGGCTTGAACTATTTCCGCCCGCACACCATCAGCGATGTCGCCAAATACCCACAGCTCATCAGCGCGCGCCAGCAGCGTATTATTAGCGCGCCGCACCGTGTCACGCTCTACCGCGTCAAGCAAAAAGTAGTCAAAACTGGTAAATGGATTGATTGGCACAACGCCTTGCTCAAGCACAAATTTCGTGACGAACAATCTCATGTAAAAATATTTCTTGGATATCGCCGTAAACACAACCGTGTCGGCGGGTTTAATGGCGAGGGCGCGATGTGATTGCTGTGTCATGGTTATACCTCCGTTATCGTATAAGCTCTAATAATGTTTGCTCGTCAATAATTTTGGTGCCGTATTGTTCGGCTTTTTTCAGCTTGCTGGCGCCGACTTTACCGCCCGCTACCAAATATGTTGTATCTTTTGCAACAGCGGTTTGGAAAGTGCCGCCGAGATTACGGATTTTTTCTGCGGCGGCGTCACGCCCCATTGATTGCAGGGTGCCGGTGATGACGAAGCTTTGGCCAGTTAGACTGCCGGATTTTTTAGTAAATTGTGGCGTCACGCCAAGGTCAGCAAATTTTTCAAGCAGCTTCACATTATCTTCATCAGCAAACCACGCCACTATTGATTCGGCAACAATTTCACCCACGCCATCCACCTCGCGCAGCTCATCAATGGTCGCGCGAGACATAGACTCAAGACTCTCAAAGTGGTTTGCGAGGTCAATCGCTGTCTGCGTGCCGACATGACGAATGCCAAGGCCGAACAAAAATCGCTCCAACGCTGGCTGTTTCTTAGCAGCAATGGCATCAATGAGTTTTTGCGCAGAAATCTCAGCAAAGCGCTCCAACTGCAGCAAATCATCTTTCGTCAACCGGTAGATATCCGCCAAATCATTAACCAGCCCAGCTTCGACCAGTGCCTCAACATTTTTCTCGCCCAAGGTGTCGATATCCAGCGCGCCTTTAGATGCAAAGTGCGCCAAGGCTCGCTTCAAAATCAGCGGACCGCTCAGCCCTTTGACGCGGTAGACTGCCTCACCCTCTGGCCGTACAAATTCTAACTCTGGATATTGACGCGCCAGTTCTACTGGATAGTCAGTCGGTTTGGTGCCCGCTGGTCGCAATTCTTTGAGCACAGTTTGTACCTGCGGGATAATGTCGCCTGCCTTGAAAATCACCACCGTGTCGCCGCGCCGCACATCCAGCCGAGCAATTTCGTCAGCATTATGCAAACTAGCATGCTGCACCGTCGTACCCGCCACCACCACCGGGTCAAACACTGCCACTGGCGTGGCCGCACCGGTTCGACCGATGGAAATGACGATATCGCGGACGATGGTTGTGGCTTCTTCGGCGGCAAATTTATACGCCACTGCCGCTCGCGGTGTCTTGCCAACGATGCCCAGCTCGGCAAACTGTCGCCGATCATTGAGCTTGATGACTGCTCCGTCAGTATTAAACTGCAGTGACTGACGCAGCTCATCCAGATGGTCAACATAGCTCATCACCTCGTCCAAGCCATAGACAATTTGCGTCTGCCGACTAGTGGTGATACCCAGCTCGTTCATCATCTGATAGCCAAAGGCAATCGTTGGCGTGTCCTCAAGGTTGTCGCGAATAATGTCATAGCCAACAAAATGGAGCGGACGCTCTGCCACCAGTTTTGGATCAAGCTGACGAATCGTCCCCGCTGCCAAATTACGCGGATTGGCAAATTCTGGCTGACCGGCCGCTTGCCGACGCTGATTTAATGCCGCAAAGTCGGCCTTGTGCATCACAATTTCACCACGAATCTCCGTCCGACCGCGCAAAAAATGAGCGAATCGCTGATTGGCGCGTAGTGTCAGCGGAACATTCTGAATCGTTCGCACGTTCATGGTCACATCTTCACCAACCAATCCGTCGCCGCGCGTCACGGCCCGCGTCAGCACACCGTCCTCGTAAATCAGCGCGCAAGCTAGGCCGTCCATTTTGATATCACACAAAAATTCTTCAGTGATGTCTTGGCGCACCTTTTTCATGCGCTGTATCCACGCTGCAACCTCTGCCCGGTCAAACACATCCTGCAGCGAAATCATTCGCGTCTGATGCTGAACCTTGGCGAATTTACTGAGCGCTTTTCCCGCCACCCGCTGGGTTGGACTATCTGGCGTGATGAGTTCAGGAAACTGCTCTTCCAATTGCGACAATTCATGTTTCAGGCTATCAGCCGCCGCCTCACTCATGATCGATTCGTCGAGCACGTGATAGTGATAGCGATAATCATTGATCAGATCTCGCAGTTTGACAATTCGTTGCTCGGTCGCCTGTCGGTCAAGCTGGCGCGCTGTCATCGGCGACGACCTTTCGGTAGAATAAGTAGGTATAGGTAGCTGAAAATACGACAGAGAATGACGCCACCAACAGCACCATGATTGGCACCAATGGGAATGAAGCGGTTTGATCAATCCAACCCGTCACGAAGGCGTCCAATTTAATGGTTGGGATGAGAATAACTACCCAAAGCAACGTTAGCATGATAGCCAGCCACAACATCCGAAACAAAATGCGGATACGACGACCAACCACGATGTCACCAGCCATGCGCACAGCACGCATCGGGTAGGTGCCCGGCAGCGTGACAATGACCATGGCAAAAGCCGTGGAGGTAAGCCAATACAGCGATAGCACTCCCAGCAGCCCCGTGATTGCTGCAGCGATCATCAACAGTGGTGTCTGGCTTAAGATGTCGGCTGTTTGCAGCGTCGTATAGAGAATGACGCCGCCAGCAGCTGGCAATATTTGGCACAGGACGATGAACAATAGCACGATGAACGCGACCAATGGCGCCCCAGCTCGGTACAAACCATCGCGGATGGTTGGCGAATTACCAGAACTAACTGATCGCAGCAACCAAATAGTAGTCAGCCATACCATGATCAGGGCCAGTACGCCCAATATTTGCTGCAGGGCGTTGTTTGGCTGATTAGTCAACTGACCGTACACCACACCACCAAAAATCGAGAACGTCGCAAACAAATCACTCACCGCTCCCTGTTCGACTGTACCTTCAGCCAAGGCCTTAATCTTTTTGTAAGTCTCCTGGTCCATCAGTCCCGCGAGCACAAACACTATCAGGGCGTACACCAGCGCCAAGCCAAAAAACAGACGCTTATTTGACCAAATCATTTTGACTGCTTGGTTGGTTAACGACCAATAGCCCGGAACGTGCAGTGACCTAATATAATCCCTGCGCCGCGTCAGGCGAAAACTACGGTGCGGTCGACGTTTCAAAAAGTTAGCTCTCCGAGTTTTTAGCTGCCGCCAGGTCTTTTTGCAGTGCTGCTTACACCGCATATAATAACTAGAAGCGAATTTTTTACCTGCTCGTGAGCGGCTGGTTGTTACTTTCTTTTTGGAGGCAGATGTACGTTGCTTACTCATGGTCAGGAATCCTTACATTTTTGTCGCGTTGTTTCGCAAACGTGCAATACGATCCTCCAACGGTGGATGGGTACTAAATAATTTTGAAAAAAAGCCGGGGCGTAATGGATTGTTCATAAATAGATTGGCCGTAGATGTGCTTTGGCGCTCCATGGGTCGGCCATATTCTTGCAATTTGCCTAGTGCACTCGCCAACCCTTCTGAGTCTCGAGTCAACAACGCACCAGAAGCGTCGGCCAAATATTCTCGCTGCCGACTAACTGCTAGCTGTGTGATGGTTGCCAAAATTGGCGCCAAAATCACTACTACCAAACCCAATATGTACACCGCTGGGTGAACATCACGGTCATCGTCACCACCAAAGAACATCATGCGCAGAGCCAGGTCAGCCAATAGCCCAATAGCACTCACCAAACCGAAAGCAATCATACTGACACGAATGTCGTAATTACGCACGTGGCTCATTTCGTGCGCCATCACTGCTTCCAGTTCACGCTTGTCCATGATTTCCAGCAGCCCAGTGGTTGCACCGACGATGGCATGCTTGGGGTCGCGACCCGTCGCAAAGGCGTTCGGCGCCGGGTCATCAATGATGTAGACTTTCGGCATCGGCATACCAGCAGCGATCGCCAAATTCTCGACTACCCGCCACAGCTCAGGCGCATCTTTTTTCTCAATTTCCTGCGCACCAGTCATGGCCATAGCTAATTTTCCAGCCAGATAGTACTGAAGCCATGCGTACAGCAGCGAACAACCAAACACAATCCACGCCAGTGAATAATTCTTGACCGCCATGCCGATGAAGACACCGATAATACCGATGATAGCCACAAACACCGCCATAATGATGACGGTATTGCGTTTATTTTGAGAAATCGCACTATACATAGTAGATATTATAGCAAAAACCGCCCGCCAACGGTAGGCGAGCGGCTGCGTGACTTGCGTGAGGTGTTAGAATTTGACCTCTACTGGGTTCTCGACAGACGCACGGTCTTCAACCTCAAAGAATTCCTTGGCTTGGAAGTTGAACATGCCTGCAACGATGTTTGCTGGGAAAGTCTGAATCTTGGTGTTCAAGTCACGAACGCCACCGTTGTAGAAGCGGCGGGAAGCTTGAATCTTATCTTCAGTGTCAACCAGTTCCTGCTGCAATTGCATGAAGTTTTGGTTAGCCTTCAAGTCTGGGTAAGCCTCAGCTACTGCAAACAGACTCTTCAAGGCGCCTTCCAGCATGTTCTCTGCCTCAGCAGTATCCTTCACACCTTTGGCATCCATGATGGCTGAACGTGCTTCGGTCACCTTTTCAAATACTTCTTTTTCGTGTGTCGCGTAACCCTTCACAGAGTTCACAAGATTTGGGATCAAGTCAGTACGACGTTTCAGCTGAACCGTGATGTCGCTCCATGCTTCTTCAACGCGGTTGCGTAGAGTCACCAAACCATTATAGGTGGCGACGATGAAGCCGATAGCGAGAACCAGGACAACGCCAACGACTATAAGTGCTATGATGATTGAGCTCATTGAATATTCTCCTTATCAATTTATGCTAACCCCTTCATTATACCACAGACGTTTTGCTTGTGGTTAGGTTTTTGGGTGATAAAAATGGCCCGAAATAACGAGCCATTGTTTGCAATTTGGTGCGCAAGGCGGGAATCGAACCCGCACGACTTTTGGTCAAGGGATTTTAAGTCCCTCGCGTCTACCAATTCCGCCACTCGCGCCCATATTCTGCACTAATGACCGCCCGATGTCCATGTCTACTGACGTTTGACACGGTCTGCCATTTGCGCTGGTTTGTATTATACTATATTTATGAAGCAAATTGTAATAGTTCACGGCGGGTCAAGTTTCAATAACTACGAAAATTACTTGAATAATCTAAAGAATAGTCAGCTTCATTATGAACGGCTGCTTTGGGCGCAAAAATGGCGTGACTGGCTGGCACAAGAAATCGTCGTCGCTGATGTTTTGCTACCAGATTTCCCCAACAAACAGAATGCCGACTACACTGAGTGGAAAATATATTTTGAAAAGCTACTGACCCTGCTTGGCGATGACGTTCAGTTAGTGGGCTATAGCCTGGGTGCAATGTTTTTGGCGAAGTATTTACACGAATCACCACTTAGCAAGCCAGTCCGACGACTGGTGCTAGTGTCGCCATGCTATGATGACGAATCAGTTGAAGACCTTGGCAGCTTTCAAGTGACAAGCGCCACCGGGCTCAAAACATCTGCCAAAGAAATTCACCTATTTCACAGTAAAGACGATCCGGTCGTGCCGTTTACTGAACTTGCCAAATTTCAGCGAGACTTGCCGACCGCTACGGTGCATATTTTTGAAGATCGCAATCACTTTTTCCAACCAACTTTTCCAGAATTAAAAGAATTGCTCGAAAAATAAGATAAGAAAAACGTCCGATATTCAGACGTTTCATATTCACTTGGAGGCACGTACGAGAGTCGAACTCGTCTAAAAGGTTTTGCAGACCTCTGCGTAACCGCTCCGCCAACGCGCCACTCCACTCATTATATCAAATTACAGCTGCTCTTTGAACATTTCATAGAACTCGCCACGTTTAGCAATTAATTCACTGCACGACCCCTGCTCGACAATTCGACCATCTTTCATAAAGTAAA
Organism: uncultured Candidatus Saccharibacteria bacterium; assembly: GCA_963533325.1. GTDB lineage: Bacteria > Patescibacteriota > Saccharimonadia > Saccharimonadales > Saccharimonadaceae > Nanosynbacter. The sequence continues at coordinate 8,438 of CAUSOC010000006.1, read as the reverse complement.
TCACATCAGCCTTTTTCACCGTGCTCAGGCGATGGCTGATAGCGATGATGGTTTTGTCTTTTTGCTTAAACAAGTGGCGAAAAATTCGCGCCTCAGCCGCCGCATCAACAGCGCTCGTCGGTTCGTCCAAAATAACGATTGGCGCATCACGGTAAGAATTGCGTGCCAGAGCCAGCCGCTGCCATTGCCCGCCCGACAGATCGACACCCTTGTTATCACTATCATCCGTCATCCATTTGTCAACATAGCTATCCCCGCCCTTTGGCAATTTCTTCACGAAGTCATCAGCTTCCGCCTGCTTAAGTGCAGCCGCCAGCCTGTCTCGGTCTAACTCACGAGAAACATCGCCGTACCACACATTTTCGTGAGCTGTCGCAAAATCATAGTGAATAAAACTCTGGCTCAAAACAGCCAATTGTCGGTGCCAATCAGCTACATTTACTTCGCTAAGATTTCGCCCATCAATCAAAATCTCGCCACTAGTCGGCAGATACAGCCCCGTCAATAATTTCACCAACGTGGTTTTGCCTGCGCCATTCTCACCAACAATCGCCACATGCTGGCCGTGCTTAATATCTAGCGACAATCCCTTGAGTACTAAAGTTTCACTGCCTGGATAATGAAATTTGACATTACGCACCGTAATTGACTTGCTCATGTTAAGCGCTAGGCTTGGCTTGATATCAGCTAGTGGTAATTCCATGAACCGCTGATAATCGACCATATTTGCCACTTCCTCGTCAATAGAATTATACGTCGAAATCAAGCTATCGACGCTGCCGAGTACTCGGCTCACCATTTGTTGCACCAACACAAACTGGCCGATTGGCTGACGATGCGCGATAATTTCTAGCGTTACCCACACCAGCGCCGCCACTTCTGCGGCCGCCTGCAGCATCTCGCCACCAAAGCGCTTAGCCATAAAGCGGCGCTCATATTTAATCATCTGTAATTGGTCTTTGTCGCGCAAAGTAGCCCGCTCCGTTAACAGATGCTTGATAAGGCCATAAAGTCTCATTTCGGCGATATTCTCAGGTTTACTAATCGCATATTCAATCCACCACATTCGCCGTCTAACATTAGTATTTTTGCGCCAATACTTTGACGTCAAACGAGACAACCGAAATTGGACGACACCGCTAGGAATGATAGCCACGACAAGTAACAGCCCCAGCCACCAACTGACTGACGAGATGATCCATAACCCAACCACTAACGAGACGATATTCGTCACAATGCTAGTCAACCGCGAAAATAGATATGAAAACGAGCCAGCAAACCGCCTCGCTCGATCAAACATATCGATTGTCGCCGGGTCGTCATAACGCCAAAAATCCAGACCGTGCAGCCGAGCAAACATCTGATCGTTAATGCTTGATTCCAGCTGGTAGCGCATCAACTGCTCAAAATAGGTCTGAACAATTCCCCAAAAACTCATCATCACACCCAGTACTACCGTCATAATCACATACACGAGTAGTTGGCGCGAGTCACCGCTGCCAGTATATGCCTCTGTCAGTGCGGTAGTTGTTAATGCTGCAAAATATGTTGTCGCAAGCGGCAAGGATGCCGTTAATACCGCTCCAATTGCTTGAATAATAATAATCCGTGGCGATGTCTGCCAAACTGTTACCAAAACACCAGTCAGAGTCTTAATAATTTGACGAACTTGAGGTTTATCATTTTGTGACAAGTCTGTCATAGTAAAATCAAATAATTCCATTTGGTGCGAGCGAGAAGACTTGAACTTCCACGAACCTAAGTTCACTAGCCCCTCAAGCTAGCGCGTCTACCAATTCCGCCACGCCCGCACGACTGTCATCATTATACCTGACACTATGGCGTTTTGTAAACTGAATCTTGGCGAACCGTCCAATAGATCACGTCAGCAAATCGATCGGTTGGTGAGACTAGCCGAGTATTTTGCGTGACAGCCTGAACTGATGGCAGTTTGATGTATTCAACTGTTGGACGATACAGTGGCAGTGACGCAGCCGATGCTTGCCAGCGTCGTACGAATGATTGATAATAATCCGTGCGTTGTTTTGGAGAACGCTTACCACGGCCGCCAACTAATGCATCATCTGAAATGGCGTCATTGTAGTTTGCAAAATTCAAACCTCGTTGATCGCGTTGGTCTTGTGACGAATGCCAATACGCATAGACGTCTGGGTCACCGCCAAGCACCAACTCATATATTAAGACATCAAAATTACGTGGTTGCAGCACTGATCTGAGAACATCCTGATTAGCATCTGTTGCATCAACAATCTTGACTTCCACCTCAGCATTGAGCTCATTTCGCCATGTCTCAGCCAACGAATTGGCTGCATTTTCATATTTAGAACCCTGCAAGGAAACAACTGACAGTTTCAGTGACTGATCGCCCTTTTTACGCACACCGCCAGACACCGTCCAACCTTCTGCGTCCAGTACCTTTTTGGCTGCTTCTACATCATGGGCCAACGGCCTTTCCAGCTCTGCTTCAGTGTGTTCCGGCAAAATCGGTCCTGTCAATTCGCCTGTTTGTTGTGGCATCTTTTTGCGAAGCGCAATGATGTCGACTGACTGCACCAAAGCTTTGCGAATGGATGGAGATTGAAGAATCGGACTCTTGCTGTTGAACAATGCATACACCCCGTTATGGGTTTCATAAGCTTTCATGTCATACATTTTCTTGACGTTTTCTGGCTGAGAAGCATAGGTCAGCTCTGGCGTGGCCATGATTTCACTGGTTCTCAAGCCCTTTGTGATCTCATCCAGTGAGGCATATGCGTACAGCTGGAAACGGTCTAGCTTTGGCTTACCAAAGTGATATGCCTCATTTGCCGTCATATGGACAGCTTTTCTGCCACTTTCCCGGTTATCTGTCTGCAAAAGTCGGAATTTGAATGGTCCGCTCGTGACAGGTGAGCGTCCAAACGAGTGGTCGCGCAGAGCAGCTGGCGCTACGTTTTCCAACACGTGTTTTGGAACAACTGGGAACGTCAATGTATGCAAAAATGGCGCATAGGTGGATGGTGTTACAAACGTTACAGTATTGTCGGCAGTTTTCCGAACTTTAATAGATGCCCAACCGTCAGTTGAAGCGCCAACCTTGGAGTTTTTTAGAAGATTAACCGTAAATATGACATCATCGACCGTCAATGAGTGACCATCAGACCAGCGAAGATTGTCTTTTAGGGTAATCGTATATTCGGTTTCCGTGCCATTAATGGCGATTGATTTTGCTAGATCTCCCTTGAGATGCCCAGTGTTGTCGTATTGGTAGAGGCTGGCGAACATTAGCCTCGCAGCAGACCGTTCTGCATTAGAACGCGCAAACAAGGGGTTGAGGGTTTCCAGCGATCCTAAAACTCCCTCTGAATATGTGCCACCTCCCTGAGGCGCATCCTTCGTGTAGGCTGCACGAAAAATAGTCCATTGCCCTGCACTCAGACCAACCAATATCATCAATAGCACTGCCCAACCGATAACTTCTCGGCGGACTTCTGTCAATCTGTCGAGACGGGATGTCACGAACTTATGTGCGTGCTTGATGACGCCCTTTTCGATCTTCACAGCTCGACGATTTAAGCTTTTCCCAGAAGCGCTCATTTTTTGGAACCGCTTCCAAGACGGCCTGCCTCCAGCCTCTGTCATGACGACAACCTAGCCTTTAAGCCCCGGCAAGACCAAACTAGCCAAGATTGATAGCACAAAAACTACAGCCAGAACGATGGTAACGTCAAACAAGTTCTTATCAAAACCACGACGTGTCGTAAACAGTTCACCAGAAGATCCAAACCCTGCACCAAGTGAGGCGCCACGCTGTTGCAGCAAAATTGTAATAATCATCAAAAATGCTGATCCTAATGTGATATATGGTAAAAGTTGTTCCAAGTTCATCTAACTCTCCTGTTCTTTTTGCGCAGTCCGTAAATCAACCACACTACTTACTATATAGTTTACCAAACTAAGGATGATGCCGGCAATAATTGCGTCGCCAAATGTTATGGAAACGTTTGGAGCCAGCACAATAGCGAGGTAGACCATGAGACCATTGATAATCAATGTAAATAGACCAAGGGTCAACAGAATTGCCGGCAGTGACAAGATGATAATGATCGGTTTGAGCATACTGTTGATGACGGAAAATATCAAACCAGCCAGCAGAAACGTCAATAAGCCACCATCCGACATGGTGCCTAAAAGTCGCAACGATATCCAGATGCCAAATGAGTTCATAGCCCATCTGAATAGAAATACAAAAAATTGCCGTTTCATCACACTGCTACTTATTATAATAATCTGTTCGCATTTTCACAATAGCTAGACGTCACGAACAGCCGCCACCGCTCACATTCGAACTCTTGCTGGTGATGTGCATTTTCTGGGAGCCACGCGTTGCTTCAATACAAAATTCTTTACCGTCAGCGCCCTGGATGTATACATGAACAGGGCCGCCGTTATAATTTGGTATTGATGCGCCAGCGGGTAGTGTTGGATAGGCATTGTGAAAATTGCGGTATTGCTCCATAGCCTGCGCTGCACTTTTGAGGTCAGCCGTGATAGCATCGCGCAATGACTTCTGGCGCCAATTGCCGTAGCTGATAATTCCGATAGTGGTCAAAATGGCTATGACCGATATCATAACAAGCACTTCTATAATAGTAAAACCGCGTTTCATATTGTTAGTATAGCACAAGCATTTTAGTTATTGGTACGCTGTGCCGCAACATATTTGTGGACGATTTGAGCACGCGACTGGCCAATCACCGACGCTAGCTCATCTTCTGTGGCGCTAACAATGTTACGGAAGCTGCCAAATTTTTTTAGTAATTTAGCGCGGGTTTTTGGCCCAATGCCAGGAATTTCCTCCAGCTGATTTTTCGTTTGTTGTTGGCGTTTGAGCGCTGTATGATAGCTCACCGCAAAACGATGCGACTCGTCGCGGATGCGCTGAAACAGTTTGACGATGTCAGTTGTCGCAAGGATATTCTCGTCCGCTGTCGGACGTTCGTTGCGAGTTTGTTCCATGCTAGCTCGCAGGTTTTTTGAGTGCGAGCCGGCGTTATGCTGGTCTGGGTGTAAATTCACCACGTAGACGTCACCATCTTTATGAATAGCGATGTCCGTCCGCGGCTGCAACCGCAGTTGCTCAAGGAACGTCGTGTTAATCTGCGAACCAGTTTTATGCACCAGCAATTCTTCCTCGCGCTTGGCGATGCTGATGATCGGCACGGCGACACCACGCTCGTCACGCGCTTTGATGGCTGCTGCTAGCTGACCTTTGCCGCCATCAATCAGCAGCAGGTCAGGACGACCCCAGCTTTTCAAATGACGCTCACTCAGCCGGCGAAAAATTGTCTGATACATATTGCCGGTGTCATCATTTTTCTCGCTAACTTTGAACTTGCGGTACTCCGCCCGGTCGCTTGCGCCATTGGTAAATACCACCATACTGGCGACAACTTGCTGACCGCTCATATGCGAAATATCATAGCCCTCGATGCGCGCTGGGATATCTTTTAGACCCAACAATTTTGCCAAATCAGCCAGCGCCTTGTCCTTCGAAATATCCAAAAATTCTTTGTCGCCGAAACAAACTCGCCGCTGCAACTCCTGCATGGCGCGTAGCTTATTGCGAAGATCAGCCGCCCGCTCAAAATCATGCAGTCCAGCCGCCGTTTTCATGTCGCGTTCCAGCTCGGCGGCGATGGCTTTACGATTACCCTTGATGTAGCTGATGAGTTTGCGTAGATTAGCTTTGTAGACAGCTGACCCATCGCTTAGTCGTGGACTCAAACCTAAATCTTCATCCAACTTCGACTGCCCCGGACGACGCTGCCTGGTCAAATAGGGGAACACTCGCCGCAGATATCGCAAAGCTTTTTTCAAGGCGAAGCCATTATAAAACGGGCCAAAATATTCCGCCCCATCATCAGCTGGATTGCGCGTAAAACTGACGGTCGGCCACTCGCTTTTCATGTCGATTCGCACATACATCTGCGATTTATCATCGCGTAGCAGCACGTTGTATCGCGGCATATAGCGCTTGACCATCTCGCTTTCCAGAAACAAGGCATCAACTTCGCTTTCAGTCTCAATCCAATCAGTATCAGCAATTTCCACCACCAAGGCCATGGTTTTATTGTCCCGCCCGCGCGAATCCTGAAAATACTGACGCACACGGTTTTTCAGCACCGCCGCCTTGCCCACATAAATAATCTCGCCGCTGGCTGACTTATGAAAATAAACGCCAGGAGTGCGTGGTAGGGTTTTGAGCTTGGCTTTCAATGATTGATTCACTAGATATATTACAGTCTAAAAATCATATTTATGCAAGTATTCTTCCAGAAACTCGCTCCACTCCGGCACATTCTTCTCGCGGAAATAATGGCGTAAGAAATCAACCATAATTTGCTGGCGGTTTTCTGCTTCTGCTCGTCCTGGTAGCGTCAGCCTCCAGCCTTTTAGTTTCAGCAGCTCTTCAAAGACATGATTGATGAAGCCGTCGGTATCATGTGTATTGCCGTCAGCATTATACTCATGCGCTGCTAGATTAACATTTGGCCAAACCGCGGGAACAAAAATCCGCCCACCATGATGGCAAGCATAAACCAGCGCCCGCTCAATCCCAACTACACCAATAGCGTCACACATGTCGGCGTCAGACACAATTTGACCCGCCAGCCGCTACGGTTGCCTGCCGTTCAGCCGTTTACTATAACCAATCGCTGCAATGTTTTCCAGCACCGCCTGGCTTAGTCCATCAAACACTTTTGCCTGCGTCATGATATTTACTGCGTTCGTTAATTTCTCTGCCTGCGCCTTGCCGACCAATTTGTAATCATCAACGTCATGCAGCCAAGCCGTCAACAGCACTTCTTGCAAATCCACTGGCTCGCTGCACTCGCTAGCAAAACGCTCTGCCAGCAGCGCCAGAACCGGCGTGGGTATTGAACGGAATGATTGTTTTGCCGACAAAGTCATACTTTTCTAAAAAAGTATTGATGATCATCGGCGGCTCGCCCCACCAAATCGGATAGCCCAAGAAAATAGTATCATGAGCAGACAAATCTACCTTGCCTTGGAATGCTGGCCGCGCGTTTTCGGCTTTTTCACGCTTGGCAACTTCAGTACATTCTTGATAATTATCCGGATAGGATTCACCAGCTCCAGCTTGAAAACGTCGATTTTATCGCCGAAATAATCCTTGATATAACCAGCAATTATCTCCGTATTGCCAACTTCAGTGTCATCAACACCGTAATTTTCGCCCGCCCGCGAGAAAATGTTAGTAGCATATTATACCTCCTTACGTAACCATTATAGCACTACGTAGTGTGCGGCACGAATCACCGCTCTAACCACTGCTGCAGCACTACCGCCTGATTATGCTCGATATCTTTAGCACTGTATAACAGCGTAACAACTGGATGTTTTTGCCATTGTTGTTTAAGAGTGGCGGCTACAGAACTAGCATCCAGCTCTTCGGCATAACGTGACATAAACCCTACAAATTGTTCCGGATCATGACCGAACCATTGGCGCAACTCGTTAGTCGGTGCGATATCTTTAGCCCACTCGTCTAGCGCCGCTCGTTTTTTACTTATACCGCGAGGCCATAATCGGTCAACTAGCACGCGGTAGCCATCGTCCGATTCTGGCGATTCGTAAATTCGTTTAATTTTATAGACTGTCATGACAATACCTCCTTAACTATCGTTTGTAGAACTGGAATAACGTCCGATTCAAACCAGGGATTACGTTTGCGCCAACCAATATTGAGCGGTGATGGATGAACCAACGGAAAATAATCTGGCAAATATATATTAAAATCCGCCACAGTTGCTGTCAAATTCTGCTTGGCGCGGCGATCAAGATAATATTTTTGCGCATACGAACCAACCAAAATCGTCAATCGCACATTCGGCATCTGCGCTAACAAACGCGGATGCCATTTCCTAGCAAAATCCAAGCGAGGCGGCAAATCACCGTGTGCTCCCTTGCCTGGATAATAAAAATCTATCGGCATCAACGCAAAGAGATCGGGATCGTAAAACTGCTCGTCCGTTACCTTCAGCCATTGCTGAAGCAAGCGACCGCTCGCATCATTCCACGGCTTTAGCGTCTGCTGAGCAATTCGACCTGGCGCCTGCCCGACCAGTACAATTCGCGAACTTACTGAGGCAGAATACACAGGCGACCAACCTCTATTGGCAAAATCATCATTCATTGGATCGGCTGCGATCTGGTCATATAAAAGCGGTTTAGAGTGCAATGTAATATACTTTCGTTTGCAATCCGAGTTAATAACTATTCTGTCGTCACACCATCAAAATCTTCTTCGTCGGCTTCCGCTTCTTCGCGTGTCGCCCGAACAATACCATCTTTGTGATGTGCTGGACTATAAATCGTGTAGAGCTTAAGCGGCTCTTCGCCAGTATTTATCA
>CAUSOC010000005.1:0-35639 GCA_963533325.1 uncultured Candidatus Saccharibacteria bacterium | reverse complement strand
AGGGCTACGTTTTAGTAGAAATGAACCTAACCGATGAAACCTGGTACATCATCCGCAACACGCCTGGCGTGACTGGATTTGTCGGTGCCGACACTACGCCAACACCAGTTTCTGACAAAGAAATTGCCAAAATCAAAAAGCGCATGGGCGTCGAAGAGCCAAAGCACCAGATTGACTTCTCAGAGGGCGAAGTTGTTTCCATCACCGATGGTCCGTTCAAAGGCTTTGACGGTGCGATCGCCGAAATCGACCCAATCAAAGGCAAAATCCGTGTCATGGTTAGCATGTTTGGACGTGACACGCCAGTTGAACTTGACGCGTTGCAGGTGAAAAAAGTCTAACGCGCGGGACCAGACAGGCAAATTTATCATTATTATCAAAAGGGTGGAGAGGTTTTACAATGAGCACACTAGAAATGCCACAACCCAGTGATGATAACTCCGACAAGAACGAAAATATTGTACAGCCCGGTGACGACACTGCCCAGGAGGCTACCAAAGCCTCAGAAGAATGGCTAGAAGCACTAGGTGAGCCCGATGGCAATGAGTTAGCAGATGCCTCTCGTAAACATCTAGCTGCCATAAATAATTTAATCACAACCTTCGAAAGACTATCTGCCAACCAGACTATTGATGAGCAACAGCGTGTCTTAAATAAGTCCAGCACCTTATTAAATATGCAGTATCTCCCAGCATTACGAGAACTCGCCACTCATTATTTACAAGACTTACCGACAACACCAAAGCAAAAGGAATCTTTGCTCACTTGGTTTGCCGATCTGATGGAAAGCGATAGACAGGCAGTTATGGCTGCAGCACATGCCATCGCTCCAGACAGTATTCCAGAAAAGCAGGCAGACATACCAGCGCAAGCTAAACTACATGTACGAGGAGTCCATGGAAGAGTGTGAAGAAGACCCCTCACGTATGCCTGCTTATTTTGCTGCCAATTTTGCAATATCCCTGGGGCAACACCAGGCCAATATGATAAATTCCACATACGACAGCATACCTACCGTATCAAAAGAGGCACAGACGCCAAAGGACGATACTCCTCCACCTGAAATTCCAACCAGCCTTGAAATCAAAGACCCCAAAATAGCTCGCATGTTGATATTCTCAGAAATTGGCAAAGAGGTGATTAAAGGCTTGGCTATCACTGGCGGCGTGGCAGGCGGCATCATTATCGGCAACGCAGTCACGCACTTTTTCTCACGCAATAAATAATGCATCGCGCATCAAACTACCAAACATCTTTAGCTTGCACCACTTCACTGGTGTGTGCCAGATAGTGCTGCAGTAGAAAAATGATCAACGCCACGGTGATAAACACCAATAAAATGATCACTACCCAGAGATTACCCATCTGCAAAATACCAGCCAGCAAAACCGGCACTGTCGCCACGCCACAAGCCAGCACTTTGCCCACCAACAACGTCACCAAGGTGACGGGACACTGACAAAACCGCACTGACCGCTTCAACATCCGCGAACCGCCGCGCCCCAGCCAATAGGTGAGAGCGGTGAGGGTGATGAGCAGCACCAACGCCGTAGCAATCCCCAACGCAGCACTCAACAACTGAGCCGTCAACGGCTCTGGCTCTGTCGGAGCTGCCTGCATCAATGGTTCTGCAGTGCGCAAATTCACTGACAGTCCAAAGAACTTACCACGGCGTATCAGCCAGACTATAGCGGACAAAGAGATGATCGCATAAACAAACAAGAGTAATGTGTAGCCCACCGCACCAAACGCGTTAATGATGCGCTTAATCGGGAGCGGGCCTCGCACGTTCATGCTTGAATTATACCACACTTTTTTGTATAATACCTATGTTACGCACACTTTCAATACGCTTCAACTAATTTTGAAAGGGTTTATCATCATGGCAAAGAAAGTCATTGGAAATCTAAAACTACGTATTCCAGCTGGTCGCGCTACCGCTGGGCCTCCAGTTGGTTCAACCTTGGGTCAGTGGGGACTAAACATGATGGATTTCATCAATCCATTTAACGACGCCACCAAAGATCTGATGGGCAAAGACGTCATTGTGCACATCCAAGTGTTCGAAGACCGCACTTTTGCATGGAAATCATTGGGTCAGCCAGTTGACGACATGATCCGCGAAAAAGCCGGCATCCAAAAGGGTAGCGGCAAGCCACACACCGACAAAGTTGGTAAAATCACCCGCGCTCAACTGGAAGAAATCGCTGAGGTCAAAAAAGACCAGCTCAACGCCATCGACACAGACGGCGCCGTCAAAATCATCGCCGGTACTGCTCGCAGCATGGGCGTTGAAGTCACTGACTAATCAGTTTCTCGCATCAACTACAAATTACTCTCGCTCAGGCGGGAGTAATTGTATGTTATGGCTAAATATGATATAATATAAGTATGGGTTTTCCAGAATTTGCAAAGCTATCAACAGAGAACGAAAGGGGACTCAAAGACACCATCACATCCGTTGTCGGTGCAGTAGCCATCACCTCTGCTTTATTCGTCCCGACAGCTGTCGCGTTGAATAAAGTGGCCGATACCGCTGCCAATTCTATTCACATCAACACCGAGCCCACCTCGGCACCTTCGGCTGAAGAAACATCATCAACCCAAGGTCCAAACCAAACACCACCACCAACTCCTAGAGGCTTTTTGCAAACTATCATCGACAATCTTGGTGGCTAATCTAACGAAATAATTCAATGCTCATCACAAATACCATATCCGACCCCCGTGTGTCAGAGGCACTTACCAGTGCCAACTTGGTCGTCCTCAGAACCGACACCATCTACGGCATCGTCGCTTCCGCTGCCAACCGCCACGCCATGGAGCGGCTATACCGCGCTAAACATCGTCCAGCTAACGAATCATGCATCATCCTGGTCGCTGACATCTCCGACATCCCGGGTTTAACTGCTACTCAACGTCAGCACTACCTACAGCTGAATGCCGAGCGACCGACCAGCATCGTTGTACCAGCCAGCAACGATTTTCCGCACACCGCCCACCAAAACGGCACACTAGCTTTTCGACTGGTCACCGGCAATTTAGCACGTCTCATCCGCCAAACCGGCCCCTTGTTGGCACCCAGCGCCAACCCAGCCGGCATGCCACCAGCCAACAATATCACCGAAGCCATTAAGTACTTCGGTGATATGGTAAGTGTCTATGTCGACGGCGGAGAAGTGACAGCTGCAGTCGCGTCACGCATCATCAAGTTGCAAGACAGCGACATCGTCACTATTCGCGCTTAGTGCGCCCTACATCTGTACAAACGGACGCGCCAGCTCGATGTCGGGGCGCAGCTCTGAGATACGCATCAGCTCATTGTACTTAGCGATGCGCTCTGAACGAGACATTGAACCAGTCTTGATTTGTCCAGTTCCCAAGCCAACAGCCAAGTGGGCGATGGTGGTATCTTCCGTCTCGCCAGAACGGTGGCTCATCACCGTGTTCCAACCAGCTTCTTTGGCCATCTTGACTGCGGCGATAGTCTCGGTCAACGTGCCGATTTGGTTTGGCTTGATGAGGATGGCATTGCCAGCTTTTTGCTCAATGGCCTGTTCCAGACGCTCGACATTGGTTACTAACAAGTCGTCGCCAACCAACTGCGTAGTACCACCCAATTCCAGCGTCAGCTTTTGCCAACCACGCCACGCTTCTTCATTTAGCCCATCTTCGATGGAGACAATCGGGTATTGTGCGCGCAGTTCCTTATACATCTTGATCATTTGGTCGGTATCCATCACGCGGTTTTCCGTGGACAAATTGTACTGTTCAGTCTGGCTCTGATAAAACTCACTGGCAGCCACGTCAAGCGCAAAGGCAAAGTCACGCTCCAGCAAGTATCCAGCCTGTTCGATGGCTCGACTGAGCAGGGTGATCGGCTCAGAGTTACCGTAACGAACGCGAGGTGCATAGCCACCTTCATCACCCACAGTCGTTGGGTAGCCCTCTTGTTTGAGAACTTTTGCCAACACGTGGAACACCTCGGCGCTCATGGTCACTGCGTCTTGGATGGTTGATGCACCAACAGGGATGATCATGTATTCTTGGATGTCTGTTGCACCCAACGCGTGCTGACCGCCGTTCATGACATTGACCATTGGCATTGGGAAGCTCATCTGCGGGTTACCAGCCAAGGTGTTGATGTAGGTGAACAGTGCCACACCACGTGACGCTGCTGCTGCTTTAGCAGTCGCCAAGCTGACTGCCAAGATGGCATTGGCGCCCAAACGACTCTTGTTTGGCGTTTCGTCTAGGGTGATCATCTTTTGGTCGATAGCTTCCTGGTCAAACGGACTCATACCGCGTAGTGCATCAGCGATTTCCGTATTAACATTTTCAACTGCCTTCAAAACACCCTTACCGCCAAATGGCAGCTCATCGTCTCGCAACTCTACCGCCTCATGAGACCCAGTACTCGCTCCAGACGGCACCGCCGCCCGACCAAAACAGCCGTCACTCAATATGACATCTGCTTCAACCGTTGGATTACCCCGGGAATCTAAAATTTGACGTGCTCTGATGTGTGTAATTGTGATAAAGTCCATATAATCTATTGTATCAGACCACGCGATAGACCACTAACTGTAGTGTACGTCAGCAAATCCTGTCTCACCTGAATGGGTTATTATACCCGACATACAGCTAGTTACTGTCACCGTCTTACCATCCCGTGAACCACGCATCTTAAGAGGTCCTGCGCAGTGACTGGTAAGGCGGTCTACCCCGGCTTGTAATTTATCTGACTGCCTGTCAAAGCTGTCTAATATCTCCATAACCTCTCTTTGCTTATGGGCTGTAGCACTAGTAGCCATTTGACCTATCTGGTCATCTGTCAATGACACCAAGGCCTCATGGCCCGCCTCTCTCATCATCAGTAAACGCTGTTTTACTTGTTCAGTATCTATACTCAGGCCTTCTTGTACTTCTTGGCGCATACAAGCTATTCCCCCAAGATTGTGCTTTAGCACTGGACAATCTCGACACTTCCTAGGGACCGTAGCCATATCTTCGCCAGTTAGACCTGCACCAGTCATAATGTCATCAAAGGTCGCATCTACGTTTGTTTCATCATGCCCACCAGGTGTGAAATTGCTCTTCTCGCGTTCCATAGTAATTACACATATTATCACATTGTTGCCAAAAACGCAACTATTCCATTAAATGAGCTCACTACTATTGATTTTTCTGCAATTCACTGGTATAATATATGTACATGAGTGAAGCGTCATTTACCAGTCCCCAGAAGCGACCAATTGATTTGGACGGTCTGATGGGCATAGCTTACAACAGGGAAGCTACCCTGGATGTACCAGATGAGACACTACAAACAACCCTGAACCATCAACTATTCACCCCTGATTTACTGAGCAAGCCAGTCGATATCACCGCCATGACCTCTCATCCCAACAGCGAAGGCGAGCCTATATTAGGCGTCGAACAATTTTCAGAGGCAGTCGCACGGTTTGAAGTCAGCTCAGAGCTGGGCGAACGCACAGTACGTCTGGCGCTCGACAACGGCGATAGTTTGGAATTGTCTCACATTATGGAGATTCGCCAACAAGAACCAGAGGAGCCGTCGGATTACGCCGAGCTGATTTATGATACTGGTGGGCTAGTCAACCGAGTGTTATCGAGGGAATCATTCAGCAAGCTTAACTCCGAACAACAGCAGCTCATCATACAACGACTCACCGAAAAAGCCACCACGGAGTTTGATGAGCTACTTGCCGACTCGGAGCATTGTCAAGCCATAGTCGACATATTTAAGCAAACCGAGCCAATCATCGCTGACAAACTCGCTGTATTTGTACCTATTGTTTTAGAAGACGGGGAAGCCAAGCTGCTACCCAAACTTCATATCGAAATGACCCACGGCGCAACAAAGACCATTGTGCCATTTGATCAACTGGCGGATATCGACCTCATCTACCCTGAACAAGAAAACGACGACCAGTCAGTTGACTACCTGGCGACTTTTCAGGACGAATGGCGTAGTCAGTCAATCCAGGCCACCGAATATCTACTTAACGATCGCGTCACTGATTTGAGTCAGCGCAACATCTCAGCTGAACGCGTCACTAAACTAATGCAAGCCGAGGCCTCAGAGCTATGCGCCCAGCTCATGGCTGATGAGAATTTTTTGGCGGAACATATGCTTGAGTCGGGTAAATTTCATGTTGACGGGATATTCTACGCTGACAACGACGGTGAATGGCAGGAGATGTTTGACGACCATACCATCAATGCCAAGCCAGAGCTGCACTGTGAGGAAGTATCCGGACAGTGGCGATTTGGGCTACGACTCGTCCCGATAGACGACAGCTCACAGGCAAACCTGTTTGTGGTACCTAACAACACCTTCGTCACAGCCTTTCGGCGTTCGACACACGAGCCTCATTGAAAACAGTCACCAAAACTGATATAATCAGCGAGAATAACAATCAATGTTGGGAGGTGAATTCGGAGGAACCGAGCACCGATTGCACCACAGAAAGGATATCACTCATGGCCAAAAAAGCCGAATTGCTGGAAAAAGCAGCAGAACTAAACCTAGAAGTCAGCGAGAAGAACACCATCGCTGAAATCGAAGCTGCCATCGCGGGCGCTGAAAAACACGAAGTTCGTGAAGCACACGTTGCCAAAGCAGGCAAGCGCAGCCAAAAAGCTTTGGACGAAGCTGAAGCTAAGGCAGAGAAGGAGGCTCGCAAAGAAGCAGGCGACACTACTCCGCAAGATGAAGACGCTGAAGCACACGTCAAAAAAGGCCCAAAGCCAGTCACTCGACCACGCCTAGAGCGCCGCGGTAAAAAATACCAAGAAGCTGCCAAAAAGATTGAGAAAAATAAGGTTTACACTCTGGAAGAAGCCTTGAAGCTGGCGACCGAGACCAGCCCGGTCAAATTTGACGCGTCAGTGGAACTGCACGTTCGGCTCGGTGTTGACCCACGCCAGGCAGACCAGAACATTCGCTCGACCGTGTCACTGCCTCACGGTACCGGTAAAGACGTACGCGTCGCAGTGTTTGCACCAGAAGAAGAACATGCTGCTGCCAAAAAAGCTGGCGCCGACATCATCGGTGATGAAGAATTCTTGAAGCAACTCGACAAAGAAGAATTGAACTTTGACATTTTGGTAGCAACGCCACAGTACATGCCAAAGCTTGGTAAATACGCTCGCTTGCTCGGTCCACGTGGTTTGATGCCAAATCCAAAGTCTGGCACCGTAGCAACAGACGTGGCAACTGCTGTCACCGAAGCCAAAGCTGGTAAGGTTGAATACCGCGTCGACAAACAGGCCATCGTTCACTTGAGCGTCGGTAAGGTGTCGTTTGGTGCGGACAAATTACAAGACAACGCCCGCGCATTTTTGAGCAGCCTGAACGCCCAAAAACCAAGCAGTCTCAAGGGTGCCTACGTCAAAAGCGTCGCCGTGACCACCACCATGGGTCCTGGCATCAAGGTTGAAAACAACCTCTAGACATGGTTAATTTGACAGTTTGACCCATCAAATCCCGCCGATCATGGCGGGATTTTTACTGAGGTGGCGTCGCCGAGATAGTCGTGAGGGTATTGCATTTTTCTGTATTTTATGCTAGAATACTAAAGCCCGTTGGGTATGGATGCTAGCTTGAGTCATTTCTGATTCGCTGTTCCAGCCCGGCTGGACGCGAACCAAAAAAGCTCTTTAACATCTGTATCCTTTCAATCCCTATACGCTAGGAGATCCCATGACACAAAAGCGACATGGGCTAGCAGCGCTGTTTGCGCTGCTAGCTATGGTCTTCGGGTTCTCGGGGGTGGCAGCCGCTGCCCCCGAGAAACCCGACGACACGACGGCAACGTCGTGCACAGCCCGCCCGATCACGGGTGAGGAGGTGAGTGCGGAGTATATCCGCACTCTCGATGGCAAGGACTTCACGGCCTATAAGGCTGTGGAGTTCGGCTTTGGCTTGACCCTCTCTGAGGGTCACTGTGAAGGTGACTCGATCACCTTCACACCACCGGCAGAACTGGGGAGCAACGGCTCCCCAGTTGATTTGACCACAGACGGCGGCGAGGTCATTGCCCACGCCGTCTACAGCAATGGTAAGGTCAGCGTGACGCTGACCGATGCTGTCGAGGACCCCTCGAAGCACAGCTTCGAGGGGTTCGCCTACTGGCGCGTATCCATGAAGGACACGCTCATTCCCGGGGAGACCCGGGACTTGATCTGGGAAATTGGCGGGACCACTCGTCGGACCCAGATCCATGTCGCCCAGTGCCCAGGCTGCTCGCAGCCTGAGGGCTGGCCGTCAAAGTGGGGGTACGTCCATCAGGACGACCCTTCCCGGGCGACGGTGACAGTGGCGACGCCAGTCGCCACTGCCGATGGCCAGGAGTTCCTGGTCCGGGATGTGCTAACATCCCCGGGTCAGGAATTTGCCTGCCCGAACCCAGCCGGTCAGGCTGGGGTATATACATCAGCGGGTGTTTGGGGGCAACCCCAGTACACCCGCTACGTTCCGGTCACCGTGGTGGAGTGTAATTCTGCTACTGCGACCCTCTCGTTGACGCTCAATACGGGCGAGAAAGCCCGTTTTGAGCTGACGCTGTCCGTGGCTCCGGGTGACCCCGGGCCATGGACAGACAATGCGACGATCACGTCCCAGGAGAAGTCCTGGGACGCCTCCGCCACCGTGCGGAGGGCGGAGGCAGGAGGTGGCGCAAGCTACCTCCTGAAGCCCCCGCCGACACCGGCCCCGTCGCCGACTCCGTCAGTGACGCCAAGTCCGGCACCATCGCCCAGCCCTGAGTCAACTCCGACGCCAACGCCAACACCGGAGCCGACTCCGACGCCGGAACCGTCGCCAAGTGCGACGCCGGCCCCGTCGCCCACGCTGAAGCCGACCCCGACACCTTCGGTGACTCCGTCGCCGAGTGTGGAGCCGTCACCAAGCGTAACGCCGTCGCCGAAGGCCACGCCTTCAGCGACGATGCCGGCTGCCTCCCCGACCCCAACAAGGGGTCAGGAGGTCGTCGCGCCCCCCGCCCAGCCGCCGCACAAGCGGCCGGGAGGGGGATTGGCCCACACGGGCATCGACGGAGACCTGCTGATTAAACTATCGGCAGGTCTGCTTATCACAGGCCTGGGCTTTGGCGGTTTCGTCGAAGCCCGGCGGCGTCGCTCCTCACGCGAGGAGTGACATACCGCCAAGGGATGCTAGCCATTATGGCTAGCATCCCTTGGCGAGGAGAATGAGATACAGAGAGAAGAGAGGAGGTTCGCTGCCCGCTCCACCATGGAGCGGGCTTTCTCTTTGGTTTGATATAATCTGCCTGTTGCATTTCGTTGTCATTTCTGCTACAATGGTGAGGAACATTACCAAAGACAGCGGCGATCTGGCTGATAAACAGATGTAAATATGCCGCCGAGGGATGAAACGAACAGTTTTATTTGACGTCTTTGGTAGTGCGAGAATCAAAGACGTCTTTTTGATTCTCCATTACCGCACGTTAACAAATTGGCGAAAAGAATGAAATTAACTCAATCAAAGAAAGGATTTTTATGGCAATTTCACGCGATAAAAAACAAACTTTGGTTGCTGAACTAACAGAGCTTCTAAAAGACGCCAAAGGTACGGCATTTGCGCGGTACCAGGGGTTGAGCGTGGCTGAACTACAAGAGCTACGCAAGGCTGCCCGCGAGGCAAACGTGGTCATCAAGGTGGTCAAAAACCGCTTGGTACGCGTAGCATTGCAGAGCGTCGACACCTACAAAGAAACCGACACCGACCTCCTAGTCGGCCAGTTGGTCTACGCCATCAGCGCGGAAGACGAGGTCATGCCAGCGAAAGTTTTGGACACGTTTGCAAAGACGCATCCAGCACTACAGTTGGCTGGTGGTTTCTCAGGTGAAGGCCTCAGCATCAACGAAGCTGACATCAAAGCGCTGGCGGGCCTACCAAGCAAAGACCAGCTTGTCGCCGAAGTGGTGGCACAACTGTTGTCACCAGTCCACGACACTGTGGGCGCGCTTGGCGGCAATTTGCACGGACTTTTGGACGGCATCGAAGCCAAAGCTACGGCTTAAGTTTAGCAATCAATCAATAATGTAAGGAGACATATCATGGCTGATATTAAGAAATTGGCTGAAGAACTGACCAAATTGACAGTTCTGGAAGTTAACGAATTGAAAAACCACTTGAAAGAAGAGTACGGCATCGAGCCAGCTGCTGCAGCTGTGGCTGTTGCTGGTCCAGCTGCTGGCGGTGACGCTGCTGCGGCTGACGAAAAAACTGAGTTCACCGTCACCTTGAAAGACGCAGGTGCTCAGAAAGTTGCAGTCATCAAGGCTGTTAAAGAAATCACCGGCTTGGGTCTGGGTGAAGCTAAAGCTATCGTTGACGGCGCACCAGCACCAGTCAAAGAAAAAGTTTCAAAAGACGAAGCTGAAGCTGCTAAAAAGACTCTGGAAGACGCTGGCGCTAGCGTTGAGCTCAGCTAATTTCATTCTGAACATGACGCCAATTTGTTTTCGAAATCACTATACCGCTCTATATCATGGGCGGTATTTTGATTGCAAGGGTAAAATTTGCAACAGTTTTGCAAGCACCCCTTAAAATGCTGTGGAAATCTGAAATAACTTGCTTATGTAAGCATTGACCTAACCTTTTTCCTATGCTATATATAGAACGAGAACTATCAAAAATAGACAGGGAAATGCGAGAATCACTATGTCTGAACTACCAGAAAAACAAGTAAAGCGGCTTCGCTCATTGATACAAGAGGCAGAGACCAATTTGGCAGCGGCAAAAGAACTATTGATCAGCATCATCGGTGATGACGGTCAAGTTGTTACACCAAAAACTTCCACCGAAGATGTGACTGGCAAGGTCGTCGAAGGCGTGTTTGATGGTCAGACCATGCTTGGCCCAGACGGCAAAAATTACCCAATCCCAGCCAACTACGCTTCAAAATCAAAGCTGGTTGAGGGCGATATTTTGAAATTAACCATCGCTGACGACGGTAGCTTCATCTACAAGCAAATCGGCCCAGTGGCGCGCAAGCAAGTCATCGGTACACTGGTGCAACACGACGGCGTCTACTATGTTGAAGCTAATGGCCGCGAGTATCGCATTTTGCTCGCCAGCGTCACCTTCTTCCGCATCAACATCGGCGACCAAGTCACCATCATCGTGCCAGAGGACAATCCTGACGCTACGTGGGCAGCCGTTGAAGCAGCGTTGTAGACTATTTTGCACTTGAAACCGTCCGCGCAGTTGCCGGGCGGTTTTTGATATAATTGTGCTATGCCTGAGGAGTTTTTACTAAGCTACGCTAGCTTTGACGCTGAAAATCGGCCGTTTTTGGAATGGCAGGTTGACGGTAGGGCTGAGCGTGGTGATGTTTTGGGGCGGGAATTGTCGCTGGAGTTTGATTTTTCCACCAAATATTGCACCGGCTGGCTGGATTTTGAGAATCACTGTAGCCAGGCTTGTCCTGACGGCGCGACGGTCGATGAGAAATATGAAAATTGCTTGAAATGCCGTAACCGAACTGGATTTAATCCAGCGTTTTATCACGCCGATTCGGTGTCGGCGCAGCAGGAAAAAATCAATCAAACTCCACATTTTTTGTATTTGGCGTATTTCTCGCCAGAGGTGATAAAGGTCGGCATTTCGCAGGAAGCGCGCGGTATTCGTCGGCTGCTAGAACAGGGGGCACGCGTGGCATTGAAACTGGAGACATTTGCTTCGGCGTTGATCGCCCGGCAATATGAGGCGAAAATTGCCAAGCTGGACGGCATCATGGAAACAGTGGCCGCCAGTAAAAAACTAGGGCTAATTAAGCAGCCATTGAATACTACGGCAGCAGAACAGACTTTGGCTGATGCGTTGATGCGCATCCACCGCCAGTTGGGACTGGATTTTCCAAGTCGAACGCTCATTATGTGCGACAATTATTTTCATACTGAGGGTCGAGACCTCAGCAGTTTGATTGATATGACAGGGAATACGGTCTTGGCTGGCACGATTGTTAGTGTCATTGGCTCAGTGCTCATCACTGAATATGACGGGCAGCTGTTGGCGTATAACCTGAAAAAGTACATCGGACACCGGGCGCAGGTGGTGCAAGAGGCGGTTGACCTTGAGATACCTAACACGCAGCTGACATTATTTTGACAGAACATGGTATAATATCAAAAAACGGAGTTTATATATGAGCAGTGACCACGCGATGAAAAGGATTTTTATTTATGGCGATTCTAACGTCTGGGGAGACACGTTTGTGGGGCCGCGAGTGCGGTATAGTGACCGATGGGTCAACCGTCTAAAGCGAGAATTACGAGGCAAAGCGCACATCATCGCAAATGGGCTATCGGGCCGTGTAGCGGGAGATTTCTGTAAGGCAAAGCCGTACAAAAATGGTAAACATGCGTTTGCAGAAGCTTTACAACAGGCGGGCAATGTGGGCATCGTCATCATCGCCCTTGGCACTAACGATTTACAACAGCAATACGGTAGGACGGCGCAAGCTATCATTCACGATTTGACAGATTATCAAAAACTAGCTCACGGTGCTGACGTTATATACCTCTTGCCGCCAGCATTTTCAACTGGTGAAGACTCTGGTCCAGAATTCACGGAACAATCAGAGACTATACGACAAGAGATCTTGCAGAATAAGGAGGCGCTCGGTGAGTACATTGAGCTGCCGTTCATACCACTATCTGATGGTATTCATTTTTCAGCAAAAGGACATCGCTTAGTGGCGCGCGCTGTTAAGCAAGCTTTGAAGGCGAGGCAGATGTGAACGAGGGAAAGAAGCCACTCTTACAGACTATAGGTCGGGAAATGGCCATTACCACTCACGGCTTTGACGACATACCAGAAGGCCCGAATGTATTCGTCGCCAATCATGCTTGCATGCGCGATATCTTTGCCATACCAGCAAGTCTGCCGGAGGATTGTGACGTTGTTATTAGTTCGCGACTGGCGTATAAAAACAGCTCTGTGGACACGGCAGTACGGCGATTGGTTATAGAAAATGCACTGCATACGATACCACTTGAAGTACATGGCGGAAAAGAATATTTGAAAGCTGGGCTCGAAATGGCCAGACGAGCGTTACTTGACGGACGCTCACTACTCATCTTTCCAGAAGGTGCATACACAGGTGACGCTCAGGTAACCAAAGGGCGAACGGGTGCGTCACGAATTTTATTTGACGCAAATGTAGGGGGGGTGGAGCCTAACTTATTGCCAGTAGGTATTCGCTACGAGCCGTGGCCTACTGATCTAGATGCATACATGCCGCAAGATGAGCAAATCCACGTTACTCTGGGTGGCCCTATCGACTATACAGCAGCGTACAGACATTATGTCACTTCGACAGATCACGAATCTCGACGCCAGGCCCTACGTGCACCGATAGACATGGCTATGCGGGCCATCGCAGAAGCAACTGACTTACCGTATATTGACAGACCGATAGAACTATGGCCAAGAAAGACCATGATTTTAGAAAGTGGCGAAGAAGTGCCCATCCCTAACCGCTAAATAGCTTACTAATCCCACACTTTGCGCTATAATACATAAGTAATGAGTCAAGCACTGTACCGCAAATATCGCAGTCGTAGCTTGGACGAGGTGTTGGGGCAAGATCACGTGACCAACATTTTGCGTCGAGCGCTGGAGCAGGGGAAAATCGCCCATGCATATTTGCTGACGGGTCCGCGCGGCGTGGGAAAGACCAGCGTGGCACGTATTTTGGCGCATGAAATTAATAAGCTGCCGTATGATGAGGAAGCCTCGCACCTGGATATCATTGAAATTGATGCCGCCAGCAACAACGGCGTTGACGACATCCGCGCCCTACGCGAAAAAGCCCAAGTCGCGCCGGTTTCCGCGCCAAAGAAAATCTACATCATCGACGAAGTCCACATGTTGTCCAAACCTGCCTTCAATGCGCTACTAAAGACGTTGGAAGAGCCGCCAGCGCACGTGGTATTCATCCTGGCGACCACCGACGCTGACAAGCTGCCCGCCACCATTCTCAGCCGCGTCCAGCAATTTTTCTTTCACCCCATCTCAGTCGACGTCATGGCACGCCAGCTGATGGCTATCGCCGAAAAAGAGGGCTTTGCCATCGAGGCGGACGCCGCACGACTAATCGCTGAACGCTCGCGCGGCGGGTTTCGCGACGGTATCAGTATGCTCGATCAATTGTCAATCTTAGCTACACCCGATCAGCCACTGACCGTCGCCATGGTCACGGAATACTTAGGCTTGAGCGACGCAGCCACGCTGGAACAACTGCTTGATGCGTATCAATCAGAGGACACTGCGCGCATCCTCAGTATCCTACAAGAGTTAGAGCAAAGTGGCATCAGCCCGACTGTGGTGTCACACCAGCTATTATCAATCGCTCGCGCCAGACTTCGCACAAATCCGGAGCTTGTCGAACTCATCCAGCAGCTCATCGAGGTCGATCGCCATTCGCACCCCGACCTGAAATTATTGACTATTTTCATGAAACATCACGCTCAACCAGCCGCGCCAAAGAAAACGGTCGCTCAGGCTGCCACCGCAACGCCAACCGTCATCTCAACCTCAGCCGAGCCAACTCCATCGGCAAAAAAATCACCGAAAAATCAAAACGTCAAGTCAGCTGAACCAGCCAAAAAAGCGCCCGAAAGCCAAGACGTCAAGCCAGCTAAAAAGTCGTCCACGAAACCACGTAAATCTGATACACCACTAGAGCTAGATTGGCACAAGGTGATCGAACAAGCCAAGGAGAAATCAGTCGGCCTGTCATCACTGCTCCAGAAAAGTCAGTGGGCGTTTGACGGAGATAAACTAACTATTTTTGCGGGCAGTGCATTTTACAAGAAAAAATTGGATGATGCCAAAAATCGACCGCTACTAGCAGAAATCATCACTGCAGAGGCGGGGATGGAGCTAGAAATTGATATAATCGGAGAGCAGAAACCACCTGAAGACGAAAAATTGGCGGAAATCGCTGCTATGATGGGCGGTGGCGAAGAAGTGAAGTTGGAGGAATTATAAATGAGTGAAGCAAGTCAACATACATCATCTGGTAAATTACCGCCGCAAAATTTGGACGCCGAAAAGAGTTTGCTGGGCGCGATATTGATCGACGAAGAAGTCTTAGCAGATGCGACTGAGCACGTGCATCCTGCTGATTTTTATGATAAAAATCATGGACTGATTTTTGCGGGCATGATGCGGCTGTTTGAAAAGCACAAGCCAGTCGACCTGTTGACCTTGACCGATGAGCTGAAACGCAAGGACGAGCTGGAACTCATCGGTGGCTCGGCATATCTGACAGAACTCACCAACTATGTACCGACCGCTGCGCACGCTGAAGCCTACGCTGAGATGGTGGAGCAAAAAGCCGTACGACGCCGACTCATCAAAGCCAGCGCCGACATCACTGAGCTTGGCTATGACGAATCGACAACCACCCAAGAACTATTGGAGAAGGCCGAAGCTGAACTATTTAGCGTCTCCGATCAATCACTCAAGCAAGACTTGATTAGCCTGGAAAATATTCTGACTGACAGCTTTGATCGAATCGAAGAACTACACCGCAACAAAGACACGCTTCGTGGCATTCGCACTGGCTACCGCGACCTCGACAACATGACCGCCGGACTGCAGCGTTCCGACTTGATCATCCTGGCGGCTCGTCCAGCCATGGGTAAGACCACACTGGTGACCAACTTGGCGTACAACGTGGCGACAATTGAGAAAAAGCCGGTGCTGTTTTTCAGCTTGGAGATGAGTAAAGAACAATTGGTCGATCGCATGCTGGCGGACGCATCAGGTGTTGACAGCTGGAATATTCGCACCGGAAACTTGAGTGATAATGATTTTGCTAAACTGTCCGAAGCCATGGGCGAGATGGCCGAAGCGCCGATTTACATTGATGACACACCGGGACTCAGTATTTTGGAGATGCGTACCAAAGCTCGCCGTTTGGCACATGAAGGCGAGATTGGCCTGATCATCGTCGACTACTTGCAGCTGATGCAGGCCACCAATAATCACAACGGTAACCGTGTCCAGGAAGTGTCGGAAATCTCCCGTGGCCTAAAGTTGATCGCTCGTGAGCTTAACGTGCCGCTAATCGCCCTGAGTCAGCTGAGCCGTTCCGTCGAATCGCGCACCCCGCCAATTCCACAGCTGGCCGACCTGCGTGAGTCCGGCTCCATCGAGCAGGACGCCGATATCGTCAGCTTTATTTACCGCCCAGGCTATTACGAACCAGACAATCCAGAGGTTCAAAATATCACCGACCTCATCATCGCTAAACACCGTAACGGTCCCGTCGGCAAAGTCCAATTATACTTCCACCCAGAACGCCTCCGTTTTATGAGTCTCGACAGACGACACGATTAACAAACCATGCTATAATAAACCGCAGTGAAAAAGAAAACTCTGTCTCATCTATTTCTTTACCGTTGGCGCTATCTTTGGGGCTACAGTGCTTTGATACTGATATTTTCTGCAGTCATTAGCGTGGCATTGTTGTACGCGCCAGGTGGCATCAGCCAATCAGAAATCAACATGGTCGCACGAACCAATTTGCTGATGGAGGGCAATTGGTCCATCGTTAATCTGCCACTACACGCGTTCCAAGCGGCACTGTTCTTGCTATTTGGTGTCAGCACACTCACCATTAAACTACCGGCCGTCACGCTGATGTGTTTAGCCGCACTGGCGCTCTTTTTCCTCCTCAGGCACTGGTTCAAACCGGGCATCGCCGTACTGTCGCTTTCTCTCATGATCGCCACTGGTCAATTTATCTACCTAGCACAAAGCTTCACCCCTGGCATCATCTACATCACCACGGCGTCATTGATTTTGCTGTTCGCCAGCCTCATCATCCAAAAAGCCAGATTCGCCCAGCTCTGGAAAACCCTCCTCGCCGCCGTCATGGCCGCTAGCCTATACACGCCATTTTTCTGGTACCTCAACCTTGGTCTCATCTTGGTAGCATTATTGCACCCATATACACGCTACATCATCGTTTCGCGAAAATATCGCGCCAGCTGGACGCCAGCATTCATCATCTTTCTGCTGGTAAGCGCGCCACTGGTGTATTTCTGCCTGAAACATCACAGCTTCTTACTGGACGTATCAGGCTGGTCATCACTCAACTTTGATGTCTTAGCAAACCTCAAAATTATCGTTCGAACCTATCTCTGGCCAGTGCCATACATTTCTAATGGGCAAGTGCTGCCAGCCATTGACGTCAGCACCGTAGCACTGATGCTCCTCGGCATGATCATCACTTTCCGCAACTGGCACACTGCTCGGTCCTACGTGGTCAACATTTGGCTATTTTTGTCATTGCCACTACTCGCCCTGGCGCCTCAAGTCAATATGATCATCTCTGTGCCAATGTTTATCTTGCTGGCTACTGGCGTAGAACGACTGCTGTACGAATGGTATCGATTATTCCCAAAGAACCCATACGCGCGTGGCACCGGACTGGTACTGATGATCATCTTGGTCGGTGTCATGACCCTGAGTGGTGTCAATCGATACGTCCACAGCTATCACGACCTGCCTGACGCCGTGCGCGAACACTCCAAAGATTTGAGTCTTGTGCGTGACACACTACTGCGCGACACCGCAAACAAGAAATATATATTCGTCGTGGCAGCTGCCGAAAAACCGCTGTACGACGCTTTGTCCAGCCACATGAATAAGCATAATAGGGCAATATCCATCAGCGACGGCCTGCCAGCAGAGGGTGCTCAAGAAGAAGTAGTCGTCACGCGCGCTGCTCGCCAAAATATCACTGGCATCCCAGGAACTATCACGCGCGTCATCACCAATGATTGGGCTGAGGCGGGCGATCGGTTTTATGTCTACAAACTTAGTGAATAATGCGGTATAATAAGTGAGTTAATTGAAGGAGGAACATTATGGCTTTTGATCAGGTGAAAATGCTGCAACAGCTACGTAAAGCACAAAAACAACTCGGTAAAGAAATCATCGAAGTAGAGGCTGGCGACGGTGCAGTCATCGTTCAGATCACTGGTGAATTGAAAATCAAATCAGTCAAGATTAATCCTGATATGGTAGATCTAGACAACATCGAACAGCTTGAGCACTGGATTCAAATTGCAGTGCGCGACGGTCTAGCAAAGGCGCAAGAAGTTGCTGCTGAAACAATGAAGCCATTGATGGGCGGCTTGGGTAACCTGGGCATCTAATCTCAATAATGAGTGCTCATATTTTGCCAAAAGCGCTGACAGCGTTGATTGATGAATTTGGTAATCTACCGGGAGTTGGTCCGCGAACCGCCGAACGCTACGCTTATGCTGCTTTGCGGCGCGAGCCAGGACAATCCAAAAGGTTAGCTCAAGCGTTAAATGAGTTGCATCAACGCGTTAAAACGTGTCCGGTAACCTTTGCGCTGATTGATGATGGCGATGACGTATCGCCGCTTTACACCGACAGTCGCCGCAATCGCCAGCTCATCTGCGTCGTCGAAGAACCGTTGGATATCATGGCGCTGGAACGAACTGGCCAGTTTGACGGCACCTACCACGTGCTGGGTGGAGCGATTTCACCAATTGACGGCATCGGACCAGAACAGCTGCACATTCCCGAGTTGATTGAGCGCATCAAAAATGACGGCGTCACCGAGATCATCATCGCCACCAACGCCTCAGTCGAGGGTGAATCCACTGCGCTATTTCTGCAACGATACATCCAAGAAGCCGGTTTGACACTGACTGTTTCGCGGCTGGCTCGCGGCATCCCTGTGGGAGTTGACCTGGAGTACGCCGACCAAATCACACTGTCGCACGCACTTGAAGGCCGACGAACGCTGTCTTAGTTTTATTAGCATAAGCGACATGCTATACTAATCATATGGAAAAGCCTCGAATTCCTCAGGATAAACTCATCAATCACTCTAAATTCAAAGCGTTCACTCAGTGGGTTCACAAGCACCATTTGGCGCTGGCACTTGTTGTAGGCGCGGCAGTTGTCGCAATAATTTTCATCATCGCCATGTATTCCGTCCAATCAGACAGTGGTTCGCCATTTTTCGCTGGCACCAAAAAGCCAAAAGAGAAGTTCTATTCGGCACTGACCGGCCTGGAGGTGGCTGATGCCAATGCGGTCAAAGCTCCCGTCGCTGGTGTAATTGTCGAAAATAGCCCTAACGCGCGACCACAGTCTGGACTATCAAAAGCTGGCATCGTCTACGAAGCTGTTGCCGAAGGTGGTATCACTCGTTTCTTCGCGTTGTACCAGGGAAATAAGCCGGCCAAAATTGGTCCAGTGCGCAGCTTGCGCTTGTACTATCTGCAGTGGTCAACGCCATACAAAGCCTCAATTTTCCATGTTGGCGGTAGCGCCAACGCCCTCAGCACAGTTCGTAACGGCAAATATCACGATATCGACGAGTTCAGCAATGGCAACTCATACTGGCGGGCCAATGATCGACGCGCGCCACACAATGCCTACACCTCAGGTGAGAAGATTGATCAAACCAACACTGCCAAAGGACACACTGAATCAGTATTCACTGGGTTCAAGCGTGCCGATGGCAAGCCTGCTGAAACACCAAATGCAACTCAGATTGCCATCAATTTCAGTGGTCCACTATTTAACACCAATTACACCTACAACAAAGATTCTAATACCTACGCTCGCACGCTAGCAGGGCAGCCACACAATGACGCCGAGGCTGGGCAGATTGCGCCAAACAGCATCGTAGCACTGGAAGTGAACGTCGAACATCGCCCAGGCAGCCGCGAAGGCTACGAAGACGTCACCACCGTCGGCACTGGCAAAGCGTATATTTTCCAAAACGGCGTTGTGGCTCAAGCCACCTGGAAGCGTGACAACGAAAGTGCCGAATTGAAATTGGTCGACGCCGCCGGCAAAGACATCGCGTTGAACCGCGGCCAGACGTGGATCGCCGCCTTTACACCGGGGCGAGGAAGTATTGCATGGCAGTAACCCGTCGCCGATCGATTCGCGACTACAATCGATATTATATGCGTCGGTCGGTATTGCTGTTGTTGCTGCCTGTCGGCATCGCCGCTGCTTTTGCGACCATCACTCATCTCATATTGACAAACCTGGCCACCGTTGAAGTTAATTGGTATATCATCATCCTACTCGGTGCAGTCGGAGGTATCATTGGTGCCGTTGCCATCACACCATCCGTCAGCAAACCGATGCGTGACGTCCTCTACGCTGCGGCTTACAAAACAGGGGAGCTGACCGCCGAAAAGCCAACCAAGATCAACTCGCCAGCACACGCACGCACTGGTTTTCAGACTGTGCTCGAGGCCATATATACCAACGGCGCGCCCGCCAAACCAACTGCCAAAAAAGCTTCGTCTCAACTTGACGCCATCATTCAGTCGTTCAATCACACGCCGTGTGGCATCGTCGTATTGGACCACCAAAAAAACATCATCTTTGCCAATGAAACCGCGCCTGTGGTCTCCAACATGAACGGTGTGCTGACGTTAGGGCTGGACTTTATTGACGAAATTTCTATCAACGAGTGGATCCAAGAAGTTGCCAAAGACAACATCACCGCTCACCACCAGTGGACGCGCGTACCAGCTCAGGCCAAAACCTCCGCACCACAAAAGTTCTATGACGTCAGCGCTTCCTACGAAAAAGGTGCAGCCGGCGAAACGGTCATCATCCTCTTTGACCGCTCCGCTAAATACCTGCCCGAGGAAGAAGACCTCAACTTCATCGCTTTTGCTGCGCACGAACTCCGTGGACCCATTACCGTCATTCGCGGCTACTTGGACATCTTGGAGCAAGAACTTCACGACCGCCTGCGGGATGATGAGCCACAATTGTTCAATCGTCTGACCGTTTCTGCCAACCGTTTGTCCAGCTATATCAATAACATCCTCAATGTTTCAAAGTTCGATCGGCACCACCTGTACGTGCATCTGCGCGAAGACACATTGGAGGCCATTTACGCTACCATCGCTGACGACATGCAGCTGCGCGCCTCGGCTCAGCACCGCATGTTGAATGTATCCATCCCTAGCAACTTGCCGACCGTAGCAGCTGACCGTGGTAGCATCGGGGAAGTGATTTCCAACCTCATCGACAATGCCATCAAATACAGCTTCGAAGGCGGAGTTGTCCAAGTTTCCGCCGTGCAAAAAGGCGAATTTGTAGAAGTTTCCGTCTCAGACAACGGCGTCGGCATGCCAGCTGGCGTGATCAAAAACCTCTTTCGCAAATTTTACCGTTCACACCGATCACGCGAGACAGTGGCCGGCACTGGCATCGGCTTATACATCTGTAAAGCCTTTGTCGAGTCACACGGCGGCAGCATCTCCGCACGTAGCCAGGAGAACCAGGGCTCAATTTTTTCTTTCACCATCCCCGTCTACGCCTCGGTGAAAGAAAAATTATTAGAAGACGGCCAGCTAAACAATCGGCTCATTCGCACCGACGGCGGGTGGATAAAAAATCACAAAATGTATAGGGAGTAATCATGGCGATCAAAACAATTTTATGCATCGAAGATGACAGATTTATCGGCGAAATGTACGTGCGCAGTTTGGAGCGCGCAGGCTATACCGTCACCTGGATGGTGGACGGCAATGACGGTTTGGTGGCAGCGCGTAACCAGCCCTACGACTTGATCATTTTGGACTTGATGTTGCCAGAACAGCGTGGCGACCAGATTTTAGACGCCCTCAGAAACGGCGAAACTGATTTGGTGCCTAACAGCAAGATTCTCATCATGACCAATTTCGAGCAAGACGACCAGTCCAAGTCGCAACTGCTGCCTAGAATCGACGGCTACCTCATCAAAGCCGACATCACGCCTCGGAAGCTGCTGGAAGTGATTGAACAGCTGGGTGAGTAGCTAAAAGTAAAACAACCCCGTCCATTTTCATCACGACCTAAATTAGAAATTGTCCAAACAGACAACAGCTCGAGTTTCTCTAAGGTTGGTGAACATCGTTGAATCGAACTGGAACGATAACCTCATAGAGCTCAAAGAATATGTGGTTTTGTAATGAGTTTATACCTGGTGATCTATACCAGATAAGGCGCTAGAACTATTACTTTGTATACTTTATAATTATTTGCAAATATGAGACAACAACTACCCGTAGTTACATCACAAGAAATATCCGACAAAGCAGTAGACTATTTTGCATGGAACGGTATACCTTCCTACTACCAGACGACAGCCTATGATACAACATTGCTTATTAGCAATAACTCTTCTTATGACCCATTTCATGAGCTTGAATTGTTCGGGAGAAAGATTCTCTGGGTAAATCAGGTACAAGATGCCATAGATAAAGACCCATTAATGCCTCGCACTATTTTTCCTTGCAAAAAGGACGCGTTCGATGGTCATATTGTGGCGCACAGACTTTCAAGTGTCTTGTGTTTTATAACAAAGGCTTCAATTGCACCAAGAGTGTGGAGTGGCATTGCCCAGCCCTTTCCAAGTGTTGCGCAGCCATCTGAAAAATATATTGGGAGACTTATCTCTCACGACGACTTAGAGGCGCATATACGACATCTACAGTTTGATACATTTACCGAGAAGCGATGGATAGCGCTTGCCCACTATCGTCAGGCAGATATAGCCCAAACGCCATACTACACAGTTTTGTCATACTGGAAAATTGTAGAACTATTCTCTAACAGTCGTGGGGCAAAAATGAAGCGTTACATTAATAACTTCTATAATGCTAGACCTGATTTGTTTCATGAGCTTGAACCTCTTGAGTCATCTGCCTGGGAGAAGCTCAAGAGCATAAGACATGCGTGTGCACATTTTCGTCTTGAAGGAGATGTGACGCAAGACCCAGATAATCCTGATTTGTTTAATGAAGTCAGTAAGGCCATCCTTCCATTGAGAAGATTAGCCGAGAAACTGATAGAAAAACACGAAGGATGGTAATTTGTGTCGGTAAATCAATTATGACTTCTTGTAATGTTTGCTGACCTAGTCATCGATAACGTCCTAGGTGTACTAACCATAATTACAATATTGAATGACAAAACAAAAAGACTCCAAAGAGCCTCTTGATCCTATATTGGTGACCTCACGGGGAATCGAACCCCGGTTGCCGGGATGAGAACCCGGTGTCCTAACCGCTAGACGATGAGGCCAACACTAAGCATCATACCACGACGCAACCGCTTTTGTCTATACCGCCGCGCCAGCCAACAGAGACGCACTTGCGTTTTACCACAGTTTGACGCTATACTTAATATCATGAAAGAATCAAGGGTGGGGCAGTCTGACAGAACATTTTCCAAATTTTGGCTGCGCCGTCTCAGCAAAGCCTCGCTACTAGTCAATCTCTTCATTCTCCTCACATACGCATCAGCTCGCTTTTTGCCTGGCAATTATCGCTTCACCATTGGCGATTCAGTGACCGACCTAGCTGCCGCCATCAGCGTATTGTCCGCAGTTTGGGCGCTTGGTCTCTGTGTTTGGACGCCCAAAAAACAACGCGCCTACCTGGCATGCGCCACCTATGCATCACTCATCATCACCATCGCCGCACTCATCGCCACCAGCGGCGGCATCTATTCTCCGTTTACCAGCCTCTGGCTCATGGTGACTATCTTTGCTGCAGTATTTGGGCTGTGGCTGACTGGCGGCATCATCTTGCTGGTCGTGGCGCACATCGCCATGATTCATTTCGAAACACCACTGACGCTGGAGCACATAGCCATCAGCTCAGCGCTTGGTGTTATGCCACTCGTCCTGAGTATCGTTCTATGGCGATACCAACCCCAGAAAAAGCCTGATGACCGATTTACTGAACTGGAAAATAAGCTAACCTCCGCCGAGGGTAAATCTGATGTCGTCATCAATACCATCGACGACGGCGTGATGGCTATTTCCAATGATGGTATCATTGAGCTCATCAATCCAGCTGCGCAACAGATGATTGGCTGGGACAAAGGCGACGCTTTGGGTCTGAGCTGGCAGAGCGTCCTCAAACTGGTGCTCAAAGACGGATCTGACATCCCAGAGGGCAAACATCCCGTTGCTCAAGCATTGTCTTCAAACCAGCCCACCCACAGTGACAACCTATTTCTCAAAACCTCTTCAGACAAACGACTACCGATCACCATCGTCAGTTCTCCCATAGGCCCACAAAAAGAAGGCGTCATCATCGTGTTCCGGGACATTTCCAAAGAACGCGCCGAAGAGCGAGAGCAGGCCGAGTTCATCTCCACTGCCAGCCACGAAATGCGCACGCCTGTGGCTTCCATCGAGGGGTATCTGGGTCTGGCGCTCAACCCCGCAACTGCCCAAATTGACGACAAAGCACGTGATTTCATCACCAAGGCGCACGCCTCCGCTCAACACCTGGGCCGGTTATTTCAAGACTTGCTGGATATCAGTAGAGCCGAGGACGGACGCCTCAAAGATGAACCGAAGCTATTTAATGTAACTGATTTTGTAGCAGACATCTTTGAAGGTCTGGCGCACAAAGCCGCCGAGAAAAATCTGCTCTATTCGTTTCGGCCGCACGCGCTAGCCAAAGACTCCGCTGACCAACATCTGCAGCCCATTTATTACGCCTTTGTTGACCCCGACCATTTCCGGGAAATCACCGCCAACCTCATAGAAAACGCCATCAAATACACCAAAGAAGGCGAAGTGGTGGTTGATGTCACCGGCGACTCGTCAAAGGTGGTTGTCAGTGTGATGGACTCTGGCCTAGGCATCCCCGCAGAAGACGTGCCGCATCTTTTCCAAAAGTTTTATCGGGTTGACAATTCAGCCACTCGTGAAATCGGCGGTACTGGCTTGGGATTGTATCTGTCTCGCCGACTCGCCGAAAGCATGTCGGGCGATTTACGTGTCGAGAGCGAGTATGGCAAGGGAAGTACCTTCTTTTTAGAAATACCGCGAATTTCCAAAGAAGAAGCCGCTCACAAAGAAGCATCCTTGCAGCCAACGCCAGTTCAGTACCATCAACCGCAAACTCCAGTAGCTCCTACCGTCACACCCGCTGAGCCGCTAGTGGCGCCTCAGCCTTAGCAACCACTAGAACAGCCTCCGCAGCTAACCGAACCTGCTCAAGTCACTGAACCGCCTGTTCAGCCCAACCAACCACCACAGCCGCAACCAACATCAACTAGCCCAGAGCACACCACGCTTGCAGACATCGAACATCATCTAGAGACCAGCCGTCGCGCCATCAGCATACCGCGGAGAACCAATAATTCATAAAAGCATAAGAATGATAGCAATTTTAATAATAATATCGTATAGTAGGTAGTAGATATGACAAAAATTTTACTCGTTGAAGATGACAAAAGTTTACGCGAAATCTATGGCGTACGATTATTAGCAGAAGGATACGACATCGTGTCCGCAGGTGATGGCGAAGAAGCGCTCGCCATGGCCATCAAAGAACGGCCAGCGCTCATCCTGAGCGACGTGATGATGCCGAAAATCTCTGGCTTTGACATGCTAGATATTTTGCGGTCTGCCACCGAAACCAAAGACATCAAAGTGATCATCATGACTGCTTTGTCCTCAGAAGACCAACGAGCTCGTGGTGAACAATTAGGCGCTGACCGCTATCTTGTGAAATCCCAAGTTGGCATTGAAGACGTCGTCCGCACCGTGCATGAAGTTTTGGGCGATGTTCCAGGGCTCACACCAGCACCACAGCCGCAACCAGCCGCCCAGCCAGCAGCAGCACCGCAACAAGCGCCAGCCATGCCGCAATCACCACAAATGCCGCCAGTCCGGCCCGATGTCTCAGCGCTGTCACCGCAGCCAACATTGCAAGCTGCCGCACCAGCGCCAGCCACACTGCCGCAACCAACTGCGCCTTTCTCATCTTCGGCGCCACGTCCTGCCAACCTGGGTGAACGTGTCATCCGCCCGCTTGAAGGTGCCAGCCTGACGCCGACAGAAGATGTTGCCAAGCTCATGGAACAAGAATTAGAGGGTATTCCAAACCTCAAACCACAGTCAACCACGCCTGACAACACTCCAGATGAAACAACACCAGCTCCGCAACCTGATAAAGCTCCAGAAGGGACCATTCCAACATTAACAGCTGCCCCAGCTCCTGAAACTCCAGCAGAGCCTACTCACATTCCCGTGACAACACCAGCGCCTCAAACTCCACAAAGCTTGCAAAGTGCCGCTACTCCAGAACAGTCAGCTCCAACCATTCCAGCAGCACCGGTAATCAGTCCAGCTCCGCAAGCGCCAACAAACGCTGCGCCGATTCATACGCCACCAGCTCCAGTCCTGCATCCGCTTCCGTCTCAGCCGCCACAACCGCCGCAAACTCCTCCACCAGCACAACCACAAGCATAAATGCCAGACAATACCACACCGACTCATGAACCCACTCAGCGCCTCAACAAATTCGTGGCGCTGGCGCTTGGTGTGTCGCGCCGCCAGGCTGACGAGCTGATCGAACAGGGCAGGGTCACGGTGAACGGCCAGCCTGCCAAGCTTGGCCAACGCATCACCGCAACTGACATCATTCGCCACGGCAACAAACGACTCACCGCCCAAACCCACCAGCTCATTCTCCTCCATAAACCCGTCGGTTACCTCTGTTCGCGCGCCTCTCAAGGCGGTGTACCGACTATTTACGAATTATTACCAACCAACCTCCATCACCTGAAACCCGTCGGCCGCCTGGACAAAGACAGCTCTGGGCTCATCCTCCTCACCAACGACGGGGATTTTGCTCACCAGATGACACACCCATCGTTTTATAAAATCAAGCGCTATCTCGTGACGCTCGACCGACCACTCCAGCCGCTCCACCGGCAAATGATCAATGACTTTGGCGTGCAGCTACCTGACGGTCCCAGCCGCTTGATACTCGAACGTCAGCACGACGGTGACGACCACCACTGGATCGTCCAGATGAGCGAAGGCCGCAACCGCCAAATCCGCCGCACCTTCGCCGCCCTTGGCTACACCGTCACCAAGCTCCACCGGACAGACTTCGGTAACTACACCCTCGATGGCATCAAACGCGGGGAATTTCAGGAAAGTAAATTGACACTAAGTCAATGATTGGTGTATCGTATAGATATACAGGAGGATATACCATGCGAGAAGGTAACAGATTTTCAATCGAAACTAATGTCGAGTCATTGCAGAAAAAGCTAGGAGTCGCGCTCGGTGTAGTAGCCAGCGCTGCATTAGCTCTGTCAGGCTGTGGTGCGCCAATAACAGAAACAGCACCAACGGCAACTACAGAAGGATCTACAATCAGCTCGGAGCTAGACTCAACCAACCAGTCCAATATCGATTGGCAGACTGTTGACCAGAACTGTCTTGATGAACCTGACTGCAAGCGTGCAATATCATCCGTAGAGAAAGGTTGTGATGGTACCACGCTACTATACAAATATTATAATTACTACGGGCAAGGTGGCATAACAGCAGTTCCTAACAGTCCCGAGTGTACCGCTTCACAAGCACCAGAAAGCAGCCCAACACCAGTTGCTACAGTAATACCCACTCCGGCAGGCTAAGGTTGGCCTCATTTCACATACCGCTTATCCTCGCCAAATCCCCGCGCCTCTGGTATAATAGGCGTAATTATGTCTCATAAATTACCCACCGTCGCCATCATCGGACAAGCTAACGTTGGCAAAAGTTCATTGTTCAATCGCTTGACACGCGCCCGCACCGCCATCGTCGCCCGCGAAGCCGGCACCACCCGCGACAACGTCGTTGGCAAAGTTTCATATAAGCGCCGCACCTCATCTCCTGACGAGGCAAGCCAAGCTGAATTCTGGCTTATCGACACCGCCGGCCTCAAACCCGCCGAAGACGAATTCGAAGCCACCATCCAAGACCAAATCGCCGACGCCTCCGCCGCAGCCGACGTCATCCTCGTCATGGTTGATTCTACTGTCTACCCATCAGACGCCGACCGTCAACTGGCCAAAAAAGCCTTAAAAAGCGGCAAGCCCGTCCTGCTCATCGCCAATAAAGCTGACCTCAAAGGCTCACTCCACACCGACGAATTCAAGCGCCTCGGTATCAAAACCATCATCAAAACCTCTGCCGAGCACAACATTGGAATCTCTGAACTACTTGACAACATCGCCGATCTCATTCCGCCAGCCACTCAAACCGAAGCTGACGACATCATCCGCGTCGCCTTGATTGGCCGGCCAAACGTCGGCAAAAGTAACCTGTTTAACACCTTGGCAGGCAAACAGCAAGCCATCGTCGCCAACGTTGCCGGCACCACCCGCGACGTCAACCGCGTCCAAGTCCGCTACCACGGCCAGACCATTGAGCTACTCGACACCGCCGGCATCCGCCGGCAGGGCAAGCAAGAAACCGGCATTGAAAAATTCTCGGTCCTGCGCACCATGCAGGCCATCAACGAAGCCGACATTTGTTTTCTCTTGATGGATGTCAACGAATTGAACGTTGGACTTGATCAGCGCCTAGCCGGTATCATCGACGAAGCAGGCAAGGGGCTCGTCCTGGTTGTCAGCAAATGGGACTCCGTCGAAGGCAAAGACGCCTACACTCACGACGAACTAGCACCGCAAATTAGCTATCATTTCAAATTCACGCCATACGCACCGCTGATTTTTACCTCATCAGTCACTGGCCAAAACGTCACCAAATTGTTCGACCTAGCCCTCGACATTTATAAGCGCCGCCACCAAGAGTGCAAAACCCGCATCCTCAACGACCTCTTGCAAAAAGCCGTCGCCGCTCATCCACCAGCCGGCCTGAAGAACTCGCATCCAAAACTCCGCTACATCGTCCAGACCGATACGGCCCCGCCATGGTTCGTCATCTACGGCAGCAACCTCAAATTCGTCCACTGGAGCTATAAACGCTACCTCGAACGCACCCTGCGTGAAGCCTTCAACTTCGCCGGCACGCCCATTAAACTATCTTTCCGCGACGAAAAGCAGCTGAAAGCCAACCGCGAACGCATCGCCCGCGGCCTGGCTCCCGTCACCAAAGCCTACAAACAGGCCAAAAATGCCGAAAAGGGCATATAAATGATGCAAGCCACGACCTTAGCAGCATTTATTGACATTTTGTATTATTAGTGATATAATTAAAAAGTTATGAACAATACTCCAGACACATACCCCGCAAAAGATCTGTTAACAACTCCCGCTGATATCATAGACCCCGAAACAACTACCTTTTGTGTAGCCATAACACCTCTCTTTGAATCCACCCTCGGCACTAATGAGTCCACCCTCAGCACTATGCGTATCGGCGCAGTCGGAGATATCACCGTAGAGCGACCAGGCGGCGAAGACGAAGAAGCAAGAGTGAACGTCGATCTCTACATAGGAGACACCAGTAATCATACACCACTACTTAAGCGCGCTGGTATGTCCTCGCCAGTTATTGATATGCCTGAAGCTACTGGCTGCACAAAAGCAACCGTGTCCATTACTGCAGAACCTGGTGATGGAGAATATCAAAATTTCAGCGAGGCTATCATTGGCGCTAAGATGTTAAAAATGGCAGGAGGGGATCCAGCAACATTAGAAGAACAAGAACAAAACGTTCAGAAGCTTCTAGAAGCAGTTGGCAAGGTTGCGGCTCGTGCATCATTATTCACTGAACTAAAAAACGAAGGTTTTGTCATCACCTTCATGCCCGGAGACCAGAAAGAGCCAAGCGGTGATTTTTACCTAACCGTCACCGCCGACAGCCCAGATACCGCAGACGAAAGCTAATCATCCACCATACATGAGAATGTGCGCTTGCAAAATATCGCGTGTAATTTCATCTGCTCGCTCACCGATCAGCACAATTTTTACTGCCTCATCTGAACATGCATGACGAATCTCAATTTGATACTGCGTCGCCTCAATGTGCCGCCGCTCACCACGGTCGTTTATAAAACAACCTTTCAGCCGCCTGAGGCCATATGCCGCAAACAGCTCTGGCCACAGCTTTTCAAACACCGCCTCACTGACAGTGACGGCCGATAAATCAACCACGCTATAGGTTGGATTGTCCGGCACCGCCAGCTCGCCATCATACTGGTCAAAAAATGCCAGCAGCCCCGACGGCGTGGTGATTTTACTGAGGTCAAACTGGCCGTGCGGCGCGCTGAGCACCTTGGCGTAGGGCAGGGCGCAGCGCTTGGCCTCGTATTCAGCCCGTTCACCATCGCTCAATAGATCTTCCTTGGTCACCAAAATCACGTCCGCCGCTTGCAGCTCAATTTCGTGCGCTGGCTCAACACCGCGTAAAATCTCATACGCATCGATCACGTAAAAACTCTGCATCAGTTCGTACTTGGCAAACATCTTGGCGCTGATCAGTCGCTCCACCAAATTCATCGTCCGTGCCACGCCCGTCGCCTCGATGAACACCGGCGCAGGGGAATAGCGGCTAAAATCCATCATCATCTTGGTCAGTGCATCCTCCGAGCCACAGCAAACACAGTCGCCAGCCAAGGTCGTCACCATGTCTGCCAACCCCTCCAGCCGGTAGCCATCGACATTTTCGTTGGCATATTCATTTTCAATCACTCGCGCACCCGTAAAGTCACGTTGTCGCAATAAGAACTCCAGCACGCTCGTCTTACCAGCGCCCAGCGAGCCATTCACCAGATACAGCGGTACTTTGTCAACAATCGTCCGCGTCTCATCAAACGCTGCATTGATACTAAATTCCAAATCATCATCGCGCTTTGCCATATAGCTATTATACGCCATCACGTCCGAGGTGATATACTGAAGGTATGAAATTCATTCTAGCCCTCGGTAATCCTGGCGACAAATACACGTACACGCGGCATAACGCTGGCTTTTTGGCGGCCGACCAGTTAGCGGCGGAGCAAAGTGCACAATTTAGCAATAAGCCCAAATTCTCTTCTGATATTGCCGAATTGACCATGTCTGGAGAAAAAATCCTGCTTGTCAAGCCAACGACGTATTATAACGAAGTTGGCATCGCAGCGCGAGCGCTCATGGATTTTTATAAGGTAACGCTTGATGATCTGCTGATCATCCATGACGATACGGCACTTGATTTTGGCAAAATTCGCGTCCGCAAGGGCGGCGAAAGTGCTGGCAATAACGGTTTGAAATCACTGCATCGACATGTTGGCAGTGAGTTCTGGCATATTCGCATCGGCACTGACAATTTACTGCGCCGACAAATTGGCGACGTTGACTTTGTCCTCAGTAAATTCAACACCGACGAACGAACGATTCTCCGCGATTGGACAATCCCTGAATCAATCAAACTCATCAAGGCATTTCTTGATGGCAGCATTGAGCCACTGAGCGTCAAACTCTAATTGCAACAACGTTGCAAAACGCTTATCGTTTTCGGCGTTTGATTTTTGCTGCTGCCTCTCGCAGCCCGATAGCTCGCGCCTCCAAAATGCTACTGCCGACCGCCAAGCTCACAAACAACAGCCCTAAACCGCCCGTCGCCCATTCTGGCAGCTCCAGATGAAACAGCTTCGCGATCATCATCATGCCCAGTGCCGTAATTGCCCAGTGTGCGCCATTTTCCAGATATTTATATTTACTGAGTACGCCTGTACGCAACAGATACACCGTCAATGACCGCACCCAAATAGCTCCAGACGCCAGTCCAGCAACAATCAACAGGACACTACTGGTGATGGCAAAGGCACCGATGACGCCGTCGAAACTGAAACTAGCGTCTAAAACCTCAAGATATAACAAGCTTGCAAATGCCGCCCAACCAGTCTTGACTTTAATGGTCTTGGCGTCGTCCTCGTGAAAGAATGATCCAAACAATTCCAGCCCGATGTGCAGCATAATCCCCAGAATAGATGATATCAAAATAAGCGATTGGTGTGCTGGCTCCACCGTGAAATACAAAATCGTCGCCACCGCCAACATCAGACATACTTTGAAATTCTCAAACCGTCCAGCCTTAGCTAGCCACGGCTCAACATGACTGACCCAGTGGATACGCTTGTTGTAGTCGATGAAATAACTTAACCCAATCATGATCAAAAACGCCCCACCAAACGCATCAATCATCGGCGATGCCTCATGCAGAATATGGCCGTACTCGGCTGGCTTATTGATGGCCAAGTCAACCACCTCGGTGAAACCATGACCACTCGCCACCATAACGATAAAAATTGGCAAAATAAACCGCACCACAAACACCGCCACAAAAATCCCAACCGTCAAAAATACTTTTTGCCATGCCGAACTCATGCCAGCCAATACTTTGCTGTTAATCACCGCGTTGTCAAAGCTAAACGTCACTTCCAACACCACCAAAATAGCAAATAGCCAGAGGCCACCAAGGCCCAAGTGCATGAACGTCAAACCGCCCAAAATCAATGTCAATAGTGCTGAAAACCAAAAGATTCGAAATGGATGATGTGAACGCCAGAGATGTTTCATATTGCTTTAGTATAGCATATCTACATAGAATCATCTGTACTTAGTTGGCAGGTTATAAGTTATGTCGCACAGCCCGCATAGTCCTGCCATTTTTTGACAATTCCATCCTCCTGGTAGTACTCATGCGCACGCCAAATGGATACGAAAACTTCATCTCGTTCAATTTCACCAAGGAGCGGAAAAATCTCACTAAGTAACATTTTGTCAGGGTATCGTTCGTCGTCCGCCAGGGGACACTGCCCATTATTGCACAAGTGTGTATTTAAAAATGTGAAGCGTTTAGTGCAAATATAGCCGGGCTTCGAACAGTGTAAGCGAAAATCGTGCATGGTTTGAATCGGCTGCGCCTCATCCTGGTAGGCCTCGAACTTGTACATCACCCAAACTAGTGGCGTATCAAACGTCATATTATCAGACAGTTGCTGCTGGCTATGCCGTAAGTCGTCCAGCTCTATCCGTATCTGTTCGCCACTGCTATTCTTCAATTTCGCCAATGCCAAACGGCGCTCCGCAGCAGCAATCTTTACTGTCAAAGTCTTATACTCATCATACATATCAAGCAGCTTATCAACCGCCGCTCTCGCATTATTCGTACCTTCCATCATCCCAACTCCTTCATAATTACTGCGCGCGTAATCTCACGCGCCCGCTCGCCAATGACAACTAATTTTAATGACTCATCAGTGGTACCGCGCGTGACCTGCATTTGCTGCGGCGTTGCTTCGATGTGAAATATCTCGTCACCATCAGCAACCGCGCCTTTCATGCGCCGCAAAGTATATTTATCTCGTAAATTAGTCCAGACCGTTTCAGTCTCCTCAGTGCTAATAACCAGGCCTGCTACGTCAACCACGCTGTAATTTAAGGCATCCTCAGCCGCGTTTTCCGCAGGATCGTGCAGCAGTAAATAATCCAAAATCTGTGACTGACTGCCAAGCTGCGCCAAATCAAATTTACCGCGATCCATCCTCACAACATTAGTCAGTCCTTGTTGCGACAATATCTCAATGAGCTGCTGACGGTTACTGTCAGTCAGTAAGTCTAACTTGCTGAGCAATACTATGTCCGCCGCCTGAGCTTCCGTTAGCAACACCTCCGCCAAACCATTAACCCTAGTTTCAGCTCCATCCACGACATACAACGACTGCTGCAAATCATACTGCTCAAAGATATCACCAGCCAGCAATTTCTCGACCACCCGCAGCGTGTTAGCAACACCAGTTGACTCAATGATCACTGGTGCTTTCCCGCTTATTGCAAAATTGTGCAAAATGTCAATCAGCTCTTCGCCGCTACTGCAGCAGATACACTCGCCAGCAATTGTTGCCACTTCATCAACACGCTCTGCCAATCTGCAGCTATCAATACTTTCCGACGCAAACTCATTCTCAATCACTCGCGCGCCAGCAAACTCAGGCTGCTGCACCAAAAAATCGACCAGCGTGGTTTTGCCGGTACCCAGCGCGCCATTCACCAGATATAACGCAATCTTATCATTCATAATTAGCCTTTCTTGTACACATATACTGAATTGATAATATCGTCGTCAGGATTATATTCGACCAACAACTGCACGCGCTGTAAACTATTCGGGTCAAACGCTGGATACAGCAACGTTTTCGCACCACGTGCACTGCGCACGATGATCCGCCCGCCAGGCCGGAGCGCTGGCAAAATATTATCAATAATTTGCTGTTTGGCTTCAGCTGAATCGCCCGCCAGCCCAGCCACATAGACCACATCATAAGCCTTATCCAGCAAAGCTACCGCCGCTCCGTCCGCCACCAGACACTCGCCAACCGGCCAAGCAATCGCCCGCGCTAGCTCGCACGACTGCGCCAAAGCAGCCGGCGCCACGTCCACCAAATCAACCACCGCGCCCGTCTGACGCCACAAACACCAAGCCGTCAAAGGCAGGGGACCGCTGCCAATCATCGCCACCCGACTGCTGTCACTCAAAAACAAACCCGAGCCACCCAGTAGGCCAATCTCACGTCGCACTAGCTCGCGGTAATTGTCAACATACCAAAACGTTTCCAGCTCTTGCTGCGGACGGTCTGAGCTGGCAATTCGCCGCGACCAATACATTTCCATTTCTAATTCTGACAGAGAACAACGCCGCTGTACTTCGCGGCACACTTCATCATTGCACCAACTCGGTAAAGCTGCTGCCTGCACGACTGCCGCCACCAAACCAGAAAAAGCCGCATTCACGTCTGGCGATGGCGCAAACTCATGTAAATTCATCACTGTTTTAATTGCTATATCCATGGTGTTTCATAATGCCAAACCCTCTCATTTATTGCAAATTTGTCGCAATAAATGATATAATTGCAACAATATGACAATAGACGAACTACTCAAACAGCACAACCTGCGCCTGACAAAACCACGCCAGCAAGTATTTGAGGTATTGCGACAGTCAGCTGTTCCGCTAACCATTAGTGACATTGCCAAGAAATGCAAAAACGTTGACCGAGCCAGCGTCTACCGCACTCTTGTCACTTTTGACCAGTTACACATCGTCAGCGCTGTTGCTATTGGCTGGAAAAATTACTACGAACTCGCTGAGCCATTCATCCCGCACCACCATCATCTCTACTGTATCCGCTGTCAAAACGCTGAGCCTATTCAAACACCAGAACTGGAACAGCTTGTGGGATATCTCAGCCGCAAACATCAGTTTGCCGTCATCAAACACCACTTTGAACTAGAAGGCATTTGTAAAAAATGTCAAAAACATCAAACGAAATAAAATAATTTCTCAACTAAAAAAGCACCAGGTAAGGGTGGGCATCACCTGGTGCTTTGTTACCCTTCAACCCACCCGAGCTTCCATGTCATAGCAAAGCGTCTGCGGTCAAAACTCCAAAAGACCGGCGCCTGACGAATCGTCAATACAGTGCGTACTCACCATGAAACAGAGGTCGCCTTAATCAAAAGGGCAGTTAA
Source organism: uncultured Candidatus Saccharibacteria bacterium (assembly GCA_963533325.1). Taxonomy (GTDB): domain Bacteria; phylum Patescibacteriota; class Saccharimonadia; order Saccharimonadales; family Saccharimonadaceae; genus Nanosynbacter. The sequence continues at coordinate 283 of CAUSOC010000005.1, read as the reverse complement.
AGGGGTTAGTATGCGCGTAACGTTTAACGCAAAAAGTGGAGGGTAAGATACTTAATGCCATTGCGCGCAACCTAACATATAGTTAGAATAGGGGGTATAAGGTGCGTTTGGTTAATGATTACTTAACCAATCGTCCTTGATTATAGCAAACATTTGACAAAGTGTCAATACTTTTTACCACATTTTTTATGGAAATCAATAGAATTACACCAGATGAGCATATTTTCTCCCAGAGATTAGCGCATATTGCCAATCCACCAAAAAGCTTATGTTATATGGGAAA
>CAUSOC010000004.1:0-37323 GCA_963533325.1 uncultured Candidatus Saccharibacteria bacterium | reverse complement strand
TCCGCTGAGGCGCGACCGCAGTTTAGCGGCGCTGGCGGGTGATTTTTCTGAGGATAATTCCGTGTCGCGACAGCTGGCGCGGCTTCGTCAGATTTACCATCAGCAGCAGGATTATATGGCGACACATCAGCAGGTTGCTCGGGTGCTCCGTGAGTTTGATTTTCCGGTGATTTGGCCGCTGTTTCAGATGGAAAAGCGTGGTATGAAATTGGACACAGTACTGCTTGAACAGATGGGCGAGGAGCTGAGGGCGGAGGTGAGTCAGCTTGAACAACAAATGTATGCGATGGCTGGGCGTGAGTTCAATGCTGCTAGTCCGGCGCAGCTGTCTGAGGTGTTATTTACCAAATTGCAACTGCCGACGACTGGTATCAAAAAGGGTAAAACCGGCTATTCAACGGGGCAGAAAGAGCTGGATAAACTGCGCGGGCAACATCCCATCATTGAGCTGATTGAGCGGTATCGGGAGCTAACTAAATTGATCAGCACCTACATTGAAGTGCTGCCGAAATTGGTGGCCGAGGACGGGCGGATTCACACCACGTTTAATCAAGATGTCACTAGTACCGGGCGGCTGAGTAGCACAAATCCCAACCTACAGAACATCCCAGTGCGCACGGAACTAGGTCGGAAAATTCGCCAGGCGTTTGTGCCGAGCGAGGGCAAGGTATTTGTTGGTGCCGATTATTCGCAATTTGAGCTGCGGCTGGCGGCGGTGCTGGCGGGTGACGCGGGACTGATTGACGATTTTAATAGCGACGTCGATATCCATACCAAAACGGCGGCCGAGACCTACGGCGTGCCGATGGATCAGGTGACGAAAGCACAGCGGCGTGCGGCCAAGGTGATTAACTTTGGCGTGCTGTACGGCATGAGTCCGCATGGGCTGGCGGCGGCTACCGGTATGACATTTACTGAGGCGAAACAGTTTATTGAACACTATTTTTCGGTGCGCCAACCAATCCGCCAGTATCTGGATACAATTTTAGTTCAAGCGCGCGAACAGGGTTTTGTTGAGACCTATTTTGGTCGGCGGCGGCCAACGCCTGATGTTAAGTCAAGTAATTTTATGGTGCGTTCGGCGGCTGAGCGGGCGGCGATGAATATGCCGATTCAGGGCACGGAAGCGGATTTGATGAAACTGGCGATGATTCGGCTGGAGGACAAGTTGGCTGGGCTGGCCGAGCCAGTCCTGCAGGTTCATGACTCGATTTTGGTGGAATGTGCGCCGGAAGACGTTGAGCGAGTCGGTGGCATTATGCGTGCGGAAATGGAAGGCGTTTGCCCAGAACTGCCAATTCGATTGAAGGTTGATGTAAAAACAGGCAAGAACTGGGAGGAGACATAAGATGACAGAGCAGTTATTTCAAATCGGTATAAAAGCCCTTATTCAAAATGATGAACACCAAATTTTACTACTCAAAAGCAAGGACTATTGGGATATTCCAGGCGGCAGGATGGATCAGGGCGAGGATATAACGGCTGCACTGTTACGTGAGCTACATGAGGAGATTGGCATTCATCGCATTGCCAAACAAGAATTATGGAACGTAGCAAAAGCGGTCAAGCTATTACCATATGACGACATAATGACAAGTCTGATGTTGATTGTGTACCGTGTTCAGCTACCGGCAGATCAAATTCCTCATTCATGTGAGCCCGGCGTTACACTTCATTGGGTAAGCCCTGAACAAGCGGCTGATTATTTGAAAAACAAATATCCTGAGGCCTTCCGTCAAGCAATAGCCCAGCTCTCGTAGGATACTAAGTAACTAGTGCAAAAATTCTAATATTATGGTATAATCACCCCATGAGATACGCAAGAACAAATTCTTTTTCCCGACTGATACCGATTTTACTGGTTATTATCATCATGGTAGTGGCGGTGGCGGCGGTGATTGCCATTGGTCAGTCTTTGCTGGGCGGTAATAATCCGGAGAATAAGCCAAAATCTCAGGCAGATATTGCTAAAGAATCATTGCTGTCGACTGACGCTAACCGAGCGGTGCGTTTGACAGTTCGCGGACCGATTGTGGCGCAGGAAAAATTCCGCTCCTACCAGATTGAAATCACACCGGACATTCGACGCATGAGTACCTATGAGGGCTATCTGGAAAAGCAAATTGATGAGAAAAAGTTGGATAACAATAGCCGCGCCTATGAGGAATTGGTGTACGCTCTGGAAAAAAGAAAGATGATGGAAGGGCGTCAATTGTCAGAAGAACAAAATGATTTGAGGGGTATTTGCGCCAACGGCAAAGTGTACAAGTTTGAGACGTTATATCACGGAAATCCAGTGAAGACGCTGTGGACGTCGGACTGTGGTGGCTCAAAAGGCTCAGCAACTGCCAATGCTAATGACATATTGCTGATGTTCCTCAATCAAATTCCTGACGGGAAAAAGATTGCTGCGGGTGTTGGTTTGCAGCAGGAAGATACATTCTTCCAATTCTAATACACATAATAGATAACGAGGGATGGAGGTTACATCGGATGCCTGAGCTGCCAGAAGTTGAGACGGTTCGCCGCGGTTTAGCGGAGCTATTGCCTGGTCGGGTGGTGGCGCGAGTGACGGTGTTTGACTCACCGAAAAGCTTCCCAAATGCGCCTGCTGAAGTTGAACAATTTTTGTATGGTGCGCGCGTGACGGCGGTGCGACGGCGAGCGAAGGTGCTGATGATTGATCTGGATACTCGCTACTCGCTGGTGATACATCTGAAGATGACGGGCCAGCTGGTGTTTCGCCAATGGTATTCTCGGGCGTCGTCTGCTAACAATCCGGGTCCCGGTGACAAGCACGCCCAGATTGTGACCAGAGACACCACTCAAATACCTGATGCATCTAACTTCGCTGGTGGTCATCCAAACGACAGCTTGATTGGTGAGCTGCCGGACCGGTCGACGCGGGTACAGATTGATTTTACTGATGAGTCGCGGCTGTTTTTTAACGATCAGCGCAAGTTTGGCTGGGTGAAGCTACTGCCGACTGATGAAGTGGTCAATTTGCCGTTCATGCAAAAAGTCGGTCCAGAACCGCTTGACCCCCAGACACGGGCTGAGGATTTTATCCAGCGGATTCGCCGCCGCCAGAATTCGATGATTAAACCAGCCCTTCTTGACCAAGCAGTGATCGCCGGTGTTGGTAATATTTATGCTGACGAGGCGCTATGGGCAGCGCAGATTCATCCGCAAACGCGGGTAAAAAACGTTAGCGATCAGCAGCTGAACACATTATTTACTGAGCTGCGACACATCCTACAACTCAGTATTGATCAGGGCGGCTCGACTGATAAAAATTACGTTGATGCCGAGGGCCGAAAAGGGAATTATCTGACATTTGCTCATGTATTTCGCCGCGAAGGTCAGGCTTGCCATCGCCATCCCGACCAAGAGGTCATTAAGCTAAAAGTCAGTGGCCGTGGTACGCATGTTTGTCCGGTGTGTCAAGTGGAGGTTAAATGATTTATCTTCTCCACGGTGACAATGAGTTTGAGAAACGGGCGGCGCTTGCGGCGCTGGTTGGTGATGCGGACGTGGTCCGGCGTGATGGTGAAGAATTGACGCTAGCGGATATGCAGGAGATAACGATTGGTCAGACATTGTTTACGCAGTCTTCGGTGTACGTCATCTCGAAATTGAGCGAAAATTCTGACATTTGGCCGCAGCTACCAGATATGCGGTTTGATGATGATAAAACCATTATCCTAGTAGAGAGTAAACTTGATAAGCGAACAAAAACCTATAAATGGCTACAAAAAACAGCTAAAACCCAAGAATTTGTGCCGCTCGGTGACCGCCAGAAGCCGCAACTTATCACCTGGTGTGAAACACAGGCCCATGAGCGCGGCTATAAGCTGACACGTAAACAGATAGGGATGTTAATTGACCGGTTAGGGTTTGATCAGCTGCGACTCAGTAATTTTTTGGACCAATTGGCGCTCGCAGAGAAGATTACTGACGAACTGATCAATGATTTGGTGCCGTTGGCGAGGTCGGAAAACGTGTTTGATTTGTTCGTGGCTGCTTTGTCGAAAGATTATGAAACGGTGCATAACATCATTAGTTATTTGGAATCGGAAAGTGGTACAGACGGCGCCTACCAAACGATGGGGCTACTCGCTTCGCAGGCGACTAACCTGGTAGCATTGGTGTTGGCGGGTGGTGACAATAACATGGTGGCAGCAGATTTTTCAGTTAATCCGTATGTATTGCAGCGGCTCTCTTCATCAGTTCGAGCTAGTAATGTCGAACGTCTCAAGCAGATCAATAACGCGTTGTTTCAGGCAGACCTTCAGATGAAGACAACTGGAGTTAATCCGTGGCTGCTGATAGAAACGGCGTTGGTAGATTTGTAGTTATATAACAACACCTCAGCATCATCACTGAGGTGTTGTTTGAAATTAATGAGTCTTATTTGTTAGCTTTTTTAGCGGCAGGTTTCTTGGCTACTGGCTTCTTAGCAGGTGCTTTTTTGGCAGCTGGCTTGGTAGCTGGTGTTTTCTTTGCAGCAGGTTTCTTGGCTGCCGGCTTTTTGGCGGTTTCTAGTTTAACGCCAGCCTCTTTGGCTGCTTTGCTCAGAGCGCTTTTACGGCGAGCCACAGTATTTTTCTTCAAAAGACCCTTTTTAACTGCGGTATCTAATTCAGAGTGGGCAGCTGCCAAGGTAGTAGCGGTTGGATTTGCGTGAAAAGCTTTGACTGCTGATTTGATATCTTTTTTGATGCCGATATTCTTTTCACGGCGTTTGACTGCTTGTTTAGCGCGCTTGATGGCGGATTTGATGATTGGCATGGTACTCCTTTACCTCTATAAGTTGTTATCGCTAATCAAGGATGCATTATACAGAAAATCACATGAAAAGTAAAGGGGCGGGACGAAACGGGGTATAATCTTGACTAATCGCCTATGCTTATGCTATAATTCAGCCAAAGGCTATAGCAATAAAAAGAAACAGGAAAACAAACAATGAGCACCGCTTCCGCCAAGCAGCAGGTAATCCAAAAAATCAAAGAAAATACTAATATATTAGTTACGGTTAGTCGTGATCCAAGCGTTGATGAGTTATCAGCGGCATTGGGGTTGACGCTATTTTTGAATGAGCTTGGAAAGCATGCTACAGCGGTATTTTCTGGTAAAATTCCACCGGCGATAAATTTCCTGGAACCTGATAAGACGTTTGAAGACACGGCGGATAGTCTCAGAGACTTTATCATAGCGCTTGATAAGGACAAGGCGGATCATTTGCGGTACAAAATCGTTGACGATGCGGTTGTGAAAATTTTCATCACGCCGTACCGAACGACGATTACTGAAGCGGACTTGGAATTCTCACAGGGTGATTACAACATTGAGCTAGTGTTGGCTTTGAACGTTGAAGACAGCAATCATCTTGATGAAGCGTTGACGGCTCATGGTAAAATTTTGCACAGTGCTGACGTGGTGACAGTGACAGCTCGGGATATCAAGAGTAGCTTGGGTGCGATCGATTGGCATGAGCGCAACGCCAGTGGTGTGAGCGAGATGCTTTTGGAATTGGTTGACGAGCTAAAGACCGTAAAGGCAACGCTGGACGAGCAGATGGCAAATGCGTTTATGACCGGTATCGTTGCTGTAACCAATAGGTTTAGTAACAACCTAACGTCACCTCGCGTTATGACAGCGGCTGCGGATTTGATGGCTGCAGGAGCTAACCAGCAGTTGATTGCAGCAAAGTTGGTGGAAGCTGAGGAATTGGAGGCCCCGGCTGACGAACATGATGAACCGGAAGATGCCGATAGTTCAAGTGAGTCATCAGATGCTGAGGAAGCAGAGGTAGACAACACTAAACTGTCAATTAGCCGTTCATCACGTAAACAGCCGAAACAAGCAGATAAGGAGCTACCAAAACCAGATGATGGCACCTTGGAAATCTCACATCAAAAGAGGGGCGACCTAGATGAGGTAGCTCGCCGAACGCAGGCTGAGGCTCAAGACGAGGCTGCACGCGCCGCTGAGTCATACCTAGAAAGGCAATTAGCAAAATCCACGCCGGAAGAGTCAGTAGAATCCGAAGAACCAGCAAAGTCACCGGAACCAGAATATAGCTTACCAGCCATCAAGCCGCTAGGCAGTCCACAATCTCCGAAAGACGAGTTGCCGGAACCGTCAGTAGGCGGTACGTTCAATGCTTCAACTGAACAGGCTGCAGAAGACAAGAAGCGCGAGGCTGAAAGTGGTCGTAACCGCACGATTTTGAATCATGGTCAACCTGGCAGTAGTCAAGGGGGGTTTAGTGATTCACCGATAAACGCCACCGTTGCTCGCCATGATGATGAGCCAAAATCAGTTGACCCGTTTGCTGAAATGAACAACAATTTACAGAACAATAGGTCTATCTCTCCTCTGGGAGAAGCTTCAGCTATCGCTGGACATAATGGCGATGTCATGGCTGCTCTCAGTGAAGATACCTCAAAGGTATTGGGGACTAATCAGTCATTGGGTCAACCAACCCATCAGGCAATTAGCGAAGCATTAGCAGCGGTGCCTAATGTTCCAGATCCATTGGCGGTAAACCCTGGCACCCCAACTTTGGCGGAAATTGAGTCTTCTGCCAAAAATATAGCAGGGTTACCACCAATGCCTGACTTTAGTACGTTGCCAGAACTGCCACCGGCTTTTCCGCCAGCTCCAGCAGTCAGCCCTACCGTCCCATCGGCGCCAGCGGCAACCCCGTCAGTTGTAAATACTACTAACTCTGAATTTAATCCAACCCAGTTCCAAATTCCGGGACAAAATTAGCATGATACCAAATGATGATATTGTGCTTATTGACAAACCAGCTGGTATGAGCAGTTTTGGCGTGGTTGCCAGAATCAGGAGAGTGCTCAATCAACAGCTAGGTAAGAAAGCAAAAGTTGGACACACTGGCACGTTAGATCCGTTTGCTACTGGTCTGATGATTTTAGTAACGGGTAAAAAATGTAAAGAAGCCGGGTCGTTTACCAAGCTAGACAAATGGTATCAGGCAGAAATCATTTTGGGGATGACTAGCACGACAGGAGATCCTGAAGGTGAGCTCACGCCAGTGTCTGAGCATCAGCCGACAATTGAAGAGGTGAGACAGGCTGTACGGAAGTTCATTGGGGTGATTGAACAAACCCCGCCGGCTTTTAGCGCCATCAAAATCAATGGGCAGCGCGCCTATCAACTCGCGCGAAAAGGTCAGGAAGTTGCAATACCTGCACGGCAGATCACGGTGTATGACATTGAAATTGCATCATATAACTATCCAAAACTATGCATCAATACTCATGTCTCTAGTGGCACATACATTCGTACGCTAGCAGAGGACATCGGGAACTATTTGGGGACTGGTGCCTACTGTCGGTCGTTGCGGCGCACAAAAATTGCCGATTTTACCATCGAACAAGCAGCAAAACTATCAGATTTTGGCATAGAGAATTAGGGTGGTATTATATGGATATGAAGCATAAGGGTTTTACATTGGTTGAAGTATTAATTGTTATAGCGGTGATTGCCGTGTTGGCATCAATAGCAATTGTCTCGTATCGGTCGGTGCGTGAGAATGGATTGGACGCGAAGATTCGATCTGCAGTTAAAACTGCGGGCGATGCTGCTGCTTTGGCGGAGGCTAGAGGAAAGCGTATCACTGGATTTGGTCCGTTTAACGCGCCGGATGGTGTACAAACCTTGGTTCCGGATTATTTGAAGGCTGATTATCGGCAAGGTGTTTCTAGTAAAAAAGCAGCAAATGAGGAAGCAATCTTTCGAATCTATGAGTGTCATGACGGTGGTAAGGGGTTTGTGATATATGCCGCATTGAATAATCCATCTACCGAGGACGTAGCAACCTTCAATCGTATTCGTTCAAGTTGTCATCACAATAGCACGCAGGCACCAGACAGCGGCTCAACGATATATAGCTACGCGCAGCTATTCTAGCGGCACTGCTTGAAAATATCGGTCACTCCTGATATAATCAAACGGCTATGATTAGTAAAGAGAACAAGCAAAAAGCGATTGCTTTGACTCAGGTTGGCAAAAACGATGTCGGTAGCCCTCAGGTGCAGATTTCGATTTTGACGGCTCGTATCAAAGAGGTTACAGAGCACTTGAAGGTCAACAAACACGACTTCATGGCTCGTCGCGGCCTTGTCCAGATGGTAGGTAAGCGCAAGCGCCTACTGCGATACTTGGAGCGAACTGACTTTGAGAGTTACAAGCAAGTGCTGGCTACATAGGGACTGCGCAAATAAGCAAGCCAAGTAGTTTCAGGTCCGCCCTACTATGTTGGGGCGGATTTTTGTATGGACTATTTAGGGACAGCGATGATGACTTCACGCTTGTCAAATGATCCACCCAGGGAACATGAATACAGCGTCAAGCGTGGTTGATCGGTTCGTTCTTCTATCTCGATAGCATCGGGCTTAACCTTATATATATCATATATGCTGTACTCGTAGCGTTTGCCGTCGTAATCAACTGTGATAGAATCACCAACTTTGAGCTTGTTGATATTGTAAAAAGGAGAATTGTTGATGGTGCGTTGTGGTGTTGGTCCAATCTGGAAGCGATGAGCAGCAACGATGAAATTTCCACCCTCTTTAGGGTTGCCATTTTCTGGCTTACGCCACCAGGCAGTTAGCTCTAACACTTCTGCGCCACCGGTTTTGTACGGGATATTGACATTGATAGCCGGGATGTAAATGCGATTTTCTGGATGAAACTCATCAGTTGTTTTTTGCAAAACCTTAGTTGTCTCATTGTTTTTTGGGTCGATAAATTGTGTTGCAAAAAAGGGGCTAAAAATAGTAATAAGCAAATATCCGCCACCTACTAACAATGCCAATGCTATAACTAATATGAGATAATCTTTTGTCGTTTTAGTGCGTTTAATCTTCACGCTTATCATTATACCAGTTCACCGGGTGGTGACTGAAGGGTGTGGTATAATGATAGGGTAACTAACCGCGAATGGTGATAGAGACGAGAGCTCATGACATATCAGCTTTCACCCCTGTTACTTTTCGCGATAAGAAAGGAGGCTCATGATGAGCATTATTAATCCAAGTGGCAAGGATATTTTTAGTGTTACCACGGAATGGTGTGGTCGACCACTGACATTAGAGGTAAATAGGGTCGGTTTTCGCACTACCGCCAGTGTGGTAGCGCGTTACGGCGACACGGTTGTGTTAGGTACGGCGATGGTCGGATCGCGACCAGTCGAATTGGACTATTTCCCGCTGTCAATTGACTATGAAGAAAAGTTTTATGCTGCCGGCAAGATCTCTGGTAGCCGATTTATCAAGCGAGAAGGTCGTCCATCTGATGAGGCGATACTCATCGGGCGGCTGATTGACCGACCAATTCGTCCACTGTTCCCGAAGGGATATCGGCAGGAAGTTCAGGTTGTGTCGAGTGTCCTCAGTATGGACCCAAGTTTCCGTCCTGATATGGTAGCAATGGTAGCCGCTAGCGCAGCGCTGAGCCTGACTGGCACCCCATTTGATGGACCGGTGGCAGGTTTGCGTATTGGCCGAGTTAACGGTGAATTTAAGGCCTTTTTGACCCCCGAGGAGCGCGCAGTCAGTGACTTGGATTTGGTTGTCGCTGGTATCGAGAACGGCATTACCATGGTGGAAGCAGGCGCTCATGAAGTGAGCGAACAAGTGATTATTGATGCAATGGCGTGGGCGCATCAGATGATGCAGCCAGCTATCCAGCTTCAGCGTGAGTTGGCAGAAAAAGTCGCGCCAGCCGCACAGCAATACGAACTGGTTCTGCCAGATGAAACCATCCAAGCAGAAGTTGATGCGTGGGTCGCCGGTAAATTTGGCGCAGCTATTCGCCGTGCCTACCCAGAGCGCAATGAATTGATCGCGGATATTCGTCAGGTGTTTCATGACGAATTTACCGAAAAACTTGGCGAGAGTTATGATGAACTGCGACTTCAATACGACGAGGCCTTTACATTGGCGCTCCACAAGGACGTACGCCGAGGTATCGTTGAGGACAAGGTGCGTCCAGATGGTCGTCAATTGACAGAAATTCGACCACTCAGTTCAGAAGTTGGTTTCTTGCCGCGAGCACACGGATCAAGTTTGTTTACCCGCGGTGTGACCCAGGGTATGAACATTGTTACCTTGGCGCCACTGAGCTACGCGCAGCTGGTCGATACCATGGAGCAGACTGATTACGAACGCCGTTACATGCACCACTACAACGCTCCAGGCTACACGGTTGGTGAAGTGCGCCGTTTGGGCAGCCCGGGTCGTCGGGAAATTGGGCATGGCTACTTGGCGGAGCGGGCGTTAACGCCAGTTTTGCCAAGTGAAGAAGATTTCCCATATGCCATTCGTTCGGTAACGGAAATCATGAGCCAGAACGGTTCTACCTCAATGGCAGCAACCTGTTCAAGTTGTTTGGCGCTGATGGATGCGGGTGTGCCACTCAAAGCGCCGGTCTCTGGTATCGCCATGGGCTTAATGATGGACGAGGGTACACCATATGTGCTGAGCGACATCGCTGATGCTGAAGATTTTGCTGGTGATATGGACTTTAAGGTGACTGGTACAGCTAACGGTATCACGGCGCTACAGATGGATATGAAGGTGCATGGCCTACCGGTTGACATTTTGGCGCAAGCAATTGAGCAGTCAAAAGCTGGCCGAGCGCACATTTTGGAGCATATGTTGTCAGTATTACCACAGCCACGCCAGGCATTGAGCCCATACGCACCACGCATTGAGAAGATCAAGATCAACCCAGACAAGATTGGTGCGGTGATTGGCAAGGGTGGAGAAATGATCAATAAGATCACCTCTGAAACTGGTGCTGAAATTGACATCAAAGAAGATGGCTTAATTACTGTGGCTAGCCCAGACGGCGCATCAATTGAGAAAGCTATGAACTGGATCAAGAGTTTGGTAGAAGAGCCAGAGGTTGGCAAGATCTATGAGGGTCGGGTTGTTAGTATCAAAGACTTTGGCGCTTTTGTGAATATCTTGCCAGGAGTTGATGGTATGGTGCATATTTCGAAGCTGGCCGAAGGTCGGGTCAATAAGGTGACTGATGTCGTCAAAGAAGGTCAGACTGTCCGCGTAAAGATAACTGGTATTGACGAGCGCGGCAAGATCAATTTGACGATGATCGGTTTATAATCTAGTCATAACCGTATTCAGTAAATCGTAAATAGTGTACAATTAATAGAGTAAGAAAAGGAGAAAGCATGGATAACAAAGGTAATAATACAAACTCGACACCAACTCCTGCTGCAACCGTTCCGGAACCACGTGTGCAACCGGCGCCAACTCAGCCAGTTCCTCAGGGACCAGTCAAGAAAAAGGGCATGAGCAAGGGTATGTTGTGGGGTATCATTGGTGGTTCGATTGCCTTCATCTTGTTGGTCGTTGGTATTGTTTTGGCAGTGATTTTATTGAGCGGTCCAAGTAAAGAAGATTATAAGGAAGCGCATGATAAGGTTACGAAAGTGCGAGGTACTTATCTACGGGTTGGCTCGGCTTTTCGTATGGTTTCATATGGGACATCAACCGCGTCTACTGATAAGATTAAAGAATCAGTAGAAGAATACAAGAAGTCGGTTGATGACTTGAAAGATATGAAAGCCTTGCGCGACAAAGATGTTAAGCAAAAATATGATGATTTCATCAAACAAAACAATGAATTTACCACAATGGTAGGTGATTTGGCTGATGACTCTGATGAATTGTTAGAGACCACAAAGAACTGTCGAACTGCTACTACATTTCCTCGATTTAGCTCAGACCGTAGTAAGTTGCTAGAGAACTATGACAAAACTGTTAGTTCTTGTGTTTCTGCTGTTAAAAAATTAGCCAAAGTAAAGAGTCAATTGTTGTCCGAAGAGGCAAAGAAACTGGCTGATGCTTTTGATGAACAACGAGGCATAGTTGAGGAGATGCAAAAAGCTCATGATGCTGGCGACGCGTCTGGTCTGTCAGCAGCTGCGAGTAAGTTGTACCGCCAACTGACAAAGTTCAAGGCTGGTGACGCTCCAAAAAAGCTAAACGAGGCGTTCCAGAAGGCAGAGGTTAACTCTCAGTTGAATGCTTTGGGTCGCGTATTGACTGAAAAAGCAAATCAAAGTTAAAGTTCAGGTAGAATCAGTGAGAAGCTCCGTCGTGTGGCGGAGCTTTTTAATTGACCAGGAGAGTTGTTTATGTAGGATAAGTGTAGTATAGTGGATAGTAGATATCTACTATAGCTAATTTGGAAAGGATTTTATGAAATTATCGGGAGCTGTTGAACAAGCTTGCTGTATTATGGCGCTTCTGGCCGACCCTAAGCGAACCGCGCCAATTACTAACGACGCTTTGGCTGAGAAAATGGCGGTATCGCCGACGTACCTAAAGAAGATTAGTCGCAAATTGGTGGTGGCACAGCTCATCACTTCAGTACAAGGTGCTGGCGGTGGTTTCGTTTTGGCGAGGGAAATGAGCCAAGTGACGCTGCACGACGTCGTTTTGGCGATTGAGGGCGAAGCACCGTTCTTTCAACCCCAGGGGATTATTGAGCGGGTCTTTGCGACGCGCCGCCGCCAAGTCGAAATTGGCATGAATATGATCGAAAAAGTCTTTTCTGAAGCGCAGCAAAAGTGGAGCGATTATCTAAAAACAGTAACCCTAGAAGATATTGCCAAGGAGGTAATGCATGGTTGAAAAAGTAAAGCGGTTTTCGCGCCGGCAACGCAGTAATATGGTGCGCGCCGAGTGGCGGCATTTATTCAAAAATAAGATTTTATTGGTTTCGCTGGCGGTGATTTCGTTTATCCCGATTATGTACAGCGGCTTTTTCTTGGGGTCGATTTGGGATCCGTACGGGCAAACCAAAAACTTGCCGGTGGCGTTTGTCAACGAGGACAAAGGCGCGCAGCTGAATAGTCAAGCGCTGAACGTCGGGCAGTCGGTTGAGCAAAAATTAAAAGATAATCACGATTTGGGCTGGGAATTCGTGACCAAGCAGCAAGCCGATAGCGGCGTTAGCAGCGGGCATTTCTATGCAGTGGTGACGATTCCGGCGGATTTTTCGGCAAAAGCAGCATCGATTACGCAAAATAAACCCGAGCAGGCAGTTATTCACTATACGACGACGCCAGCCAAGAATTATATCGGTTCGTTGGTCAGTAGCCAGGCGGCTGAAAACGTCAAGACTTCGGTGGCTGAGCAAGTCACTAAGGCTTATGCCAAAGGCGTGCTAGAAAATATCAATAAGCTTGGCGGCGGTCTGGAAACAGCAGCGGACGGCGCAGTGCAACTGCATGATGGTTTGGCGACTTTGCAGGCAGGCGCGCAAACTTACACCAGTGGCGTTAAGCAGTTGGCAACCAATCAGCAGGCGCTAAGCAACGGTTTGGCGCAGCTAGCTGATGGGTCGCGCCAACTGCAAGCGGGACTGGGGCAAATGTCAAATGGTTTGCCGAGCCAAGTCCAAGTTGCGCAATTATCAAACGGCATAAAGCAACTGCAATCTGGTCTCAATCAGCTCAACGCCAGCGTGCATAATCCATCGCCAGAACTGACAGCACTGCAACAAAAGGTTGCTAACGAGGCGCAAACTTTGGCGGTGACAATGCAAACATCTTTAGCGGACTTAGCGACAGCAGGCAGTACGTTGCAAACATTGGGAACTAATGCGGCAAATTCTGGCGGTTCAACAACCATAACCTTGCCGCAGATTAGCCAGCTTTCCCAGGTGCTTAATAAAACGCAAACGATTACTAGTCAAGTGGCCGCACTACTTAAAGATTTGCAAACACTGACGGTGCAATTGAGCAAACAACAAAGCCAACTGCAAACTGGCATTGCGACACTAGCAAACGGTGCGAACCAACTGGCACCGAATGCGGTTAGTGCGTTCAATGGTTACAATAACCTGAGAGCGGCTAATAATCAGCTACTGGCTGGCTCGACAACGCTGGTGAATAATTTGTCGCAAGCGCAAACCGGCAGCCAGCGACTAGCCAACGGCGCGGCAGTCTTGAATGCTAATTCGGCCACTTTGCTCAGCGGTACGTCGCAGCTGGTAACTGGCGCGGACACGCTGTCTGTTAAATTGGCTGACGCTGGCAACCAGATAAAGCTGCAGCCGACTGGCGCTGCCACGCAGCAGCAAATCGCCAACCCGGTATCGTCGGAAACTAATAAACAGGGAGATGTGCCAAATTATGGCTATGCCTTGGCACCATACGTCTTGTCGCTGAGCTTGTTTGTCGGGGCGCTAGCGGTCAATATCATTTATCCTATCCGCAAGACTTTTACCGAACAAGAAAATGCCTTTCGCTGGTGGCTCGCCAAAGCCTCGGTCATTGGTACGGCAGCCTTTGCTCAGGCAACAATCTTGATGCTAATTATGGTTTATTGTCTGGGGTTGACGCCTGACCACCCGGGACATTTCGTCGGCGCGGTATATTTGACCTCGTTTGCCTATATGTCGATTGTGTCGCTGTTGGTGATTGTCTTGGATAATCCGGGGCGCTTCCTAGCAATGGTGCTGCTGGTGTTGCAGCTGGGATCGAGCGAAGGAACTTTCCCAATCCAAACGACAAACGGCTTTTTCCAAGCGGTCAATCCGCTAGTGCCGATGACTTATTCAATCAGGGCCTTGCGTCAAGCTATCTCGGGAGGGCTCAGCAACTCATTTTACATTGATAGCATGTGGGTGCTGGCGGGCTTTTTGCTGGCAGCTAACCTGTTGATGCTCGGCTTCTTCGTCTACCGCGGCAAGCGAAAATTTATTCACACATCAGTGGACGGCGATGATTGATATAGATAACAGTGGTGCTGTTATTACGCGCTTTTGACAAAATATCTGTGGTTTGCTAAAATAGACCCACTAACGAGGGAATACTTGCTATTTATCTCTCTGCCTGATTTTTGAATTATTATAACGAAAAAAGGAGTATAACAATATGGGTCAGCGGCGACTGGCAACACCGCAGAAGGATGATGCTAAAAAGCGTCCTCAGTCGAAAAAAAGCAACAATGCAGTATTAAACAGCACCACCACTCGTAAAGGTGAGGTTTTTCGCGCGCAGCGACGAACAAGCGAGAATGTTAATCTGAGGGCATCACAGCACGTGATCAATATCCCAGTCAATAAATCCGTTTACAACGGCTATGGCGGCGAACAATTTAGCGCCAAAATGCAGCCAAAACGGACTCGCGGTGGCAAGCCAAAACTACGAATCATCCCAATCGGCGGTGTCGGCGAAATGGGTATCGGTAAAAATATGAACGCCATTGAGTATGATGATGAGATTATCGTTGTCGACATGGGATTTCTGTTTCCGGGCAGCGATTATCCGGGCATTAACTATATCACGCCGGACATCACCTGGCTGGAGGAAAATAAGCACAAGATCAAGGCGCATGTGTTCACTCACGGACACCTTGATCACATCGGTTCTTTCCGGCATTTTATTCACCGAATTCCAGCGCCAGTCTATGCGTCGAAGTTTACCATCGGCATGCTAGATAAGTCGCTGGCTGATGCGGATACCGATTTTCAGCCAGACTTTCGGGTGATGGATCCATTGAGTCACGAAATTGTTCAGGTGTCGAAACACTTTTCGGTGGAATTGGTGCGGGTGAACCATTCCATCCCTGACTCAACGGCGGTGATCATTCGGACGCCATTGGGTGTGATTATTGACTCTGGTGACTGGCGGTTTGAGGAAAGCCCAGTTGATGGTCAGAAATTTGACCTCAAACGCATGACTGAAGTGGCGTCCAAAGAAGGCGTGTTGATGTTTATGAATGAATCGACCAACTGTGAGTCAGCTGGTACGCACACCCACACCGAGTTTGATATTCAATATTCTATCGGTCAGGTGATGGATAAATTTAGTAACAGCCGGGTGATTTTAAGCTGTTTCTCATCACAGGTCCACCGTTTGCAATTGATTTTAGAAGAAGCGCATAAGCACGGGCGTAAGGTGGCGTTTGCTGGCTTTTCGATGATTCAGAACTTGGAAGTGGCGCTGCGTTCGGGAACCATCAAGATTCCGAAAGATACCGTCATGAAGATGGAGGATATCATTAAGCTGCCAGATAGCCAAGTCACGGTGGTCTGTACTGGTTCACAGGGTGAGTTTAATGCCGTGTTAAATCGCATGGCGACTGGCGCGCATAAATACATGAAGATCAAAGGCTCTGACGTGGTGGTGTTTAGCTCCAATCCAATTCCGGGCAACGAGAAGAACGTGGTGCGAACAGTTGATGGTTTGATGCGCGAGGGTTCTGATGTGATTCAGAATGGCAAAACACACTTGACCGGGGTTGGGCCGCTACACTTGTCGGGTCATGGGTATTATGACGATCACATTAAGCTGATTAACGCCTTGAACCCAACGTACTATATACCAATTCACGGTGAATTTCACATGCTGGTGCACAATGCGCGGCTGGCAGAGAAAGAGTGTGGGATTCCTAGGAAGAATATCTTTGTGTGTGACGCCGGTGATATCATCGAAATTGATATTGAGCGGCAAGCTAAGAAAGCTGGTCGAATTCAGGCTGGTGGTGTGATGTATGACGATACGGGCGCTATCGTCTCTGAGGTGGTACTGAAAGACCGTATCCATATGTCTCAAGAGGGCATGTTTGTGGTGGTGTTGACAGTACAGCGCGGTACGGGACGGCTGTTGACCAGCCCAGATATTATCTCCCGCGGTTTTATCTATCTGCGTGACTCTGAGGAATTGATGAACATGATTCGCCAATACCTGAAGCAAAAAGCAGCCCGCAGTTTTGCCGGTAAATACGATCTTGATGTGGTGAAAAAGGAAATCAAGGACGAAGTCACGCACATCTTGTACGACCAGACGCGTCGGACACCGATTGTTATCCCTGTTATCAATGAAATCGGTGGTGGTTTGAAGACACCAGGAAAAGTTTCTCGCGGCGCCCAGGGAGCAGCTAAGCCAGAAGCAGCGGCTGATAGCCCAGTTGTCCCAAAGCTACCCAAAAAACGATTTCCAGCTAAACAAATCCCTGACACGGAGGCGAACGATACCAAGGCTCGAGAGCGACACAACGCACCGGCTTATTAGACATATTTAATAAAGTATGATATAATAAACAAGTGCGATAATCCGTAAAACGGGGTATAATAAATAACAGTTATGCCTAAAAAACGAAAGACTACGAAAAAGAAATCAGTGGCGACTGCGCCAAAGCATGACGTACCGAGTGGTTTTTGGTCGCAAGTTGGGGCGGTCTTGATGATAGTGCTGTCATTACTGTTAGTGGTGGCATGGTTTGATGTAGGCGGTCCAGTGTTGGAATGGACCAACCACGCCGCTTTGAAGGTCGTTGGTTACGCTATGTATGCTCTGCCAGTGTTGTTGGTGTATATTGCGGTGGAGACTTTCCGCGCAGAGAATAATCGATTGCCAATTGCCATGAAAATAGCGGCCGTTTTGGAGGTGGTGTGGCTGAGTGGGCTGTTTGGACTACTGAAGACTGCCGCCCGCCCGGAGGCTGGTGGTGTTATTGGGGATGTTGCTAATAATATAATGATGACCCTGGCAGAAAAGCCAATCGTCGCTCTGATATATATCGTTCTCATCCTTATTACCGCGTTGTTCATCACGCTCATGACCCCAGTAGAGTTGTTTGGTAAGATATGGGAAATGATGCGGCGTGATTCTTCGGAGGACGATGAGAATAAAGCAATCATGCGACAGGCTGCCAAGGCGGAAAAAGTTGAGCCACGAAAGGTTAGCGAGATTAATTTGAACGCTGGTGTGCCAACGGTAGATACGGAAGAGCCAGCTAAAACTAAAAAGACATCGCCGCTGAGTAGTTTGCGGGGTAGTGTGAAGCAGGATAAATCTGCTGAGGAACAGGCAGCATTGGTTTCAGTGCATGATCCAAATTGGCAATCACCGAGTTTGGATCTACTAGAGAAGAAGCAGAGCCCAGCTGACGCTGGTGATATTCGGCAAAACGCGCAGATCATTCACGATACGCTGGCGGAATTTAACATTGATGTGGAGATGGAAGATGCAAATATTGGGCCAAAGGTGACGCAATATACCTTGCGGCCGCCGAGTGGTGTGAAATTGACGCGGATCACAGCACTGGAGACGAATATTGCTTTGAATTTGGCGGCGCAGAGTTTACGGATTGAGGCGCCGATTCCTGGGCAAAAAGCCGTTGGTATTGAGGTGCCAAACCGACGAGCGGCTGATGTGCGACTATATGGTGTGTTGGATTCGAAACAATGGAAGCACGCCCATGAACCGTTGAGCTTTGCTATCGGTAAGGATATCTCGGGTGAAGCAGTGGTTGGTGAGCTGAACAAGATGCCGCACATGTTGATCGCTGGTCAGACCGGTTCTGGTAAGTCGGTGATGATCAATACTCTATTGACTAGTTTGTTATATCGCAATAGTCCGAGCGACATGAAATTGATCTTGGTTGACCCAAAGCAGGTGGAAATGGCACCATATGAAGATATCCCACATTTGCTGACGCCAGTGATTACTGAGCCAGAGAAGACAATTTCAGCTCTAAAATGGGCGGTCAATGAGATGGAGCGGCGCTATAAGCTGTTGGCGGCGGAGAAAATTCGTGATATTAAGAGCTATAACAAAAAAATCAAAACTGCTGGCACGAAAATCCCGGTTGCTGATGAAAACGGAAATGTTCAGCAACATGAAGACGGGGCGATGCCATACATTGTCATCGTCATTGATGAGTTGGCTGATTTGATGATGGTGGCGGCGCGTGATGTTGAGGCACTGGTTGTTCGACTGGCACAGAAAGCTCGAGCAGTG
Source organism: uncultured Candidatus Saccharibacteria bacterium (assembly GCA_963533325.1). GTDB lineage: Bacteria > Patescibacteriota > Saccharimonadia > Saccharimonadales > Saccharimonadaceae > Nanosynbacter. The sequence continues at coordinate 18,506 of CAUSOC010000004.1, read as the reverse complement.
GGTATTCATTTGGTCTTGGCAACACAGCGGCCAAGTGTTGACGTGATCACTGGTTTGATCAAGGCAAACGTGCCAGCACGAATTGGGTTTACGGTGGCCTCACAAGTTGACTCCCGAACTATTCTGGACCAGATTGGTGCCGAGAAGCTGCTTGGTCAGGGTGATATGTTGCTGTATACACCAAGCATGAGTAAGCCAAAACGTATTCAGGGTGCATGGGTGACTGATGACGAGGTTAATAAGATAACTGATTACCTCCGGATGCAATCAGCGCCACAATACAATGACGAAGTGGTTGCTCAGCCTGTGCAGCTCAACGGTAGGGGTGGCGTGATGGTGAACCTGGAGGGCAACGACGGTGACGCTATGTTTAAGGACGCTGTTCGCTTGGTTATTGAGAGTCGTCGAGCCTCTACTAGTTTATTACAGATGCGGTTGAAGATTGGGTATGGTCGAGCTGCTCGTATCATGGCTGAGATGGAAGATCAGGGAATCATTGGTCCGGCCAATGGTTCGAAGCCACGAGACGTGTTGGTATCAAGCCTTGATGAGCTTGGCGATAGCTAGTCTGAAAGGATAGGCTTATCGTGCAGTTTGGTATTCTCCCAGCAGTGTGACCTTGTGTCCAGTTGAGGTGATCTTATCGATGGCGCGCTGTAATGACGGACCGGCAGCATCAACAGTCATGAAGAATTTATAGTTCCAGGGTTGGCCGATGATAGGCTGGGATTGGAGGCTGGCGAGGTTGATTGACTGATTGGCAAAGGTACGGAGTATCTCAAGCAGGCTGCCTGGTTGGTGGGTAGTGGTCACCACAAGCGTTGCTCGATTGGCGTCAGTCACTGTGGCGATTGGATCAAGGACGAGAAAGCGAGTGATATTATCCTGACCGTCTTGGATGTGTCGCTTGAGAATTGGCATATTGTGTAGCTGAGCGGCGGCCTCACCAGCGATGGCTGCTAGGTGTGATGAACCGTGTTGCTTGATGAATTTGACAGCGCCAGCGGTATCAAAATATTCAATTTGCGCAGCGTGTGGTAGGCATTCTTGGAGAAAATACTGGCATTGTGACAAGGCAACAGGATGTGAATAGACAGTAGTAATGTCCTCAAGCTGTGTGCCTGGATTGGTGATGAGGGTTTGTTGAATGGTAAGTGTCACTTCACCAACGATAGGAGCGCTGCAGGATTCGATGTGACGGTAGGTTTCGTTGATGGTGCCGTAAATGGTATTCTCTACTGCCACGACAATAGCGTCGGCTTGGCCGCGGGCATAGGTTTGAAAAACATCGCCAAAGGTCACGCACGGAACGATGGTAGCCTCGGGCCCGTACCATTGTTTTACTGCTTGTTCGTGAAATGACCCAGCCTGTCCTTGGATAGCGATACGCATGAATTCTATTGTAGCACGGCCCGACAGGGCACATCACTGGACTTTTACATCAGATTACCGTATAATACGAGGGAATAATAACCTAAGGTTATGTGAGATAGCATAACCATCCGTGAAGGATTCCGAAGGAGGAAACATGAACGAATACGAACTGACCGTTCTTATTCATCCAGATTTGGAAGCAAATTTGGATGTGGCGCTAGACAAGGTTCGAGCGTTGATCAAAGACAATGGTGGTGAAATCACCAAAGAAGACAACTGGGGTAAGAAAAAATTAGCTTACCAAATTCGCCGCGAAGATTTCGCAGTGTATGTATACTTTGAGGCAACACTACCATCAGACGCACCGCGCAAGATTTCAAGCACACTGAACATTACTGACGAAGTATTGCGCTACTTGTTGGTAAAGACTGATGAAAAGACTCGTCAGGTGTTGGCAGAGCAGCGCGAGCGATCTGAGAAAATGGCTGCTGAAGCCGCTGAAGCTGACGCATAATTATCGCAACCGATATCGATAATAAACCTATGACAAGGAGGGTAACACTATGGCACGAAGTATCAATCAAGTCATCTTGATGGGAAGATTGACCCGTGATCCTGAGCAGCGCACAACAACGTCAGGTAGGACGGTGGTGAGCTTTTCTATCGCGGTGGATCGCCAAACACAAGATGATCAAGCTGATTTCTTTGATGTCACTGCATGGGAAAAGCTCGGTGAGTTGGTTATGCAGTACCTATCAAAAGGCCGACGCGTATTGGTGCAAGGACGCCTTCGCCAAGACAGCTGGGAAGACAAGGAAACTGGTAAGCGACGTTCACGAATTGAAGTGGTTGCTTCTGATGTGACCTTCCTGGATGGGCCAAGTGGTGACACTGCCAGCTCAACGGCAAATATATCAACGAAAGAAGAAGTAGTAACGGAAATTGACGATAAACCGATTGATTTATCAGAAATTCCGTTCTAACAAGGAGTAGAAAATGGCTAAACGACAAAAAAAGGATACACCAAGTGTATTTGACTACCGAGATGTAAAGACGTTGCAACGATACACCAACGTGTATGGTCAAATTGAATCAATTGCAAAAACTGGCTTGACTGAGAAACAACAGCGAAGCCTGGCAGTTGCCATCAAGCGTGCTCGCCACTTGGCATTGTTGCCATTCGTCACACACGGCTAATTTGGGACATTTTTCGGCGCACCAAAGGATGTGGCGCGCCGGCCAACAGTTCTAAAGATGAAATAAAGGAGCAAGGATGTACCAGCCAACAGATTTAAAAAAAGGAACGATTTGCCAAATAGACGGTAAGCCATATCGCGTGGTTGAATATGGACAGAAGGTGATGGGTCGCGGCGGATCAATTGTCAATGTGAAATTGAAAAACTTGATTGACGGCAGCGTTATCCCAAAAACTTTCAAGGGGCAAGAGAAGATTGAGTCAGCCGAGGTGACCAATAAAACTGTTCAATATTTGTACCGTGATGGTGAAACATTTTACTTTATGGATCCTGAAAGCTTTGAACAATTTGAATTGGGTGCAGCAATCGTCGACTCAGCAGCTGACTTTCTGAAGGAAGGTGACTCATTGAGCTTGCAGTTTTTTGATGGACGAGTCATTAACGTAGAACTACCAAAGAATTTGTATCTGGAAGTGACTTATACTGAAGATGTTGTGAAGGGTGACACGACTTCGAGCGTGTTGAAAGATGCCACATTGGAAACTGGATTAGTGATCAAGGTGCCAGCATTTATCAAACAGGGGGATATTGTTAATGTCGACACAACGACTGGTGAATATAGGGAAAGAAAAAAGTAGAGAACTGAGGAAATACCTCACGCTACGACTGAAGATTATACGTCTTCGAGTGCGCCGTTTTTGTAAAAGATGTCATCAAGACTCATCGTTGAGATGGGTCTTTTATGGTGGTGTTAGTTTTTGTTTAATCTGTCTGTTGTCTGTGGTTATTCAGATGAGCTTTCCGGGCGATCGCTTGACTAGTAGGGCCTATATGATGGGGCGGAGTGTTAGCTGGTGGACACGTACTGATATTGAACGGTTGGCGAAGGACAGTGCTCCACGGACACAGCTGCAATTTGTGACAAGAAATGGCAAGCAGGAAGCTTCTGTAGGCAATTTTGGTGGCACAGTGTGTGGTCGTTGTGTGGCCGACAAAGCGTTGGATTATCCGTGGTGGCAGCGATTGATACCGTTTAGTTTGTGGTGGCGTTCGGTCGAGGTTAACAATGCTGAAGTGGAATTTGATGAAAGTGCGTTGGAGGCGAAGATGGCTGAATATGGTGACAGCTTAACCTTGCCGCCAGAAAATGCACGAGTAGAGATTCAGAATGACAAGGTGGTGGTTGTAGCAGAGAAAGCTGGTCGTGAACTGCAAAGTGCCGAGGCGCGTCAGGCGATAGCTTCGACCCAGTATTCTTTGGGTGACAAGACCGAGGTACAAATGAAGGGTAAACGTTTGTCTGCCAAAGTGACGGAAAAACAGCTGCAAGAGCTACGCTCTCGTGTTGAAAAGATTTTGCAGCGAAATATCGCCGTGGAATTTGAAGGTAAGGCAGTCAAAGTTGACAAATTAACCATCGCAAAACTTTTGTCTTTCATCGAAGATGGACATAATATCCCTAAAATAGCGCTCAATCAGGCGAAACTAACGGAGTTTTTGGAACATTCATTTGGCAAAGTAGTCAATAAACTAGCTGGTAAAACCGTTATTTATATGCATGACGGCACAGAGACGAAACGTGAGAATGGGGCGCCAGGCCGGGGCATCGATGTCGCGCAAATGACGACAAAAGTACAAGAGGTGCTGCTTAGTACAGAGGAAAAAGATAGTCGACTTGCGCTGGTGGCCAAGCAGTTGCCACCGCAACCGGTATACAAAGAGACCTTCTCTCATTCGGCACTGGGACTGCAGGCTTATGTTAACTCAGTGGCGCGTGATCATGATATTCGCCTGACAGTTAGCCAAGTGTCTGGCGAAAACTGGAGTGCTCAGGTGCGCGGCAGCGAGTCCAGTGTGTCGGCCAGCACGTACAAATTATATATAGCTATGGTTTTGATGGATAAAATTGATAATAATCAGTTGACTATGAATGATAAAATCGGCGGGGTATCTGTGCAAGAATGTATAACGCGGATGATTGTAAACTCAGATAATGCGTGTCCGGAGGTGGTTATTGCTCGGTACAAGGCCAGTGACATAACTGCGTATTTGCGTGAGGGCAAAGGGTTTAAGGATACGTCACTCAGAGGATCGTATGTGATGACGTCGACTAATGATTTGGTGAAGATTTTGAAGGGAATTGATGATGGCACTTTAGTCAGAGGTAGCCACCGTGACTTCTTGTTGGGCTTGATGCAGCGACAGGTATATCGTCAGGGTATACCAGCTGGTAGTGGTGGCACAGTGCAGGACAAGGTTGGTTTTTTGGAAGGCTACCTGAATGATGCGGCTATCGTGACTCATCCAAAGGGTAAGTATGTCATGTCAATCATCACCAAAGGCCAGTCATGGGGCAAAATAGCCGAGATAACTCGTAAACTTGAGGATATCATGTATGGCGGTTAAGGGACGGCTTGACAAAGAACTGGTTGCTCGAGGGCTGGTTACTAGCAGGTCGCAGGCCGAAAACTATATTCGCCTCGGTGATGTTGTGGTTGATGGAAAGGTGGTGCAAAAGCCAGGTTATATGGTGGATGATCAGGCGTTGATTACGTTGTCGCCACGTGAGCGATACGTCAGTCGTGCGGGATTAAAGTTAGCGAGCGTTGTTTTAGCTTTGGGTATCACATTTACCGACCGTGTTGTGCTGGATGTTGGTAGTAGCACTGGCGGGTTTACTGATTATGCGCTGAAACATGGTGCCAAAAAAGTATATGCAGTTGACGTTGGAACGGATCAATTGCATCCAGATTTGCGGCAAGATCCCAGGATAGAATTGCACGAAAAAACTGATATTCGGGATTTTGTGCCAGACGAAGCGCCAGATATTGTGCTGATCGACGTATCGTTCATCAGTTTACGGCAGATTTTACCACATCTTGCGAGCATTTGTAAGGATACGACGCTGATTGTGGCCATGGTTAAGCCACAGTTTGAAGCTGCGCGTCAGCAACTGGGTAACAGTGGCGTCATCAAAAATGATACAATTCGGCGGCAGATTTTGCGTGATTTTGAGGCGTGGTCAGCAAAATTGTTCGTGACGGTGGACAAAGCTGATAGTGCCGTGGCTGGAGCTCGCGGCAATCGTGAGCGATTTTATGTACTAAAAGTAGTTAAACCAGCTACACGTTAAATCTAAACTCGACCACATCATCAGGTTGCATGACGTAGGTTTTACCTTCAGTTCGCATCTTACCGGCGGCACGGGCGGCAGCTTCAGAACCAGCACTGACGAGGTCGTGATAGTCGACCACTTGAGCAGCAATGAAGCCTCTTTCAAAGTCGGTGTGAATAACACCAGCAGCCTGTGGCGCTGTCCATCCTTTGTGGATAGTCCAGGCACGAACCTCTTTAGGTCCAGCAGTTAAGTAACTTTGAAGGCCGAGGGTATCATACGCAGCATGAATCAATTGCATGAGTCCGGTTTCCGTGACGCCGTAACTTTCCAACAGCTCGGCAGCTTCTGTGGGTGATAATCCCTTCAGTTCTTCTTCCAGTTTGGCGCTCAAAAACAAAGCTTTAGCAGGTGCTACCAGAGAAGTGAGTTCTGATTGTAGGGTAGTATCAGTCAGCCCCGCCTCGTCAACATTGAATGCATAAATAACCGGTTTGGCAGTTAACAAGTGAAGATCTTGAATCAATTCTGTGTTCAAGTCGGCTATTGAAGATAGCGGTACACCAGACTGCAGTTGTTCTAGTAGTGTTTGTAGATAGGCGACTTCTTCGTGAGCTGCTGGACGGGCTTTGGCCTCTTTCTGTAACCGCGGCAATCGATTTTCTATGGTTTGAATATCTGCTAAGATTAGCTCGGTGTTGATGATGTCAATGTCAGCTTTGGGGTTTACTGGTGCTTCATCATGTCGCAAGATGGCATTATTTTCAAAAGCACGAACCACATGCACAATTGCGTCACATTGCCGGATGTTTGCTAAAAACTTATTGCCCAATCCTTCACCCTTAGAGGCGCCCGCCACTAAACCAGCAATATCTACAAAGGTGACCGTAGCTGGCAGAATTTTCTCTGAGCCGTATAATTTTGCTAAAACCTCCAGCCGTTCGTCTGGCACCGGAACAATTCCCGTGTTCGGCTCAATCGTCGCAAAAGGGTAGTTTGCCGCTAAAATATCGTTGTTTGTTAATGCATTAAACGTGGTTGACTTGCCAACATTGGGGAGCCCCACGATACCAATAGATAAACTCATGAGCTTATTATACCATCACTGATGGTTGCAAGGATAGCGTAGCTGTATTAGAATAAGCAGTATGAAGAAAGTGATTATATGGGGCATTATATCAGTAGTGGTCGTGGTGGCTATTGTCGTCGCTGGCGTAAAGAGTGGGTTTGTCTACTTGGGCTTTAAGCAACCACAGCAAGTGGTGAAAACACCGTATGTGATATGTGGCAAAGATATGATTGACCGGTATAATAAGATTCGTCAAGACACTGACTTGTCAATTGATGAAGCAGCCAAGAAAAAACATAGCGAAGAAATGAAGCAGTTTGTCGATGATGTGAAGGCAAAGAAGGATTATGACAAGGATCCAACCTGTGCGTTCATGGCTTTGGCATATCCGTTTTACTATACCCGAGATGCAGCTGCGGCAAAAAGTGGCTATGAGGCCCTTGAAAAAGCAGTGAACAATTCTGGTGTATATGTAGACCATCGAGTTAATGACATTATTACCCTTGATGCCATAAAGAATATTGTGGGCTCACATGATAAGCAGGGTGATCAGAGGCGGGGAGACTAAATGAATCGGCGGTGGGCATTCGCTTCGTTGATTCTGGTCGGCGCCATGGCTTCGGCGTTGTTTTTCACAAACGATGCTTATGCGGCACGTCCAGCATATAACAACTCAGAGATAGATGCCTGGAACAATTATTTGAGATACAAGGTTTGTGGACAAGGAGCCCTGTGGTTTAATGATAAAGATGGAAACTATGGTCCATCAAATGATTGGGAACGAGGATATTATTCAACTGGTGTCCAGGCTGTTGCTCATGACCAGCAGTATATCACCATTTATCTTCATGGATCGGCGGTAATGGTTGGATGCGAGGGCGATCCCTTTTATGCTACGTTTATTCAGTCACTATCATCAAGATTAACTATTCATGGCACCAATCTTTTCCGTGGACGTGGTGATGCCAGTGGCTGGACGTCAATTGGAGGGTCATTGCCAGCTACTCTGGATATTAGAAATATTGCCACCCCCGGTGACCCGAATGGACAGGTTGTATACCTGACATTTCGGCGTTGTGGTGACTTCAAAGAGAATGGATCGCTTGATCGATGTCGAGCAGAAACGTTACCGGTCAGGATAATCCGCCAGGCAGCTCCATGGCGTGCAGAGGGAGAGAGTTATATTCGTCGTGAAACAGCAGGGAATAAAAATGTTGATCGGGATTGGCAGAAAGCAACGTTATTTGCTAAACCAGGTGAGACTATTGGTTTTACTCACCGACTGGCTATGCGTGACGCAAATGCTAATCAACAAATTCGCCATACCATTAGGGGGCATAATTTGCCGCGAAGTCCGCACATTAGTGCTTCGGAAGATGCCAGCGTGATTGACTTTGGCTGGTCTAGCCCGCCGTTACGAAGAGATACCTTCATTCAACACTATGGTCCATACGCTGGCGCAAAGAACCCTTGGAATGTTATGAGATACACCATCAAAGCAAGTGATGCGGGAAAAAATATTTGTCAACGAATTGAATGGGCGCCAGCTAGCTACAGGGGTGGTGTTGCTGGCTCGAACTACGCGTGTGCTGTTGTGCCATATGAATACACTTTGAGGCCATCAATTGATGTAGCTTCAACAACAATTATGTTAGGACAAAAGAAGGTCTCTGGAGTACAGGGGTCAATATACAACAGCGGGCCGACACGTTCCAAATCAACCCGCAGCGCAGTTGTACGGTTTGTGGCAAAGGCGGGTAATACCATTGCTGAATCTGGTGATAATGTAAAGATGTCCATTGAGAATCCATGTGAATTAGCAGCTCACATTGCCGCAAAACATGGCGTGACAATTTCTGGTGCTTGTAAAGACCTTTACAAAGATGGTTCGGATCGAGACTTTCCAGTCAATCAAACCATGATTCATTCGTCTGACGATGATATCAATGGATTGCCAGTCCAGTCGGGCGATAGGGTTTGTTATGCAACGGTAGTTGCTGCTTATAAACAAGAGGTTAGTAAAGAAACGTCATCATACGCTGTGAAGTGTGTGGTTGTCAGTAAGAAACCAAAAGTTCAGTTCTGGGGTGGCGACGTCAGGGCTGGTGTATCATTTGGCGGAGCGACCAGCAAGGGCTTAGTACAAACTAGTATGACTATTTTGGACGATAAACGGTATGGATCGTGGGCAGAATATGGCATCCTGTCGCCACAAAACATTGTTTCTGCTTCGGGCGCTGGATTGTCTGATGGTGGCCCAGCTGGAGGCTTAGCCCGTGAATATAATGCCTTGACGTTTCGCAACACCAAAACACCATATGGGCAGTTTGGTCGCCTCACAGGATATAATTATCCAGCCATCAAGGGGACAGATAGTGGTTCGATCAAGATTGGTGACGGACAGCTGTCTGGCAATGCAGAATACCGTGCAGCGCAAGTAGAAATCACTGGTGGTACCGTGAAGACCGGTGCGTACATCACGGTATACGGGCGAACAGTGCGCATCACTGGTGATATTGCTTATGCAAACGGCCCACTATCAAGCGTTGGAGCTATTCCACAACTCATCATTCGAGCAGACCATATCATCATAGAGCCAAATGTGCAGCGTGTCGATGCCTGGTTGCTGGCTAACAAGACTGTCAGTACCTGTGCTGAAGCCAAGAATGGCAAGGGTTGGCCAGAATCAGATCTGTTAGCAAGTGGGGCTTGCGATAAACAGCAACTTCGCGTCAACGGACCAATTGTCACCGGGTCACTCTACCTGCGACGAACTCATGGTTCTGATCAGACTGATTTTGGTAAACCGGCAGAGATTTTAAACTTGCGACCAGACGCGTATTTAGCAAATTATGGCCGTTCACGTGATTCGGGCGCTATTCAGACCATGTATTCCCGTGAACTGCCGCCACGTTTTTAACGTTTTGTTTTACAAATATAACAAGCTTATGTATAATGAAAGGTGATATGAAATTCTCAAAAGGGTTGGGCGACTTCTTCGGACTAGACATCGGTACAAACGCGGTGCGGGTTGTTCAATTGGGTCGCAGTGGTTCAGGCTGGAATCTGATGCATTATGGTTATGCACCAGTTGATAGCAAGATATCAAGCAGTGACTCACCAGAGGCCAAGCGTCGCTTGGGCGAAGTGATCATGACTGCTGTCGGGCAAAGTGGCATCAAAACCTCAAATGTTGCCATCGGGTTGCCTTCGAGTAAAACCTTCAGCACTATCATCGATGTGCCAAAAGTTTCCGACCAAGAGCTGCGCGCAACCATGAAATATCAGGTGGAACAATATATTCCAATGTCGATTGACGATGCAAAGGTTGACTGGGCGTTGCTCGGTGACAGCTTGCGAACGCAAAACCAGTATGAGGTGTTATTGACCAGCACAGCCAAATCATACGCTGAAAGTAAATTGGAGTTCGTAGAAGGTCTAGGTTTTAATGTTATCGCTGAGGAGCCAGACCCGATAGCAATGGTTCGCTCATTAACACCATCTGATAACCAGGATGTGAAATTGATCCTCGATATGGGTGAAATCTCTACTGATTTAGCTGTGGTATATGGCACAACACCTCGGTTGGTACGTACGGTGCCAACAGGCCTACAGTCACTGGTGCGGTCAGCAGTACAGAACTTGAGCGTCCAAGAGGACCAGGCGCGGCAATTTATTTTGAAGTTTGGCTTGGCGCCAGATCGCCTGGATGGTCAAGTGCTGCGAGCGATTGATATGGTTTTGGACAATTTTGCTTCAGAAATTGTCAAATCAATCACCTTTTTCCAGACGCGTTACACGAGCTTACAAGTTTCTGGCATATTATTGTCTGGATTTGGCGCAGCTATCCCGCAGATGGATCAATACATTTCCTCAAAGGCTGGTATCAATGCCGTTACTGCCAATCCGTGGCAACGTGTTTCGATGTCGCAGAATGATCAGCAGCAATTAGCTCCAGTGGCCTCTGAGTTTGCAACAGTCGTTGGGTTAGCACAAAGGAGTAATCTCGGATGATTGAAATCAACTTGATCCCAGATGTTAAGCGCGAATTACTACGCATTCGCATGATGCGCAATGCGGTCATATCAATGTCAATATTGGTAGGTATCGTATCTATCGCTATCGTCGTATTCTGTGCAGTTGTTTTGGGTGGTCAATTAGCGTTTGAACTCAAGCAAGACAGTGATATAAAAAGCAAATATGGTGAATTGTCACAAATTAGCGACCTAGACAAGACCGTAACGTTGCAGCAGCAGTTGGGGCAGATCGATCGATTGCATAATGACAAAAAGATTAATTCGCGGCTATTATCTCTGATCAGCGCCATCAACCCGCCAGCACCAAATAATGTGCAGATATCAATGGCGCGTCTTAACCCAGAAGAAAAGACAATTACCCTGGAAGGTTCAGCCGTCAATGGTTTTGCGGCGCTGGAAGTTTTGAAGAAGACATTGACCAGCACCAAGGTGAAAAAGGGCAATGCCGAGGGTGACGGTGTGCCGCTAGCAAGTGATATGAAAGCCGGTGAAACAACATTTGGCGAGAATGCCGAAGGTAAGAAGGTGTTGCGCTTTGCCTTTACTTTCACCTATCCTGATGATTTGTTCGCGCATTCAAAAGAAACGATTTCAATCATTACGCCGACCAGCAAGACAAACGTGACAGATTCACGCTTAGGCGTTCCAGAAAGCCTCTTTAGCCGTAGTGAATCAACTGAACAGAAGAAGGAGAATCAATAATGCCCTCAGGTGAGCAAGATGTGGCAATTCGCAAACGCCAACAGATAGATTCTTCAAAAAAGACAATGTTCTTTTTTGTGGCGGGTGCTGCTTTTTTGGCGGGTGTTGCCCTGGTAGTATCGATATTCCTGATACAACAGATCATCTTCCATTCTAAAGTTATTGCTACAAAAAATGGTACCGTGAGTACCTTACATAGCAATATCTCTAACGCCAAAGAGCTAAAAGATAACATCAGAGTGTTAGAGACAAATGATGCGCTCAAATCAGTAAAGTCGAGCGATGACAGTAGTCCACTACAAACTATTTTGGATGCGCTACCAGCTGAGCCAAATGCCGATGCCTTGGGCGCTGCTTTGCAGCAAAAGTTTATCGGAGCGGTGCCAGGTTTGACATTAGAGAGCCTAACAGTAGACGCAGCCTCTGCCAGTGAAGGGGAGTCTAACTCAGAGTCGGCACATAAGTTCAACCTTTCAGTTAGTGGTGCACCTGACAAATTGAAAGAATTGATGGAGCGTTTTGAGAAATCAATTCGTGTCATTGAAATCACCGCCATGGAAATTCAAGCTGGTGATGGCAAAGTGGTTCTCAACGTACAAGGCAAAGTTCCATACAATCCAGCGCAGGCAATTACACTTGAAAATAAGGTGGTAAAACCATGAAAAAAACAGATATAGCAATGATTATTTTAGTAGCAAGTTTGGGCGTGATCGTCGCGTATGTGGTGGCGTCTAACCTGTCATTTCTGAAATTACCAGACAGTGGCATAAAAGTACAAACGATTCGCAAAATTTCATCAGACGTAACGCAACCAAGCAAAGATATTTTTAACGATAAAGCGATCAACCCTACCGTTGAAGTGATTGTTGGTGGCGAAAACGGATAAGGGGTTAGCAACATGGCGCTGCTAACAGATGAAATACAGGAAAAACTCATCAAGCTTTTGATTGATGAGGGTCTTGTTGAGAAACGGGTTTTAGACGATGCGGAAGCGCGTGCCAAGAAAGAAGACAAGCCATTCTTTTCTCTGCTAACCGAAGAGGGCGTGATTGACAATGAGTTGTTGACCCATGCTGTAGCTCAAATTTCAGGCGTACCATACGTCAATTTGAGCAATAGCTTCATCGATCAGAATATCTTATCTCTGCTGCCTGCTGAAGTAGCAGAACGTTTCATGGCAGTCCCATTGGCTGAAGTTCAGAATCGCTTGGCGGTGGCTATGATTGACGCCAATAACGTCCAGGCTGTTGACTATTTGGCAAATCGCATTCAGCGTCCGCTGAAAGTATTTATGGCCTCTGAGGATAGCGTCAGGCACGTGCTAGGCCAATACAAGGCCGATTTGTCTACAGTTAGTGATGCTGCTCAGGTGTCACAAGAAGAAGCGGCTATTGAATCAGCGACTGAGATCAAGACTATTGTCCAGGACTCTCCAATTTCGCGTGCGTTAAGCACTATTTTGGAGTATGCGGTGAAAAGCCATGCCTCTGACGTACATATTGAACCGCTCGAGAAGGCTCTGAAGATTCGCTGCCGTGTTGACGGTGTGCTCAGGGAGGTCATGCAGCTACCGAAAAGTATTGAGCCAGCGCTCGTGAGCCGTATAAAGATTTTATCCAGCTTGAAAATTGACGAGCACCGCATCCCTCAGGACGGTCAGTTTGCAGTGAATGTAGCTGGTAAGGCGGTCGACTTGCGTATAGCAATATCACCGGTGGTTTGGGGTGAGCAGGTGGTGATTCGTCTGCTTGATAAGACGGGAAATTCGTTTGATTTGGAAGATATGGGTTATGCGGGCCGAGCCCTGCGCAGCATCCGAAAAGGAATTAAGCGGCCAAACGGTATGATTTTGACATCTGGTCCGACAGGTTCTGGTAAATCCACGAGTTTGTACGCTTTGATCAAGGAAATTAAAGACGACTCAGTCAATATTGTGACACTGGAAGACCCTGTGGAGTATAAAATGGACGGTGTCAATCAGATTCAGGTGAACACTGAGGTTGGGCTGACGTTCGCTTCGGGGTTACGTTCTATCTTGCGTCAAGACCCAGATGTGGTGATGGTGGGTGAGATTCGTGACGCGGAAACCGCTAACTTGGCGGTTCAGGCGGCACTAACGGGACATTTGGTGTTTTCAACACTGCACACCAACTCAGCAGCCGGTGTGTTGCCGCGTTTGTTGGATATGGGAATTGAGCCATTTTTGATCGCTAGTACCGTGAACACGATTATCGGTCAGCGCCTGGTCCGGCGAGTTGCCCCGAAACACGATGCTTATCAGTCTTCACCTCTGGAGACGCAAACTATTCAATCAACGATTGGACATTTGTTACCGCAATCACGAGAACAAGTTGTGCCATATGCTCAAGACTTGGGATATAAAGACTTGCCGCTGGCTGGTCAACAATCATACACGCTAGTGAGAGGTCGGGACACTCCTCAGTCACCGCGAGGCTACTTGGGACGTGCTGGTTTATATGAGGTGATGGATGTGACAGAGGAGATCCAAAACTTGATCGTCAAGCAAGCAACCTCGGCAGAGATTCAGCGCATGGCGGTCCAACAGGGGATGATTACGATGCGTCAGGACGGTTATTTGAAGGCTTTGAGTGGTATTACGACACTGGAAGAAGTTAATCGTGTTGCAGCAGACACAGCATAAAAAAGGGGGAACTATGAACAATCAAGAGCTAAGAATTGAACTATTACTGGAAGATGTGGTTAAGAAGCGTGCATCTGACTTGCATATTCAAGTAGGCTTGCCACCGATGCTGCGTATCGATGGACGGTTGATGCCAGTGGCTGGTACTATGCCACTTGATGAGGCGGCAGTTGAGCGTTTGGTGTTCCAGATTTTAGACGAAGATCAGCGTCAGATTTTGTTGAAAGACAAAGAGTTTGACTTCAGTTTTGCGTTTGGTACATTGGGGCGATTTCGTGTTAATGCCTTTCATGAACGAGGTAATTTGGCAGCTGCCTTGCGTTTGATTCCAAATGAAATCAAATCAGCCACCGAGCTGGGCATGCCGCCGATCGTCAATAGCTTTGCTGACTTTCCGCGAGGTTTGGTGTTGGTGACAGGTCCAACAGGTTCTGGTAAGTCGACGACCCTGGCATCATTGATTGACAAGATCAACTCAGAAAAGTCACATCACATCATCACTATTGAAGACCCAATTGAGTTTACTCACAAATCCAAGCAATCAGTCGTTGTGCAGCGAGAAGTTCACTACGATACTTACTCATTTTCGGCGGCCTTGCGATCTAGCTTGCGTCAGGACCCAGATGTGGTGCTGATCGGTGAGATGCGTGACTTGGAAACTATTTCCGCAGCCATTACCATTGCCGAAACAGGACACTTGGTGTTTGCAACCCTTCACACCAACTCGGCTGCCCAGTCGATTGACCGTATGATTGACGTGTTTCCACCACACCAACAGCCACAAATTCGCGCACAGCTCAGTAATATCTTGATGGCTATCTGTTCACAGCGCTTGGTGCCAGCCATCGGTGGCGGTCGTGTAGTGGCGGCAGAAATCCTCATTGCTAACCCAGCAGTGCGTAACATCATCCGTGAAGGTAAATCTCACCAGCTAGACGCAGTGATTCAGACGGGTGCAGAGCAAGGTATGCAGACTATGGATCGAACTCTGGCAAATCTGGTGCAAAATGGTACGATTACCTATGATAGCGCACGCGAATTCGCAGTTGATCTAACGGAACTAGAAAGGCTGTTGCGAGGATAATATATGAAAAAATACGCCTACGAAGCCAGAGATAGCGCCAGTAATAAAATAGTCAAATCAGTGGTTCAGGCTGAGAGTGAGCATGCGGCTGCGCGTCTGCTGACCGACCAAGGCTTTGTGCCACTAAAAATTGAACTTGAGGACGATAAATCAAACGTTATCGATAGGATACTGGGGCGTATCACGTCCAAAGATAAAATATTGTTCACTCGTCAGTTGTCGACGTTGATTGGTGCAGGGTTGCCTTTGTCGCAAAGTATGCGTACAGTGTTGGAGCAAACGTCCAATAAGCGCATGCAGGGTATCGTCCAGGAAGTGATCGCTGATATTGAAGGTGGTAAGCAGTTGTCTGATGCCTTTTCGAAACACCCTGAAGTGTTTGATAAGCTATTCATTGCCTTAGTTTCAGCAGGTGAGGCCTCCGGAACGTTAGATGAAGCCTTGAAACGAGTAGCGAACCAGCAGGAGAAAGACGCTGCGATGCTGCGTAAGGTTAAAGGTGCTTTAACCTATCCATCCATTGTGCTGGCGGTGATCGTTATGGTGGTTGGGTTTATGACAGTTTCGGTCGTACCACAAGTCAAAGGCCTCTATAAAGACGTTGGGCGAGAATTGCCGATTTTGACGCAACTGATGGTCAGTATCGCTGATTTCTTCATCAATTTCTGGTGGCTGTTGGCTATTTTACTGGGATTTGGCATTTACTTCTTTGCCCAGTACTTGCGAACAGAGGCGGGTATTCATATGAAGGACAAATTTAAGCTTAATGTGCCGCTGTTTAAAGGTATGTTCCGTAAGCTCTACATGGCGCGGTTTACTCGAACGGGACAGACCCTGTTATCAACTGGCGTGCCAATGCTTGATATGCTGAAGATTGCTGCGGACGGTGTCAACAACGTCATCGTGAGCGAGGAAATCATGCGTGCCGCTGACAAAGTGAAGGGCGGAAAGGCGCTGTCCCTGTCGCTGAAAAGTGAGGAATATATCTTGGAGATGGTGCCTCATATGATCAAAATTGGAGAGCAATCAGGTAAGGTTGATGAAATGATGGGCAAGACAGCTCAGATCTACGAAAATGAGCTTGACGAGGAGATTAAAGCCATATCGACTGCCATTGAGCCGGTATTGATGGTGTTCTTGGCTATTGTCGCGGCTGGTATGGTGGGGGCTATTTTGTTCCCAATCTATAGTCTGGTTAACCATGTAGGAATCTAGACAACGTGCCAGTTACCGTGTATTATAAGGATAAGCACTACCGCTAACATTAGTAATAGATCATAGAAAGGTGGAAACTTTATGATCAACACACAAGATAAAAAAGGTTTTACGATCATAGAAGTGGTATTGGTTCTGGGTATTGCAGCACTGATATTCCTGATGGTCTTCATCGCCGTGCCGGTACTAAACCGTAACCAACGTGATACGGCTCGTAAAAACGATTTGAGCCTGGTTGCGACAGCGGTGACTAACTACTCCAATGCTAACCGTGGCGCATGGCCAGGCACTGAGAAGCTCCGATCATTTTTGGGCACGGATCTGTCAAAATACACCAACAAAGAGCAGGTTTCAGTTGACAGTAAAAAGACTTCAGTTACTGTTGGTGATACCCAAATTAAGGTCGTTACTGGCATGAAATGTGGTGAAAGCTCTAAGGAGAAGCAGGTACTAGTACCTGGTACTTCACGGCAGTTTGCTGTTGTGGTTCTGCTTGAAGGTGGCCCAACTCATTTCTGCCAAGACAGCGGTGCTTAGAAACTAGGTCAATCACAGCAGCCTCCTCATCAACGGAGGCTGCTTTTTTTTGGCATTTCTGTTACCATAAGAGGTATGGATAGTTGTATTATGATCAGTATGACCGTAGGGATTGGGCTATTAGGGGCGGTCTTAGGTAGCTTTGCTGGGGCTCAGGTTTGGCGCCTGCGGGCTTGGCAGCTCAAACAAGATAAAGCTGCTGGTGAAAAGATAGATGCCGCCGAGTGGAAAAAACTCAAGCCTCTCGTTGGCAAAAAACTCAAACAAGACCGTTCACAGTGTCTGTCGTGCCACCATGAGTTAATCTGGAAGGATCTAATTCCAGTTGTCAGCTGGCTACGGTTTGGTGGCAAATGTCGATACTGTAAGGCGAACATTGGCTATACTGAACTTTTGTTAGAACTTGGTCTGGGGGCTTTGTTTGCGCTTTCAGTATGGTTCTGGCCAGAGTCGTTCTCTGATCTGGGGTTATTACGGGTAGTTGTGTGGCTGTCAGCCTTAGTGCCATTAACAATTTTGTTTGTCTACGACCTAAAATGGTCAATTTTGCCTGATATTGCCATGTGGCCATTCGTTGCGTTGGGCGGTATTTTTGTAGCTACACAATTCATAACAGCTTCAGATCCTGTTGGTCTTTTGATGACACTCAGTGGAGCGGTAATTATTTTGAGTGGACTGTACCTCGTACTGTATGCTATTTCCAAAGGTGAGTGGATTGGGTTTGGGGACGTCAAGCTCGGTCTTGGCCTGGCATTATTCTTGGCTGATTGGAAGTTGGCGTTTCTGTGTCTCTTTGCAGCCAATCTCCTTGGTACTCTGATGGTGCTGCCTGGGATTGTACGGGGAACACTAGACCGTAAGGCTAAAGTGCCATTTGGGCCGCTTTTGATAGTTGGATTTTTACTGACCTGGTTCATTGGTCCAGAAATTATCCGTGGATTATTCCCGCTCATATGATGGCTAAAGAAACCGCTTATGCTATACTAGAAATATGCGACGACAGGGTGGCTTTACTGTAATTGAAGTAACAATGTTTCTAGCAATCTCCGGCACCATGGCGATTGCCTTATTGGCTGGTATCGGTGTGGCCATTCAGCGCCAGCAGTATCGCGACGCTGTCCAATCTTACGCCAATTTTTTAACCGAACAATACTCAAAGGTTATTAGCATAGAAAATGATCGACAACCAACCGATCCGTGTCCTATTCCGGGGGCTAGTGTCAATGGCTATCGGGGGCAGTCAAACTGCGTGATAGTAGGACGTTATATCATTGGCGACGATCAGGGTAGAAGCTTCCGCGTGAAGCTAATTTATGCGTTGCTTGGGGCTGACGGGAAAACCTGGTCATATCGGTCGTCCAATAATAATGTTGCCGAATATCAGACCAACTGGAGTGTAAAAACAGCGCTTGTTGAGCCAGCTGGCGGCGGTTTGTCGGTCGCTATGGTTCGCAATCCTGCCACTGGAGAATTGGCGATACGCTCAGATTCACGCACCTATCCAGTCGATAAAAT
>CAUSOC010000003.1:0-68006 GCA_963533325.1 uncultured Candidatus Saccharibacteria bacterium | reverse complement strand
AGCGGGTGGCGTCGCGAGTGCTGAGTAAGCTCCAGCAGAAAGCATATGTTAATGATGACGAATTCGCGCGGTGGTGGGTGGAAAATCGTCAGCTCAGCAAAGGCGTAAGTCAACGTAAGCTAACGGCTGAGCTGCGTTCAAAGGGTGTTCACGCAGACATTATCGCGCAAACACTTGAAAAAACTGACCGAACAGATGAGCAGGAGCTGAGGAAAGTTATCGCCAAAAAGCACCGTCGATATGCGGGTGATAGACAAAAGTTCGTGCAGTATCTGGTGCGTCAAGGCTTTTCCTATGACGATGTGGTGTCTGCTTTGAATGATGTTGAAGAAGTAAATAACTGAGGCTTTACGACGCTTGCTTTTTGCGGAAAGGATTTTCGTAGGCCTGTAAAACCGGCTTCTCGACGTGCTGTTCTTGACGTGGAACAGTTGCTGATTTTACGACTATCTGATCGTCGGTCACTTTGACGATTTGTGAGCGGTGAATGAGCATTTCGGTATCGCCAAAACTGCGAAGCAGTGGACGCTTCACGCTAAGCTGCTGAATGAGAAAGCTGCCAGCCATCACCGTGTAGCCAATGACCTTACCGACTTTACGACCGTCTTTTTCTATGACATGCTTGCCCATCAAAACGAATTTATATTCGTAAATCTTTTGTAGCTCTATAACGTCTGAAACACCGACGAGTTCATCAGCCGAATCAATGATCATGCCGAGTGGGCCGATCTCTCGCACATCGTCCAGCCTAAGCAGCGTTGGCCGCTGGTCGAGAAGCGGACCTTCCAGCTCATAGGCAACGATTGATAAGTTACGCGGATCGATTATTTCGCGAGCAGTCCTGCCTAACTCCGCACCTGTCTGGAGGCTCATCACCGGAGTGTTCATAAATCTGCTGGCTGAAATTAACATATAGTATCTATTATACTACCTTACTCGACAAATGGGTTAATTCTTCCGCTGCCCGGCAGAGAGAATGGCTTTGCTGCTTGTGATGAGCTGTTATATTCTTTGATGCGATCGATAGTATTGGTGTCAAACTTGGTAGTCTCTACAACTTTTGCATCAACATCGTCACCGGAGCTGGTGACACTGCTGATCAGGAATATGGCTACTGAAACTGCGATCACGATGGTCATGGTGTACAACGTGATGTGATAGCGGTGTAGAAACCGTGCCAGGATTACGCCTAATTGTCCGACAGATGGTGAGTTGTTCATCGTAAGTAAAGCTCCAATTTTAATGCTTGTGATTCAACATGTTGAGGACTATCTCCTTTAGCGAGGGATATGTTTGCTACTTGCATGCGGGTTAGGTTTTGCTCTAGTAGGTGCAAGAACTGCAAGAAACGCACGTAGTCGAGGTCTTTGCTCATTTGGATAGAGACTGACGTACTCTTAGCGCCAGACGGGCTTGGTGTAGCTGGTGTTTTGGTGGCTGTTGATGAGCTGCTTTTGCCATTTGAAGCTGCGCTATCATCTTGAAAGGTGAATGACGATATACCAACACCGGCCTGTCGTGCATAGGCGGTTATATCGTTGATGATCTGGTTTTGATACTTGTAGCTGGTAGATTCAGCAACAATTTTCTCTGCCTTCTTAACACTGTCTTGATATTTTTCCAGTTTGCTCGAGAGTGACCTGACGTCCTGTAGCTTTTTGTCAGCAGCTTTCGCATCAGCTTGCACGCTGGCGACTTGTTGAGCTGAATCTTTCATGAAATTGTACGCCATGTAGAACCCAGCGGTCATAACAAGCAATATCAAGACGAGGGCTAATGACAATAAAATGCGAGCCAACGTTGCGTTTAGTTGAAGTTTTTGTATATTCATGATTTTATCACCTCCGGGCGAATAACAACGCTGATGACGATTGACATTGGATAGCCGTCCTTTGCTTCATTGGCGGTTACTGACACTAGATGGACGTTTTGGAAGACGTCTTTCTTGTTCTCTAGGGCGGTTTTTAGCTCCAGAGCGTCACTGTAACTTTTGCCTTTTGTAGTAAGGCTGATTGGTTTACCAAAGGTGGTTGCGTCCAGATCCAAAGATTGTAGGACAATGTTTCTTGGTAGTGCCTGGGCTATTTTGACTGCGATTTTTGAGTATGGCACTTCTTTGTCTAAGATGGATTTTGCGACTTTGAGGTTGTCCGAAAATTGCTTGGCTTGTTGCTGGACTTCTTTGTACTGTGACAATTGTTGATTACTTTCAGCAATGGTTTGTTCAGCATCTGACTTGGATTTCATCAAGATGAAGTAAGATATGCCGATGTAGATGAACAGTAGTGCTGCCAATGCCAACGAAATGATGCAATAACGCGCCAACAGTCTGTTGGTTTGTCCAGCGATGATTTGACGTTTTTCGTCTTGAGGTAATAAGTTTATCATTTCCAAATCTCCTTTGGATCAACCAGTGCTAAACCTGCAACTGTCATTAGGTGAGTTCGCAGCTGCTTTGTTGGCGGCTGTAATGAGCTAAAGTTCAATGCCTGCCAAGGGCTCGCCGTACGGCTTGGCATCATCAGCTCGTTAGTAAAATAATCACCCAATCCTGGAATGTTACTGCCGCTACCGACGATGAGTAACTGTTCCATCTTTGGCTCGTTTGGGAAGTGTTCAGAGTAGTAGCGGATGATTTTTTGGGTTTCTTTGACGACTGTTTCCAAGCTTGGCTTAAGCGCACTGGTGATTTGCGCTTGCTTTGGTCCAGAATTTAGACCGCTCAGAACTTTCAGCTGATGGGCTGCTTCCAGTGGTGTATTGAGTTTTTTGGCAATGTTGAGAGTGAAGGTGTTACCGCCGATGTTAACACCAGAAGTCACGCGTATAACAGAGTCTAAAATTGCGATGTCTGTGGTCGATGGTCCGATGTCCAAAATGACGGTTGGTAGTCCGCCGCTTTCAGTTGATTTTAGGATACGAGCGATGGCGTTGATGCTTGGCTCGATCATGGCAATTTCAATACCACATTGTTTGGCGATGGTCGTCATCACTTCGATGTCTTTTTTCGGCGCAGCGCACATCAGTACGGTCAATGAATCTTTGTCGCGCTTGATGATCTGGTGGTCAACATAGAGCAGATCTGGTGGCATCGGTATATACTGTTCGACTTCCAGGTTGACGGCGTCTCGCAAAGATGCTTCCTGAGCTTTAGGCACGGTAAAGGTACGCGAGAAGGTGCGTGATGTTGGCAGGCTAAGCACCGCCCGGTTACTGTTCAATTTGCCAACTAGATTTTTTTCAAACAATTCGTTAATACGCGTAACGATATAGTCCGAGCAGACTTCTAAATCGTCAGACATCTTGGATGGATCGAAATCAATGGCACCGTAGCCGTGAACGCTCATTTTTGCGACGTCCAGTGACATGACTCGGGCGCCTACCTTGCTGAAATCAAATCCAATGATTGGTTTATTTTTGTAAAATATAGAACTCACAATATTGCCCACACATTTATATAATTCTTTTTTAGTATACCATAACCAATTTGATTTGCTAACCCTTAATTTGATTTGCTAATCCGGTAATTGGCATCATCACACTGGCGGCGATCAAGCCAACCATGCCACCCATGAAAACAATCATCACTGGCTCGATGGTGGAGCTGATACTGGCGATGGCGGTATCGACTTCTTCTTCGTAAAAATCAGCCACCTTAACCAAGACCTGATCGGTTTGACCGGTTTCTTCACCGACTGCTAACATCTGTGCCACGATTGGCGGATATAGTACCTCGTCTTCAGCGATGATTTTTGAAAATACCTCACCGTTTTTTACGCGCTTGGCCGCACTATTGAGTGATTCTTCATAGACGTTATTACCAACTGCTTTGGAGGTCACTTCAAGTGCTTCCAACACCGCCACACCAGCGCCGATAAGGGAAGAGAAGGTACGAGTGAAGCGAGCGATGGCGATTTTTTTCATGATTTTGCCGATAATTGGTCCATGCACCAAAAAGTGATGATATTTTTTCTTGCCACCAGGTGTTTTGATGTAACGCAAGAAACCATAAATTGCTGCACCAACCAGTGGCAGCAGGATATACCAGAAATTGACCATAAAGGCACTGATCCCCAGCATGGCTTGGGTCAAAGCTGGTAGCTCGGCGTCTTCTCCCGCCAAATCTTTGATGGTTTTACCAATCATTGGTAGGACAAAGATCATCAAGCCGAAGAACGCACCGATGGTAATGACGATTAGTACCATCGGGTAGGTCATGGCTCCTTTAACCTTTTTCTTGATGGAGGCTGATTTTTCTTGCTGCAAGGCTAGGCGCTTCAAAATGTCGTCCAAAATACCACCAGTTTCACCAGCCCGAACCATGTTGACGTAGACATCATTGAAGGTGTCGGGGTGTCGCGCCAGTGCATCGGCAAACGACAAACCACTCTCGATGTCTTTTGAGACGTCGCCAATGATTGAGCGGAATGATGCGCTTTCGGCATGTTCTGTCATTGACTCCAGTGACCTGAGGATTGGCACACCAGCCGAGACCATGGAGCTTAACTGACGAGTAAACATCACCAATTCGTCAGACTTAATTTTGCGCCGACGTTTGCGACCGGTTTTTGTACCTGCTTCTTTGAGATTGACCAATTTTAACCCTTGCGCTTGGATTGAGCGGATGGCGGCCGCGCGATCACTGGACTCTATGGTTGATGATAGCGTTGAGCCATCTTTTTTTGTCGCGACAAAACTAAAACTAGTCATGTGTTATTGCTCCCTCGTTGCACGTAAAATTTCCTCAATGGTTGTGACGCCACGGAATGATTTGATCAATCCATCCATCTGCATGGTGATCATACCCTCGCTAATCGCTTGCTCTTGAATATCATTGCTGGTGGCGTTTGCGGTGATCATTTTCTGGATAGCCACGGAAATACCCAGCACTTCGTAAATGCCAACACGACCTTTGAAACCGTTGTGCCCACATTCGTCACAGCCTTCCGGCGATGGCTTCCACAGCTGAACGATGGTTGCGTCTGTCGTGCCCATTGGTGTATCGCCGCCAATGTTCTCTGAGGCGGCCTGTTCTTCAAGCTCGTGTAGGTGCGGCATTGACTCTGGCGTGATGTTGAACATTTGAGTGATATAATTTAGTTCTTCTTGGCTGGGGGTGTAGGCCTGGCGACAGGATTGGCACAAGCGTCTGACGAGTCGCTGACCGATGACAGCCTTGACCGTACTAGCGATCAAAAACGGCTCAATATCCATGTCGAGCAAACGCGGCAAACAGGTGGCTGCATTGTTGGTGTGGAGGGTTGAGAACACCAAGTGTCCGGTCAGTGCCGCCTGCACGCCGAGGTTGGCAGTTTCACCATCACGGATCTCTCCAACCATGATGATGTTTGGGTCTTGACGGAGCAGTGCGCGTAGTCCTGAAGCAAAGGTCATGCCGGCTTTGGCATTGGTCTGGGTCTGGTTAACGCCAGGGATTTTATATTCGACCGGGTCTTCAATGGTTGAAATGTTAACGTCAGGAGTGTTCAATTCTGACAACACACTAAACAAGGAAGTTGATTTTCCCGAACCAGTTGGTCCGGTCACTAGAATCATACCGTTTGGTTGTGCCATGGCGTTTTTGATGGTAGCCAAAGACAGCCCCCAATAGCCTAATTTATCCAGAGAAATCGCCTGATTTGATTCATCCAACACACGCATGACGATTTTTTCACCGTCAGCGATTGGCAGTGTTGATACACGCAAAGCATATTGTTTACCGGAGACTTTGATTTTGAAGCGGCCATCTTGCGGCACACGGCGTTCGTCGATTTTCAAATTTGACAAAATCTTGATGCGACTGACCAGCGCACCCAGAACATTGTGGGGCAGCTTGTTCACTTCTCTGAGGACGCCATCGATGCGGTATCGCACCTGGACAAACTCTTCGCGTGGCTCAATGTGGATGTCGGAAGCGTGTGATTTGATGGCGTACTCGAGCAGCAGGTTGACGGTCTGCGCAATTGGTGAATCTTCAGCAAATTCTTCCTCTTTGGCGTTTTCGGCGTCACTATCGTCCCTCTGGATGGCGATGACTTCATCAAGTTCGTCGTTCACATCACCGCGGTAATTTTCCAAACAATCCAGAATATTGCTTTTCGTCGCCAAGAACACGCGCAGGTTATAGCCGATTTCTTTTTGGATAAAATTGAGAGCCTGCACATCGTCAGGGTCTTCCATAGCCAGCATTGGCGCACCATCTTCATCAACCGCAAACAGCACGACATTGTACTGCCGGGCGATATGCTCTGGGATGCGTTTTAGGACCTCATCAGGAATATCTTTTGGCTCAATTTCTACAAACGGCGTCCCGATATAATCACCAACTAGTTTAGCCAGTTCGCGTTCTTCTAGCACCTTGTCTTCAATGATGGTCTCTTGCAGGGTACGCTTGGAACGTTCGGCGGTCGTCTTTAAATCAGCAAGCTGCGATTCTGTTAAGATCCCACCCTGTTTCAGAATTTTCTCAATCGTATTATCTGAGATTCTCATATCACTTATGCTTTAGTATAGAACAGTTGAATTGAAAAAACAATGATATACTAAAAGTGTGAAGATACATGATGAAACGGAGATGAAAGCACTGGGGCGGGCGATTGGTCAGGCGCTGGCTGGCGGTGAAGTGATAGAGCTGATCGGCGATGTGGGCGCTGGCAAGACTACGCTTACTAAAGGTTTGGCGGAAGGGTTGGCAATTACCGAACCAATTCAAAGTCCGACATTTACCATTTCGCGCGTGTATGATGCACGTGACGGTTTGCGCCTGTGTCACTATGATTTTTACCGCTTGGGTGAAGCCGGCATCATGGGCGATGAGATTTCTGAAATGATGCAAGAGGACTCAACCATCACGGTTATTGAATGGGCCGGCGCGGTTAATGAGGTGCTACCGAGTGACCGATTGGTGATCACAATTACCGCTACAACTGAAACGGAGCGACAGCTGGAGGTTACCGCTAATGGTGTTCGTTCCGAACGGCTACTTAGTGCTGTTGATGAGTTTTTTGAGAGGAGATGAAATGTTATTGCTACTTGATACATCAACCCCAGTTTGTTACGTGACACTTGTCAGTCAAGAAGGCACGGTGTCGTATGAGTGGCAGGCTGACCGCACCTTAGCCAAAGGACTGTTGGGCTTTCTCAGAGACAGCTTGGCCAAACAAAACGCCGACATGCACGCGTTGACTGGTATTGGCGTGATGAAAGGTCCAGGAAGCTTTACTGGGTTGAGGATTGGGTTGACGGTGGCCAATACCCTGGCTGACGGTTTGCAGGTGCCAATCGTTGGCGCGACGGGCGAGAACTGGCAGGAGCAAGCGTTGGAAAAATTACGCTCTGGTGAAGACGAGAAAATTGTCATGCCAGAGTATGGTGCTGCAGCACACATTACTGCGCCAAAAAAATGATGACGGCTATGGTATAATTTACGGCATGACAGAGCGTGCCATGAAACCAAAACAACCTCTAAAACGCAAGAAAACCGCAAAAACTGTAAAGACGAGCACTCCGCAGCCGAATAGCGCAGCAGAGGCAGCTATTTTTATTGGCAGTTTGGGGATAATGTTATATGCGGCCGTTATGCTCTTATTGGGAATTGTTAACTCAAATGGCGATACTAACCGTGGTAATACGGCGGGGCTTGGCTTTATGCTGTTTGTATTTGGCATTAATCTTGCAGCTCAGAGCGCTTGGGTTATTAAGGAGGATCGTCGAGTTGATAGGTATCGCCAAAGAATTATCGCAGTATATGTAACAGCCTTACCTCTACTGATGTTTATTGTCCTCAAAATATTAGGTTTTTGCTATCTGGTTTATGGATGCGAACGTAGTGAAGTAATGAATGCATCATGTGTCATTGCGCATGATGTATTGATGACTATGAAACATTCTTATGGAGTAGCGGCTTGGATATCTGCGGTTGGGTCAATGTATCTATGGTATTTACTGACATGCAAAGACAAGCTGGTCTGGATATATAATAAATCTCGGAATAGCAGTAAGGTCGATAAGGAGGTGGCTGAACGTGCAAAAAAATATCGCAAGATTGGTCTTACATTATTGGCGATTCTGCCAATAATGTTGATTGGGAGGATTATTACTGCTGTTGTCCTGAGCTATTTAGCATTATATGTCAGCGATATAGTGTGGTTTATACTCATACCATTTGATTACTTCTTTACCTCTATGATTTGGGTGCTGTTTGTTATTGCTGGCCTTATATTTTTCGTAAAAAGCAAGTAATTAGAGACATTGCGTGCTTTCCGTGTCAAAACTCCAGAAACCGTGTATAATTAAATTACGGCGATTTGTATGATGCGGTTCGCCGGATTAGATAGTTTGAAGTTGATTGGCTGTTGATATATTTCCTTGAGGCGAATACTCAGGGGCAGTTGGTCGGAAAGGAATACTGAAGTATGGCAGGAATTGTCATTGGCGCACTTGTTGGGGCCAGTTTAGGCGCGGGCGCGCTCTATGGGTATCAAACAGTACGCCGTTCACAGGCGAAGTCGCAAATTGATAAAGATTTGGCGAACGCAAAAACCAAAGCGAGCGACATCGTTCTTAAGGCAAAAGATGAGGCACTGAAAATTGAGAATGAACGTCGTCGAGAGTGGCAAAAAACGGAAAATCGTCTGGCGGATCGTGAAAAGACGCTTGATAACAAGCTTGAAGAGCTGGACCGTCGGTCAGAAAAATTGCGGGCGCACGAAGATGAGATCGATGATTTGAAAAATGAGATTCGGCAGATTCGTACTCGTCAGCAGGAGAAATTGGAAAAAATTGCTGGCCTGAAAAAGAAAGATGCAGCCGAAAAATTGATGCAGATGACTGAGCGTGACATTCGTGACGACCTCATCAAATTGGTTGCAAAATTGCAGCACGAGGCCATGGACGATGCTGAGGAGCGGGCCCAGACTATTTTGCTTACCGCCATGGAGCGAATGAGTAGCGAAGTAACCGCTGAGCGTACTGTGACGGCAGTGAAGCTGACTGATGACGAGATGAAGGGTCGCATCATCGGTAAGGAAGGTCGTAATATTCAGGCGTTGCAACGTGCCACTGGCGTCGACATTCTAGTGGACGACACACCCGGTATGGTGGTTTTGTCGAGCTTTGACCCAGTTCGTCGCCAGGTTGCGCGTTTGAGTTTGGAGATGCTGATGAAAGATGGACGCATCCATCCAGCGCGCATTGAGGAAGTTGTTGCTAAGGCGCAAAAACAGATTGACAAAGAAGTGAAGCAGGCCGGTGAAGATGCCATGCGTGAAGCGGGTGTTGTTGGTATTCCAAAAGAAATGTTGCGTCTGTTGGGTGAATTGAAATTCCGAACTTCGTATGGTCAGAACGTGCTGAAGCACTCGACTGAGATGGCGCAGATGGCGGGGATGATTGCTGAGGAAATTGGCGCTGACGTTCGTATATCAAAGATCGCGACATTGTTGCACGACTCTGGTAAGGCAGTGACGCACAAGATTGAAGGTAAACACCACCACATTGCGGCAGAATTAGCACGTAAATACGGTATGGATGAGCGAATTGCACATGCTATTGAGGCGCACCATGACGATATTGAAGCGACAACGCCAGAGGCATTGGTGGTTCGTGTGGTAGACGCTGCTTCAGCAGCACGCCCAGGTGCACGTAACATCTCAGCGGAGAACTTTGCTGAACGCATGCGCGACTTGGAAAACGTAGCTACCAGCTTTGAGGGCATCGATAAGGCCTATGCAATTTCTGCCGGACGAGAAGTGCGGGTGATTGTCAAGCCAGAAAAGGTTGATGACCTGAGTGCTATCAAATTGTCTCGTGATATTGCCACTAAGATCGAATCAACCATGCAATATCCGGGTACTATCAAAGTTAATGTTATCCGCGAAACGCGGGCAGTGGAGTTTGCAAAATAATGGATGGGTTTATGAGAGCAGAACGACGTCAATGGCTTGAAAGCTTGGACGCCCGACCATCCGGAGCCGCTGTCTTGTTGGAGGATGTTGAAGGTCGAGCTTTGATTGTTAAGGCAAACTACAAGACGTATTGGGCTCTGCCAGGTGGCATGGTTGATACTGAAGAGTCACCACTAGTGGCAGCACTGCGAGAAGTGAAGGATGAAGTTGGTATCGTTATCAATCCAAGCGATGTGTCATTGATGGGTGTGGCGCAGCGCATGGGTGATGGGTTTATCACCTACCAATTCATCTTCACAGCGTCCATCAAAGAATCGCAGGTTGAGGCCATTAGTCCCCACGATCCAGAGATCGAAGAGTGGCGATTTATCAGCAAACAGGAAGTGCTAAAAGGTGAATTGCTGCTACCATGGTCACTGAAAGCCTGGGCTCACGACCAGTCGGGATATTTTGAAACGGCAATCGCTGATGATGACAATGCTGATACGGAAACGATTGTTTTCTCTACAACAGGCGGTGATAGTGGTAGTGGCGACACACCAGTCCGTAAAGGCGCGTCTGGGCGATTGTTCATCAGCCGTCATGGAGAAAGCGAATGGAATTTACAAGGTAAATGGACAGGTTTGACCGACATCGGTCTGACGGAAAAAGGCATCTCGGACACGGTGCGGCTTGGTCAGTTGCTAAAGGACACGACGTTTGATGTGGCGTATACCTCTGCGTTGAAGCGTACTCACCAGACACTTGACGCGTTGCTCAAAGGCGCAGAAATCACCACATTACCGACCATTCATGCAGCAGAACTCAACGAGCGCGACTATGGTACATTGACAGGTAGCAACAAATGGGAAGTCAAAGATCAGATTGGTGAAGAAGCATTCAATGGCATTCGTCGCGGTTGGGATTATCCAGTGCCAGACGGCGAAACCTTGAAAGACGTGTATGCACGAGTTGTGCCGTACTTTGAGACCGAGATATTGCCACGACTGCAGGACGGTGAAAATGTGCTATTGGTGGCGCATGGTAATTCTATCCGCGCCTTGGTCAAATACCTTGACCAAATCCCAGACGACAAGGTCGCAGACTTAGAAATGCCGTTTGGCAAAATCTTAGTCTATAGCTTTGATCATGACCACGCGTTACCAGTTGACAAGGCTGAGCGTTCAGTCGATATATCACCGACCAAAGCGTAGGCGCCAGCTATACAATTATAGCTACAACAAGACTAGCTTTTACTGCGCCAATGTGCTACAATACCTTGCAGGTAGTTACCTCATTTCGGGGTGTGGCGCAGTTGGCTAGCGCGCGCGGTTTGGGACCGTGAGGTCGAAGGTTCGAGTCCTTTCACCCCGACCATAAAGTAATCTCACATACACGTCATGGAATTGTCCGTGACGTGTTTTATAATTAATGGTATAATATCCAGTAAGTAGTAGCCAAATGTGAGGAGATTTTATTTTATGGAAGTCCCAAATTCTATCTATGATATATATACTGGGCGCGTCAGAAGAACTTTAGCTAGATTGGGTGGAACAGCCAGTATAGCTGTTTTGGTAGAGGAAATGACTCTACCAGGAGAAGACTGGGTGCCGGCTTCTGAAATTCTCCCAGTAATAGTGGATGCAAGTGATATGCATATAGATTTTAATGAGGCACGGGTAGTACTAGACTGAACTAGCCTGTAATTTATAAGATATTTATCTCGGTCGTTCAGCTGCAACCTGTTGCGCTGTCTGCGCTAGAGTATCAACTTCAAGCGGTTTGAGGTCTTCGGCAGATATACCGCGGCGCTCTAAGGCTTTGGCTATCAAAAAATCAGCTATCGTTGGATTTTTCGGCAATAACGATCCGTGCAGGTAGGTCGCTATGGTGTTATGAAGCCTGACCCCTTCAGTGCCGTCAGTATTGTTGTTGCCAGCACCGCGTACCACCTTACCCAGTGGCTGGACTGTGTCGTCCAGGAACGTCTGACCGCTGTGATTCTCATAGCCAACAATAGTGCCAAATTCTTCACTTTCCAGGGTGATGTTGCCGATGAGTCGTTCCTCTCCGGCGGTTGTTTCCACTGGCAGCACACCAATGCCACGAATGATGGAGCCGTCGTTGGTAACAAATTGTCGCCCAAACAACTGATACATACCACAGATAAGCAACATGGGAACGCCGTCATTTGCCAGAGTTTTCAATTCCTCACCGCGTGACAGCAAGTCGTCTTGAATGGCCAACTGCCCAGCGTCTTGTCCGCCGCCACCGACAAAGATATCTCCAGTTGAAAAGTCAGTTGTGTCTCCTGGATTATGGTCAATGATTTCGACACCAAAGCCCCGCCATTCCAGCCGTTTTTTGAGCGTCAAGGTGTTGCCCCAGTCGCCGTAGAGGTTCATGTCTTTGGGGTATAGTTGGATGATTTTGATCGTTGTCATGAAATATCCTCCACATCTGTTTTTTCGCTCAACAACCGTCGTAGGGTGGTCATGGCGGTATAGCTACAAAAGATCTGTTTTGGCTCTGTGGGTGCTTGTGCCAAAAACTCATCCAACGCTTTTGCCAAATCTGGTTCGACAGCACCAACGGTGACCTCGTCATAGTTCAGTCGCAGTGCCATGTCATAGGCTCGGACGCCACTGACCATGCTGACATTTTTCAGCACAGAAAAATCAACATCCCACAGCCAACTCATGTCGCGACCGTCGGCGTAATTGTCATTGATGGCGATCATAGTATGACGCTGTCGTTTACCAAAAGACAGCAGACTGAGCCGAAAGCCACTGGGGTTTTTGACCAACAGGAGGTCAATGGACGTGCCGTTGTAGGTGATGACTTCGCCGCGACCAAACGCTGGTTTGACTTTTGACAGCGTATCTAGTAGCACAGGAATTGGCGTTTCTGGCACGATGGTTCTGACCAGAGTCATGGCCGCTGCCGCGTTTAGTAGATTGTACACTCCACTCAGAGCAATCTCGGTTTTATAGTTTGTGTCGTCTATCAAAAACTCAGCCCCTTGTTCCGCCACGGCTGTCAACAGCACATCTGCGTGGACTGATTCATTCGCCACAGCATCGCCGGTTTTCAGGGAATCATCTGTTGGCATGAGCCGCAGTAGGTCGGTGGTCAAGCCAAAATAGGATGTCGTCGCTGAAGTCTTTTCATGGATGCGGAAGACTCGTGGATCATCACGGTTTAAGACCACGCGGTCAGTAGTAGCGGCTGCAATTTTTTCCAAAAAACCCGCTGCAGTGTCTATCTCGCCAAATCGATCCAGCTGATCACGCATGACGTTGAGCAGCAGCGAATATTTTGGCTGCACCTGTTGCACAAATTTAACAGCCCAGGCTTCGTCTAGTTCCAGGACTGCGATATCAGCGTCCAATTTGCCTCGCTGGCTAACAGCGCCTAACAGTGCCGCTGCCACGCCACGAGAGAAATTACTACCAGTGCGGTTAGTGAAGACTTTGAGGCCTGTCGCTTCCAACAGCTCGACGACGATTTTTGTTGTCGTAGTTTTGCCGTTGGTTCCTGACACTACGACCACGCCGTAGGGCAAATCTTGCAGCGCGCGAGGGATGAAACCTGAGTCAATTTTTTCTACCACTAGGCCTGGCAGGGCCGAGCCGCCGCCGCGTAATCTCATGCCGCCACGGACAGCTTTGCCGATGGCGGTTGTCACTATGTGTCGAATCATATAGAGATATTATAGCACCAACCGCGCGAGTCGTGATATACTGATAATATGTTTTTGGTGGGAATCTTTCAGTGGTGGTATGGAACTGGACTATATAAGCACGTCAGGCAAGTCTATGTTGGTCTATTAAAAACAGCTGATTTTTTCTCAATTGGCTTACTGCTCAAGACTTTGTTTAATCCATTTCGGCAAATATCTGCTGGTGTGGTGCAGGGCGGATTGCCGGAGCAATTTCGAGCGTTTCTTGATAGATCATTTTCCAGGGTGTTTGGCGCATTTTTGCGGACAATCTTGATAGCAGTTGGGCTTATTTGCCTTCTGGTTAGAATGTTGTGGAGCGTGCTGATCATTGCGGCTTGGCTGCTGCTGCCATTGGCGCCACTGATAGGCATCATCTTTTGGCAGATGGGAGTAGCGTCATGAATATCGAGCCGATAATTCGCTATGATAGCCAGCGGTCGCAAAAGGCGCGATTTTCGGTTCGTTTTGGTGATGTTTGGCATTTACTACTGGGTCTGTGTAGTCTAGCGATGATCTTGTTGGGCTGCTGGTCAGTGATTCATCACGGGCCAATCGGTTGGTTGTTGGTGGGTATGAGCGGTCCATTTGTGATGCTGACGATTTGGTGGCAGGGTGATCTCAAAACCGCTGAAGTGAGCAAACATCCGACGACGCTTGATGATGTCATGGCTGCAGATTTGCTGGGTCAATTGAGCAAAAACCCAACGCCACAAGAATTAGTGATGGCTATCTCAAAAACTCGGGCTGGTCAATTTTTGGCGGTGCGCCTTGGGCTGACGCCGAACTTCCTGAGTAACATTGCGTCCGATGATCCACGGATGACCGGCGCTATCTGGCAAGCGGCGATTGACATCTGGCAGGAAACCAATAGCCCCAAAGTGACGGGCGCGGTCGTCGCAGCAGCCATCGTTAAAGTGTTCCCGAGCCACGACGCTATTTTGGCAAGTTTGAAGCTGGATTTTCAGGATGTGCTGGAGGGAATTCGCTGGTATGAGCGGCTGAAAGCGCTGGTCGAAGATTTCAAAGAAAAACCGCTGCGCACTGGCGGTATAGCGCGAGATTGGTCGTTTGGTTATACGCCGCTGCTCAGCCGATTTGCTCAAAACCTGAGTCAGCAAGTGTCGGGCGGGACGATTATGACGCGTCTGGACGCACATACTGATGTGCTAGATCAGATGCTGCAGATTTTCAATACTGGCGGTCGTCAAAATGTTGCCTTGGTTGGTCCAGATGGCGTCGGCAAGAGTACGCTCATCGCGGCGTTTGCAGAAATGCTGATCGATGGACATAAGGAAGTGCCGCCTAATTTGCTGTATCAGCAAGTGTTCTTGCTGGACGCGTCGGCGTTGATTTCTGTGGCGGGCGGTCGTGGTGAATTGGAACAATTGGTAACGAGACTGCTCAATGAAGCGTTTGCCTCAAAAAATGTTATTTTGTGCTTGGAGAATGCTCAGCTATTTTTTGAAGAGGGCGTTGGTTCGGTGGATATGAGTAATTTACTATTGCCCGTTTTAGAAGCCGGTCGCCTGCGTATCATTTTGTCTCTAGATCAGCAGCGATTTTTGCAGATTTCCCAACGTAACACCCAGCTGGCTCATGCGTTAAATACGCTAGCAGTCCAGCCGACGGATCGTGCTGAAACCATGAAAATTATGCGCGACCAATTGATTTCCTTTGAACATCAATTTAGCGTGACGTACATGTTGCAGGCGCTCAATGAAGCGTATCGAGTTGGTGATCGCTACGTCCAAGATTTGGCTATGCCAGGGCGAGCGCTGAAAGTATTGGAATCAACCGCCAGCATCTCTAAGGGTGGTCTCATCACCGCGCAGTCAGTGGATGATGCGGCGGAAAAAACCATGGGCATCAAGATCGCTGCGGCCTCTGGTGGCGATGAACGTGAAAAATTATTAAACCTTGAATCATTGATTCATCAGCGCATGATCAACCAGTCACGTGCTGTGTCAGTGGTATCCGACGCCATCCGTCGAGCGCGAGCTGGCGTGAGAAACCTCGATCGCCCCATCGGTACGTTCCTGTTTTTGGGGCCAACTGGTGTCGGTAAAACTGAATTGTCGAAGGCCTTGGCGGAGGTGTATTTTGGTGGTGAGGGTAATCTGGTGCGGTTGGACCTGAACGAATTTGTTCGCGCCGAGGACGTTGCTCGTTTGATCGCGGACGGAGCTAATGATCCGCTGAGTTTGACAGCTCAGGTACAAAAAGCGCCGTTTTCGGTGGTGCTGCTTGACGAGATAGAAAAGGCGCATCCACAAGTACTGACGACGTTGCTGCAGCTGCTGGATGAAGGTATTCTGCGTGATGAGAAAAACCGAGAAGTTAGTTTTCGCGACTGTATCGTCATTGCGACGTCAAATGCTGGTGCTGACCGCATCCGTGAATACATTGAGCGTGGCTATCAGCTGGAACAATTTGAACAAACCTTCATCAATGAACTGATCAATGCCAATTTGTTCCGTCCCGAGTTCTTGAACCGATTTGATGAAATTGTGTTGTTCCGTCCTCTAGGCAAAGCTGAACTATTGCAAGTCATCGACTTGATTTTGGCGGGAGTTAACCGTACGCTGGAGCCTCAGAAGATTCAAGTTGCTGTCGAACCTGAGGGTAAGCAGCTACTCGTTGATGCTGGATATGATCCACGCCTTGGTGCGCGACCTATGCGACGCGTCGTGCAGCGCGCTGTCGAAAATACTGTTGCCAAGCAGCTGTTGGCAGGCACAGTTGTGCCAGGCAGTACAACCATCATCACTGCTGAGCAGATTCGCGCGGCAGTAGGTGAGGCCCCGAGCGACCGTCAAATTGGTTAGGATGTGAGATATCAAAAAACCTCTGTAGTCTATATACTACAGAGGCGTAATTATCATTTCTGGTACCCCGCACAGGAGTCGAACCTGCAACCTTCGGTACCGGAAACCGATGCTCTATCCAGTTGAGCTAACGGGGCGTGTCAACTCGTCAGTAAAGATTTCAAGGTGATGATGACGAATATGGTACACCCGGCAGGATTCGAACCTGCGACCCCTTGGTTCGAAGCCAAGTACTCTAATCCGCTGAGCTACGGGTGCATACCGAGTTAAATTATACCATACTTATCATTTGATGAAAATGACAGCGTATATCAAGGGTGGTATAATATCACCATATGAATATTTCCACAGACATTTCTCTCAAACAATACACCACCATGCAAGTGGGCGGTAACGCACGTTTTTTGACAGAAGCCACGGCAGTGGAGGAGGTTCCACAGATATATCACGATGCCCAGTCGCGACAATTGCCGGTTTTTGTGTTGGGTGGCGGCAGTAATGTGATCGCTAAAGACGAAGGTTTTGAGGGCGTTGTACTACTCAATCGTATCAAGGGTTTTGAGGTTGTGTCAGAAGATGAGCAATCAGTAACGCTCAAAATTGGCGCCGGTGAAGTTTGGGACGAAGTGGTGGCACGAACGGTGGATATGGGCCTGAGTGGGATTGAGGCGATGTCTGCTATCCCTGGTACGGCTGGAGCTGCGCCGGTGCAGAACGTTGGTGCGTACGGGCAGGAGATAGCAGATACGTTAGTGGAGGTTGAAGCGTATGATTCAGCTACAGACGCCATGGTTGTGTTGCCTGCTGAGGCATGTCATTTTTCTTACCGCCACAGTATTTTCCGTGGCTCACAGATGGGTCGCTATTGCATCACGGCCATCACCATTCGCTTGTCGCGCCGCGCTCCACAGCCGCCGTTTTACGCTGGTTTGCAGCGATATCTCGATGAGCACCACATCACCGATTACACCCCGGCAGCCATTCGCCAAGCAGTAATTGCCATTCGACACGACAAACTGCCTGATCCGACCGTGACGCCCAATAGCGGCTCATTCTTTAAGAACGCCATGGTCAGTCAAGAGACGCTTGATGCGATTCGTCAAACTCACCCTGATGTACCAAACTACGCTATGCCAGATGGGACCTATAAAATTCCGACTGGTTGGCTGATCGATCAAGCGGGCTTCCGCGGCAAAGAGCTTCACAACATGAAAATTCATGACAAAAACGCGTTAGTACTGACCAATCCTCGCGCCGCAACCTATCATGACCTCGAATCTGCTCGCCAAGCCATCATCCAAGCGGTGTATGACCAATTTCATGTCCGCATTGAGCAAGAACCATTAGAATTATAGGCTTGCACTGACGACCATTTCTGGTTATGCTTATACTATGAGTCGACGAACTGGTTTCACGGTTGTGGAAGTGATTATCGTGATGGCTATCATGGCTATTTTGCTAGCCATCGGTACCGTTAGTTTTCGGTCATATCAAGTTTCAACTCGTGACAAAACGCGTGAGGGTGACATCACGACTATTCAAAATTATCTAGAATCATTATATCCTCGCGAACTGCGCGACTCGTCAAACAATATCATCAAATCTGCTGGTAGCTATCCAGCGCATGCGGTCAATGGTGCGGGCGGTAGTGCCATGACTGACGCACTTTTCGATCAAATATTTTCCGAACTACCAGATGCTGCAAAGAAGGGTCCGCTGCCAGGTGAGAAGTTTGTCTCCGCTGGTGTTTTGCAGTATGGATCACACTCGACCCCACTAAATCGCTCAATGCTGATATCGTATACGAGCGACTACAATACTCATAAACCATCAGGTTACGCCAACGGTGCGTACGCGTATTTTGCTATCAACCGTTCAGGCAACCGCTGTATCACCTTGACTGACGAATGCCAGGGCTATATCATCATGTATCATCTCGAGGGGCAGCCCCTTGAGTGGAAAATAGTGGAGAAGAGTCGGTGATGAAAAAAGGTTTTACCGTCGTTGAGCTGATGATTACACTGTTTGTTGCGTCACTTTTCATCATCAGTGGTTACCAGCTATACCAGGTGGTAGTGTTTCGCGGTAGTGATGCTCGCAAATTATCGGAGGCTAGCACTTTGGCGTACGAAGTGCTGCGGTCTGAAGGCACCTATCAAGAGATATCGCAACTCTGCTTTGGTTCGTCTCACCCTGAACAGACCATCACTCGTACCAATGCGCTGCTCGGAACAGTCAACATCACACTAAAACGTTGCCGTGTTCAGCCAAACGTCGGGGTGATGCGCGTGACGGCCACTGCCAAGTATGACAATCCAGCAAAGGAAGTTTCTCATGCGGTCTATGTCTCACAGTAAGTCTCAGCGCGGGTTTACGCTGGTGGAGATGTTGGTGATATCGCCGTTGGTGATCATCATTTTGGCGGGTATAGTTGGTATCGTTATCAGTTTGACGACGGAGTCCATGCGCACGACTGCTCGTTCTCAGCTGCAAAACGAAGTGCAGGCGGTACTGGATCGTATGGAAGAAGACGTGCGTACTAGTCTGGTTATCAACCCTGACTCATCATTTGCGCTAAGTACCAATAATTTTGTCACCAACAAGAACCCACTAGCAACCGACCGGCGACTGGTTAAAAAGGACTGTTCAGTGGCGAGCGCTGGGCTACTGCTCGAAGAAGCCTTGTCATACAACCTGGAGTATTCAGTTGCCGGCTCCAAGCTCATGAGAAAAGTCTCCATGAATGCATGTCAAACGTCGCCAAATACTTGGCAGCGTCCAAAGACAGAAACCGTGATGTCGTCAAATTCTGCAACTGATTTACAGATTGATTATATCAATATTTCCAGTTCTGAACCGAGCGCTGTTAGGATCAAATTGACCGCTAAACGTCAAGTTGCAGGTAGCGAAATCAGCTACACTGGCATTATGTATGCCAGGTCACTCAACGCACAATGATAAAATGCTTGTGTTTTTAAAACCGCTCTGATACAATCAAAATTGTTAATAACTTAACCAAAAATAGGGGGCAAATCAGAAATGATTTCTTCAAACAAAACTAAAGGTTTCACACTTGTTGAGCTCTTGATCGTGATCGTTGTTATCGCGATTTTGGCAGCAATCTCAATCGTTGCCTACAACGGTGTAACACAAAAAGCACGTGACGACGAACGTCAATCAAACGCACGCAACCTCGTCAACGCAGCAGCATCTTTCAACTCTAGTGCAGAGGACGACAAGTGGCCTACTGTTTCTGAGGTAGGTGGCTACAGTACTATTAAGGTTCCAGCTACAGTTATCAGCGCGACTGACGGTACTGCACCAACACCATCTAACAAGAACCACTATGGCTACGAGTTCTGCAAAGACGGTGGTGTAACAACAAACCAGTCTGAAGCAACCGGTGTGAAGGTTAAATACTGGAAAGACGTTGATGCTGGTACTGACCACGTGAAAGAGATTACAACTGGTAAATGTAACTAGTTTTAACTTAGCAACACGCTAATAATATAAATACCTCAGGTATAGCCTGGGGTATTTTATTAAGTCTTAGGTTTGTTGCCTAGCTCTTAGTGTAAGGAAGCGGAAAACTCTTCGCTAAAGACCCAGTTTTTTGTTTGAGTTCAGCATGGACATTCGGGTCATCGGTTCGAATTGCTGCAATGATCAGCTCAGTAATCTGCTTGATCTCCGCTTCTGTCATGCCGCGTGTCGTCACTGCTGGTGTGCCCAGCCGCAAACCGCTTGGGCGGAAAGGCGGTAGGGTGTCGTTCGGGATGGCGTTGGCGTTGGTGGTGATGCCACTAGCCTCCAGCCGCTCCTGGGCGGTTTTGCCGTCAATACCGAAGCTGCCATACACATCCACCAGCACCAAGTGGTTACTGGTGCCACCTGTTACCAATTTTAAGCCGCCGCGTTTCAGCTCATCTGCCAGTGCGGCCGCATTCTTTACGATTTGCTGAGCGTATGCTGCAAACTCTGGGCGTAACGCCTCACCAAAGGCCACTGCCTTGGCGGCGATGGTGTGCATGTGCGGACCACCTTGAGTGCCAGGGAAGACTGCCCGGTCGATGAGTGTTGGCAGATTTTCCAGGGTCTTTTCTGGCCGTTTCAAAGGATTGCCGACGACGCCTTTTGACAAGATCAAGCCGCCACGTGGGCCGCGCAAGGTTTTGTGCGTGGTGGTGGTGATAACGTGAAAGCCATAGTCAAACGGATTTTTGGCTTGACCGCCGACGATCAGTCCAGCGATGTGGCTCATATCCGCCATCAACATAGCGCCAACTTCGTTGCCAATCTCGGCAAACTTGGCGTAATCTAGTTCGCGCGGATAGGCCGAAAAGCCCGCCAAGATGATCTTTGGTCGATGTTTCAGTGCCAACTCGCGAATTGCTTCATAGTCAATCTCACCCGTCTCGACATCTTTGATGCCGTAGCGGACAAAGTTATACTCGCGGGCTGAGCGGGTGACTAGTGCACCGTGGGTCAGGTGTCCGCCGTGCGCCAAATCCATCGCCAGGATGGTGTCGCCAGGCTCACACCACGCATAATACACCGCCTCATTGGCCTGGGCGCCGGAGTGTGGCTGAACATTGGCGTGGTCAGCGCCAAATAGTTGCTTGGCACGGTCAATCGCCAACTGCTCAATTTGATCGGTATTATGCTGTCCGCCATAGTAGCGCCGGCCAGGGTAGCCCTCAGAATATTTGTTGGTAAATACGCTACCGAGTGCCTTGAGCACGTCTGGTGAAACGTAGTTTTCGCTGGGGATGAGCTCTAGCCCTGCTTGCTGTCGCTCAATTTCCGCAGTGATGAGTCGTTCAATTGCTTGATCTTTCATGTCAATTTCTCCTATATGACCTCATTATACCATTTGTACTATTATATCATTTGTGATATACTGCCGGCATGAATACAGATCGATACATCCAAAAGATCGGTACGCTCATTGCGGAAAATCGTCAAAGAAAAAATCTGACGCAGGCCCAATTAGCCGATGCTTTGGGAACGTCTCAGAGTGCCATCAATCGTATTGAAAGCGGTAAGCAAAACCTGAGCCTCGAAATGTTGTCGCGTATCTCGGAGGTATTGAGCCATAATATCATGCTGCTTAACAAAACTGGCAAGATCAATTTCCGCGTCTCGGGTGGACACAAACTATCTGGTAGTATCGACGTCAAAACGAGTAAAAATGCTGCAGTGGCTTTGCTGTGTGCTAGTTTACTCAACAAAGGTAAAACGACATTGCGGCGAGTGTCGCGCATCGAAGAAGTTAACCGCATCATCGAAGTGCTTAACTCCATCGGTGTCAAAACAAGGTGGCTAGCAGGCAATGACTTGGAGATCACGCCACCAGCTCGGCTGAGGTTGGAAGACATGGACATCGCTGCTGCCAAGCGTACTCGCACTGTACTAATGTTTCTCGGTCCGCTACTGCATCAATACCATGACTTTCGTTTGCCGTTTGCCGGTGGCTGTAATCTCGGTAAGCGCACCGTAGAGCCACATTTGTCAGGTCTGAAGCATTTTGGGATGCAGGTAGAGGCAGAGCCAGACAGCTATCATGCGACAGTTAACGTCACGACGGGTGATCACACTATTGTCCTGACTGAACGTGGTGACACGGTGACGGAGAACCTCATCATGGCAGCGGCATTGTCGCCAACCAAGACCATCATCCGCAACGCCAGCCCAAACTACATGGTGCAAGACGTCTGTTTCTACTTGGAAAAATTAGGCGTGAAGATAGAAGGCATCGGCACTACTACGTTGACCATCACCGGTAAAAAATCGATCAACCAAGCCGTTGAATACGCACCGTCTGAGGACCCGATTGAGGCTATGAGCTTCATCGCGGCGGCCGTGGTGACTGATTCGGAGATCACAGTGCGCCGAGCGCCAATTGAATTTTTGGAAATTGAACTAGCAACCTTGGCTGAAATGGGCTTACAGTATGAGCTGAGCGAGGAATACCCAGCCGACAATGGCCGTACTCGTTTGGTGGACATCGCGCTGAAACACTCCAAGCTGGTTGCGCCAAAAGATAAGATTCATGCATTGCCATTTCCAGGGATTAACATGGATAATTTGCCGTTCTTGGGGCTCATCGCTACCATGGCTGAAGGTAGGACCTTGGTGCATGACTGGAGTTATGAAAATCGAGCGATTTATTTTACCGAACTAAGCAAACTGAATGCACAAATTGAGCTGGTCGATCCGCACCGGGTATACATCAGCGGTCCGACCAATTGGAAGCCAGCCGACGTCATTGCGCCACCAGCGCTCCGACCAAGTGTTGTCGTCTTTTTGGCAATGTTAGCAGCGCCAGGTCAGTCAATCCTGCGTGACGTATATTCCATCAACCGTGGCTACGAAGATTTGGCACAGCGCCTGAATCGATTGGGTGCACAAGTTGAAGTGATTAACGAATAGCGTCACCGCTTTGGGAACAAAAAGTGCAGATAATCTTTCATCATGCGCGCGCCAGAGATGATTGGCAGGTACGCTTTGAGTTGGCGATGAGTTAATTTTTCCAGCAGTGAATCATTTTGCATGATACGGGCAGCTTTGTGCATGTTGAGATACAGCGAACGAACTTCTTCGTCGTAGTTTTTGCCGCTAACTTCTAAGCAGGCGATTGGCTTGATGTCCGCCACGCCTCCATCGCTGGTGGAAATGAGCAATTTGAGATTGGCGATATCTTTTTCCCATGATGTGCCGCAGGCTTCCCAGCCGACTTCTGGCACGTTGATGGCGATGTTTGAACCAACTGCCAATGCGCGCCCCAATTCTTCGTCATAATCTTGAATATAATGAACGCGCTCTTTCAAGATTGGGTCAGCGTCTACCAATTGTAAAATCTCAAGCAGCCGTTGATACATCACAGTGTCGCCTTGGTGGACTTTTCCCGCCAAGATATAATGCGCATTATAATCCACCAAAATCTGTCGCAGAGCCTTTGGGTTAGTGAACGGCATGTAAGGTCGCTTATAGTTCGCAAAGCGTCGTTTGAAATCAAACAACAATGCGTTTTCTGGTATTTGTACAGGCCGGTTGTATTGATCTTTGCGGTGCTCTAGCACACGGTTTAAAGCGGCGCGACCAGCGCGGTGCATGGCGCGGAGGTCTGACGCAGTTAACGTATCAATTTTGGCATGGAAATTATCTGTTGGCAATCCAAATTTATCGATAATTCCGCTTTCAGTGTAGAGCTGCATGATTTCCGGTAGCACCCATGTTTCCAGGTCGATGCCGTTGGTGATGGCGTGGAATTTGACTTTGTCGTTGTTGCGGTCGCGGAAATTCGCCACGCGGGCGTGCAGTTTGCTGACGCCATTTTTGGCTTCGGTCAGCTCAATCGCTAGCAGGTTCGGTCGCAAACGGTCGTTACGAAATTGCTCCATTAGCCAGCAGCGCACGGCGTTACTTTTGAGATTTGGCAGCACTAATTTTTCAAATTGTGAGCGGTGAAATTCTGGTTCGGCTGCCTGGAGCAGCGTGTGGTTGGTGTAGAGCGTGTGCTTGCGCACGTAAACGATTGCTTCGTACAGGTTCATGCCGTTGGCGCATAGCTCGTCCAGCCTAGCTAGTGCTGCAAAAATGGTTGCGGTTTCGTTGAGCTGGATGACGGCCGGCTTGATGCTGAGCAGTTTCAGGGCTTTATAGCCGCCGAACCCGAGCGCGACTTCTTGGTATAGCCGGTGATCACCCGAGCCCTCACCTTCGTACAATTGTCCAAAGTTTGGCTCTGAGATGGTAACAAACTGCGTCGAACCAAGTGTCTTTTTGAAGATGCTCAAACTGGCGTCAGGAAAACCGCGTGAACTGATGGATACTTCGTCAATATACTCAAAACCATAGTCTTGTGGTGAGACAGTTTCTGAAAATTCTTCCTGCTCTAGGTTGGTAATTTTTTGGTGTGACTCACTACGGTAAAATGGCGTAACCACCACAAACGGCACGTCTAATTTTTCGGCCACCCGCCGCGTGTCCGCTGCCAGTACGCCCAAACCACCGCCGCCTTTTATGCCGTTGGCTTTGTCGTAAATTTCCATCGTCCAGTAGATGTACGGCCTGGAATCAGACAGCTGATGCGTCAAACTGCTGCGCTCAATGATGTCATAAAACTCAGAGGCATCTTCGATGTCGTGTGGTCGGTATTTTGGTTTTTCTGTGTAAAAATATGGATCCATGATGCCCTTTATGGATGGGAATTATCGTAACTTTGGTGCGGGTGCGGAGAATCGAACTCCGATCTCAAGTTTGGAAAACTTGCATACTAACCGCTGTACTACACCCGCAAGCTTGTATCATTGTAGCAGAAAGATGCTATAATGTGAATACGCCCTGATAGCTCAGCTGGATAGAGCAGAGGACTTCTAAGCCTAAGGTCGTAGGTTCGAATCCTACTCGGGGCGCCATAGGATTACGAGTATCAAATATGGATGCGAGTCGAAAACCACGCATGTCTCGAGAACTGATGATGAGACTATCTGATCCTCGACGAGGGTCGATTGACGGTTTTACGGCGTACGGACATACGGGACGAAGCATCAACAGAAAACATCGGGCAAATTCAGATCGCCAATACATCAATAATTATCAAAGCTCTGCCATGGCTAGCTGCCATGGGCATGTGCGTCGCTTTGGCATGGAATTGGGGGTTGTAGCTTCGGGGTATGATCAT
Source organism: uncultured Candidatus Saccharibacteria bacterium (assembly GCA_963533325.1). Taxonomy (GTDB): domain Bacteria; phylum Patescibacteriota; class Saccharimonadia; order Saccharimonadales; family Saccharimonadaceae; genus Nanosynbacter. Next base: position 42,887 of record CAUSOC010000003.1, on the reverse strand, counting down.
AAATCCAAGCAGTCGGCAGAGCAGAGTCTTTCAAACAGAAAACCGCATACTGCCAAGACTGAAACAGATAGGCCAAATCGGCAATCTTCAAATGCCAACGCTCGCCCGATGGGACTCAACAGACCAAGGTCATCATTTCACGAACCGCCTTCCCGTCGGTACAATCCGTATGCATAAGGCAAAATAAAATCCTCACACGCGTGTGAGGTTATTTTGGAGGGCCAGGAGGGGCTCGAACCCTCGACACCCTGCTTAAGAGGCAGGTGCTCTAACCAGCTGAGCTACTGGCCCATACGTGTGATTTTAGCACATATTATGCCACAAATCAATGCTTGGGGCGAATGATGGGGGTCGAACCCACGGCCTCCGGAGCCACAATCCAGCGCTCTAACCAACTGAGCTACATCCGCCATGCGCAAGCTTCTAGCATTATACCATAGCTGATACCTGTACTCAAGCAGACTCATTTGGTAGAATGATAGAGATGAAAATACTCACTGGTACAGATTTGGCAAGTTTTATCAAAGAGCGTCAAGCTAAGCAAGTTCGCGCATTGCGTCAAGCCTGGCATATCCAGCCGCGTCTGGCAATTATCACCAATACCGATAATCCAGTGATTGAAACCTACATGCGCTTGAAGCGTAACTATGGTGCGGATATTTTGATCGATACAGAAATTCACCACGTGGAAGATGTATTGGAGACGGTTCAGCAGCTGAGTGTGCGAGAAGATGTGCAGGGAATCATCGTCCAACTGCCGTTGAAAGATCCAACTCAGACGGACGAAATATTGGCTGCGGTTGCGCCAGAAAAAGACGTCGATGGGCTGAATCCTCGTTCGTCGTTTGAAGCGGCAACGCCAACGGCTATCAATTGGCTATTGTCGGGCCATGGTATTGATTTGTCCAAAAAACGTATCGCTGTGGTTGGATATGGTCGACTGGTGGGCGCACCACTGGTAGATATGTGGCGTCGGTCTGGTTTAGAACCAGTCGTCTTCGACATGGGGGATGACTTGGCGCGGTTAGTTGATTTTGAAGTGATTGTTACCGCTACGGGCAGTCCCGGTATTATTTCGTCTGACATGGTGCAGCCTGGTGCAATCGTGGTAGATGCAGGCACCGCGTCTGACAAGGGTAAAATAGTTGGCGATGTTGCCAAAGAAGTGCGTGACCGACGGGACGTGTCAATTACGCCCGAAAAAGGCGGCGTTGGACCGCTAACAGTGACGGCGTTGTTTGACAATTTGATCAATGCTTGCCTGGCTATTGCCAATCAGCAAAAACAGAACTAGCCAGCTTAGCCGATGACGTCTTTGACTTTGCTGACTACTTGGCGTGGTGTCAAGTTCGCTTTGACGATGTAGCTGTGAATGTTGAGATCTCGCAGTTCATCGGGCGCTTCTTCTTCGCTCAGGTTAGTTAGGACGATGACTGGCACAGTTTCACCCCACGTGTGCGAACGAATTTTTTTCAAGGCAGTCAATCCGTCCATTTCTGGCATTTGTAAATCAAGCAAAATGATATCTGGGGTAAATTTCTCAACTAATTCGACGCCCACTTTGCCATCGGCTGCGAGTCGTACGTCAAAATCATCAGCCTCAAATTTCATGCGGTACATCTGGCTAATAGCTGGATCGTCTTCGATAATGGCAATCTTCTTCATAGGCTCATTATAGCACAGATATCTGGACGAGAAGGCCTAAATCGCTTATATTTATATACATGGATAGGGACTATGGGCAATCTCTGAAAAAAGCGACTCATGTTTTGAAAACCAGTCGCATGCGCAAGCAAGAATTTTTTGCTGAGATGGGCATGTTGTTACTGCGCAGCACTGATTTGGACGTATTTTTAAAGCGCATGAAATGTTTTTTGCGGCGGTCATTTCAGGCGGAGTCCGTGACGCTAGCGGTGAAGATTGGTGACAATTTTAGACTAGAAAGTACCAGCAAACGAGTTCTTCCGGCGATTGACGTGGCACGATTGACAAAGCATATTCATCGGCATTATCGCTACAACGAAGTGGTGCTCGTCAAAGATTTGGCGGATGAATCATTGCAGCAAAGTTTGGCGATGTATCACATTGAAGTCATCCTGCCGTTAGCCATGGACCACGAATGCGTTGGTTGTGTGTTGTTTGGCAGACGAGCCAAGCGCTACACGCGGCGAGATATTTCCCTCCTGGAAACCATGAGCGGTGAATTGGTGGTGGCAGTCAAAAACTCACTCGCTATGGCTGAAGTACGGCAGCTTAACGAAACGTTGCAACAGAAAATCATCGATGCAACGAGGGAACTCAGGATTAGCAACCGCCAACTACAGCGACTGGATGCTGCCAAAGACGAATTCATCTCCATGGCATCACACCAGTTGCGAACCCCGCTGACCAGCATCAAGGGCTATTTGGACATGATGCTGGAGGGCGACCTGGGGCCGATCAACGCGACGCAACGCACCGTATTGACCGAAGCCTTTGGCTCAAGCGAGAGAATGGTGCAGCTCATTGGTGACTTTTTGAGTGTATCCAGGCTGCAAACGGGCAAATTCGTCATCAACCGTCAAGCGACTGACTTGGTACAACTGGTCAAAGACGAGGTTGCATTCCTAAAAACCATGTCCAAACAGCGACATGTCAAAATAGCAGTGGACATCGACAAAGACATCCCACAGCCCATGGTGGATGGTGAAAAATTGCGACAGGTGATGATGAATATGATTGAAAATGCACTGTACTACTCAAAACCCGACACGACCATCAAAGTAAAACTGACCAGAGATGATGACGATGTGGTGTTTACCGTCAAAGACACTGGTATCGGCGTTCCTGACGCGGAGAAAGCAAATTTGTTCAGCAAGTTTTTCCGTGGCTCAAACGCTCGCAAAAAACGCCCAGACGGTACGGGGATCGGGCTGTTTTTGGCGCGCAAGGTTGTCCTGGCACACGGCGGTCAGATGGTATTTGAATCAAAAGAGAGTAAAGGCAGTACCTTTGGGTTTCGTCTGCCGGTGAAGTAGATGGCGTTAGAATAAGCTCATGACGCCCGAAACAATGATGATGAGCGCAACGATGATGATGGCGACAGTACGCGCAATGCTGAGTTGTCGTTGGTGATCATGACGCCACTGCCCAAACCGTGAGCGGTTGACTGCACTAACGCGAGTGATTGATGGTCGCTTGGTGGCAGCGTCCACACCAGTGTACTTTTTGTTGCGTTTCTTCTTTTGCTTTGCCATGACTATTATTATATAAGAAACGACGCCAAATGAGAAATGAAGCGGAAAATTGCTTTGTCCACTTGTAGACAACTGACTGATAATTTGCTATAATTCGTGACGTTGGCCTTATCGTCTAACGGTTAGGACACCAGGTTTTCATCCTGGCAATCCGGGTTCGATTCCCGGTAAGGTCACCACTATGGAATCAAGAGGCTATTTGGAGCCTTTTTTGTTTTATTTCTAGTTTTGCAATAAGCTTATGCTTACTATAAAATCAAAAGTAATTAGTAACTAATAGTAATGTGGGTCTTCAATGGCAAAAAACGGTATAACAAAGACAAGACAGACAAACAATAAGAATACTCGCGTCAGCAAAAAACTGCCCAAGAAAACCACACTGAAAAAGCCTAAGTCCAAGCAAAGCATAAATGTAAGACCTTGGATTGCTATTGTTATTATCATCTTGCTTGCTGTTGTCGTGCAGTTTATTGTCAGTACTAGCAATAATCTAGCACGACAAAATGACATGGCTCGGTATCTAAGGAATAAATATGGCAAAGAATTTGTAGTAGAGAATTATAGAATTGAGGGACGCGGTATTGGTGTTGAGGGTGATCCAACGGCTGACGCATATCTTAAATCTGACAAAGATAATCTAAGATTCAAAGTATGGGATTATGGTGATCCTAACGGAAGCTCTCATCAGTATCGGGATAATTACATTAATCAGCTTTGGAGTAGGGAATATCTTGATGAAATAAAACCTGAGATAAAGGCTATATTGTATGATGACGTGGCATATGAGGTGGCTGTTTATTTTAATAGCAGCAAGGCTGGAAAAATGGATTATAAGAAGTATATACCAAGCTTCAAAGAATATAGAGCTACTGGTAACAAGGAGCATATATCTATAGAGCTCATCGTGTTTGATATGAGTATACGCGACAGTAATAGACTATGGAAACTTGTATCCCTCCTGCAGAAAACATCATTAGATAGTCTATATTTACGCACATGTGACACTAGTTACAGAAACTGTCGAAGGTTTAGCGAAGGTTCTGTTAATAAGATTCATAGCGAGGTGGATATAAAAAAGTATCTAGATGGCAATATGAAGGGGACAAATAATGGTAACTACTGAGCAATATTTAGCGCTGAGTGCTTTAGCTTACTCGGACTTGACAAAATTTGAAGGCTCATCTTTAGGCGAACTTCCAACTATTTCTAGATATCCAAGTAGATTGAACTGTCCAGTATAACGTAATAGAATAAGCTTATGGTAAACAACGGTCATCCTTATAAAGGTAAAAAGTTAATTAAACTTGTGGCTATTGTGCTAGTTTACGTAGCTATATGTTTTACCGCTGGAGTCGTAACAATCCTATATCTACAGCAGCACACTCCTCGCCCTAATACTGTCTCTGATACTAATGCTAGCTCCAATACTAACAGTAGGCCTTGGTCAACTAAGGACGAGTTCTATGAGAAGATGAGCGACGTCCAGATCGGCATGGATAGGGATACGGTCGAGGAGCTTATCGGCAAACCAGACTTATGTGGCAGAAAGATATACGACGGTAAATATGAACTACAGCATTGTGGCTACGACTTAGGAGATCCTAAGGAGTATCAAGAAATAATTTATATGAATGGGACAGTATGGGGTATTGCCTCAGTAGTCGGATCTATTAATCAGCTGAATAGCCTCTGAGGTTTTGATTCATCAGATATTTAGCTCTCTGCCTTTAAGAAAGGGGCTAACCCTATCTGCTCCTGGGATGTGAAACTTCACAACCTATAACCTAGGATTGTGTATAGCATCAATTTCTTTGCATATAAGTTATGCTTAAGCTAAAATAGTATCATCTAGCAAATGACCGGAGGGGTCATGGTAAAAAAAGTTAGTAAGACAAAGAAGCATAAAGTATACAAATTATTGATAGCCCTCTGTAGCCTGGTTATATTGATTGTTGCCATAGCGATTGTCTTACATATCAAAAATGAAAATAAAATATCCAATGCCCAGAATGGGATGTCAGAGTATCTAAAAAATAAATATAACGAAGATTTTAAGGTAGAGAGACCTGAGTATAAACACGGAGGTTTTGGGGTCAACGGTATATGGATGTCGCAAGCATACCTAGTGTCAAACCCAAAACTAAAATTCGACATCGATTGCAGCTATTTGAACCCCTCTGACTGTAGCGACCAATACATCGCCGCCATCTGGTCAGTCCAAGCCAGCAGGGAGTTAGAATCTACCATCAAAGAAGTTAACGCTAATAGCAATGGCTATAAAGCAGATAGTGCACGGGCAGAAATTGTCTTATCTGAAGATTTGGTAGACTCTGTAAATAAACAATCTAAATATGAAGATAATAAAACAAAAGACGAAGGCTTCTTGTACAGGCTAATAATAGACGCTCCGAATGACAAACAGAAGGCTTCTTATATATTCAAAATTGTAGAGAAATTGAGAGAAGAGAGTATTTACAGCATAAAAATAGATACCAATAGTAAAAATCGTTCAACTGGCAGATGTACAATTTTTCTAGATAAAAAAGATTTGGGGTCCGAAAAAGACTTGGATGATTGTATTAATAAGATAGGGGAATAATATGGCATTAAAAACTCTAGAATATCTGATACTAATCTCAAAGCAATTACCAACCTCAGAGTTGCTTTTACAGATAAGACCACTAGCATGTTGTATCATGCCTATGTTTAAATAAAATCATAAATAACTAAGCAATAAGAGGCTGTGTTGTATGGCGAAGAGTAAAAGTAAAAGGACTAACAAGTCACGCATAAATAATAAAAAAGCCCGGCGAGTTATTTTAATTATTCTGTCGTCGATAGTTGTGATAATGACGGTAGTGTATATCGTAGGTGGAATTATAGTAGATAGAGAAATTAATAAACGTTCGGTTAGTGATACGATCGAGCAGGCTAATATAACTAGCTATCTAAAAAATAAATACAATCAAGATTTTGATGTAGAAAAGCCTAGTTGCGATGGCGGTGCTTTTGGTATCTCTTGCGTATGGTCTACTAACGCCTACCCTAAATCAGATAAAAGTATAAAGATACATATTTCTCGGGTAGACAACCAGACAAAATATAGCGACGACTATGTAGTAAGGACTTGGCAAAAAGAACAAACTGCCAAAATTCAGCCCAAAGTCAGAGAAATATTTAAAGACATGCCCGTTGATGTCAAAGTTAGACTAGGCGTAATAGATCCGGACGTAGAGCGTACCTTCACTCTGAAAAAGCCAACTTTTGAGGAGGTGTTTTTGGCTGAAAATAAAGTCGGGCAGCGTGGCAATTTAGCTTATGGATTAAATTTTAAGTATGATGGTGACATTAAAGACGAGAGTCGTTTTGCTAGTGGCATACACGAGATGATGGAGTATGCGAAAAACGTGGGAGTGAGCCCTAAAGATATATCTGTAAATATATACTTATCGAAGAATGGCAAGCTTATTTCAAGAGAATATTGTAATAGAGATAAGTTGTCATCAATTAATGAGATAAAAGGTTGTATTGATACGTCAAAAAATATGCCAGTAGAGGAGGGCGATAGATGGTAAAAACCATTGAGTACTTAAGTTTGTCGGCATTAGCTTATGCTGATTTTAAAAAATCTGATGCTGGATTAACTCTAGACGACAACATAAAAGCTTGACTAGATGATATTAGACCCCAGATAACACAACCATTTTCCATCACTGTTATTTCGTGATATAATTTTAAAAATGAGTAAACCTATTTTTAAACGTACCAAAATTTTGGCAACAATTGGTCCTGCAACCATGAGCCAGGAAAAAGTATCGGAGCTGATGGCCGCTGGCGCCAACGGTTTCCGTCTTAATTTTAGCCACGGTAGCTACGAAGAGCGCACGCAGCAGATTGAGTGGATTCGTACCGCTAGCCGTGAGCAAGACAAGCCAGTTGCGATCTTGCAAGACTTGCAAGGTCCAAAAATTCGTCTGGGTATTTTGAAAGACAACATGTTGGAAGTGAAAACTGGCGATATGTTGGTGCTGGACTCGGAAATTGCTGAACATGACGGAAGCTTCAATCTTCCAGTGCAGTACAACTTGGCCAGCAAGATGAAAGTTGGCGAACCGTTGTACATGTTTGACGGTAAAATTCGTTCAATTGTTCGTGAAATCGTCAGTGAAACTGCCATCAAGGTTGAGATTCAAAATGACGGCTTTTTGATGAGCCGAAAAGGTTTGAATTTGCCTGACACTGATTTTGGCGGTGATATTTTGACCCAGAAAGACCTAGAAGACATTGAGTGGGGGGCTAGCCGCGACTTTGATTATGTTTCTTTGAGCTTCGTGCAGTCGGCATCTGATATCGTTGACTTGCGGCAGCGTTTGTTGACGTTTGGTTCTGAAGCGCAGATCATCGCCAAGATTGAGACAAAATCTGCCATCTCTCCAGAAAACCTGGAAAAGATCGTGCAGTTGAGCGATGGTGTCATGGTGGCGCGAGGAGACTTGGCGGTGGAAGCTGGCGCCGAGATTGTGCCGGTCGTGCAGCGACGGATTATCACATTGTGTCGCAAGCACGGCAAGATGGTGATCGTAGCAACTCAGATGATGGGTAGTATGGTTGACAATCCTGAGCCGAGCCGCGCTGAAGTGAGCGATGTGGCAAACGCGGTCATCCAGGGTGCTGACGTGGTGATGTTGTCTGATGAGACTGCCAATGGTAAATACCCAATTGAAGCGGTTGATTCCATGCGAAAAACCATTCTCTACACCCAGGAACACAGTGATGTCATGTCGGTGACAAAGAGTGAATCTCGCCAGAAAAATGACGCTGTCATCAGCTACACAGCTGCTCGTTTGGCGCGTGACCTCAACGCAGATGCTATCGTGGCAGAGACGGACACGGGTGCTACGGCCGTCAACATTGGTGCTTTCCGTCCAAACATGCCGATCATCAGCCTGACAGACAACCGCAAAACAGCTCAGAAGTTGGCGCTGAATTACGCAACTCGTGTGTACATGCGCCCACCAGAGAACTGTCATGGTCTTGACCTAGCACGTGATCTGAAAAATGAAGGCTACTTTGGTGATGGTGTGGCAACGTTGGTGTTGGTTAATGGCCACCGCCCAGGCGCCGGCAAAACTGATACGATACGCGTTTTGACACTGGAGTAAATGATTAGTATATAGGATATCAAAGGGTGGGCAAACGATTTTTCAAACAGACAATTCATGACGTCGACTTGCGCCATAAAACAGTGTTGGTGCGGGTTGACTATAATGTGCCGTTGCTCGAAAATGGTGAGATTTCTGATGATCTACGAATTCGTGCCAGTTTGCCCACGTTAAGATATCTGTTGTCGCAGCATTGTAAGATTGTGCTGATCAGTCACTTGGGCCGTCCGCAAGGCCGAGACGAAAAATACAGTCTAGCGCCAGTTGCGGTGCGCTTGTCAGAACTGTTGCAGTATCCAGTGAAATTTGTTGATGATTGTGTCGGCGATAAAGTTCGTCAAACAGTGCGGCGATCTTCTGGCGCAATCATTTTGTTAGAAAATTTGCGGTTTTATCCTGAAGAAGAAGCCGACGACACGCAGTTTGCGCGCTCAATTGCTCGGGCCAGTCAAGCTGATTATTTTGTGCAAGACGGCTTTGCAGTGGTTCACCGAAAACACGCCAGTACGCATGAAATTACCATGTATATGCCTGGGCTAGCGGGTGATTTAGTTTGTGCTGAATATAACGCCATCACTCACGCTATGCTTAAGCCTAAACGACCACTAGTTGCCATCGTCGGTGGTGCCAAAGTGTCTGACAAAATTGGCATGATTCATGAGTTTATCGACAAGGCTGATCAGATCTTGATCGGCGGCGCTATGGCAAATACCTTTTTGGAGTATAAAGGATTGAGCCTGGGCAAGAGCCGCGTTGAGCCAGGTCAGCACGATGTCATCTATCAGATTTATCAAGCGGTGGAGCAAAAAGTTGGCCGTGAACATGTGGATGAATTTCTGTTGCTGCCAACCGATGTTGCGGTGGCTGAACATCCTGATAGCCAAAAGCGGCGTGAAGTTAGTGTGACGCATGTTGGCGCCACTGACATGGCGCTCGACATAGGTATGCAAACCATTGAACGCTATACTGCAGTGCTAGCACACGCGGGAACGATCATCTGGAATGGTCCAGTTGGTTTTGCTGAGAAATCGACCTTTGCCATTGGTTCTGCTCGTCTCAGTTTAGCGATTGCCCAAAACAAGCAGGCGCTTTCAGTAGTCGGTGGCGGTGATACAGCTGACTTTGTATTGAAATGGGATGGTCATGACGGCGCAGCGTTTAGCCATGTTTCCACAGGTGGTGGAGCTAGTTTGGCGCTGATGGCTGGAAAAAAACTGCCAGGAATCGAGAGTTTACTAGACGCATATGGGCTTGGAGTGGTACACTAAAAAGCATAAGGGGAATATATGGGCAAAAAGTTAATCGTTGGCAACTGGAAAATGCACCTAGCTATGCAAGAAGCAAGTCTTTATCTGCATAAGTTGATGAAGATGATTTCGTCGCATCGTGATGTAGAAACGGTAGTCGCGCCAACGATTTTGACGCTTCAGAGCCTAAGTCTGCAAGTGAATCGCCGACTCATCAAACTGGCGGCTCAGAACTGCTATTGGCGTGACTATGGTAATTATACTGGCGAAGTGCCAGCGGCTCATCTGCGCGGGCTGGTCGACTACGTCATTGTTGGACATTCGGAGCGGCGCTATGTTTTCCAGGAGCGTGACCGCGACATCAGATTGAAAGTTCAAGCCGCGCTGCGTAATCATTTGCAACCAATCCTGTGTATCGGCGAAACGCTACAAGAAAAAACCCTTGGTGAGACAGCTGATGCGCTGCACGATCAACTGCTGAGCGGTTTGGCGAATGTGACAGCTGATGAGTTTGACCGCATCGTGATCGCCTATGAGCCAGTTTGGGCAATTGGTACTGGAGAAAGTGCCAACCCAGCTGATGTGCGACGAGCCATTAAAACGATTCGTCGTCAGATACAGCAGCTATTTGGCAAAAAAGCTGCAACTGAGGTGAGAATCTTGTACGGCGGTAGTATAACGGTTGAAAAGGCAAGTGATTATTTGCGTATTGATGGAATCGATGGTTTGTTGATCGGTGGTGCTAGTTTGGACGCCTATCAATTTATCGATATTATAGAAAAAGCACATAACAGCAATCGGGAGGGGAAATGACAGATATTGACTTTGAGGAACTGGACAGGGCGGTGAATTCACTGATGAATCAGCGCCAGCAGGACAGCGACCGTGCTTCAGATAGTCCAGCGGCTGATGACAAAAAGACCGAAATAGCTTCCGTGGCTGATGATAAAAAACCTGAAACAGCTTCGGTAGCTGACAGCCAGGCGGCTGATGCTGCTCCTACGGCTGAGGTTGAGAAAACTGAGATTAAACCTATATCTGAGAGTGATGAACCCAAAGAGCCAGCGTCAGCTGAAGAACCGACGGCGCCAGCGTCAACATTTAGCCACGTTTTCATTGCGCCTGAAGCAAAGCCTGAGGTTGTGCCTGAAGTGAAGCCTGAGATCACGCCTGAATCAGAAGCTACTCACAGTTCTGAAGCTACCGGCGCTCAGTCAGAGTCTGTCGTAGAAGAGCCAGCTCAGTCGGAGCCATCAGAGGCAGCTGTGACAGATCAGGCTGTTGATGAAACCCCAGCGCCCGAAGCTGAAGACAAGACGGAGAAACCAGTGTTTGTTCCACCAGTCACTCCACGGCACACGGGTCGTGTCATGGACGTGGTAGCGCCATCGTCAGTGAGTACAGCTGCCATGAGCACGCGCCCAGCATCGGCAGTTCGCACCAACACAGTGGTGGCTGATCCAATGGTAAATCCAGTGCGGGCACCACGCATGGATATGTCTGGCGGTCACGAGTCAGTATCAAGCAACACGCCAACTGAGGCGGCAGCGCCGACCTTAGACACCACAGAGTTAGCGAATACTATTTCTCAATCATTGTCATCAACCGACCAGTCGGCAGATACATCAAGCTTTGGCGAAACAGCGGCAGAGCAGCCAGCCTCGTCATCGTTGGCTTCACCGTTTGTGAGCAACGCGAGTGCGACTATCGAAAAGCGTCCATTGGGTTCATATGGTGCCGGTAATGCTTCTGATGAAAATAGCGAAGTCTCCATGGTGAGCCCAGACTTGATGGGCACTGAAGCGACGGATGATGCACAGCCAGCGCCAGAGAAAAATGATCTTGGCGGTAAACCACGGCTGAGCCTTGAGCCAAGCTCAGAGGTAGCAGCTGAAGAGTCAGTTGGCATGAATTCTGACCTCGATCGAGAGCTCATGGCTCTGGAGATGGGGATTAAGAGCGAATTGGCTGACGGCGATGCTGACGCCTCTGAAGAAGAGCAAACACCAGAAGTGGCCGCTACGGTTGCTGAGCTAGACTCATTGACCAATGAACCTAGCACTGCTGAGACGGACATGCCTGAAGAGGATAATGTAGAGAATGGTCAGCCTGCGGCGGATGGAGACAGTGAGAGTGCTTCTCAGCCAACACCAGTGTTTAATCAACAGGCAGCAGTGGCAATGAACGCAAATGAGCCAGCGGAGTCATTAACACCAGAGCCTGCTCCAATGTTTGAAGCGGCTGCAGCTCAACCACAGCCTATTGAAGAGAAGAAACCATCTGGAGTGATGAGCTTTATCGTCATTTTGATCTTGTTGCTGCTGGGTGCGGGTGGCGGAGCTGCCGCATATTACTTCTTGCTGGTACAATAGTACAATGGATATATTGACGGAACTGAATCCAGAGCAACTCCGGGCAGTTAAACATGAATCTGGACCATTGTTGATTTTGGCTGGTGCTGGTAGTGGCAAAACGAAGACGCTGACGCACCGAATAGCCTACTTGGTGTCACAGAAGAATATTTGGCCGAGTCATATTTTGGCAGTGACGTTTACGAACAAGGCTGCCAAAGAGATGAGACAGCGGTTAGCCGTGTTGCTGCACGAAAATCCAGATGATCGTCGGTTTATGCCGTGGATGGGGACATTTCACAGCATCTGTGTACGTATATTACGCATGGATGGGATGGCTCTAGGGCTGGATAAACGATTTGTGATCTATGACACAGATGACCAATTGAGCTTGATCAAGCAAATCATGAAGGCGCAAGGTCTGACCGACCGTGACATTAAGCCGCGTTCGGTGCTGGCTGCCATCTCTCACGCTAAAAATGACATGATAGATCCGGAGGCGTATGCGGCGTCAGCATCAAGCCCTGTGCAGCAGCGCATCGCTGCGCTATTTCAGGCATACGAGAAGGCACTTCGTCAGGCGGCGGCCCTTGATTTTGATGACTTACTACTGAAGGTTGTTGAATTGTTCAAGACGCATCCTGACATTCGCCAAAAATGGCAGCAGCAATTTCAGCACATTCTGATCGACGAGTATCAAGACACCAACACCGTGCAATACACGTTGATTAAATTATTGGTTGGGCCGGAGCGCAATTTGTCAGTGGTTGGTGATGATGCGCAATCGATCTATAGTTTTCGTGGCGCTGACTATACCAATATTCTCAATTTTGAACGAGACTTTCCTGGGGCAGTAGTCATCAAACTGGAACAAAATTACCGTTCGACTGGCTCAATTTTGCATTTGGCAAATAGTCTCATCCAACATAACGTCAATCGGACTGACAAAAATCTATGGACTAACAGTGGCGATGGTGCGGAGCCGCAGCTGTGGCAGCTGTACTCTGAAGCCGAAGAAGCTCAGGTGATTGCCAATGAGATTCGTCGTCAATTGAGTATCGGACGCTCACCAGATGACATCGCTGTGTTGTATCGGACCAATGCCCAAAGTTACGCAATTGAACGGGCGCTGCGCCAAAACTATTTGCCGTACAAAATTGTGGGCGGATTGCGATTTTTGGACCGAGCGGTTGTCAAAGATGTCTTGGCATATTTGCGGCTGCTCTATCAGCCGAGCGACAGGATGGGTTTTTCACGCATTGTCAACGTGCCAAAACGAGGTATTGGCGCGGTGAGCGTGGCTAAATTTTTGGCGTGGAATGATGAGCAAGGGACGCCTATCGTTGACGGGCTGTTGGCGGTGAACGAGGCGCAGGGGCTGACGCCACGTGCCAAGCATTCACTGCATGAGCTCGGGGTGTTGCTCAGTGATTTACAAAAGTCGATTGACGAGGCGCCAGCTGACGTGATTGAAAAAATTATTGATCAAACAGGGTATGGCATGTTTATCAATGACGGCAGTGTCCAATCAGAAGAGAGAATGGAAAACCTGGGCGTTCTGGTGGCCGAAGCCAAAGCCTATGTTGATGTGCCGACGTTCCTGGAGGAAATGGCATTGATGTCTGCTAGCGATGATCAAGCACAAGAGCAAATCACCCTGATGACACTGCACGCCGCGAAAGGTTTGGAATTTCCGGTGGTATTTCTGACTGGCCTGGAGGAAGGGATATTACCGCACTCCCGCGTGTTCGACGGCGGTAAAGCTGAGGACGTCGAAGAAGAGCGGCGACTTTGTTATGTCGGCATCACTCGTGCTCGCCAAGAATTATTCATCACCTGTGCTAGTTCCAGAACGCAATTTGGACAAATAGCCTACAATCTGCCATCGCGCTTTTTGGATGAGATGGGAATTCTGAGTGGTGGATTGGACAAACCTGCTTTGCCAAGCTTTGTGCCAGAGGCTGAATTTTACAGTGATGAAATCGGTCTGGATGTCGGCGATAGGGTGCGCAGTCCGCAATTTGGCGTCGGCGAGGTCATAGAAGTCGATGGTTTAGCAGTGGTAGTAGCTTTTGAAAACGGTAAAACCAAGAAGTTGAATGTTGAGTTTGCTCGATTAGAAAAGTGCTAGTCGGTTGCCAATATGAGCGAGTTCTGCTATAATGAATAGAGCGTTTTTCGCTATGAGTATGAAATTTGGACTGAAAATTCACCACAGTACAGCGCGAATAATGATAGTCGTAGCGATTGCTATCTTTGGGATTGCGAGCGTGAAGTTAGTTGACAATGCTCTGGCCCGAGAACAGGTCAATGAGTCAACAACAGCTGCTCCAAATGGCGAAAAGGTAGTAACTATTCATGATCGGGGTCAGGAACGATCCATCGTCACCACTGTCGGGACGGTCAAAGAGGCCTTGAAGGCGGCTGATGTCTCGATTGATGAAAAGCATGATGTCGTTGAGCCGAGCCTTGATACCCAGCTGGTGTCTACGAAATATAATGTCAACGTCTATCGTGCGCGACCAGTAACAGTGGCGGATGGTACGCACCGAGTTCGTGTGGTGACCGCCCAGCAGACGACACCGTTGATAGCACAAGCCGCAGGTGTGACTATTTACCCTGAAGATAAGACAACCATTGAACCGCCGAGCGACTTTTTACTGGATGGTGCTGATGTTATTTTGAAAATTCACCGAGCTACACCATTACAACTGACGCTTTATGGCAAAACCACTGAGGTCAGGACGATGGCTCATACGGTCGGAGAATTGTTGCGTGAGAAAAACATAACGCTCGGTAAAGATGACGGCATGTCTGTTCCTGAATCAACACCTATCACTGCTGGTATGCACTTCAGTGTCTGGCGTAATGGCAAGCAGACGGTTACTGTTGAGGAAGAAATTGCCGTCCCTGTTGAGCAGGTTAAAGATGCCAACCGAGAGACTGGCTTCAAACAGGTCAAAGAAGCTGGCGCACCGGGTAAAAAGAACGTTACCTATGAAATTGAGATGAGAAATGGTCAGGAAATTTCACGCCGTATCATCGCCAGTGTTACGACTGTTGAGCCAAAAAAGCGCGTTGAGCTAGTGGGCGCTAAGAGTGCTAACACCTTCTCTGGTAGTTTTTCTGAGGCCTTGGCACGGTTGAGAAGTTGTGAAGGAGGTTATACATCAAACACCGGAAACGGTTATTATGGCGCGTATCAGTTTGACAAGCGCACCTGGGGAGGCTTTGGTGGTTATTCGGTAGCTTCTGACGCTCCACCATCAGTGCAAGACGAGAAAGCATGGCAGACATACAAAGCTCGTGGCTGGCAGCCATGGCCAAGCTGTAAGGTAAGGATGGGTCTACAAGACATCTACCGGTAATATCAGGTAATCTGTAGGAGATACATGAAGCGGTATTGGTTTTTACTAAAAACTCCAAAAGTAGCAGTGATGATAACAGGGCTGATGGCTGCAACAGCGTTGACTGTCGTTCTGGCGGTATCGTCAGTCCAGAGAAAATTCGCCCAAGCTACAGAAAGAGAAGCAATTCACGAGTATACTGTCATCACCGAAGAGCCAGTTCAGTTTGAGGTACAGTCAGCAAAAAGCTACGCACACACCGTTGGTTTTAAGCAGGTGAAGCAGGCGGGTGCTGTCGGTTCTAAGCAAGTGACGCATAGCGTGAAGGTGAAGGGTGACGGCACGGAAGTTGCGAAAAATAAAGTTGCTGAACAAATTACCAATCAACCTGTGGCGCAGATAGAGATTGTTGGTGCTAGGCTACCGAATGCCTTGACCAAAGCCAAAAGCGCCCAGCAGTTTACCGACTCCAAAGGCATATCGCACCGCGAAACCTACTACGACCTACCGATGAATGTTGCCATCAATGCTTGCGGCGTCGGTGGTTATACGGTGCGGGCGGACGGTGCCAAGGTGGATAAAGATGGCTATATTTTAGTAGCGGCAAATTATGGTAACTATCCGCGCTGTTCGGTGGTGGAAACCAGCATGGGGCCTGGCAAAGTGTATGATACTGGCAGTTTTGCGGCTCGGCATCCACATGGATTTGACCTGGCGACTGATTGGACAAACGGAGATGGTCGCTAGATGGCGTCAACTCGTGGGCCGAAAAAAGAATTAGGTCAGCATTGGCTGCGTGACCCGGAGATTTTGGCGGAGATCGCCGAGGCGGCGGAACTTGGCAAGAGTGATGTGGTGTTGGAAATTGGGCCGGGGCTTGGTACGTTGACCAGCCGGTTGTTGGCGCGAGCCGGGCGCGTGGTGGCGGTAGAATTTGACGTGGATTTGGCGCGCAAATTGCCGGGGCAGTTTCCTGGTAAAAACCTGGACGTGATTAACGAAGATATTTTGCAATTTGATCTAAATCAGCTGCCGAAGGGCTATAAAGTAGTTGCCAATGTGCCATACTATATCACCAGTAAAATTGTTGAAAAGTTGATGACGGCGGAAAATAAGCCGAGTTTGGCGGTGTTATTGGTGCAAAAAGAAGTCGCCCGGCGCATCGCGGCGGAGCCTGGCGAAATGAGTATTTTAGCGGTTAGCGCGCAAATATTTGCCGAGGCGGAGCTCGATATTGAGGTGCCGCGGCAATTTTTCACGCCGCCGCCAAAAGTTGATTCACAGGTGGTGGTGTTGAGAACCCGCACCGAACCACTCGTTGCTACTGAAGACCAAAAAGATTTTTTCCGCATCGTCAAAGCTGGTTTTTCGGCTAAGCGTAAGAAACTGCGTTCTAGTCTGAGCGGCGGACTAGGTGTTAGTAAAGACATCGCTGAACAGTTGCTAAAAAAAGCCGATATTTCACCTGATGCTCGTGCCGAAGATTTGGCGATTGATGATTGGCAGCGGCTACTGAAAGCGTGGCGGGCATAATGATTGCGGCAGATCAGCCTACTTGTTTTCCTTCTGACCTGTTGGTCGCGGTTTCGTCGAAAGACGACGGCACTATGCTCAATCGTATTCGCGGCCGCCACGTAGCTGAGGTGCTGGAAAATCGGCGGCGGTTTTGCGATCAGATTGGTGTTAAGTATGACGACGCTGTCTATCACGTGATTTCATATGATCAAGTACAAACGTTTGATACTATTGCCGAAGTCACTGAAACTGACACGGTCAAGCGCAACAACGAGGGCATTTTTGCTGACGCACTCTATACCGAAGCGGCTGGCGTCGGCTTGTTTTTACCAGTGGCAGATTGTATCGCTACGGTCATTTATGACCCAAAGCGTCGGGCGCTGATGCTGGTGCATTTGGGTCGGCATTCGACGGTTGCGCAGTTGATGACAAGGGCGATTCAGTACTTTGCCAGGCGCGGTAGCCAGGCAAAAGATTTGCAAATTTGGATGTCGCCAAGCATCACGCAGAAAAATTATCGTATGGATTATTTTGATCATACAAATGATACGAATTGGCAAAATTTCTATCGTCAAACAGCTGACGGGATTTATCTGGACATGCAAGGATTTAATTGTTCGCTGGCCATCCAGGTGGGCGTTCCGGCCGATAATATTGTCATCTCACCAATCGACACGGCAGATGATCCGAACTATTTTTCACATTCAGCTGGTGATACGGCGGGGCGAATTGCAGTGGTAGCAATGATGCGTGGATGAGCCCTCGGCGAACGCATATCGGTGAAAATTGTTCCAGATAATGATACAATGAGTAGCATGACTAAACAACACGCCTACATCACTACTGCTATTCCTTATGTCAACGGTTTGCCACACATCGGGCACGCCATGGATTATATGCTGGCGGATGTATGGGCGCGATATCAGCGACAAAATGGCCGTGAGGTGCGTTTTCAGACAGGGGTGGATGAACATGGCAATAAAATTGCTGCCAAAGCTGCCAGTCAAAACCAAACACCGCAGGCCTATGTTGACCAAATGCACGGCAATTTCCAGAACATGATCGCTGAGCTGAATATTTCGGCGACAGATTTTATCCGCACGACTGACCCGCATCATGTTAGTGCGGTGCAGTATATTTGGCAGAAGCTGGCTGCGGCTGGCTACATCTACAAAAGCACATACGAGGGCTGGTACTGCCAAGGTTGTGAGGCATTCGTCACCGACAAAGAAGCAGCTGAAAATAATGGCATTTGTCCTGACCACCAAGCGCCGTACCAGCGACTGAGCGAAGAAAATTATTATTTCAAAACCAGTGCTTTT
Source organism: uncultured Candidatus Saccharibacteria bacterium (assembly GCA_963533325.1). Taxonomy (GTDB): domain Bacteria; phylum Patescibacteriota; class Saccharimonadia; order Saccharimonadales; family Saccharimonadaceae; genus Nanosynbacter. The sequence goes on along the minus strand of CAUSOC010000003.1, from coordinate 24,707 downwards.
TCGGAGAACATTCGCCAATCCATTGAGTCGGGCAAAATGAAAATTGTGCCTGAATTTCGCAAAAAAGAGTTTTTGGAATTGATGAAAGATGGCCTGAAAGACGTGTCAATTTCGCGTCCGCGAAAGAATTTGAGCTGGGGCGTGCCAGTGCCAGGCGATGACACGCAGGTGATGTATGTCTGGTTGGATGCGCTGAGTAATTACATCACGGTCATCGGCTATCCTGACCGCCCAGAAGAATGGCAGAGCTATTGGCCAGCAAATGTGCAGGTGATTGGCAAGGATATCCTTCGCTTCCACGCTGGGATTTGGCCGGCGATGCTGATGGCGCTGGATTTACCGCTGCCGAAAGTTTTATTGGTGCACGGATTCATCAACGTTGGCGGCGCCAAGATGAGTAAGAGCCTCGGTAATGGTGTCGGTCCAGCTGATATCATCCCGCACTACGGTGTCGAGGCCTTTCGCTATTATTTCCTGCGTCACGTGCCAACTCAGGATGACGGCGACTTTACGTGGGAGAAATTTGAAGCGGCCTATAACGGCGAACTGGGTAATGACCTGGGTAATTTGGTGCAGCGCGTGGCCAAGATGGTGCAGTCATACCAAGCCGGCGTTATCGGCGATGCGCCGCAGGCTGAACACGACATGGGCCCATACCGCCACTTCATGGAGAGCTTTGCTTTCAATCAGGCCATGGATGAAATTTGGCAAATTATCCGTGCGCTCAATCAATACATTGAGCGTGTCCAGCCGTGGCAGGTTGCCAAAAAGCGCGCTAAGGACCCAGAAGCGGAAGCACACTTAGGCGAGATTTTAGCGTATGCTTGTGGTACGTTGCTGCAAGTGTCTGATATGCTACGACCATTTATGCCGCAGACCGCCGAGAAAATTCACGAGATGTTCGCTAGCGGTGTTGTCCCGTCACAATTAACGCCACTGTTCCCGCGTAAATATTTGCACACAGCTGATCCGCGGGCGCCAAAAGTAGAGACTCAAGGTAAATAACTATGAATTCAGTAGTGGAGCATCACACGGCGACAGCTTTGCGTTTGATCGATTCACACTGTCATCTGCATGACACTGAATTTTTTGCGGACAATCGTGAGGAGCTATATCAGCAGTCAATCGCAGCGGGCATCGGTATGATCTGTATTGGCACCGATGAACGCAGTAGTCGACAGGCAGTAGAGTTTGCCGCAAACCACGACTGTGTGTGGGCGGCGGTTGGCGTTCATCCGCATGATAGCAAAGATGGCTGGAGTGAGGTAGAGCAACTACTCAAAGCTAGGTCAGAGAATTCGCCGATTGTGGCGATTGGTGAGATTGGCCTTGATTATTATTACAATCACAGTCCGCGCGAGGTGCAAATTCAGGCGCTGGAGGCGCAGCTGCAGCTGGCAGTAGATTATGATTTGCCGGTGAGCTTTCATATTCGCGATGGGGCGCCCGACCAGCCGTCGGTGTGGGATGATTTTTGGCCAATTTTTGATAATTTTCATGGGCTGCGCGGCGTACTACATAGTTTTACTGATACACGCGCCAATTTAGAGAAGGGATTTGCTCGCGGATTATACGTTGGTTTGAACGGCATTAGCACCTTCACTAAAGACCAAACACAGCGAGAATTATTCGCTTCTATCCCACTGGAGCGATTATTGTTAGAAACTGATGCACCATTCTTGACACCAAAGCCATTTCGTGGTAAGATGAATAAGCCAGAATATGTGGAGTTGGTGGCGAAGTATTGGGCGGCGGAGCGCAAGCTAGCGCTTCACGACCTCGAAAAAGCAGCGATCGATAACACGGTAACACTTTTTGGCTTGTAACAGTGGAGAAATATGCGAGAAAACAATACGGGTACGTACGACAAAGAAGTTAATGCGGCGTTGGAAGCTGCCTTGGAAAAGGCAAAGACGCTGAGTTTTGAGACTACTCCTGTCGGTCGTGCTGACGAGCTTGCTACGTATCAAACTGCTGACGAGCTTACTACGCATCAAAATGCTGACACTCGTTCACTATCAAGTGCCGCCATGCGTGGCAGTACCGGTGAAAGTGAGGCATCAAGCTTAGCCGAGTCGATGGAAGCTCCACGCCTATTATTGATTGAATTTCCTAAACATCCCAAAGACCCCGTCGAAGCAGTACAATATTCAAGCGATATTGGTAAGCGCCTGACTGAAATGCGACAGAGCGATGCTATAACTAAGACCGATTTTGAGTTAGCGGCATAAGGAGGTTCGATATATGAGTAAGATTCTTAAAAAAGCTGCAAGCCTCGTTTTTGCAGATGAATCAGTTAAGCCATTGATGCGAGTTCGACGCAAAGACCGACCAGCAAAGCCGCTGACCGAGCGGCAATTGATTCAGATGGAAAGCCAAATTGGTGCAACGATTTTTGGTGACAAGCCCGAGCATGTGCAGCGCCGAGAATTTTTCAACTTGGATGAGAAAACGTGGATTTGGTACGAAGAAGTGGTTGATGCTGACGGCAAAGTGCAAGAATTGACAACCAAATATGAGATCCAGGAAAAGGGCGTGTTGAAGGTTCAGCCAAACTATCAGTACAGCTACCTGGAAGGCGAGGAATTACACAACTTTGTCTTGGCGGTGAAAGAATATTATGAGCGTGTTTCGCGCAAATTGTATAAACAAGATCCAGACACTGGCAAACCTTTGCAAGTGGTATAATAGATAGCAGTGAATGATAATTTGATATATCTTGATCATGCGGCGGCAACGCCGATGGACCCGTTGGTGGTTGAGGCGATGCAGCCCTATTTTTCTGAGAAATTTTTCAATCCATCCAGCCCATATGCTGCTGGTGTCGCAGTTAAGCGTGACTATCAAGCTGCTAAAGCGCGCATTGCCCAAGCTTTGGGCGTTGTCGCTGACGAATTGGTGATGACGGCTGGTGCTACGGAGTCAGTCAATTTGGCATTTCAGGCGGCGCAGCGGGCAACCTGCGCAGTTGCGACCATCGAACATGCATCAGTCTTGTCGGCTGCTAGCCGCCACCGAGAACCAGTGCTGATTCGGCCGGATCGTAAAGGAAGAATTTCTCCAGAAGCAGTGAAGCAAGCTCTTACGCCAGATGTCGGTTTTGTATCAATCGCCCTGGCAAATCATGAGCTGGGCTATGTGCAACCAATTGAAGAGATTGCTCGCGTCATTCAAACAGAGCGTGAGCGGCGCCAGTCTGCTGGCGAGGAGACACCGCTATACTTCCATACTGATGCATCTCAGGCGGCAGCGTTGTTAGATGTAAAAGTGAAACGATTGGGTGTTGACTTGCTGACGCTCAGTGCGGCGAAAGTTTACGGACCAAAGCAAGTCGGCCTGCTGTGGGTGCGTCCGGGTGTACATATTGCGCCGACCATTGTAGGAGGTGGGCAAGAGCTGGGTCTTCGTAGTGGCACGGAAAATGTGGCTGGGGTGGTTGGTTTTGCTGAGGCTTTGGAGCTGGCTGCCAAACGGCGCAAAGCTGAAGTCAAGCGGCTACAGGGATTGCGTGATGGTATGATTCAGAAACTCAAGGCTGAACTACCGGAAATGATCATTTCGTCTGATCGCAAAAAGTCGTTGGCGAATTTTTTGAATATTTCTTTTCCGGGCTTGGATGCTGAACGATTGGTCTTTTTGTTGGAAATGCATGGTGTGATGGTGGCGACGGGTAGTGCCTGTGCCGCCAACTCCGGTACGCGTTCGCATGTGCTATCGGCTATCGGTTTGAGTGACTCAGATATTGATGGCAGTTTACGCATCACCCTTGGAAGGTTAAATGATGAAGTAGCGGTTATCCGAGCGGCCGAACTGATCATCCAATCAGTGCGAAAAGAGCGGGAGAGGATGCGATGATTCATCGATTGATTGGACTGGCTGTTGTTGTGGTGGTGATTATCATTGGCTTGACAATGTATCTAGCGCCAGACGATTTGGCGAAGTGTCCTAGCCCTGGCTCTGGTGAGTGTGCGACGGCTGATGCCATCGTAGCGGTTTCTGGTGGCGATACTGATGCACGAACTGACGAAGCGATTCGTTTATATAAGCAGAAATGGTCGTCATTACTCATCATGTCGGGTGCAGCAGCTGATAAGACGGGCTTGTCCAATGCTGAGGCTATGAAACGTCGAGCATTGTCACAGGGCGTGCCAGATAAGCATATTATCATTGAAGACCATTCTGAGACGACAAAACAGAATGCAGTTGAAGTAAAATCAGTCATCACTGCTCGCAAAATGAAGCGTATCATTTTGGTGACTAGTGGTTATCATATGCAGCGAGCTCGGTCTGAGTTTGCGGCGCAGGTGCCTGGGGTGGAAGTGCTGTCACACCCAGTCAGTCGTGATAAGCATTGGGGTGATATCTGGTGGCTGACGCCGTGGGGTTGGTGGTTGGCAGTTGGTGAATTGATCAAAATTGGCTTGTTTACCATCGGAGGAACACGCTGATGGCTCGGGTGTTCGTCGGTATGTCGGGTGGCGTTGATTCGTCAGTGGCGGCAGCGCTACTAGTCGAGCAAGGCCACGAGGTGACTGGCGTGTATATGAAAAACTGGTCGGAAGATTTGCCGGGTATGCACTGTCCATGGGCTGAGGATGTGGCTGACGCCAAACGCGTGGCGGTGGGACTGGGAATTGATTTTCAGGTGTTTGATTTTCAAAAAGAGTACAAGCAAAATGTCGTTGACTATATGATCCGCGAATACCAAGCGGGTCGCACACCAAACCCTGATGTGATGTGTAATCAAGAGGTGAAGTTTAAGTTGTTTTTAGAGGCGTCGTTGGCTGCGGGTGCGGAGTATATTGCGACGGGACATTATGCCAGGACGAACGAGGGGCGTTTGCTTCGGGCTCACGATGACAACAAAGACCAAACCTATTTTCTCTACCGGGTGACGTCGGAGGCACTCGCAAAGACCATGTTCCCGCTGGGTGATTTTACCAAGGCTGAGGTGCGCGAGATGGCCAAAGAGCGGGGGTTGTGGACTGCTAGTAAAAAGGAATCGATGGGTATTTGCTTTGTTGGGCAAGTGGGAATTCGTGAGTTTTTGTCAGAATATGTCGAGACGAGTCCGGGCGATATCATCGATCAACAAACAGGTGTAGTTGTTGGCAGGCACGACGGGGCAATATTTTACACTTTAGGACAGCGACATGGGTTGTATATTGGTGGCGGCTTGCCGTATTATGTCGTCGGTAAGGACATGGCAAAGAATGAGGTTTACGTGTCACGCTCAATTGATAATGAAAATCTCTGGCGGAAAGAGTTAACTTTAGCTGATGTTCACTGGATTGGTGAACCACCAAAAGACGGCGCCTATCAGGTTCGGGTGCGACACCGAGCGCCATTGATTGATGCGGAAGTTGCGCGCATGAACGATGCTGGCGAGAAGGTGACAGTCAAGCTATTTGAGCCGCAGCGCGCCGTCGCGCCAGGTCAATCGGCCGTGATATATGACGGCGAGGAATGTTTGGGCGGCGGGATTATCCAAACAGATTGACGCATCGAGTAAAATAGTGTACACTGGTACAGAATAAGAATTAACCTAAGAGTGTAAGAGAAGGAATAAGATAATTATATGTTAGCAATTCGTTTGCAACGTTTGGGTCGCAAGGGCTACCCAGTCTACCGTCTAGCTGTACAGGAAGCGCAGCGCCACCCATCAAGCGGTCGCGTTGTCGCCTATGTTGGTAGCTACAATCCACACACAAAAGTAGCAAATATTCAGGTTGAATTAGCACAAAAATATTTGGACAATGGTGCTCAGCCAACACCACGTGTTGTTAAGTTGTTGAAAGAAGCTGGTGTCAAGTTGCCAAAATGGGTTAAAGAACCAGCTGCTGACAAGCACAAAGCCATCCGTAACCCAGAAAAATTGCGCAAAAACCAGCCAAAAGAAGAAGCTCCAGAAGAGCCAGTAGAAGAATCCGCTGAATAATCATATGAGCTATTTGAAATCGCCTCGCTTTGGGGCGATTTTATATTTGTGCTATAATTAACAGATATGAAAGCTCAAGATATCCGCAAAAAATACCTCGATTTTTATAAGAGCAATGGTCACGCTGTTGTCAATCGAGCACCGCTGGTGTTGCACAACGACCCAACTACGCTATTTACTGGTTCTGGTATGCAGCCGATGATTAGCTATTTGTTGGGCGAGGCCAAGCACCCTGAGGGCAATCGTATCGTTGACAGCCAGACTTGTTTGCGCGCCCAAGATATCGATGACATTGGCGACAACCGTCACACGACGTTTTTTGAGATGCTCGGTAACTGGAGTTTGGGCGATTATTTCAAAAAAGAGCAGATCAATTGGATGTGGCAATTCTTGTCGGAAGAGGTTGGACTAGACATGAACCGCGTTTATGTTACGTGTTACATCGGCGATGAACGCTATAATATCCCTAAAGACACTGAGGCGGCGGAAATTTGGGCGGAGCTATACGAAAAAGCAGGCTTGAGTAGCGGCCAGGCTGATATTGGTTCAGAAGAAGCTGGCTATGCACGCGGTATTAAACCAGGTGAGCGGATTTTTTACTATGATGGCAGCAAAAACTGGTGGAGTCGCAATGGCGGGCCGGAAACTACGCCAATTGGGGATCCATGCGGGCCGGATAGCGAAATGTTTTATGAGTTCACCTCGGTTGAGCATGACGCGCGTTTTGGCGAGCATTGCCATCCAAACTGTGATTGTGGACGCTTTATGGAGATTGGCAATAACGTCTTTATGGCCTACAAAAAGGTGGCTGATGGCGTGTTTGAGCCATTAGAAAAACCAAATATCGACCATGGCTCGGGTTTGGAGCGTATCGCGGCGGCGGCTATCGATGATCCAGACGTTTTCAAGATTAGCTTGATGTGGCCGATCATTGAAAAATTACAAGACCTGAGCGGCAAACAATACGAAGAGCATACTGAGGCTATGCGGGTGATCGCTGACCATTTGCGAGCGGCGACGTTTCTGGCGGTTGATGGCTGCGTGCCGAGCAACAAAGAGCAAGGTTATGTGATGCGCCGCTTATTACGCCGGGCGATTCGTTTTGCGCACGAGTTGGGCATTCAGGATGCATTTTTCGAGGAAATTGTGCCGGTCATCGCTGATTTGTATATTCAAGATTTCCCAGAGGTGGCCGAACAGCGTGACAAGATTATCATTACACTGATGAAAGAAGAAAAAGCCTTTGCTCGTACGTTACTTAAGGGTACGAAGCATTTGTTGAGCTTTATTGCTGATGGATTGACGGGTCAAGAAATATTCACCATGCATGATACGTATGGCTTCCCATATGAACTGAGTGTCGAGATTGCCAAGCGTCATCATATTCAGCTCGCGGCAGATTGGAAGGCGGAATTTGATGCCTGTATGGCGGAGCAGCGTAAGCGTTCTCAAACTGCTGCCAAAGGTACATTTAAAGGTGGGCTGGAAGGTCAGACTATGGCACACCGTCGACTGCATACGGCGAATCATCTGATGTACGCAGCACTAAGGCGAGTATTGGGCGACCACGTCATGCAACGCGGCAGTAATATCACTGCTGAACGTCTGCGGTTTGACTTTAACAATGATGCCAAAGTTACGCGTGAACAGCTGGACGAGGTGGAGAGACTAGTTAACACTTGGATTGACGCTGACTTGCCTGTTAGCTATACTGAATACCCAACCGAGGAAGCTTTCAACATGGGCGCGGTTGGTGCCTTTGGTGACCGCTACGGCGATACTGTCAAGGTTTATCAGATGGGAGAGGGTGACCAGCGAGTCAGCTTCGAAATTTGCGGTGGTCCGCACGTGGACCACACTGGTCAATTGGCTCAGGATGATGACGGCACACCAAACGGTAAACGATTTAAGATAATCAAAGAAGAATCCAGCTCTGCCGGTGTGCGACGCGTAAAAGCCGTACTAAAATAGGCTATAAAGTTTGCTCAAAAAGCATCAGCAGTATATAATTTAGGGTATGGTACTAAAAGACTTGCTCAAAAAAACCGACAAAGAAGAACGAGATTTACTAGTTAGTCTAGATATTGGTACAGAAGCTGTTAAGGCTTTGATCGCTGAAGTGCGAAATGATGCCATTGAAGTTATTGGTGTTGGTCGCAAGCAGCAAGAATTGGGTGATATGCACTCTGGAGCGATCGCCGACATATCTGGCGTAGTTGCCAACTGTGAAGCAGCCTTGGCGGAAGCTGAGGAAAAGGCGGGTGTCCAAGCGCGACGCGTCGTGATTGGCATCGCTGGAGAATTGGTCAAAGGTATGACGAACACCATCCGCTATCGTCGTCCGCAGCCAGAACGAGCGTTGGACGTTGCCGAGATGGAATTTATCATCGAAAAAGTTCAGGAGCGAGCACAAGGCAAAGCTCAAGCACAGATCGCGCTGGAAACTGGCAATGAAGACGTCGAAGTGAAATTGGTCAACTCGGCCCTGGTGAGCTTGCACATTGATGGCTATAAGGTGTCAAATCCAATCGGTTTTCAGGGCAAAGACGTGGCAGTGCAGATCTATACGGCGTTTGCGCCAATGGTGCATATCGGTGCGCTGGAAAAGGTGGCTGATGAGTTGGCGCTAGAGCTGATAGCGGTAGCGGCTGAGCCATTTGCGGTCAGTAGAAGCGTGCTGGGAACAGATGCCAATAGTTCATTCACTGCAATTTTAGCAGACGTTGGTGGTGGAACGACCGACATTGCCGTGGTCAATGACGGTGGCGTGGAAGGCACCAGGATGTTTGGCATCGGTGAACAATTGCCACGGAGCTTGATCTCAGCTATAAAGACGCTGAAAAACTCAAGCTCAACCTCGGTCACGAGTACGTTAAACCGTCAGTTAAGAAACGACTTGATAGTGCGATTGATAAGACGCTTGATGTGTGGCTATCTGGAGTAGAATTGGCGTTGAGCGAATTTGATAGTGTTGATCATTTGCCAAATAGGATTTTACTGTGTGGTGGAGGCGCCAGCTTAGAAAAATTGGTTGACGCCCTGGGCAATGAACCATGGTACAAAGAGTTACCATTCACGAAAAAACCAGTGGTGCAGCGCATCAAACCGTCCGAGGTGGTTGGTATTACTGATACAACAGGTGATATCACCGACCACACATTTGTAACTGCTATGGGCTTGCTACGCGTAGGATATGATACAATGGTAAGTGGCCAAGATGCTCATGGCTTAATGGATAAAATTAATCGATTACTTAAAATATAAATGAACAAAGACGTTATCTATATCGATGTTGAAGACGATATCACCAACATCGTCAGCAAGATAAAAGATTCAAAGGCGCGCATCGTTGCATTGGTGCCTCCTAAACGGGTTGGTATATTGCAGAGCGCGGTCAATATGAGATTGTTAAATCGTGCGGCGGAGAATGCCGAGAAGCGCATCGTGTTGATTACCAGTGACCAGGCGCTCAGTGGTTTGGCAGCCGCAGCCCGTATCCCAGTGGCCAAGACATTGCAGTCTCGCCCAGAGATTGCGGAAATTCCAGCCATCGATGTTGATGATGGCGATGATGTGATTGACGGTAGTGAGATACCGGTCGGTGAATTGGCTGATAAGGCGACGCCAAAAGCACGAAATAAGGCTGATGATGCTATCGATGCAGCCATAGCCGAGGATGAAAAGCCAACAAAGCCAGCAAAACCTGCTAAGCCAGCAGGTAAAGGCAAGCCAAAAGTCCCAGATTTTAATGTTTTCCGCAAAAAATTAGTCTTGATTGGCGGCGGCATCGTTCTATTTGTTCTGTTCATGGTTTGGGCGATTTGGTTTGCGCCACATGCTACAGTCGTGATTACAGCTAAAACGACCACTTCTACGGTTGATAAATCCGTTACATTAAAGCAGGAAGGAAAGGTTGATGCTGCTAACAATATCATCAAGTCGTTGCGTCAAGAACAAAAGAAAGATATTTCCGTCGATTTCACCCCTACGGGTAAGAAGAAAGTTGGTGAAAAAGCAAGTGGTACGATGCACCTTGTTCGAACATCGGTATCAAGCTTGACGCTAACAATTCCGGCTGGAACGTCCTTCTCGTCGGGCGATTATACGTTTGTCAGCACAGAGCCAGCCAGCTTGTCGGGCACCTCAATTGGTCCTGGCGGTGTCATCCAATCGGTGGCAACCGTCAAGGTGCAAGCAACTCAGGTTGGTAGTGAATACAATCTATCGTCACGAAGCTACTCTTCAAATGTGAGCGGCTTTTCGGCGGCGGGCACCGCAATGAGTGGCGGCTCGAGTCGGGAAGTGACTGTGGTGTCGGCTGATGATGTTGCCAAAGCTAAAGTTAAGCTTGACGCCCAAAAAGACGCTTCACTGCAATCAGCAGTCAAAGCACTCTTCCCGTCTTCAAGCATCGTCATCAATGAAAGCTACCAAGAGGCTCGCTCAAACCCTACTCCTTCAGTGGCGGTTGACCATGAAGCCAGCGGTACAGTTCAGTTGAAAACAACAGTGACAGCCAGTATGCAGGGTATTGACCGCTCTGACATGAAGCAGTTCTTGGAGGATACGCTCAAGAAAGAAATTGGTAACAAGAAAAACCAAAAGATCTATAATGATGGGTCAAATGAGGTAAAATTTGCGCAATACAGTGAGCGCAACAATGCCGTGCAGGTTCGCTTAACGGCCAACGCAAAGATTGGCCCAGAAATTGATGAACACAAAGTCAAAGAACAGGTCAAGGGCCGAAACTATGGTGATGTTCAGTCGAGCCTCGAATCAATCGAAGGCGTGCAAGATGTTGACACGAAATTCTCACCGTTTTGGGTGCGCACCGTGCCAAACAATGACAAACATATTAGTATAGAATTTAAGTTGGATAATGGCCGGTAAGAATTTGCTGGCACTGGACGTCGGTGAACGACGAATTGGTTTGGCTATGGCTGATACCTCAGTCAGAATCGCTGTGCCGTTTGGTTGGCTGGAGAATAACGATGAGATTTTTACCAAGTTGGCGGAAACAGTATTACGTCATGATATTGACATCATTGTCGTTGGTTATCCGCGCAATCAGTCAGGAGAGCCAACCAAACAGACAGCGTTTGTAGAGCAGTTTGTTGATGGTTTTTCTGAGATTGAGCTTGATGCTGAGCTGGTTTATCAAGATGAGTCGCTCAGTAGTGTTGAAGCTGAGCGCCGGTTAGGTCGCGTTAAAGATAAAGGTGAGATTGACGCTGAGGCTGCCAGCATCATTTTGCAGGATTATTTGGAGGTACACTATGCAGATTCGTAAGTCGAGAAAATGGATGATTGTGGTAGCTGGCTTGGTGGCAGTGCTCGGTTTATCTGCTGCGGCTGGAGCTGGTTGGTATATATACAATCTTTCGGCGGTAAACACAGGCGACCAGACCGTAACGCGGGTCAATATCACCAGCGGCATGACAGCCCCTCAAGTAGCATCTGCCCTGGAAGAAAAGAAACTTATCCGCAGTCGGTACGCATTTTTGGGCTATATCAAATTGAAGCGAATTGATGCTCGTTTTAACGTCGGCGTGTATGCTGTCAAGCCATCGCAGTCAACACCTGAGATCATCAAACATCTGATCAATGGTCAATCTGATGAGATGGCTGTTCGCTTCTACCCTGACGGTACGTTACGCGGAAAAGATTACCGCTCAGTCGAAAGCGCTCTCAAAAAAGCTGGATATAACGACGCCGATATTGAATCCGCCTTTAAGGCTGACTACGATAGCTATGTCTTCAAATCACGCCCGGCAGGAGCTGATCTTGAAGGTTTTGTTTATGGTGATACGTATTTTATGAGCGGTGATGCAACCGCCAAATCAGCAATTCAGCGAGCATTAGCAGAGTTTGATCAAGTAGCCAGAAAAAATAATTTGGAAGAAAAGTTCAAAAAACGCGGATTGACGCTCTATCAGGGTATAACGCTCGCTTCCATCGTCCAAAAAGAGTCAATTGGCTGCGGTGTAGGCACTGAAGTCTGTGAAGATCAGCGAAAGATTGCTAGCGTATTTTATAACAGGATGAAAGCCGGCATGAACTTAGGGTCGGATGTGACCTATCAGTATGCTGCTGACAAGATGGGTGTCACTCGTGATACGCAGCTTGACTCCCCATACAATACTCGCGTGCACAAAGGGCTGCCACCAGGGCCGATAGCTACTCCTGGGCTAAGTGCACTGAATGCGGTTGCTGACCCGGCACAGACAGATTACCTCTTTTTCCTCAGTGGCGATGATAATGTAACCTATTTTGCTAAAACAGATGCCGAGCACACTGCTAATACCAAGGCGCATTGTCATCAGAAGTGTCAGCAATCTTGACAAAATGTATTTTCTAAAAATGTTTTGACTTAAATGTCAATATAGACTATAATAGATGTCAGCTTAACCGTGAACAGTTAACTCTGTTTTTAACTGTCGAGGGTTGAGCCTACCAAAACGGTCGTACGGATACAGCACAAAACTAATCGTTTATGAAATATCACTAATTATTAGGTCGACAACGTATCCTGTTCTATTGCGAGAAGAAAGACTCATTATGGTAGTAGCACTGGCGGTAACGTCAATGCAGGAGAACGATTATTCGTAACACATCAAAGACTCGACAGAGTCGTCTAGCGCGAGTACGGTCAGCTTCTATCTATGTAGCCCTATTTGCACTTATTGTTTCATTTTTGACTATTAATAATTATCATCAGGGAACCGGGGTTGTCGGCGTAGAAGTCTCCGCTCAAGAGTCTCAGGTTGCCAACCCAAATCCAAAGTCTACAACCACAAGTAAGGAAAAAATGTCAGTCGATCAATTAGAGGTGGCTGACGCTGTCGCTAGTTTAGCAGAGGCTACTGATTTACCATCTGCTGGTGACTTGCGCGAAGCAACTACTTCTTTGCAAATCCAGAAGCAGTTAGCTCAAACTGACGCAGAGGTTATCTCTAAGCCGCAGCTTATCCAACCGGAAACGTCGTCTCAGCGTGGTATTACCGAATATGTTACTAAGCCGGGTGATGATTTAGCTAAAATTGCTGCTAAGTTCAAGATTTCAACTCAAACGCTGCGTTGGGCAAACAATATGACCTCTGATGCCGTTGAGCCGGGTAGGACACTGTTGGTACCACAAGTTGATGGTGTGGTTTACACTGTCAAGGAAGGCGATACCATTGCAGCCATCGCTTCAAAATACAAAGTTGATGCTGAGCGAGTTTTATTGTACAACTCACTGGACCGCGTAGCGCAGCCAACAGTCAATACGCGTATCGTCTTGCCTGGTGGTGAGCTGCCAGAGACAGAACGCCCAGGTTATGTTGCACCGCGTGGTGGCCGAAGTAGTGGTCATTCTAGTTATGGTAGCGTGAGCTACGGCAATGTTGCTGCTTCTGTTGGTAACCGATACGCACCAGGTAACTGTACGTGGTACTCATATGAGCGACGTTTGGCACTTGGTCGTCCGATTGGTAGCTTCTGGGGTAATGCCAATACTTGGGCTGCGAGTGCACGTGCTGCTGGATTCACTGTCAACAAGACACCAGCTCCGGGTGCTATCTTCCAGAGCTCAGGTGGCTACTACGGACACGTTGGAATCGTTGACAGGGTTGAGAACGGTCGGGTGTTTGTGAGTGACATGAACTTCGCTGGCTACAATGTCATCACTCACCGTGAGTTGACCAACCCAGGCGCTTATAATTATATTCATTAATCTATCGCTAAGATAATCACAAACGCTCCTGTATATTCAGGAGCGTTTTGCTATAATAAAGATATGTTTGTAGATACAGCGAAAGTGTTAGTACGAGCTGGCAAAGGCGGTAACGGCGCGGTCAGTGTTCGGCATGAGAAATATGTTGACAAAGGGGGTCCTGATGGTGGTGACGGCGGACGTGGCGGTGATGTGGTATTTTTGGCGACCAAAGACTTAAATACGCTGCTGAACTTTCGCTATAAGCCAGAGCTGAAAGCGGAACATGGTGGTGACGGCAGTAAGCGCAATAAGCGTGGCAAAAGTGGTTTGCCACTGGTCGTCAAAGTGCCGATGGGTACGTTGGTCAAGCGTGACGGCAAGGTGGTGGCGGATTTGACGGTAGACCAGCAGCAGGCAGTCGTTGCCCGCGGCGGTGACGGTGGTTTTGGCAATGCGCACTTTACGTCCAGCACGCGCCAAGCGCCAAAGATGGCTGAACTTGGTGAGGCGGGTGAAGAGTTTGAAGCGGAGTTGGAGTTGAAATTATTGGCCGACGTCGGTTTGGTTGGCTTCCCTAACGCTGGTAAGTCGACATTTTTGAGCGTGGTTTCTAACGCCCGACCAGAAATTGCCAATTATGAATTTACGACCTTGACGCCCAATTTGGGCGTGGCGGATGTGGACGACGGTTCAGTGTTGATCGCTGATATTCCGGGGTTGATTGAAGGCGCTTCGGAGGGTAAAGGCTTGGGCGACCAGTTCCTGCGCCACGTTGAGCGGACGGCCGTATTACTGCACATGATTGACGCGTATAGTGACGACCCGGCGGAAAAATATCAGACCATTCGCCGCGAGCTGGAAAAATATTCCGAAGGATTGGCGACGCGTCCAGAGATTATCGCTTTGACGAAATGTGAAGGATTGGATGATGAAATCATTGCCATGCAATCAACGGCACTCCAAAATGTAGCCAACGGTTCACCAGTGCTGGCGATTTCCTCGCAGACACATGCCGGCGTGACCGAGCTGCTACGCCTACTGCGTCGTGAGGTTACGGATTATCGAGCGCGGGAAGCTGAGTTGATTGAAGAAGAAGGCGATGAGTTGCCAGTCATTGCTTTGGATGCACAAGCAGCATCTGATGCCTGGACGGTAGAGCGGGTGGTTGGCGTGGAACCTGACAATGTAGGCGATGAAGATGCGGTTAGTTTCATTATCCACGGGGCTAAAATTGAAAAGTTTGCTCGCCGCACTAACTTTGATCAATTTGAATCAGTCAATCGCCTGCGCGACATCATGCGAAAAATGGGTATCGCTCACGAACTCATCCGTCAGGGCGCAGTCGGTGAGACTGTTGTGCAGATCGGTGAATCGATGCCGTTTACGCTGGTCGAGCAATAGCTTGACATCGTCAATAGTGGTATAATTAGGTATAAATCGCTAATCAGACGAGGAGGTATCATGGGTAGTAGCAACACAGAGCGGCAGATGACTGTACCGAGCTATTGGGAGATCGGGCGACTGGAAAACAAAATTGCATATAAATCAAATCGAGAGGATACCGTAGGGACAGTTGGGGCTGTCGGGTTGACCTTAGTGGAACGTGCGCTTGCTCCTGCGGTACGTCGTTATCATTTTGGTCCCAACGTCCGGATGCATGTGGCTTTTAAGGACGCACAGAACGATGTTCTCAGAGCGTTGAGAGGTGAGGAGCCGCTCAGCGGTGATCATTATTTGAAAAATCAGCCTAAAGAATACGTCGGGCGCCTAGCGGTAGAAGTTCGTAAGGGAAATGTTGAGTCGCTGCTCGATGGGCCAGTTGGCAAATTGACACAGTATGTATTGGCTGGCCTGAAGAAGAAACAGTTTGGTTCTGAAAAAGCGGCTGGATATTATGCTGACTGGCTTGACGCAACGAAGGCCGACTATGTGAGGCCAGAGGAACAACCTGCGTTGAGCGCGGAAGAATTGAAGAAAATTTATCGTAAGCTGGGCGGGGCGTACAATGTGCATTTGGCCCTGGCGGGTGCTGAGCTGCGCACTCCTGATGTATCTGATGATTTTGGGGAGAAAGTTGAACAGTTGATTGCATTAAACCATCTGGAATCGCGCTGGAAAGACGGTAGGATTCATGTGCCAGAAGAGGTACTGAAAGAAGCGTGGGTTGACCCTCAGGCGCCAGTGGACAAGGCTCTTCGTTCACCTATCATTAGGGAATGGAGAGATGATACGCGCTCGGATGCTGCAAAGGCATTGAAGCTGGATGTGTACAATTTGTTGCACGGAGAAAAAAATCTCATGCCTGGTCCTGAGTATGCTAAACGACTTCTTGCTCGAGAAGCGATAGCGGCAATTAACAACGATTAGTAGTCATGGCGCAAACATTCTTCTTCTACGACCTCGAAACTAGCGGACTAAACTCGCGACAAGACCGCATCATGCAGTTTGCGGGGCAGCGGACAGACATGAATCTCGAACCGATTGGCGAGCCGTATAATCTGCTGGTGGCGCTGAACGATGATACTTTGCCGAGCCCTGACGCGCTGATGGTGACTGGTATCACGCCGCAAAAAACGGTCGAGGAAGGCTACACTGAGGCGCAGTTTACGCGGATGCTCAGCGAGGAGATTTTCACGCCGGATACTATTGCGGTTGGCTTTAATAATATTCGGTTTGACGATGAGTTCATTCGCCATTTGTTGTGGCGTAATTTTCATGACCCGTATGAATGGAGCTGGAGGGATGGCCGCTCGCGTTGGGATTTGCTGGACGTGGTTCGGTTAACCAGAGCACTTAGGCCGGAAGGAATCAATTGGCCACTTGATGCTAAAGGTGAGCCAAGTAACCGCTTGGAATTGATCACCAGCGCCAACGGTATTGCGCACGAAAATGCCCATGACGCCTTGGCGGACGTAACGGCGCTGATTGCCGTGACGAAATTGATTAAGCAAAAGCAGCCGCAGTTGTATGATTATTTACTAAAAATGCGCGACAAAAAAGTAGTCCAACAGCTGGTCAATGTCGACGACAAAAAACCGTTTGTTTACGCCAGTGGGCGTTACGATAAAGAATTTGCCAAAACCACAGTAGCCTTTCCGCTGACGACCAGTCGAAACGGCGGCGTGGTTGTCTATGATCTGCGCTATGATCCAACGCCGTTTGTCGGGTTGAGTGCGGAGGAATTGGCGAAGAAAATATTTGCATCGTGGGAGGAGCGGCAAGCTGAGGACTTCGTTAAACTACCAGTCAAAGAATTGCAGTATAATCGCTGTCCGGCGGTGGCGCCACTGGGTGTGTTGGAACAGGGTGATGGCTGGCAGAAGATTTCGCTTGGCATAGCGACTGTCCAAAAGCACCAAAATATACTGCTAGACAACCCAGACTTTGCTGAAAAATTACGGACTATTTTTGAAAACAAGCCAGCCTTCAAGAAGCTACCTGATCCAGAAGCACAATTATACGATGGCTTTTTGAACGACCGTGACCGCCTGCGGGTAGAAGCGGTGCGCAATGCCGATGAGCGCGAGCTAGCTGATTTTCATCCAGAATTTCAGGACGAGCGGTTGACGCCATTATTACTCCACTACAAAGCCCGCAACTTTCCGCGCTCACTCAGCGAAGATGACCTGGCGCAGTGGGAAACGTGGCGGGCTCAGCGCCTGCAGACGCAACTACCGCAATTTATGGCAGCCTTGCAGCGTTTGGCGCCGACAGCGACCGACGAACAGCAGTTCATTTTACAGGAACTACAGTTGTGGGTAGAAGCGGTGCTGCCTATCGTTTAGGTTAAAGATGGAGCAAGCTTTTGGGCGCCCATAGGGGTGTCTGGCTCGCTCGTTTTTGCTTTCTTGGTTTCATGTGCCAGATAGACAAACAGCAAGGTTAGATCATGGCTCTGGTACAACACGCTGTTATTTATGTGTTTTCGGGAAATGTATTGGATGAGTTCTTTGATGTCGTCAAATGATACCGGAATGGCTGCTCGCAAGATGCGGCAGACTGGTACAAGGGCGAGCCAGAAAACGATCATGGAGGTAGCTGACAAATTGACGTTCAAAAACGGAAGCTTGCCAAGAAACACGAACATGCAAAGCTGGTCAAATAGCACTGGTGTGATGAAAACCACGCCAACAAGTAGTAGTAAGTAAACACTCAACCTTTGCATATACAGTAACTGTAACAGATAAAAACTTGACTTGCAATCATAAGCAATACGTGTTCATATATAATCCAACAATTAGGCAATGTCTGGAAAAAAATATAAAAAACCGGTATAATAGAGCGGCTATGCCGGAGGTTATTCGAGTTAAAGGTGCTCGCGAGCACAATCTGAAAAATGTTAGCGTGGAATTGCCGCGCGATAAGTTCGTGGTCATTACTGGCCTGAGTGGTTCAGGCAAATCAAGTCTGGCGTTTGACACGATTTATGCTGAGGGCCAGCGCCGTTATATGGAGAGCTTGAACTCGTATGCTCGGCAGTTTTTGGGAACGATGGATAAACCCGATGTCGATAGCATCGATGGCTTGAGTCCAGCTATTTCGATTGACCAAAAATCAACCAGCCGTAACCCACGCTCAACGGTAGCGACAGTGACTGAGATTTACGACTATTTGCGACTGTTGTTTGCGCGCATCGGCGTGCCGCACTGTCCAATTTGCGGCAAAGCAGTGTCGCGGCGTACCACCGAAGCCATCATCCAAGAAATCATCAAGCAGTATGACGGACACCGGATTTTACTGTTGGCGCCAATCGTCAAAAATAAAAAAGGTGAATTTGCGCACATCCCTGAGCAATACCGTCGGCTGGGCTATGCTCGCGTTAGGGTTGATGGCGTGGTGTATGCCCTAGACGAATTTCCAGAGCTACAAAAGAGCTACAAGCACTCGATTGAGCTGGTGGTTGACCGCTTGGCATTGAACAGTGAATTGACTGGTCGGTTGTCTCAGAGTGTGGAGCAAGCCTTAGAATTAGGTCAGGGGATTGTGGAGGTTTTGGACGCCGATGACGATCAGGTACGAACGTTTTCGCAGCGGTATGCTTGTGTTGATCATCCCGAAGAGGATATTCCTGAGCTGGAACCACGACTGTTTAGTTTTAACGCGCCCCAGGGAGCTTGTCCAAGCTGTACTGGTTTGGGTAGTCGCATGGAGATTGATCCGGAGCTGGTGTTTAATGACAATTTGACTATCGCTGAAGGAGCCATCAGACCGTACAACCGCGTCAATGTCGACAATTTCTATATGAAAAAAATCATGGCCGTTGCCGAGGCGCATGGCTTTAGTGTGCGAACGCCTGTTAAGAAACTGTCTGATGAAGCTAAGCAGACAATTTTGTATGGAACAGGGGCGCAAAAGTATCGCATCGAGCTTGGCAGTGGTCGGCATTATGACACAACCTATGAAGGGGTGATCCCGAACTTAGAGCGCCGGCACCGTGAGACTGATAGTGAATTTATGCGCAAAGATATTGAACGATTTATGCGCGAGCGGGCATGCTATGTCTGCAAGGGCGCTCGCCTCAAGCCAGTAGTCTTGGCAGTGACAGTTCACGGGCTCAATATTGTTGATGTTTGTGACTTGGGCGTTGATGATGCGTTGGACTTATTTACTAACAAGCTCAAATTGACGGAACAGGAAACGACGATTGCACGGCTGATATTAAAGGAGATCAAGGCACGGCTTGGATTTATGAGTAATGTCGGTTTGAATTATCTGGAACTGGGTCGGGCGGCTAACACACTGAGCGGCGGTGAGGCGCAGCGCATTCGGCTAGCGACACAAATCGGCTCGGGTTTGCAGGGTGTGCTGTATGTTCTGGATGAGCCGTCCATTGGCTTGCATCAGCGAGATAATGATAGGCTGATTGATACCCTGAAGCGTCTGCGTGATCTTGGAAATACAGTGCTGGTGGTGGAGCACGATGAAGATACCATCCGCCAAAGTGACTTTTTGGTCGACATGGGGCCGGGTGCTGGCTCGAAAGGCGGGCAAATTGTCGCCATGGGTTCGCCTGAAGAAGTAGCGAAAAATCCAGACAGTATCACCGGTCGCTATTTGAGCGGCGTAGAAAAAATTGCAGTACCAAAAAAGCGCAGAAAGCCAAACCAGGATCAGCAACTGATTGTACGTGGTGCTCGGGAAAATAATTTGAAGAATATTGACGTGGCGTTTCCGTTGGGACTGATGACGGTGGTGTCTGGTGTGTCTGGTAGTGGTAAATCGACGCTGGTTAATGACATTGTAGCGAAAGAACTAGCGGCTCGTCTCAACCGTTCACAGGTTGTGCCGGGTAAACACGACCGCATCGACGGCATTAAGCTACTAGACAAAGCTATCGTCATCGACCAGTCGCCGATTGGTCGCACGCCGCGCTCAAACCCAGCCACCTATACGGGTATTTTTACGCCAATTCGCGAATTATTTGCCGCCACGCCAGAAGCGAATGTTCGTGGCTACAAGGCGGGTCGGTTTAGTTTTAACGTCAAGGGCGGTCGCTGTGAAAATTGTCAGGGTGATGGCGTGATAAAAATTGAAATGCACTTTTTGCCAGACGTGTATGTGATGTGTGACGAGTGTAAAGGCAAGCGGTACAACCGTGAGGCGCTAGAAATTACCTATAAAGACCGCACTATCTCTGATGTGCTGGAAATGACGGTGGAACAAGCTGCCGAATTCTTTGACAGTATCCCATCTATTCACCGGAAGCTTGAGACGTTAGTGGAGGTTGGTCTGGGCTATATTCGTTTGGGCCAGCCGGCAACCACCTTCTCTGGTGGGGAAGCGCAGCGCATCAAATTAGCGACTGAGTTATCAAAACGCTCAACGGGCAAAACTATGTATATTTTGGATGAGCCAACCACCGGGTTGCATTCGGCTGATGTTAAGCGATTGTTGGGGATTTTGCATAAGCTTGTTGAAGGTGGAAACAGTATGATCGTGATTGAGCACAATTTGGACGTCATCAAGTCAGCAGATTGGATTATTGATATGGGCCCAGAAGGCGGTATGGGCGGTGGTACGGTGGTTGCTAGCGGAACACCAGAAGAGATTACCAAGAACACAGAGTCGTTTACTGGTAAGTACCTCAAGCCACTATTGAAATAGACAGCCTCGTTAGATGCAAGAATGTTATTTGCGCTTTTTAGTAGCCGACTTCGGCTGTTTGTTCTTTGAAAATAGAACAGACAATTGTTTTTTGATGGCTGCCTTGGTGGATTCTTGTTTGAGCGCATGAATAACCATCGGTAAGACTGATAGGAAAATGATAATCAGGGCAGCAACCTCGACATTGATGCCAGCTTCAGTCAGCGCTTTGCCAGCAAAGAAGCCCAGGTAGGTAAATAGCGACGCCCATAAGATGCCACCGATGACGTTAAATAGCAAGAAGGTTCGATAATGCATTTTGCCTGCACCGGCTACGATCGGGGCGAATGTGCGCACAATTGGTACAAATCGCGCTAGGATCACCGTGATAGCGCCATGTTTTTCATAAAACTTCTCAGCTTGGATGAGATACTTACGTTTGAATAAGCGCGAGTTCTTTCGCTCAAATAATTTTCGGCCTACCTTGTGACCGAAGGTGTAACCGACTGAGTCTCCGGCAATGGCTGCGATGATAAGTAAAAGTACGAATATCGAAATGTCGATTGGCAAAATGTGTTGTTGTACCATATAGCCAGCAGTGAATAGCAGGCTATCGCCAGGGAAAATAAACCCAAACAATAGACCTGACTCGGCGAATACAACAAATAAAACGGCGATAATGCCAAAGTGAATAATAAAGTCTACAAAAGCGTGCATCATGGATAATCATTATAGGACAAAAAACAGTAGTTGACAATTTGACATGATGAAATCGCTCATGCTACACTGGTGGCAGGTAGTTTTAATACACAAAACTGAGGAGAGGGAGAAAAATAGGGATGGTACGTCTTCGTATATCAAGAAGGAATCAACGTGTCGCCAAGATAGCAATACCAGCAGCTGCAGTGGTGATGGTGTTTGCGTTGGTTTTGACAAATCCGTTTATGGCACAAGCGGCCAGTGTTCATAAAAAATATAAAGCAATGGATACTAACTATTCTGTGCCGACAACCAATGTGGCATGGATTTCGCCAGATGGTAATGACAATTCTGGGAATGGTACCGAAGCGCGACCGTTCGCGACCTTTAGGCGAGGCTTACAGGCCGTTTCTGATGGAGGAACGGTTGTAGCCAAGAGCGGTGCTTACCGAGAGCCTCATTTCTTTGTCACGAAGAAAAATATTACCTTCCAGGCTGCCCCTCATGCTGAAGTCTGGATGAAGGGTAGCGATATTGTATCGGCAGATCGATGGACTAAAGAAGGCAACATGTGGAAGACTACGGGTAAATTCCGTAATTTCTGTCGTGTTTGTACGGTCAACCCCAACCCATCCAAAGAAGGTATGGCTGCTTACCCAGAGCAGATGTTTATCGACGATCAACCACTGGAACAAGTCGATGCAAAAAGCAAGGTTGGCCCTGGTAAATTCTATGTTGAAGACAAGAATCCAACTACCCTAAAAGACCCTACCAACAATCGCGCAGGCTTTAACGTCGGCACAGAAGATGATTTGACATATTATGTTGGCTCTGACCCATCTAGCGGTACTACAGAGATTACCAACCGAGCACGCGCTTTCTCTGTTGGTGGTCGTCAGGCTGATGATGGCTCTAATTTCACGATGAAAGCTATCAATGTTGCACAGTACTCACCAGTACAGAGTTGGTCTTGGGATCGTGACTTGGCCGAAGATCAGGTTGGGACCAGTATGATCGTGGTAAATGGTCGTGGCTCAGTCGTCCAAGACTCCATCTTTACGCAAAGTTCCTCGGTCGGTTTCAATACTGATGCACAAGGTGCGCGCATAGTTAATAACAAATTTATCGGCAATGGTGGTAATGGTGCAGGAGCTAACCGTGCACACAATACAACATTTGAAAATAACATCTTTACAGAGAATAACGCAGCAAATTATCTGACCAATGGTTCAGTCTGTTTGGCATGGTGTACTGTTTCTGAGATAAAAGTGACGCACATTGAGAACTTTACGTTCCGAGGTAATGTGGTTGATAACTCAAAGAATCCTGCTTCAACCGGCAATGACTATTATGTGCGCAATGGTACGGCAGGTGTCTGGTGCGATGAAGGCTGTATCAAGGCGAAAATCGTCAATAACTTCTTCATCAACACAACTACCGCGATCTTTGATGAGGTTTCAGACGGCACGATCATCGCGTCAAACATCATTGAAGGCTCGGGTGCTGGTATTAGCGTCTCAAGTAGTTCAAATTCCAAGGTTTACAACAACACCATCTCTCGAACTAACCGACCTATCATGCTAAATGAGGATGCTCGTACGAACGGTTGTAATGAGCGAGATGCTCACAACCCGCAAATTTGTAAATCGCTTGAGCCATGGTCTGCTGGCAAAGGTTTGAGTTGGAATCTGACTGGCCTGGAGATGTACAATAACATCATTTCCTCTCGCGCAGTCATCTCTGGTGACACTGGCGCACCACTTTGGTCCTACCCTGTCAGAAGTACTGGTGGGCCGAACCATACTGGTCCTGGCACCTATACCAATGACATGTTCAAAGGCTTTGACTACAACGCCTACTACCGCAGCAGTTTGCAAAATGAAGGTACGATCATGACCTGGGACTTGGCGGATGTACCGAATCGTCTTGATATTCTGTTTGCTAATGTGAAAGACATCGCCAAGGACAGTCGCGTTCGGTCGTCAATTGATGGTCGTGACGCACATTCTCTTGATCTGTTTGGTACACGTGCCAATAACCCATACTTCATCAAAGAAGCTGAACAGAACACTGACTATCGCAAGAGTAACTACAACTTGAAGCCAGGCAGTCCAGCGATTAGCTCAGGTAAGCCACTGTCAGCTGAGGTTGCATCGGCAATTGACCCGAGCGGTCAGTACGTGAAACCTGGCGTGGCAGTAAACCGAGGTGCTTTAGTAAATGCCTACATGGACTCAACCAATTCTCCGACACCTCCACAACCTCCGGCAGCGCAGGGTGTTAATATCCCTGATGCCAGGTTGCGCCAGTTGTTGAACAAGAGGTTAGCTGAAATATCAGGAAAAGCCCGCAGCGATACTCAAGCGATTACTGCTCAAGAAATGCTAACCATTGATCGCATGTATGTCGATAATACTGGCAATATCACGGAAGACCAGAGGATTAAGGATTTGACTGGTCTGGAGTACGCTAAAAATGCGACTGAACTATCACTTGGCAATCACGCAATTACCAATTTACAGCCGCTCTCTGGCCTAACTAAACTGCGCGCATTACAGCTGTCAGGCAACAAGGTTGCTGATATCCAACCGCTGGCTGGCTTGTCTGAGCTGCGTAGTGTGAACTTGTCGGAAAATGTTGTTGCGAACTATAGTCCTTTGTCGTCTCTGAACAAGCTCGAGCAAATCTCGATGAGCGGTACCAATCAGACGTTAGACCTATCAACATTTGCAGGTAGTAAGAACTCATTAAAGAAAATTTCTTTCTATGACTATGGTCGAAAGACTAAAGTTGTCAATGCTCAATCTCTTGTTGGTGCTCCAGCTCTGACCTCTTTGCGCTTGACTGGGGGACAATTGAGCGAGGATGAGATTACTGCAATTGGACGAATGACTCAACTTACTGAACTGCGGTTAGACTATAGTACGGTCATGAATGCACAGCCTTTGGCCGGCTTAAATCGCCTCACCTCTTTGAAGCTAGAAAACCAGCAAGGTAGTATGACTACTGAGTCTGAGGTATTTAACTCACCATTAAAGGATGCCTCTGGCGCACCAGTTACTATTGAAAATACAGCTACTTTGGTCAATGAAGTAAGCGGTAAATTAAAAGTCGCAGCGCCAATATATGACGGGCAGCCGCACGCACTGCAGGCTAACTGGAATAAGCAAATAACTATCAATGGTAAGCCGTTTGCTTTCTCTGGAACACTACACGTAACTGCAACACTGCCAAAGCCTGACCTGTCTGCCCTCCGCACCGCCATCGCCAACGCCGAGAAAGAACCGGCCT
>CAUSOC010000002.1:0-79994 GCA_963533325.1 uncultured Candidatus Saccharibacteria bacterium | reverse complement strand
CACATTATTGAGCAGTACTTTAAGGGTAATTTGATTAAAAAGTCATCAATAAAAAATGAAAAGAAACGAGTAGAAACTATTACCTTAGATACTCCATTACTTGAATGCGGGTTTTCCTTTAATACACACTTTAGAGAATATTTCTCAATTTTAACAAATGTCTCACCATTTAAATTTAATGCTGATATGGCCACTGCTTGGAGAAAAGTAAAGAGAGAAAATGATTTGAGTTTTACCATTCAAGATATGCTCAAAGTTTATTATGGAAAATCAGACTATGCAAAGTACGACAATTCGGTTTGTCAGTGGAACCAATTCTTAAAGGATTTCTGTGCAGACGAAAATAGCCGCAACTATTCAAACAAATTAAAAGTAGCTTCTATTCTTTGGAAAGAAGTTAGAAATTCAAAAAATGAAAAAATTTATTCAAAGAATCTTTTGACTGAATATGCCGGTAAAATAAAAGAGTATCACAATTAGATAATCCCCAACGTGTTAACACCCAATGAATAGTTAATCATGGATATTGGAAAGACAGAATATACTGTAGGTGAAATGGTATCAGCCATCTGGCGTTCAGGTGTAGTATAATGACTTTCATGTCAAAAATCACCAAAGGACATATCATTACGCAGAATCTAGATGGAACGGACCATCTGGATTGTTTGTATCGCATCTCGCTCAAAGCCTTGATTTATAACGATGCTGGACAAATTTTGGTTGTCAAGGAAATTGATCGGACGTATTGGGATTTGCCGGGTGGTGGTATGGATTTTGGCGAGACGATTGAGTCGTCACTGAAACGCGAGCTATATGAAGAAGTTGGCTACAAGGGCGGTTTGCGCTATCAGCTTTTTGATGCGTCGGACGAGATGTATATTGAGCGGATTGATGCTAATCAAATCTGTTTTTATTGTCGCGTGTGGCCAGAGAATTTTGATTTCATACCGGGTGAAGAGGGCGACGAAATAATGTTTATTAACCCTGAGGAGCTATTGCTTCAGAAGAGCGAGGTTGACGCGCCAGAACGGGCATATGCGGCGCATGTGAAATGGCAAGAAATCAGTGGCTGCATAAAATGATATAATTACGCTATGACGAAACCGTTTTTACTACTGCAATCGCGCCCTGAGGCTGAAGCATCGGATGATGAATATCAAGCGTTTTTGAAATTTGGCGGGCTGGCTGCTAACCAGTTGGTGCGGCTGAGGCTAGAACGCGGTGATCAGCCAGCGGTGAATTTGGATGATTATACTGGGATCATCATGGGCGGCGGTCCGGCTAATTTCGCATACGACGAAGCACAAAAATCGCCCGAGCAGAAGCAATTTGAAAGCTATATCTTGCCGTTGATGCGTCGAATCATTGAGGTAGACGCGCCATTTTTGGGAGCCTGCTTAGGCGTTGGCGCGGTCGTGACGGCCTTGGGTGGACGGATGAGCTTTGAATATCCTGAGGCGGTTGGCGCGGTGGATATTTCTACAACGTCAGAAGGTGAACAGGACGACTTATGTAAAGATTTTCCATCAGTTTTCCGCGGTTTTGTCGGGCATAAAGAGGGTGTGATTGACCCACCAAGCGGCTGTACGGTGTTGGCTCGCTCAAGCACGTGCGTGCAGATGCTGCGTGCTGGCAACAATGTTTACGCCACACAATTTCACCCTGAGCTTGATGCTGACGGCCTAGCATTACGCATCAATATCTATAAACACGCCGGCTATTTTGCCCCTGAAGAAGCCGACCTGTTGATAGCTAACGCCCAGCAAGAAGCCATCACCTGGCCAGAGTTGGTGTTGCGGCGGTTTGTGGAACGATACCGTTAAAAAGTAAATCTGAGATATAATAAAATCATGCGTATAATTCGTAGCGTTCAAGCCACAAGGTTTCGTCATATTGGGGTATTGCTTGTGCTTTTTCTCCTTGGTATGATGGCGATGCGGTTTGCGGCTAGTTATGTGTCGTCGGTTGCCGGTGGTGCGGGGATATTTGATCTTAATTTTGGTAATGATGGTATTTATGTTCACGATAACCTTTTGGTGCTAGGCGACGCTGGTAGAAACGTCTATCTGTACACTTTTCTACCTATTGACACTGTTTATGCGGCGATATATGCGGTATTTTATGTCTATACTTTGGCGTTTTTCCTGCGGTGTACTGTGCCTAATTGGTGGAACCATACTCGATGGCTAGTATTGCTTCCTATTCTAGGTGCTATATGTGACTGGTTGGAAAATATGTGTTTTGCTTTCATGCTTATCCAGCCTTCAACATCCGTAAATCCGTTATTAGTAACAAGCACTTCGCTACTAACTAAAGCAAAATTTGTCTTGGTGTATTTGTCGTTATCAATTGTGTTAGGGCTAGTACTAGGCTGGTTAGTGTGTTGTGCTCGTGTCAAGCGACGCCAGGAATAGTAGGTGTTTTAGTTTACATATCGTGAAGGGTACAGCTGGAGCCTTGTGTGCTATAATAACCATATACATATTATTCTT
The DNA here is from genome assembly GCA_963533325.1 of uncultured Candidatus Saccharibacteria bacterium. Classification (GTDB taxonomy): domain Bacteria; phylum Patescibacteriota; class Saccharimonadia; order Saccharimonadales; family Saccharimonadaceae; genus Nanosynbacter. Next base: position 77,502 of record CAUSOC010000002.1, on the reverse strand, counting down.
GGTGGGGATATAGTCAAGCTATGTATCTAATAAAACCTCTGAGATATCTAGTCAATTTCCGCTCTTTATCCTCGAAAGCGAAGATGGTCGGCGGGCTAATTTTGATATCGAAAAATTGCAACAGTTATTCTCTGAAGTTGAGCAGCCAACTGAAGAGTCGCGCAAAGTTTATCCTGAGGATATGTTTGACTATATTTATGCATCGCTACACAGCCCAAGCTATCGCGAGAAATATAAAGAATTCTTAAAAACTGATTTTCCACGCGTGCCACGACCGGAGTCATGGGCGGAATTTTGGCGCAAAGCAGAGTTGGGTGGTCAACTGCGCCAATTACACTTGATGAAAGCACCGCAAATTGATGATTATGATACTACTTATCCTGAGACCGGTGATAACGTAGTGGAGAAAGTGGTGCGTGATGGTGACCAAGTCTTTATTAACAATAATCAGTATTTTGGCAATATCCCAGAACTGGCATGGAATTTTTACATTGGTGGCTATCAGCCGGTGCAAAAGTGGCTCAAGGATAGAAAGGGTCGTACATTGACTGCTAACGATATTGACCACTATCAGCGCATTATCAAAATCCTAATAGAAACGTATAGAATAATGAAAGAAATAGGGTAAATATAGCAGGATACTTGTCAGATGAATTGTATTTGACTCAAAATGATCATCTACTATACCAGAAAGAGGAAGTAGTAACGGCTGCGTAACTTGAAGCAGCGAGCGGGGTAAAACTGGCGCAAGGGAGAAAATGATGCTAGGCAACTGACGAGGGAAGCCCCAATGTGGTATAATCTCCCCATGTCAACAAAATCACAAAAGGCTAGGGGTATACGGATGAGTAACCCTACAGAAAAAGCACAAAATTCGCTCCCTCTTATCAAAAAAGAGCATCGTAACAAAGTACTAATCACCCTCTTTGTCTTGACGGCGCTAGCCGGAGCAGGCTATTGGGCGGTTGTATCTGCGACTGGCAATAGTGCGCCGCCAGTGGCGCTTGCCCTGCGTTTGGCATATATAGCGGTTTTGTATATGCCAGTGCCATTGTATACCCTCTTGATTAGTCGCTATGTGCTTAGTGTGCCAGTACCATTTCGTGCGTTGTTGTCCTTGAAACAAATCACAGCCAAGAAATATGCATTGGTCGCTGGACTGTTTTTGGCCTGGGCGGTATTGATGGTGGGTTCTGTTGTGATTCTTGGCTGGTTGTGGCCAGAGACGTTTGGTCACTTAGCGACGACAAATGGGCATTTGGTGCACAACCTCGAGAAGCTTATCGGTATGTCAGTTGATGCCAGCACGATGAACTTACCGCCAACGCCACTTGTCATGTTGCCGCTTGGTATCGTTGGTGCATTGATGGCTGGGCTAACGGTAAATGCAATCTTTGCGATGGCGGAGGAGATACTGTGGCGTGGTTACCTCGCGCAGGCCTTTAACAAGAAGTACGCTATGATTGGTGTGTTGTGGGGGTTGTGGCATATCCCGTTGATTGCCCTCGGGTATAACTATGGTGCAGCAAATGCACTTCCGGGGTTAGTGCTGTTTGTAGGATTCTGTGTAGTGATGTCGCTTGTACTCGGTTTTGTCGTTGAGTGGACTCGGAGTGTGTGGCTTGCCGCGGTGTTGCATGGGACGTTTAATGGCTTTTCGTATATCATGCCGCTTTTGGTTGTTGGCGGGAGCTCACTACTCGCCAGCTCGGTAGTGGGCGTTGTCTCGCTCGTGGTATGGTTGGTAGTATTTCTCGGCTGCTACATAAGCACTACTTTTATACCTGCCACAGATCAATGCGCCAAAGACGTTAAAGTCAAAATATCTTAACTAGCCATACGCTAAGAAATCTATAGACAGGCAGCACGATATGCTATAATAACCATATGCATATTATTCTTGGTGGGACGAGTGGACTTGGCCTGGAGATGGCTAGGCAGCTCAGAGAAAGTGGCAAGCGTGTGTTAGTGCTAGGGAAGACGCATAATGCCCAGGAGCACGGCGAGGGCTTCCCGCTGGATGTATACTATCCCGAGCAGGTTGAGGCAGCGCCAGCACGAATCGAGCAGATGTTGGCCGGTGATGACATTGAACAATTTGTATGGGCGGCAGGCTACGGCTGGCGCGGTAATTTTGAAGATCAGCCAGACGCACGCTCTATGGCAGAGGTGAATTTTGCTGGTCCATTGCCGTTGGTGCAGTGGGCGTGGCGTAGGATGGCTCGCCAAAACCAGAAGTCAGTGTTAACCATCATCGGCTCAACCAGTAGTGTCAAAGCTCGTGCTGACGAAGCGGTATATGTTGCAACCAAGCATGCTCAAGCAGGATTGGCGCGCAGCTTAGGTATGCAGGCGGATGAGCAGAAATTATCCGTGAGAGTTGCCTTATTTTTGCCGGGCGCCATGAAAACGCCGTTCTGGAATGGCCGAGAGCTACCAGTTGATTATTTGTTCTTCAATGACCCAGCCAAAGTGGCTGCGCACATCATTAACGCGGTTAATCACCAGCAGCAACCATTTCTCGAATGGGCGCTACCAAAGGGTACGTTGACGTAAGTTTTTTTCGTGATATAGTCAAGCTATGGAACTGATGGGTATAAACATTGTCGTCATTGGCGGCGGCACAGGTAGCTTTACATTACTGAGTGGATTAAAAAATTATACACACAATATCACTGCCTTGGTTAACATGGTGGATGATGGTGGATCAACAGGACAGCTGAGGGATGAATTGGGGGTTTTGCCGGCTGGTGATGTCCGGCAGTGCTTGGTGGCGCTGAGTACCTCACCAAAGGTAAGAGACCTGTTTAACTACCGTTTTGATGAAGGTAGTATGAAAGGCCACGCGTTTGGCAATCTATTCATGGCAGCCTTGGAAAAAATGACTGGTAATTTTACCGAAGCTGTCAAAGTGGCCGGAGAAGTGCTCAATATCCGAGGACGAGTAGAGCCCATCACATTTGACAATATAACGCTTGTCACGCGATTGGCTGACGGTACGGTTGTGAGAGGTCAACACGAGGCTGAATCATTGATTATCCCTGTTGGCGAACGTCCGTGGCTGGACTTGGAGCCGACCGCTCGCATCAATCCTCAGGCGCGGCAGGCGATACTAGACGCGGATTTGGTGGTGATTGCGCCGGGGTTGCTATATGGTAGTCTGGCGCCGGCTCTGTTGGTTAGTGGCGTAACGCGCGCGCTCGCTGAGACCAAGGCTAAGAAAGTATACGTTTGTAATCTGGTGAACAAGCCTGGTCAGACTGATGAGTTTACGGTTGCGGATTATGCTAGTGAAATTGAACGCTTTGCAGGTGTTAAATTGGACCATGTGCTATACAATAACCATCGCCCGTCGCAGGAATTGATCGACCGGTATGCCAAAGACGGCGAGATGTTGGTCGAATGGAACAAAGAAGAGCTAAAAAAGAAGCATTTTTACGCTTCGGGAAAACGATTGATCGCTGATGAGGTTTGGGAAAACACCAATGCTGCCAGTGACCCGCTGGCGGCACAACGTAGCTTGATTCGACACGACGCTGACAGAGTAGCACGCGAGCTGATGCGAATTTACTTTGCCTAGATAAATTGAGACTGTAAAGGAAGTACTATACTTGCAAAATATTATGTTTTGTGATATAGTGTAAGCTGTTGATTATGACAAATAATACACAAAAGTCAGAAAAGATGATTGATAATTCTGGTAATCCCTCTCAAAGAGGCGAAATATTCTTTCATTCTGAGGCCTTATCTAAGGAGCTAGTGGAGACGTTTGGTGGTCATCACATGACGCCAGCGCGTCGTTCGGCAGCAAAGCTCATCATAGAGATGCCGACGGATATTAAGGGGAACGAGCGGATTGATTACATCACCTCGGCACTTGATAATGATGAAACGATAACCACCGAGACTCAGCGAGATGTCGTGATGGGTATTCTTGAGGACTATAACGTCTTGCAGGGCTTGTTTGCATCATATATTGAAGGGGTTGATGAGACGACATTGCAGGGTAAAGCATTGCGGCTAGAAGATGGTCAGCAGATCCCTGGTGATTTAGGAGAGGACAATACGCAAAGTCCGTGGTCTGAGAATCCGCCAATCCCGGTGCCGCGTATCGATGATTTGATCAAAACGTTTTCAACTAAGGGTGAGGGTGCTCAGGGTATTGGACTAGAAACAGCGATGATCGTTGGGGCGGTAACACTTGCCAAATTAAAAACTACTCCATATCACGACGCAGCAGTCTATAGGCAAGCAGTGTTTGCAAAAAACTTTTTGATCCCTGTGTGTAGTATTGTTGGGCTTGATAATCTAGAATCTGAGTTGAACGATGAAGTAGATATCATTACTGGGCGAAATATCGGCGATGGTATGGATGGCAGTGATTTGAGCAATGATATTGATCCATTGATTGATGAAGTAGATAGGGTTGAATCGCTACATTTTGGTCCTAAGGACTCGGTCGATCCTGAGCGATTTAATTTTGCTATGAATAATATTAATCAAATTTTTTCTCGGTTGCTTGGTAAGCCAGATTTGCGGCCAGCTGTGGAGACAACCTCACCTCATAATACACTGTTTGCAGTTGGTACTGTGGCAGCGCGAAACGGTATTAAGGCAGAAGCGCGAGCTCGTGGTAAGGGACGAGGCTCGTATTTGAAAAAGTTTCTAAGGCGCATAGGATATTATGAGCCGCATTCTCGGCCGTTGAAGGATGAAGGTGATCTTCTCCCGATTGATCTGTATGGCATGGTGGTGATCGCCGATGATGATAAGCAGATGGCCGATTTATATGCTGAGGCGGTGATCAATGCCCTGAATGATGAGAATATTACGCCATATCCATCACCTGGACGCGATAAGGAATGCTTTGTTATCAAGGGGTCTCCAGAATTTCAGGAGAATGTTCGCAGGGCAGTCCTTGAGATGATTCCTGACGCTGATATGGAGTTATTTAGCTTTAAAGACAGCGGTAGGGACTTTACTGATGCGAAAATTACTGGTTTTTCCGAAACAGGCGACACGCGAGTGCCGTTTGCACCATTTGAAATGCAGTTCTCGACACCAGATGCTCGTTTGGTGGCGCGTACTGGTAAAAAAGCGGCACATTTCTTCTTTAAATTGCGTAAGATATATGGCAATTTGGTGAATATGACTGACGAGACAGCTGATGCGATCATTGATATTTGGCAGCGTAAGCAGGACTACTTTACGAGCCCTGATGACAGTGCTAAGGAAGATCACCTGACAAACCAGAGTCGTGAACGAGTAGAGTACTTTAAGGAGGGGGCGCTAGATAGGCGTAAATCCTTGCTTAAACGCGTTCGTGATATGGCTAGACGAGCACTGGATAGTATATAATTACCTATATGACGATTTACTACACTGACGGTTCTGCTTCACCAAATCCTGGTCCGGGCGGCTTTGCGGTGATTCGTGATCTTGAGCCGTGGATCTTGGGGTCAGAGGCTGGTGAGACGACTAATATTCGCATGGAAGGCAAGGCGCTGATCGCGGCGCTTCAGGACGCGGATGAGGCACCGTGTGTGATCTACACTGATAGCGAGTTTTGGATCAATGTGGTGACCAAGTGGGCACCCGGTTGGCAGCAGCGCGGCTGGACAAAGAAGGGCGGCGAGATCAAAAATCTGGACATTGTGCGTGAGTTATATGAGCTGTATTCAAATTCGCAGGCGGAACTCCGCTGGGTACGCGGTCATGAGGGCGACGAGGGTAATGAGTTGGCGGATGAGTGGGCCAACCGAGCGCGTGAAGGCGAAAGATTGACTAAATAATACATTTCTGATATAATATAAACATGAGCGAATTACACGTGCCAGACCGCGTGCAGCTTGAGTTGCATCCGTTTTACTCCTATCCAGATTCGGCTGATTTGCTGTACGCACGCCTTGGTGTTGCCACGGCGGTTGATCTTCGTGGTGATGCATTATATGTCAGGGCAGGTGTCGGTGATAGTAAGGACCACGATAAACTAGCTGGCAAGGTTGATCCAGATAGTGATAAAAATATAGCACTACCGTCTGAGATGTATGCAAAGCAGGGAATAGTGACTACATGGTATTATCCTAACATGGGAGACAGGCTTGAAGGGCTGGCTGGTCTGATGGTGAAGGAAGGTCTTAATCCAGAGGCTAAACTGACATGGGAAGAGACGAAAAAATGTTTAAGGATGGCGGCGCTGGCGATTGGTTTGTTTATGATCAAATCGCCGTCCGATGTGGTAGAACGGACAGATCTCCATGCTATTGAGGTTAGTAAAGAAGATTTAACTGCAGCAAAAGAGCAATTTGGTAGGCGTATAATCTCAACTTAGCTGGCGGTGTCTAGTAAAAATTGCTATACTAGGGCAATGGAAGAAGTGAGGGAAACGACTGATATTTTTTTGTGGGCCAATCAGACTGACGCAAAAAAGAATGATCTACAGATTGAGCTGTTTTTGTTTAATAAAAACTACACGCCGTATGCTATGCCTTTGAAAGGCGATGTCGAGCAGCAGCTCAGGCCGCTATTTTTGTTTGATTATATCAATCAAGTCAATTTGGGCGCCGGCACTGGCCTTAGCGTGCGGGATTATGAGTTGAGTGAAGCAGAAGATAACGTACTGCTGCGAACAGACCTCGCCAAGGTTGGCCGAGCGGAAACCTTGATTCATTTGATCGAGCACGAGCGTGGTGATATCGTGGAGTTTTCGGAAACTGAGCATGAGTTTAAGCGAATGAAGGGCGTGATAGCGCGGTTTACTGATCCGAATGATCCAGAAAAAATCTTTTACACCGCCAAATTGATCCAGCAGGGACAAACGCTCAAAAGCGCGCTGGCGTGGGAGTTTTCTGACGGCAAGTTTGGCGCATTTAAGGCGGAAGTCGGTTTTAAGGTACCGGATGATAACCAGGTACTGATCATCGGTCAGGATATTTTCGCCTTTAATCCAGGCAAGTTTGAGCGGATGTTTGGCTATGAGTATAAGAAGCAAGTGATTGCCGATAAGAAAGTGGCGGAAATTGAAAAGCAATATAAGCTAAGTTTTCCTGAAGGGCTAGACCTGAATGCACTGGTCAAGGAACGCAAAAAGACCATCAATAAGTTGCAGAAATTGGAGATCGGCGAGGTTAAGCAAGAGCAGGTGCTGGATTATGCTGATGAGATGCAACTAGAGCTGATGAGCGACGATAACGGCGCGATCATCATCATGGATGGCAATGATCTGGATATGTTTGTGAACTTGATCAACGAGGACTACATCGAGAGCAAAATTACCGGCAAGCGCTACGAAATTAAATCGAAAAAACTGCTGGGTGAGCCTGAGGGTGAACCGCCGCGAGGTTAAGTATGGACCAAGAGTTGGCGCTGGCGATTTTGATGAGCGGTCGGTCGGCGCTGCTGACGGGCGCGGCTGGTACGGGCAAAACGCACCTGCTGAATACCTTTATTGCACAGGCGCGTGACCAGGGTAAAAAGGTGTCGGTAACAGCGACGACGGGCTTGGCGGCGACGCATTTGGGCGGCAATACCATTCACAGTTGGAGTGGTATTGGTGTCAGTGATCACTTGGCGAACAACTTTTTTGATCGGCTGTCAAAAACGCGACGTGAGGTGATTACCAAGACTGATGTGCTGGTGATTGACGAGATTTCCATGCTGCATGATTTTCGGCTGGACATGGTCGATCGGGTGTTGCGTGGTGTCCGGGAGAATGACCAGCCATTTGGTGGTATTCAGCTAGTGATGAGTGGTGACTTTTTCCAATTACCGCCGATCAATCGTCCGGGTGAGCAGGGCGGTGGTTTTGTGGTGTATTCGGAAGCGTGGCAGGAATTGCAGCCAGCAGTGCTATATTTGGAGCGGCAATATCGGCAAAATGACGAGCAGCTCCTCGAGATTTTGACGGCACTGAGGAATGACGATATCAGACGGCATCATGCCGAGACCTTGCTAGCGCGGACGGAGGTCGAATTGCCTGATGGTGATATCACCGAACTACACACCGTCAATGTTGATGTCGACGCCATTAACAGCCAGAAGCTGGCGGAACTGGCGAGTGGGGAACGAACGTACCAGCAGGCGACGACCGGTTCAAAAGTATATGTCGAGAACTTGCAGCGGTCGGTACTGGCGCCGAGCGAACTCGTGTTGAAACTGGGTGCGTTGGTGATGGCGGTGAAAAATTCGCCGCAGAAATTGTACGCCAATGGTAGTATCGGCACGGTGGTGGATTTTGAGCCGCTGACCGATGATCCGATCGTTGAGTGTCGCAGTGGCCAGCAGGTAACCATGGTGCCGGATGTGTGGGAACTACGTGACGGTGAGCGCAAGCGGGCGAGTATCTCGCAGGTGCCGCTGCGGCTGGCGTGGGCTATCACCGTGCATAAAAGCCAGGGTATGACCTTGGATGCGGCTCGGATTGACCTGAGAAAGGCGTTTGTTGAGGGCATGGGCTACGTGGCCTTGAGCCGGGTGCGGGATTTGGATAATTTATATTTGTATGGAATTAATCGTAAGGCGCTGGAAATTTCACCGGATGCATTGGCAATTGATGAGGTGTTGCAGCGGGCAAGTAATGAAGCAGCCAGGCACTATCGTCCAATACTGGAGGATATGAAGCGAAAACAGTCAGCGCCGAAAAAATCAGGCAGGAAATCTCAGTCTGGCAGCTGGCAGCAAAAAATTGCCAAAATGCGCGAAACCTATCCCAAAGCCTACATGCCGTGGGAAAAAGCCGACGACGACATTCTCAAACAGGAGTTCTTGCAGGGCGCAACCATCCAGCAACTTAGTAAAAAACTTTGTCGCCATGAAGGCTCAATTCGCATGCGACTACAGAAGCATTTTGGGGAGGATATCGTAGCGTAAGCAGAGTATACGGTATAATGATAGATATGACGGATGCAAAACGATCAAATCCAAGCTTTCCAAAACGATTTTTATGGGGTGCGGCTATTTCGGCGCACCAGACGGAAGGAGGCTTGAACAATCAATGGACCGCCTGGGAACTGGAAAATGCCAAAACGTTGGCCACGCAGGCGCCATACAGTCTTGGGCGGACTGCCATGTGGTCACATGTGGAAAAAGAGGCTACGAATCCTGATAATTACGTTTCAGGTACCGCTGTTGAGCACTATTCACGCTACGAGGAAGATTTCCAGCTATTAGCACAGATGGGGCTTAATTCATTTCGGTTTGGGATTGAATGGGCTCGTGTGGAGCCGGAAGAGGGCGCTTGGGATGCGTCGGTTATTGACCATTACCGCACTTATTTGAAGCGACTGAAAGAGTTGGAAATCACCCCTGTGGTGACACTGTTTCATTTTACTTTGCCAGTTTGGTTTGCTGAGAAGGGCGGCTTTGAGAAGCGAAGCAATGTGGCTTATTTTGTGCGATTTGTGGAAAAAATTCTGGATGAATTGGGCCGTGATCTGGAGTGGATTATTAGTATCAATGAGCCGCTAGTATATGTCGGGGAAAGTTATTTTCAGGGGGCGTGGCCACCAAATCAAACTAAAAAATTACTTGGATTTAAGGTGTTACTAAATCTGATACGGGCGCACAAGAAGGTTTATCAGCTTGCGTGCAAAAATCGCCGCCACAAGGTGTCGATGGCGCATAATCTATCGTACATTTACGCTGGGGACGACGCTTGGGTGTCGCGGCTGAGTGCCCGAGTGGCTGACTACTTTATCAATCAGTGGATCGTTCGGCGAGTGCGCAAGCATAGTAATTTTCTGGCGGTCAATTATTACTTTGCGCAACGGTTTTTTGGGTATCGAGTGCATAATTCTGAGAAAAACCCAGAAAGCGACTTGGGCTGGGACATGCAGCCAGACAAATTGTATGAGCTGCTAGTCGAAACGTACAAAAAGCACCAATTGCCAATTTTTATCACAGAGAATGGGTTGGCTGATACGACAGATAAGCACCGTAAATGGTGGCTGATGGAAACGATTCGAGCTATGGACAGGGCGCTCAAAGAAGACGTCAAAATCATCGGCTATCTGCACTGGAGTCTGCTCGATAACTTTGAGTGGGACAAGGGATACTGGCCGAAGTTTGGTTTGGCAAGGGTTGATAGAAAAACCATGGAACGTACGTTGCGGGCAAGTGGTAAATGGTATGGTATGGTCGTGAAGCGATTGCGATCATAGTGTTCAGCTAGCCACACAGTACACTAGACTTTTCCACAATTTTGTGGAAAAGTTTTCGTTTGGGGATAAAATGGGTAGAAAGTGCTAAAAAAGACTTGCAAGTGGGTAGTTGTGGGTAGTATTATGAAGTCAGTGGTAACGGCAACGAGCCGTTGAACAATAACAAACAACCACTAACATTAAAAAATCAATCTAATTCCGTCAGGGAAGGAGCCTCAGTGCAAGTAGATTACTTTGAGCGAAAGCTGGACGACAAGCGTCGTTTGACGATGCCGGCTGAACTCAGAGAGGAATTTGCATCTGGTGTGGTCCTGACCAGAGGGTTTGGCAAATATCTCCACCTATATCCACGGCGTGTCTGGGATAAAGAAGTCGAGAGCGCTTTGCAGGGTAGTATCCTGGATGAGCGAATTGCCGACCTGAACGTCAAGTTCCGACGGGGTAAAACGGCATCGACGCTTGACCAAAAACAGGGTCGAGTGACAGTAGAGCAGCATTTGCTGGACTATGCTGGCATTGATCGGGAAATTGTGGCGGTTCGCGCCGGAGCATATTTCCGAGTGATGGCAGCCGATGCAGTCGACGCGGATTGATGAATTGTACGCACATTAATAATTAGGAAACCTCTCGAGATCAACTACCTGGGTATTTGAGAAGAGCATTCGTGGCTATTTGCTCCACAATAAAAACGGCAATGCACCTTCCTTAAAACACCTCCCAAAAAAACTCCACCTCACACATAAGTCTCTTTTGGAAAACACGCTTTTCCTCTCTTAAAGACATAAAAAACAAACACAAAACAAACACAAAAGCTCAAATTAAATATCCAGATAGGTGATCTCGAGCATTATTCCGTTATAATGGAGTAATGATGAGTATTAAAGAACATCCACCACAGCCGGATTTGTCGAATGACGCTCCGGTTCATGTTCCCGTACTCTTAGAGGAGACCGTGCGTGCGCTCACCCCTCGTCGGGGTGAAGCGTACCTTGATTTGACTGCTGGCTATGGCGGTCATGCGCGGGAGATTCTCAAGAGGACAAATAACTATTTGAACGCTGTATTGGTTGATCGTGATAGTAACGCGATTCAAACATTAGGCGATTTGACAGAAAAAGGTGTCGAGTTGATGCATCAAGATTTTGCGTCAGCGGCACGTGATTTGGTCAAGCTTGGGCGAAAATTTGACGTGATTTTGGCTGATTTGGGGGTGTCGTCACCGCAGCTTGACAGAGCAGAGAGGGGTTTTTCATTTCGTTTTGATGGTCCGTTGGACATGAGGATGGACGACACAACGAAGATGACAGCAGCTGATATCATCAATCACGCTTCAGTGGATGAGTTGGTTCGGCTGATAACCCTGTACGGCGAGGAAACTCGTTCGCGCGCTATGCATATTGCGAAGGCAATTGTAGCGCATCGTCCGATGACGCGAACGTCTGAGCTAGCTGAGCTGATTGAGCGAACCGTTGGTCGCGGTGGCCTAAAAAGACATCCAGCGACTCGCACTTTTCAAGCCCTCAGAATTGAAGTTAACCAAGAACTTCAGCAGGTGAGAGATGTATTGCCATTATTGCCTCAGCTACTCAATCCAGGCGGTCGTGTCGGCATCATTAGCTTTCACAGTCTGGAAGATCGATTGGTTAAACATTTTTTCAAGGAACAATCAGAAGCGGGGTATGAGGCCGAGCTGATAATTCCTGATAAAAAAGTAATTCTAGGGACTGCAGATGTTCACAATCCGCGCAGTCGAAGTGCCAAGCTTCGCTGGGCCGTAAAAACATAACACAAAAAGGAGGCAATTATGCCAGTACACATCAAAGTTCAGTTCCAAGACGCAGACCACTCCGAGAGCGTTGCTGTTCGCCGCGGCTAATCAGTCGTTCGTAGAATAGCTGACGCACTATCCGGACAGTGTATCAGTCGATGATCTGGTCCGTCCTTAGGTTTTGAGACGGGCCAGGTTATCTTGGAATGTCACAATTTTAGAAATTATATACCAACATAACATAGAAAACAGAATGTACGCACGATCCACCACTTTCACACCTCGACGGCAGCAACAGATGCGCCGCAATCAAAATGCAACTCGTTTTCGGTCTAATGTCAAACTCGGCCCAGTGGCTCATACAGTACTGGTCGCGCTGATGGTTGCTGTGCTTGGCTTGATTTACTTGACGCAGGCGACTAAAACGTCCGCGTACAGTAGAGAGTCTCAGGGCTTGGATAAACAAATCAGTGAACTCCATGCTAAAAAATCTGAACTTGAAGTACAAAATGCTCGATTGACGGCTCTTGATAAAGTGAAAAATAGCAACGTGGCATCGGCCATGAGCAAGCCGTCACAAACTGATTACGCTAATTAGATAAAAGTGGTATAATTTAAGAAGCACTATGAAGGGGCGACTTGCGCAATCACGAACGAGTCTACTCGCCATTATTCTGCTGGGGATAATGGCAGTTTTTGTGTTGAGACTATTTCAATTGCAGGTGCTGCAGCACGGCAAATACGTTGAACTAGCAGCGCGCAATCAGCAGCGCACGTTGGTGATTCCGGCTACGCGGGGCGAAATTTACATGATGGACGGCAAGACGCCGGCTCCGGTGGTGCTGAACCGTATGATATTTAATGTGGTGGCTGATCCACAAACCGTCTCTGACGGTCAGCGTCATGAGATCATTCAAGCGCTGCGTCAGACAGCTGGCGATAAGCTCATGGAGAATGCTGAGGGACGACTTGCTAACAAAAAATCGCGCTATGAGGTCTTGGCGCGCGGTTTGACGCTGGATCAGGCTGAGCAGATGAAGAAGAAGGATTTTTCAGGCGTATTGTACCAGCTTAACTCAGTTCGGAATTATCCAGAAGGAGCTTTGGGTGCACAAGTATTGGGCTTTGTAAATGCGAATGGTGAAGGTCAGTATGGCGTAGAGGGCGCGTTGGACAAGCGCTTGAAGGGTAGTGACGGGCTGCTACGAGCAGTGACAGATGTGCGAAATGTACCGCTGATGATAGGCAAGAATGACGTGAATATTGAAGCAAAGGCGGGTGAGGATTTGGTGCTGTCAATTGATCGCAACGTTCAGAGTTATGCCGAAGAAGCCCTCAAACGTGGCCTACAAAAAGCTGGTGGTACCGAGGGTAGTGTTGTGGTGATGAATCCAAACAATGGCCGAGTATTAGCTATGGCGAATTATCCAACGTTCAATCCTGCCGAGTATAACAAGGTTCAAAATGCTGCTGCGTTCATCAATGCCGCGACCATGACGCCACAAGAACCGGGTTCAATCATGAAATCATTTACCATGGCTATGGGAATTGATAAGGGTGTGATTACGCCAAATACCACCTATCAAAACACTGATTGTACTCAAGTTGGTGACCGTAAAATTTGTAATGCAGTGCGCGGTTTGACTGGTACAACCACCATGCAGCAAGCGCTAAACAACTCTCACAACGTTGGTACAGTGACAGTTGGGCGAAAATTAGGCGACGGCTCGTATATCAATAACGCCGCACGACAGACGATTTATCAGTACTTTCATGATAAATATGGTTTTGGTGAGAAAACAGGAATTGAGCTGTCAGAGGCGCAAGGGTTGATCACTAGTCCGACTGAACAAGAGGGAAATGAAGTTCGGTACGCAAACATGACGTTCGGTCAGGGAATAAATTTGACACCAATTCAAGTTACCTCGGCGTTTTGCTCAATCATCAACGGAGGAGTGTACTACCGTCCAACGGTTATCGCTGGGGTGAAAAAGGGCGATGCTGTCGAGTGGTCAAAACCGCAGCCACTGCGTCATACTGTGAGTGCGGAGACGTCTACTCAGATGCGCACGATGCTAGATACGGCGCGTCATTCGTTCTATGTCGGCAAAGATGACAAGCCGGGCTATCTTATCGGTGGTAAAACGGGTACGGTGGAGTTGTTGGTGAATGGTGCATATAGCATGAAAGAAACGGCTGGTACCTATGTCGGTTTTGGTGGCACAGATAAGCCGGAATATGTCATAATGATAAGGGTATCGGCACCAAATAAACATGTTGCGCTGGAAGGTAGTGTGCATGCGTCGCCAATTTTTACTGATATTTCGAACTGGATGATTGAGTATTTGAAATTATCACCGAGGAGATCCTAAATGAAAAGCTATATACAAACGGTAACAAACGAAATGACATATATCTTCGTGTTGAGTCTAGCAGCGTTCCTACTGGCAATGTTTTTGACGCCAATTTATACGTTCTTTGCTTATAGATATCAGTTCTGGAAACGACAACGCACTTCTGCGGTGACTGGCGAGAAGCTGCAGGTGTTTGATAAACTTCATGAGGAAAAATTGCGTCGCCATATCCCTACGATGGCCGGCATCATTGGTGTAGTTTCCATCGTCTTGATCACGCTGTTATTTAACCTGGACCGCCGGCAAACATGGTTGCCGTTGGCAGCTTTTGTTGGTGGTGCGGCTGTGGGATTGATCGATGATTATTTGAATATCTTCGGTAGTAATAAAAAAGACGCTGGCATGCGGGCGCCAGTTAAGTTTGCGCTGATTACGCTGATTGGTTTGGTGCTTGGGTGGTTCTTCTTTGCTAAATTGGGCGTTAGTAGCTTCCACGTACCGTTTTATGGTGATCTATCGGTCGGCTGGCTAATCATACCATTGTTCGCGTTTGCGGTCGTCGCGACGGGTAATGCGGTTAATATTTCAGATGGCCTGGATGGCCTGGCAGGCGGGCTGTTGGCTATCAGTTTTGTGATGTTTGGCGTGATTGCGCTGCTACAGGGAAACTTCTTATTGGCTGGCTTTTGTTTTACGGTCGTTGGCGCGCTACTCAGCTATTTGTGGTTTAATATCTATCCAGCGAGGTTCTTCATGGGCGACGTAGGTGCTTTTGCTTATGGAGCAAGCTTGGGCGTGGTGGCGATGCTGACGAACTCGTTGTTGCTTCTGCCGATCATCGGTGTGTTATTTGTGGTCGAAGCAGGCTCTAGCGCGTTACAAATTGCCAGCAAGCGATTGTTTGGCCGAAAAATCTTCAAATCTGCACCAATTCACCATCACTTGGAGGCGAGCGGCTGGCCAGAAACCAAGATTACCATGCGTTTTTGGGTAATTGGCTGCGTGATGGCATTCATCGGTTTTCTCGTAGCCTTGGCAGGAGGGAATATTGCGTAATACTATGCCTAGTGTGCCAGCCGGGACGATTCGTAAGCATCGGCCGGTCTATCAGGTGGCGTTATATGTTAGCCTGTTATTGCTATTGGGTTTGGTGGTGATGTATGCTTTGGGGCCGCAACGAGCCAATGTCATGAATTTTGCGTACGGCACGAACTACAGCGATATGTTTTTCTTTAACAAGCAGCTTATCTCTGTTGTGATTTCCTTTGCAGCGTTTGCTGCGTGTGCTATTATTCCATATAAAATTTTCACTGAAAAATACGCAAATTGGCTATTTGTCGGTGGCTTGTTTTTCTGTTTTTTGCTGGTGGCGTTGGGTATGCTGGGCGTTTCGTTTGCGCAGGAAACCAATGGTGCGTATCGCTGGTTTTACCTCGGCGGGCTGGGAAGTTTTCAGCCGGCTGAATTGTTAAAATTCGGTATCTTAGTGTTTATCGCTGGATTTTTGGGTAAACGTATGCGACAAGGCAAAATTAACGACGTGGAGGAGACGCTCATCCCGCTCGGTATTGCAGCAGCGATAGCCATGTTCATCGTGGTAGTGCTACAAAAGGACCTGGGAACTGGATTGGCGTTGGTCGCCATCGTCTTGTCTATGTTGGTGGTCTCAGGTATGCGGTCAGATATTCTCTGGAAAATAGTGGGCGTTCTGTTGGCGGCGGGCGTCATGCTCATCCTCATCGCGCCGCACCGCTTGGAGCGCGTCATGACGTTCTTTCAGGGTGATCACTCGAACACATCGTCTATGGATAGCAGCAGCAACACTTATCACGTGCAGCAGGCACGCATCGCCATCGGTTCGGGTGGTATCTTAGGGCTGGGCATCGGAAAGAGTGTGCAGGTGTCGGGCTACCTGCCTGAGGCTATCAACGACTCGATCTTTGCCATCATGGGTGAGACATTTGGTTTTGTTGGACTATTGATCATTTTGGGGCTATTTACAGCCTTGCTGCTTGGTATTTTGCACATTGCTGCACGACTGCCTGACCCGAGGCTTCGATTAGTGGCAGCTGGTGTGTTTGGCTGGGTTGCTTCTCACGTGATATTGAATGTGGCAGCTATGACGGGGGTGGCACCATTGACTGGTATCCCATTGCCACTACTGAGTTATGGTGGAACCAGCATGCTGTTCATCGCTGCGGCCCTTGGATTAGTTTTTCAGCTGTCTTGCTACACATCGCACAAGCCATTAACAGAAGGGAAGGATAGCCATGCGGATCTTAGCGGTCGGCGGCGGTTCGGGCGGACACGTTACGCCCGTGGTCGCCGTGTTTAAGGAGTTAAAGAATAGGGGAGAGCACGAGTTACGATTTTGGTGCGACCGTAAGTTTGGACCAACAGCAAAGAAGGTGGTTGCAGAATCCGGCTATGATATCCCAGTTTCATTCATCACCGCCGGTAAATTGCGTCGCTATCACGGTGAGAGCAAATTGCAGCATTTAGCGCCCTCAATCCTATTTCCTAACTTATACGACTTGTGCAAGGTTATCATTGGTTTTGTGCAGAGCTTTTGCAAGCTGCTGATGTGGCGCCCTGACGTCATCTTTATCAAAGGTGGCTATGTTTGTCTGCCAGTTGGTTACGCCGCACGACTACTGAGAATTCCATTGGTGCTGCATGACTCTGACGCTCATCCAGGGTTGACTAACAGGCTGCTGTCGCCATTCGCTAAGCGCATTGGTACGGGCGCACCGCTCGAGTATTATCGCTATTCTCCTCAGATAGCAAAGTATGTTGGGGTGCCAATTTCAGATAAGTTCCGGCCGTATACTGACGCGGAAAAGCGAGACATCAAGGCACAGTTAGGGTTTGACCCGTCACGGCCGCTAGTGGTTGTTACCGGTGGCGGGCTGGGTGCTGTGCGCATCAACAACGCTGTGGCGAAGAATCGTGATAGACTTCTAGAGACCGCCTCGGTATTTTTGATATCAGGACAACATCAGTACAACGAGCTGAGTAAAACTTTGGACCGTCGTGATGGTTGGCGCTTGGAATCGTTTTTGCATGGACCACAAATGGCACAGGCGTTAGCGGCTGCGGATATGGTCGTCGCGCGAGCTGGGGCAACAACACTGTTAGAATTGGCGGCGTTGGGTATGCCGACGGTTATCATCCCAAATGGTAGGTTGACGGCTGGCCATCAATTGAAAAATGCTAAGGTCTATCAAGACGCCTTGGCTGCGGTGATTGTGAACGAAGATCAACTAGATAAGAACCCCGATTTACTGGGCGATACGCTGATTAAGCTGCTCAAATCGCCAAAGATTCGTCATGATTTGGGTAGTAATTTCCTTAAATTTGCTAAACCGCATGCTGCTGGTGATATGGCTGAAATGATCCTGGAAGCTGCTGATAAACAGGGGAGGCGACAGTAGATGTCACTGCTTGGCAGGAAAAAAGCAAAACAGCGGTCACCAGCCAATACTGGCCCGCGTCGAATGCGTGATGATATTATCAAAGAATCGTCCGCCTTCCAGCTCAACCGCACTATCAGTAGCTTTCGAAAGCAGCAAGATGAAGTCTCTGAGCGAACCATCCACCATAAACGCCAGGATCTACAAAAAGCTTTCATGCAGCGGATAGGTATGATATTAGCTATTTTGGTGGTGTTGATTCTATTGTCTTTCCAGCTGTCGCTATCAATCTCCATACAAACGCCTGATACAGCCAGTGGTCAGCAAGCTGCGACCTATAAAAAGGTCTTAGCTGATTATTATGCTTCACGCCCTGCTGAGCGATTCAAGCCATTCCTCAACCAAGACGCATTGCATCAATACTTCCTTTCTCACGCGCCAGAGGTCAAAACCGTGCGCATAGAGACATTTGGCGCTGGTATGGCGACTGCCAAGCTCACGTTTCGTCAGCCGCTTGCACAGTGGTCATCTGGTGAAAAGACATATTTTGTTGATGAATCGGGCGTAACGTTTGAACGTAATTATTTTGCACCACCAAAGCTGACTGTTAAAGACCAAAGTGGTGCACCGCTTTCTGGTGGGCAAGAGGTGGTCAATCAACGTTTTTTGAGCTTTTTGGGGCAGGCTGTTTCGCAATTTGCCAAGAACAAGCTATCCGTTTCAGAGATTGTCTTGCCGCAAGATACCGTTCGTCAAGTGCTGTTCTTGATTGAGGGCAAGGGCTATGCAGTCAAGATGACCGTCGACAGGGCAGCAGTGGCACAAGTTGAGCAAGCCATTAAAGCTATGCGCTTCATCGACGAGAGGCGACTGCGACCAGAATACCTCGACGTGCGGGTAGATCAACGAGTTTTTTATAAATAGGGGATATAGGTTAGTGAAGTGGGGTATCACCCAACCTGACGTTTTGTTCTCTTTTTGTTCTAAAATGAGAATAGCAAAAAATATATATTACAATATGCAAAAACCAAAAAGTCAAATATAGGCGGTCCGCAAAAAACAGAGCGGGGGAATAAAAAAGAAAAAAGTCAAATGTAGGTCGATCATTTAATTAAGATGTTGCAATGTGGAAAACTTATCACGGCATAATGTAGTAAATACTACGTTGGGCGCTTGTAGTTCTGCTGTATGGACTTTTCGGAAGCCATACAAGCATGTGAGCATATACTTATATTTTAAGATACAGCGTGTGATGAATAATGATAAGAATAAAAGTTATAATGTTCGAACAATAGAAGCTAATAGACCCCCAAAGCCCCTACTTAGTTAGCCCGGATATATCCTTATATGGCTATATGTGCCGCACTCATTATCATACGTAGTTATCTCCTATACAGTTCGTAAAACATACATTGTGCGACATTAAGAATATTTCTCTTTTATGAATACACACTCATTGATTTTGATATGTTACAATTGGATTTTAGTTGCCTGTGCTGTTTGGTCGGTTAAAAATTACTTAGCTTGCCCTTTGCCATATGTTTTGCCATATGTCTGTCGATCATTTTGTCTATATCGTGAATTTCTAGCTTCTGGATCTTGAGCCTTGAGGCTCCTTGTTTACCGAACCATAGCAATATGTCAGGATGTTATGGCTATGTGCTGGCGTATGGTATATGCTAATATTTTAAGTTCCCTTTTTGTTCTATAATCCTTCAGTGACCAACGCATGTGAGGTTTGACGGAAGGCGAGGTTGGTGCCGTGTCAGCTGGGCAGGGATCACTTCTCTGCCGCCTTAGATACGGTTGCTGTTTTTGCTGGATGATATTATCATAGGGATATGAGAGTTATTTCACCTGACAATAGGGGTTTGCACGAGATAGTACCGTCGGTAGATTTGTTTTTGGCGGGAGGTATTACCAATTGTCCAGACTGGCAGGCGGAGGCGCTAGCCCTATTGGGTAATCAAGATATAGCAGTGGCCAATCCACGTCGTAAGAGAGCACTAGCCCTTCAAGGCAAAGGAGCAACGCATCAGATAGAGTGGGAGTATGAATACCTCAGGCGGGCGCGAGTGGTGTTATTTTGGTTTCCAAAGGAGTCCCTCTGCCCTATCGCGCTGTTTGAGCTAGGTAAGGAGCTTGAGAGCGGATCGCGTGTGGTGATTGGTGTACATCCAGAGTATTCGAGACGATTTGATATCATTACACAGGTGCGCTGTTATGACCCTGATTTTCCAATATATAGTGAGCTTGCTGATGTGGTGCAAGCTGTTGTGGGTGCGCTTAGTATTTGATAAAATGACATCAACCGCATAGCTGGACAGCGTTATAGTTCCCTAACAATTTAGATATTGGTATAATCCTTACTTAAGGGACTGTAAAACTATTGTAGCTGAAGGTGTCGGCTATTGTAATGGTTTGTTTTAATCAGCGCTCTTCTTCCGCCTACGTCGCCGCTTTTTTGGTGCGATGGTAGCAGTTGAGTCAGCTGTGGTGTTTGCACTATTGCCGCGGATCTGCAAAACGACTTCATTACTGTTTGGGGCTGGTTGCGGCTGGGCTGGACGGGCGTTTGCAGTAGCAATAGGTTGCTGAGCTGGCTGTCTGGTGATTGGCTGAGCAGCGGGTCGGGGTGACTGCTTCTGTGGCTGGGGCTGCGGCATGATGGCAGCGTTAATTTCTTTTTCAACATCCTCCCTGCTTCGTGAGTACATGCGTCGTGAATGTTCAATGATGTGCAGGGTATTATCGGCCTGGCTCGGTGGTAGCTCGAGAGTGCGTGCGGAAAAGGCTGGTGTCTTCTCTCCCCCGATGACCATGTTGATGACGAAGTTGCGATTGTGCATCTGCAAGAGGTCGACTGATTCAAAGTTTGGCTCAAATTGTTTGGCGAGAATTGGTGCGTCATCAGCAGACACACGGAACGATATCATGGTGCCGACGTTGCCGAAGACCGCGTCGCGTACGGTTTCATTCATCTGTGAGATGTACTGGTTGGCGACGGTCAGATTGAGGCCATACTTGCGGGCTTCGGACAGGATGGTGGCAAATGAGTCGGTAGCGAAGTTCTGGAACTCGTCAACGTAAAGATAGAATGGACGGCGGTCGCGGATATCGGGGATGTCAGAGCGGCTCATGGCGGCCAGCTGGATCTTGGTGACTAGGAAGGAGCCGAGGATGGCAGCATTGTCTTCGCCGATGAGACCTTTTGACAAATTGACGATGAGAATCTTACCTTCATCCATGATTTGGCGGATGTTGAAGGTGGATTTGGGCTGGCCGATGATGTTGCGGATGATGGGGTTGGCGGTAAAAGCGCCGACCTTGTTAAGGACTGGTGCGACGGCCTCGGCAACGAACTTGTCGTTCCAGCTGGCGAATTCAACATTCCAAAACTGCAAGACCACGGTGTCGCGGCAATAGCCCAGCGTTTCTTTGCGGAAATTTTTATCAGTTAGCATGCGGGTGATGTCGAGCATGGTCGTCTCTGGCCGGTCGAGCAGCGCCAGGATGGTGTAGCGCAAAATATACTCCAGTCGCGGTCCCCAACTCTCGCCAAACATGCGCTTCAGAACGCCGATGACCTCTGATGAAATGTTCGTTTTTTGGTTCGGGTTGGTGACTTCCAGCGGGTTGAAGCCGAGTGGATAGGCGGTGTCAGCCGGGTTGAAATAGACGACGTCGTTCAGCCGTGAGCCGGGGATGAATTTCATGTTGTTGATGGCGAAGTCGCCGTGCGGGTCGATGATGGCGTAGCCTTGGTTGTGAAAGATATCACTGAGCGCGAATAATTCAAGCAACCCAGACTTACCTGCTCCGGTCTGACCGATGATGTAAACGTGGCGCGAGCGGTCGTAGCGCAGCATGCCGAATTGGTGGTTGATGCCGCGGAAATTGGTCACACCAAAGACGGCAATTTGGTCGTCTTTAGTGTCGCTACCGGTCAGAACAGGCAGCGTCGCTGGCGGTTCGGCTGTTTTAGCGCTGGCCCAGACGATGTTTGGTGTCACAACATTGGTGTGTGGCAAGTGGAAGACAGAGGCCAGTTCTTCGATATTGAGGATGAAGCCATCGCCAAAAAATGCACGACGACGATATTTTTCTAAAAATTCTTTGCCGTAGGCGGCTTTGATGGGCTTAAAGCCGTTTAGGTTTGTAGAATTAAACTGTTTAAAGGTTCCCACCAGGGCCTGCATGCGCAGCTTGGCGTTGGTTTGGTTCTCTCCCAGATATGCCAGGCGGATTTTTACTTCATAGCCCAGTTTGGTGGCTTTCTTTTCGGCTTCAGCGATGCGAGTTTTGTTGCGCTCAGAAATTTCTGGACCTTTGCCGCCAGTCAATCCTTCCTCTGGTGGTCGCCACAAAGCGGCAAACAAACCACCGAGCCACCGCATGCTGCCGCCAACGCTTGGTAGGATGCTAGCAGAGCCTTCACGCAAGCGCGATATCCAGTGGTCAGCTTCGATTTGCCATGAATCTTCAACGGGCTTGGCCAATACCTGAATCCACAACTCCTCACCTGTTGACTCTAGTTTTGCCAGTGTCCCCGTGATGCCAGCCAGCGGGTCAACTTCAAAGGTCTGGAAGGTTTTGATCGGTAAAAATTCAGACGCTGTCAAGGTCATCTCAGTAGTGTATGTTACCGAATGATCGCGTTCGTGCTCAGTATAATCTTCACTGGCTTGGTGAATTTGGACGGTTGGATATTGGGCGTAGATTTGCCCCTCGACGAAGCTCTGCAGAGACCGCGGCGTCCAGACATAGAACCGAATTTGCCCATTGACCGAAGCCACCTCAAAACTCAAATGTTCCTGCGCTCCCCTGCTCAGTTTGAGTTCGCGTTTATCACGCAGGATGCCGTGCAAGCTGGCAAACAATTGCTCAGCAGCAAGCTCTTTCTTATCATTGGTTTTTGGAATCTCCAAAATGAGCAAAACGTTGTCGCTCGAGATAAATTCATTGAGCTGTTGATAATTGCGCCACGTCAAAAAAGATAACAAAATAACCAGCGGCAACCAAACATACCACTGCATCAATAACGTTATAGTCCAGGAAAATATTTCCATGCTATTAAATTATCCCATATTTGATGTAACAATACAATCAGGCTTGTTGCTGCTCAAACACGTAAGTGGCTTTGGCGACACGCTTGAACTGTGACTTTGACTGCAGGTTCAACAAAATAGTCGTTTCTTTGACTTGACGTTTGTCCAAAACTCGTTTGATGATCTCGTCGCGGTGCAGCGGCTGATCAGCTTCTTTGAGGATGTCGGTGATGATATCAGCAACGGTGCCGCGGCTGTAGCCCCATGAGTCCAGCGCATAGATACCGCGACCGATCAGTACAAAGCGGCTGTCTTTGATGAGTTCGTTGTGAATCGCCTGCGTGGTGACATTTTTGCGCTTAAAATCGCTGTCTTTGATGGCCTTGGCGATCTCTGAAAAGTGCATTGGTTTGCCATTGTCATCCAGGATAACAAAAATTTTGTCGCGAATATTTTTTGGGTTGACGGTTGGCCACTTGATGAGTCCCCAGTTCCCTTTCAGCTCAGCCAGCTTCTTGCTGATGGACGCCAGTGCTGCGATATTCTGTGGATGCTCATAGTCCATGGACTCGTGAATTGCTTCAGCGGTGATTGGCTGACCATGTTTTTTGATGAATTTAACAATTTCTTCAACTTGTTTTTTCACTGACTTTTCGTCACCGACGGATGAGATGACCGCGGACTGATAGAAATCGTCATTTTCATTGATGACTGTCAATCCTGGTGCTAATTCTGCCAAGAAAGCGACTGCCGAACGTTCCAGCAGTGTTGCATCACGACCCAAAATGTGGGATGTCAAGTTCTGCATGCGAGCGCCACGACCCATCTCTGACAAGTGCGACACAACAAGCTTTTCAGCGGAATTAACGGAGGGCAATTTGTTATCTGCTACCGACGCACGCAGTTTAGTGAGGATAGCTTTTTCCAATTGACGAACGCGTTCACGAGTGATGCCTAGCATTTCACCGATTTGCTCCAGGGTTTCTTTCCGGTCTTCCAGTCCAAAGCGACGTGAAATGATTTCACGCTCACGCTCCTGAGAAATGCTACCAAGAATATCCGCAACCGCTGTATTCAAACTCTCTGCCGCGTCAGCTATTTCTGGTTTGCTCATGGTATATTCCAAGTATCCTCTCTGCCACACCCTGCATATATTTTTATCATTTCTATGTGCTTGATTATACAACAATATGTAAATCAAGTCAAATATTTGTGCTGCTTTTACAAATTATAGCACGTTCTTTACGATTTTTGCAATGGGTTGTTTGATGTATATACAGTAAGCGGTTTATATGGTATAGCACTAGTTATTGTGGCTATGCTTTGTAAAATATGAGCTATATTATATAGTTATCATTATGAATGAATTAAGAAAAACCTCGATGGAAACAACAGCGTCTCCAGAAGACTTGAAAGCGGTGCAAGATTTCATCATTGACTGCTTGGCAGACGGGCAATCAATGACGGTGCCGCAGCTATCTCAGCAGTGGTGCGAAGCTCACGGAATTAAGTCCCGTATTATAGCCGACCTATTTAATGAAACAACTCGACAGGCATTAGGGGCGATCAAAGCCGAGGAGGACGGGCCGTTTGGTGAGTTGAAAGAAACGGTCGTTCAGAATACTAATACGACTGTTACATTTTATCGGCTCAGTGGTGCATCTGAGGGATATCAACCAACTGTGATGGAGCCTGTTAATTCAGAGAGGTTTGTGCCCAAGCTCCAGGCTGCTATCAATGAGGTCGTTGGTAATCATGATGCAGTAAATCCAGATTGGGATATGCGCAAATTATGTGCTAAGAGAGCAGTTGGTTCGTTTACTACTAAGCTGTGTGAAAAATGTCCAGTAAAGACTGACTGCCTGAAGACTGCGCTTGCGGAAGAGGTTCGATTTAGTACCAAGGATGTTAAAGCATTGGGTGTCAAGGGTGGTTACGCTCCTCGTGATCGGTTAGGGCTGCTAAAGAAAATTAAGGAAAAAGTGGAGGCCTCTAACCGAAAATCATAACCAGCCCTGACCAGTTGTTGCTACAATTGACTAGCAATGCGACTGAGCGTTTTGTCTTTACCGAACAATGCCAGAGTGTCGTTGAGCTGTGGGCTGAACGGTGCCCAGGTCGTGACGATGCGAATGAGGCTGAACAAGACACCAGGTTTTTGACCGGTGATTTCTAGCAGTTGATTGAGGGTTTCTTGGATGGCTTCAGGAGTCCAGTCAGTCAGTTCTGTCAGCTTGTCATGTGCGGTCTTGAGGAGCTCGCGAATTTCATCATCAGACAGTTTTTTCAACTGCTTGTTGCTAGTGATCAGTTCCATGTTGACCTCTGGTTCTTCAAAGAAAAAGCGACTCATCATGGGTAGCTCAGCCAGTGTTTTGAGCCGATCTTGCACCAGAGCCAAGACCTGATGTTTGTATGACGCATCAAACTGGGCGGCTGATTGTGGCCAATAGCCTTCTACTCGTTGATAGAGCTCGTCCAGGCTGATGCGGCGGATCCATTGTCCGTTCATCCATAGCAAACGCTTTTCATCAAAACGCGCGCCCGAACGCTGGACTCGGTCGAGGCTGAATGTATCGATCAACTCTTGCTTGCTGAAGATCTCCTGTTCGGTGCCATCATTCCAGCCCATGGACGCCAAGAAATTTAGCATGGCTTCTGGCAGAATCCCGTCAGTTCGATAATCAGTTACACTTTTGGCGCCATCTCGTTTGCCGAGCTTTTTCCTGCCATCTGGAGCCATGATGTGCGGCCAGCAAACCAAGGTTGGCGGCGTAATTTCCAAAGCTTCGTAGAGGCTTAAATATTTTGGCGTGCTGGAAATGTACTCCAGACCACGGATGACGTGCGTGATGCCCATCTCAAAGTCGTCGACGATATGCGCAAAATTATAGGTTGGATAGCCATCGGCTTTGATGAGGATGAAATCGTCTAGAGCCTCAGGACCAGCTGACAATTCGCCCATGACAGGGTCGTTCCATGTGTATCGTTTGAGAGAGGTCACTTTGAACCGGAGTGGCTGAGTGCCGTCCCACTCTGGGGGATTTTCTGGCCGATAGTCACGGTATAAGAAAGCTTTTTTCAATGCGCGTGCTTCTTCTCGAAATCCTTGCACCTCTTCAGGCGTGTATGGATCGGCATAGGCGAGCCCCTTCTCTACCAACTTTTTTGCCCAGGTGTGGTAGATCTCCAGCCGTTCTGACTGGTGGTATGGCCCATGTGATCCACCTTTGCGTGGCCCCTCGTCCCAGTCGATGCCGAGCCATTCCAGCGTGTCCAATATCAAGTCTTCAGCGCCAGGCACAAACCGCGACCGGTCAGTGTCCTCGATGCGTAAGATAAATGAGCCTCCCTGCTGGCGTGTCAGTAGCCACGGGAACAAAGCCGCTCGAACATTTCCAACATGAATATAGCCGGTTGGTGATGGCGCAAAACGAGTACGAATAGTCATGATGACATTATACTACATACTGGTAGCTATTTTGCGAATCTGTTCGCTAGAGAGTGGAGCGTGGCTGTTGATTTGGTACAAGATGCCACCATTGACCCAAGCAACATTTTCTCCCGCTGCAAAAATAGTCAGGCCATCAACGATAGTTGTGGCTGGCGCGCCTGATTTTCCTGAGATGTACTCTTTGACAGCGGCTGAGTCCCAGTTGCTCTTGCTTTGAGAAATTGTGTAGTTGGCGGTGCCGTCAGCGTATGCGAATTTCATACTGACTTCTCCCTGCTTGAAGGAAATTGGGCCGTTGAGTGCGTAACCGTTTGGTTTGTAGCCAGGATAAGTGGCGTTGATGCCGGACTGCAAGGCTGCGACACGAATGGAAATATTTGGCATGCTGAGATAGGTGAAATATCCGCCGAGCAGCATGATCGCCAGTCCCGCAGACGCCAGGCCGGTCCAGCGCTTTAGCGTGCTTTGCTTGCGCTTGGCGCGGTGATGTTTCTCTGGTTTTGGTTCTTGAGCTTTAGCCAAAGCTTCACTGATGGCCTCATTTTTGAGAATTGATGCTGGCTTTGGCTCGGCTTTCTGAATTGGTGCGACGGGCGCCTTGGCAATTTGTCGTTGCTTGGCGCGTTGTACAACTGGGTGCACTTCTGCCGGACGATCTATCTGAACAGGTTTTTTGGGCGCCTCTACTGCTGGTTTTTGAGCTATCTGAGGGGAGAATTTTTTCACAGCAACGTGCTGCTGTACGGTCATATGTGGGGTCCTAACCGGACGAGTAGCGAGGGATTTTTGAGGGGGTCGTTTGATGTGGCGTCGGCTGAGGGTGGCTGATTTCTGTACTGGAACACGGTGAATAGTTGCAGTAGTTGTACCGCGTGCAGTTGATGCCTTGACGACGCGTTTGGGCTGCGTTGGCGCTACGGTTGGTGATGTTGCGACTGAGATTGGTAATGGCAGCCCTGTGACTGGGTCGTATGCCTTACCATTGACATTGATAAATTCTTGTTTCATTTCTTCCCCTTGTTACGATGTTCCCTCGCGAACTTCTATATATTATAGTACAAAGTGCCAGCGGTTTTTGCAAGGGCGAAAATGTGGTATAATTCGTTTTATGTACCACAACAATACCTCCGCAAAAGAAATCGTGCGTCGTACTTTGGTGTACACTACCATGACGCTGATGGTGATTGGTCTAATCATCGTTCTTTTGTGGCACAACTTTGGCTATCAATTCAATTCAAAAGATCTGAAAATCGAGCAAAACAGCTTAGTGCAATACGATTCGTTTCCGCGTGGCGCGCAGGTGTCAATCGATGGCAACGCATTTAATCTGACTCAAACCAAGGGCCTGATCGTACCTGGGCAACACCAATTCACCATGAAACTAAACGGCTATGAGCCGTGGCAAAAGACGTTGGACATCAAGGCTGGTACGGTGACGCATTTGGTGTATGCTCGGATGATCCCCGAGAAGAAAGAAGCCACCAATTTGAAAGAATATCCAGTACTAGAATCAGCTAAGTTTGCGCCTGGCGGGCGGTTCATGGCTGGTACTGGCGTAGTGAACGGAACGCCAAAACTGTTTTGGGGTGATGTTCGGTCGTACAACAATCCTAAATTTACGGAAACTGACATTAGCACGCAACATTTGGCGCAGTATGATGTGGCAACGACCAAGCATCAATTTGCCATCGCCGAGTGGGACTTTGCGGGCCGCTACGTACTATTCAAGCATACTTACACTCCAGAGGGCTCTGATAGTAAGATTCAATGGCTGCGTTTCGATAGAGATAATCCAAAAGAAATGATTGACGTGACGAATATCGCTAGCGTGGATATTTTGGACGCGCATTTCATCGGTACCAATGGCAATGAATTGTACGTCTTGCAAAATGGCGGTCATGTGCGCCAGATGAATGTGGGTGGCGCTTCCCTGTCGCGTCCAGTGTTGTCTGGTGTTCAATCGTTTGTGTTGTACGGCAGTGAGACGATCGCTTATGTTGGTACTGAAGCAAATGTCAAAGTGGCTGGTGTGTGGAAAAAAGGTTGGGAGCAGTCGCGCATCATGTATCGGGCTGCGTCAGCGCAGACTGATGATACAGTCAAAATCAAGGCTTCAAAGTATTTCAATAAGGACACTGTGGTTGTGACGGTCAATGATACAGCACAGATCTATCGCGGTGATTTGCGTCCACCAACCGAGGACTCAGAAGCCGTGAAAAAGTTTTTGAATTCCGTGAAAAAGGTGGCGTTTGGACGGACCATCAAAGATCTGACGCTAAACAGCGATGGTCGGATGGTGATCGTCAAAGATGAGACAGGCTTTGTCAATTATGACATTGAGCGAGAGACTATTTCGCCAGTCATCGCGCTTGATGCACCAAGCGAGCTCAAATGGTTGGATGAGTTCTATGTCTGGCGACGTGATGCTAGTGGTAAATTGCTGATCCAAGAGTTTGATGGCACCAATGCGCACACACTGACTCCCGTGGCTGCTGGTTACGACGCAGCGCTGTCCCCTGATGGTAAGTATCTTTACTCATTTGTCGGTGATGGCGACAAATTGATTCTCAATCGTTTGAAGATGACAACAGAATCATAAACTCAAGGAGGTGATTTTCTGGTTATCGAGCGCCAAAGATACGCTCCAAGACGGTTGGCGATGGATTGCCTGGTATTTGTCCTGTTGCGTTATTTTCAGCAGCAGCAGAAGCGGTGTTGGGGTCTGGGCTGATTTGATCAGCATAGACCAACAGACGCTTGTCGGCAGTGCCAACAGGAACGCAGCTGACCAACGTGAGCATTGGTTTTTGGGTGCCAGTTTGGATTTTGGACACCTCGTTTGGTTTGACGACTTCTGAACCAGTGATTTTATAGGTGTATCGTTTGCCTTCGTAGTTAAGATATATGACATCGTCTTTTTGAAGTTTTTCGTTTTGGGCGAAGATGAATTTATATCCTCCGGCGGCAAAGGCGTCATTGCTGGAGTGCCCAGCCAATACAACATTTCCCGCCTGTCCTGGTAGCGCGCTTGCTCCAGAAACGGCAAAGTGCGCTACGCCTTTTTCCATGGCTTTGCGCTGTGATTGTACATCTGGTGCGGCGCCGTACACCACGGGCGCATCAACATTGATCTTCGGGATGATAATCTTTGGTTCAGCGCTGACTTTGGTGTCAATGCTTGGGTCGACGATGATGTTTTGCGGCTCAATATTGCCGGGGCTGGTATAGGCTGCAACGGTGCCC
The DNA here is from genome assembly GCA_963533325.1 of uncultured Candidatus Saccharibacteria bacterium. Taxonomy (GTDB): domain Bacteria; phylum Patescibacteriota; class Saccharimonadia; order Saccharimonadales; family Saccharimonadaceae; genus Nanosynbacter. The sequence goes on along the minus strand of CAUSOC010000002.1, from coordinate 48,065 downwards.
AAGATGACCCGGTTGTATTGCAGGAAGACAAAAGCCAACATGACCATGGTTCCAGCTAGAGCTGGGATGAAATGTCGAGAATTGCGCACTTTTTTGGCGGAGTCGTTGACGGTATTGCGGATTTTAGAGCGCAGATCGCGGATGGCCTGCTGTTGTGGCGACAGGGTGTCTGCTGCTTCTGGAGCGCTGGCTTGCGGCTGCTGAGCTGGAGACTGTTGGGCGTTCAGGTGATTGGCATAATACCGTTCGTAGTACATCTGATAATATTTTTGCCAGGCACTGTGGTATTGCTGCCACTGATCGGGCGTGGCTTGCGGTGTGCTGTTGGCTAGTTGAGTGGGCTGGCTGGTGGTTGCGACGGTCGTGCCAGTAGGCGGTGCAGTGTTGAGGCGGTGGCTCTGTGGTTCGGTCTGTGAAACTGGTTTGACTACTGGTGTAGCGGCTTGTGACTGAGGTTGTGGTTGCAGTGCTGGCTCTTGTGGGGTTGTGTTGACTGGTGCGGGCGTGGTGTGTGGTGCAGCATCAGACGAATTACCAGTGTAAATCGAGTTTATTTGCCCGCGGATGACATCAGCAGCAGCATTGCGCGTTGATGATTGGTCGCGCGTTGGCGGTTGGAATGGTCGTGGACTTCCGGGGTTCATACTTATGTTTAATGATACAGGAAAATCACCAAAAAAACAAAAATACCCCCTTGTCGAGGGCGAGGATGACGTGATATAATAACCAGTAGTTTTGGAGCGCTCTCTCGTGCCGCGGTGGCGGAATTGGTAGACGCGCTAGACTCAAAATCTGGTGAGCAATAGCTCGTGCCGGTTCAAGTCCGGCCCGCGGTACCAGAGGTCGCTCCAAGCAACCATCGCCCACTAACTGGGCGATGTTTATATATGGACAAAGAAAATAGCCCACCGAGAGGCTCCAGCCGAGACGTGAGGCCTCAAGGCGAGCTATTTTCTCAGCGGGCTTAGGATACCTCATAGGGTATCTTATCACTTCAGCCGCCTTATACCGTGACAGGTAAAGGCGATGGAGCAGACCAGGCAGGCCATAATCCACCACCAGGCTTCGGTGGTGAGAACGAGGCCGGCTGCTGTAATAGAACAGACTACAGCCAGGCCAAATGAGAGCGGGATTTCTGTCTCCCCCCATTTGAGCATAATACACCTCCTCTCAGGAGTGTATCGCTCAAAGCTAAAGGGCGACTTCCGCCCTTTGACGAAGCTTCGAGCGAAAGCTACCTTGCATTATATCACTAAAAATATAAAATGTCAATGCTTGCTGCGAGTAATTACCCTGTGCAGACAGCGGTGCTGGCAGCGGCTAGTGGTGAGCTGGGTGACCATACCAAGTAGCTGGCGATTTTTGTGCCAACGACTCCACGCCAGATGGCCATCGGCTCATGCCAGGCTTGGGTGACGACGGTACCGCCGTGGGCGATGACTACGTGTTCGGCGTGGAAGGTGCAGATGGTGACTGGATAGGTGATGGTGAATTTATGAAGTATGTCGACGAACTGTGCTAGTTGGATGCTGAACGTCAGCATTTTTGGATAGTACACTGAGCGAAATATTTTTTGTACTTGAGCAAAAGAAGCCACAAATACTATATGCTGATTGTCCAAAATCTCCGCAAAACTGTTTTGCAACAGGTCGATGGCGTCGCGGGTGATGACGACTGGTTGTTGTGAGTGCTTAACCAGTTCTTCGTGGATGATCGCGGTTTGGCTGTTTCTGCCAGCGTCGCCGATCAGTAAGAGTACGTCGGACCAGTCACGGAGCGATACGGCTTCCGTGAGTGCTGCTTGCGCTAGGCTGCCGGATGGATTGGTTGGCGCGAACAAAACATCAGTCATACTGGACGGTACGCTTTTTTTGAGAATATCAGGCAGTAATACGCGAACCTGACCAACACCAGTTGTTTGAGCGGTTACGTAGGCCTCAGCAACAGACGAAAAGCCCAGTTTGTTACCACCGATGATGGCTAAGCGCCCAGACTGGTCAAGCCGTTCGGGACGATTCCATTCAACATCAGGAAACAGAGGCTTGCCTGGTTCCTGACGCTGCCAGTATGACGAATTCATGAGGTTTCACGAGCTTTCTTTAGCTGTGTCATCACTTCTTCGAGCGTGAGCTTATTGCGGTGCATAAAGCTTGCCAGGTCCTTGCCGACATAGCGGAAGTGCCAGGATTCTGGTGCGACGCCAGTGATGGCCTGCTTGCCTTCTGGATAGCGCAAGATGAAGCCGTATTCGTGGGCATGGGCAGCTAGCCACTCGGCGGAAGCCTTGTCGAGGCGGCAGGCAGTAAATTTCTCCATACATGGTTCGGTGTATGATGAGAAGTCCACTGCTAGCCCCAGCTGGTGCTCGCTCTTGCCTGGTTCTGCTACAAATTCATCAGCATACAATTGCCCATTGGTGCGAGCTAGCTCTTTGCGGGTCTTTTCTTGGTCGGCGTAGGAGCGATAAGCGCTGGTGATCAATATGGGGTGGCCGGCTGCTTCTGCAGCTTTTGCAAATGGCTTGAGATTGTCTAGTGCTTGTGGACGCAGACGCTTGTCTTCTACCCATTTACCGACCTTCACTTCCTCAAGGTTGGCCAGCTCTGGCTGGTAGTTTGGGTCGAGGCCGTGTTGTTTCCAGATGTGCGCCCAGATGTTATTGTCATCAAGCCGTCGCCAGCTAGGTATGGTCAGTTTTTCGGTCGTATTGTTCTGAGTGAACTCCACGACAGCGTCAGGTTGCCAGACTGATGTCGCTGCTAGTTGATTGGCTGCTTGGCTCTGTTGGCTGGCCTGCAAACCGCCCCATATCAGCAGCCCGCTAAACGTTACCCATGCGGATAATACGAATGCTAGCCCTGCCCGCCCAGCTGATAGTTTCATGACGATGTCTCCTTTTGCTTCAGTTCATTTTGTGCTTTTTCTAGATATGGTAATGCTTCTTCCAGGGTTAAGCCGGACTGGTGCAGTGCGCCAGCGAGTTCACGGCCGACGTAACGGAAATGCCAGGCTTCATACTGATAGCCGACGATTGACTGTTTGCCTTCTGGATAGCGCAAAATGAAGCCGTATTCGTGAGCATGGGCTGCCAGCCATTTCCCTGCTTTGGTGTTTTTGAAACAATCATCTACCCAGCACTTGCCGTCTGGCGAGCCAAAGTCTAGGGCGAGGCCGGATTGGTGCTCGCTATAGCCAGGTCGGGCACTAAATCGTGCTGCCTGTGCTTCACCAACTTGATGGGCGTATCGGTTAAATAGCCCGACTTGCGTTTGATAGCTACGATACCCACTACCTAAGCGTACTGGCGAGCCAGCACTTTCGGCTGCTGCCATCAACGCTTTAAGATCTGGCATAATTGCTGCTCGTAGAGACCGTTCCTCTGGTCCCCTGCCTGGCAAGGTCGGTACGTCCGCAGTCTGTAGGTCGCTCGGCACATAGGTTGGTTGTTTGAAGCCACGCGTTTGGTTGACGATTTGCCAGATGCTGCCGTCGGCTTGATAGTCCTCTTGTCTGGCTGGAATTGGCGTAGCTCCAGGCAGTGCGACCTGGACCTCTTTTGGTGCTGGTGCCGGTGCTGATTCGACGGTGGGCTTTTCCTGGATTTGGCCTGGCGTGTTGTCGACTGGTTTCTTTTCGTATTGGTTATTGAGATATAACAAATAGGCAACACCAAGACACGCCAAAACAGCGCTTCCCCATTTGATCAGTTCTTTCCAAGGAAATTGTCTTTGAATTTTCATGCATTACCTCTAGATATTTTCTATTATAGCAGACTTACGGAAACCATAAGCAATATATTTATACATTTTTATTGACAAATACAAAAGTTTGTGCTAATATGGACCGTAACAACCGGTGAGAAATAGTAAGGTTGAGGAGGAAACAATGAATAAAATAGTAAAGAGAGTACTTTTGGCTGGCTCTATTACTGCCGCGATTATCGGTGGTATTTGGTATGCTACGCCTTCTGACGCCGTCGGCTGTTCAGATATCAAGATCGTTCGTTGTGGTACCATGACTCATAGTGCCATGAAGTCGGCTTATCACAGCGACAGCGAAGTCCGTGGTATTTACAACTACTTCGGCATTACACAATCAATGGTTGAGGGCGCTGGCATGCACGAAGGTGTGGCAGACGCTTCAAACAATACCGTTACGGTGAACGGTCGTGTCGTAGCAACGAATGCAAAAACCATTCAGCGCCGTCACGTTAACTACACCAACCCAATTAACTACCAGCAGATTGGTGGTAAATCATACCCAAGCTACTTGATTCGCCACAGCTTTATGCCAGTGGCAAGCAAGAAGCCAGTGTTTGTATGGCTGGACAGTAATGGTAAATTCGTTCAGGCAGTTATCAAGGATTGTGGTAACCCACTTTGGGGTGAGCCAACACCTCCACCAACACCAGCTCCAAAGCCAGTATTGACGTGTGACGCATTGAGCGCTCAAAAAGTCGCTGGTACCCGCAACAAGTTCGCCTTTGCTGCGACTGCAACTGCAAAGAATGGTGCAAGCATCAGTAGCTATACTTTCGACTTTGGCGATGGCCAAAAGACAACTGGTAGCAGCAACAAGGCTGAGCACACCTACACAAAGGCTGGTACTTACACTGCAACTGTTACCATCAACAATGGCGTAACCAGCCAAAACTGTAAAGTTACCATCACGGTGACTGAAGAGCCAAAAATTCAAGTTTGTGACTTGAAGACTGACACAATTGTCACTATCAAAGAAAGTGAATACGACACAAGCAAACACTCAAAGAACTTTGCTGACTGTGAAAAAGTCAAGGTTTGTGACACCAAAACTGGTGAGATCATAACCGTACGCAAGAGTGAAGAAAACAAGGAAGGTTACTCAAAGAACGAAGAAGACTGTAAGGTTAAAGTCTGTGACATCAAGACCAAGCAGATCATCAGCGTCTGGACTAAGGATCAAAAGAACGAGGGATACGCATCAGTGGACAGCGACGCATGTAAGCCAAGCACTCCTCCGACTACTCCTCCTGCTCCTAAGCAACCTACCCCACCAGCTCCAACGACAACTGAGTTGCCACGAACTGGTACGACTGACGCGCTCCTTTCAATCTTTGGTCTCGGCTCGCTTGCTGCTTCTGCCGTTGCCTACATCGTAAGCCGCCGCCAATAATCTGAGCGCTTACTAACACTAAAAGCACCCGGACAACTCGGGTGCTTTTTTTGTGGGCTAGAGTTCTATGCTGACTGGACAGTGATCGGAACCCAGTTGTTCAGGGTGGATGTGTGCTTGTTTGATGAGCGGTGCTAGTTCTTGGCTAGCTAGCCAGTAGTCGATACGCCAACCAACGTTTCGGGCTCTGGCATTTGCCCAGTGAGTCCACCAAGTGTAAGCATCTGTTGCGGTTGGATGTTGTGCGCGAAACACATCGACAAAACCAGCGTCCAGATACGCTTGAAAACCTGCTCGCTCTTCGTCGGTAAAGCCGTGTTTGCCGACGTTGTCTTTCGGCCTGGCAAGGTCGATATCTTGATGGGCCACGTTCATGTCGCCACAGTACAGTACTGGCTTGGCGGCGCCGTAACGTCCCTGCTCCAACCCCTTGAGGTATTCCAAGCAAGCTGGGTCCCATTGGTTGTGGCGCAGGCTGAGGCGGCTGAGATCGCCTTTGGAGTTTGGCGTATAACATGTAACCAGCCAAAACCCGTCAAACTCAGCAGCGATGATGCGGCCTTCGTCGTTAGGATCGCCGTATTCGTCAGCGGATAGCTGGTATTTGTTGGCGATGTCTGCTGGAAAGCCATCAAGATAGTCAAGGGCCGGTTGCTTTGAAAATATGGCGGTGCCAGAATAGCCCTTTTTGGCCGCCGAATAGAAATGCTCGTAAAATTGCGGCAGGTCTAACTCGACTTGCCCGCGCTGGGCTTTAGTCTCTTGCAAACAAACAATATCCGGGTCGTAGGTTTCGACGAATGTGGTAAACTCGCCTTTGTTTAGGACTGCGCGGATGCCGTTGACGTTCCAGGAAAATAACTTCATGTGGCTATTGTACCGGGTTTTGTGAGCCGCGTATAGGCTTGACATGGCGGAGTTTGTGCAAGAAGTGACATAACTTGTTACAATGAACCTATGTATAGCAGAATTCTTCTCAAGCTTTCGGGCGAACAATTACAGGGACAATATGCTGGTGGATTTGATCACGCGAGGGCGCGGTGGATCGCCGAACAAATCAAGCCAGCGGTGGCGAGCGGAACGCAAGTCGTTATCATGGTTGGCGGTGGCAATTATGTGCGCGGGGCGCAAATTGCTGGTAGTGGCATTGGTGACGTGACGGCACACAACGCAGGCATGCTGGCAACGTTGATCAATGCTATCACCCTGGCTGATGTCTTCAATGATGATGGCTTAGCAACGCGCGCCTTGTCGACAGTGGAAGTGAACCAATTTGTCGATCAGTACACCTACCGACGAGCGGTCAGTCACCTGGAAAAAGGTCGTGTAGTGGTGGTTGGTTGTGGCACTGGTAGGCCGTTTTTGACCACCGACACGGCAGCCGTCAATTTGGCACTAGAGATGAAATGCGACGTAGTGATTAAAGCCACCAAGGTTGATGGCGTGTACGACAAGGACCCAGTCAAGTTTACTAATGCTGTCAAATTTGACCAATTGACCTATGACGAGGTTTTGGCAAACCCGGACATTGGTGTGATGGACAAAGCGGCTATCGGCTTGGCTGCTGAAGAGAAAAAGCCAATGATTATTTGCGACTTGCTGAGTGATGGCAATATTGTGCGTGCTGCCAGAGGCGAAGCGGTTGGGACGCGACTTGTGGTATAATAGATACCATGACACGCAAGACTCGACTGAATGTCGATATGATTTCCGAGAGTGAGTTTACTGTCCAAGGCCATGGTGTTCACACTGCTTTTGTAGAGATGACAAATGCGCTTAAGGCGAGAAAAGACACGTCCGTCGTGGTTAATCAAGCTCGCTCTGATGCAGACATCGTCCATGCTCAGACCATTGGTTTGTATTCAATGTGGATGCTCAAACGTTCACGTGGCAAAAAGATTATCTCTGGTCATGTTATCCCTGCTTCCTTGGTTGGTAGCATCAAAGGTATGGGCAGAATGCAGTGGTTGGTGCGAGCGTATATGCGCTGGGTATATAACCAGGCTGATTTGGTGTTGGCCTGCTCTAACATGGTCAAAGAAACCATGACTGGTCCGATGAAGCTGAAAACACGTGTGGAGGTGCTGTACAATACGGTCGACATGAGCCGCTATGTGTCCACTGCAAAAACCAAACAAGCTGCTCGCAAAAAACTGAAACTGAAGCCGTCAGACTTTGTGGTGGTTGGCAATGGACAGGTTCAGCCGCGTAAGCGTCTGGACACGTTTTTTGAGACGGCCCAAGCCCTGCCTGACGTGACATTCATCTGGGTGGGGGGCATTCCCTTCAAGCATTTGGGTGCAGAATACGGCAAAATGCAAGACCTGATAGCATCAGCTCCTAAAAACGTGATCATCACGGGCGTGATTGATCATGCAGACGTCATGACCTATTTACATGCAGCCGATGCGTTCTTTTTGCCTGCTGAGCAGGAAAATCATCCGATGTGTGTGCTGGAAGCTGCGGGTGCTGGGCTGCCAATCATCCTGAGAGATATCCATGAATACGATGATACATTCCGTCCAGATGCTCAGTTTATCTCCTCGGCTCAAGATGCTGTTCAGGCGATAGACAAACTGCAAAATGACGCCAAATGGTATAAACAACAAGTTGCTGCAGCTGGGCGAATCGCCAAACGGTTTGATAGTCGAGCGGGCGGTGAGCGATTAGTGAAATTTTACAGGAGCGTAGTAGAATCATGAGGATTGGACTGTTTACTGATACCTATCGACCATCAATCAATGGCATCGTTTTTGTGGTTGAATCGCTCAAGCGAGAGCTGGAAAACCTAGGACATGAAGTCTATGTGTTTTGCCCTGCCAAGTCGATGAGTCCGTCCAAGCAAGCCGAGCTGCTCAATGAAGATGCTGATTCACGCATCATTCGTTTCCCGTCGATCAAGGGTGCGTTTTTTGATGATTATGATACATCGGTGTTCTTTCCGCCGGCAGTACAGCGTCGCATTAAAGAGCTAGAGCTGGACATGGTGCATGTGTTTACGCCATCACAAATTGGTTTGGTCGGCGTGAAAGCTGCCAAAAAGAACGACATTCCGCTGGTGATTCAGCACTGTACGGACATCTATGAATTCGTCGATCACTACCCGGCGGTGCTGCCTGGTGCTTTGGCACTGGCAGGAATCGTTTTCCCGATGTCGGTGAAGCTGCGTGGCCATGACTTGCTGGAGATTGCTAAATTGTATAAACCACGAGCGGGCGTCACTAAGTGGAACAAAGATATCATCGAAAGCGTCATCACCATTTTGTATAGCAAAGCAGACGCGGTCATTGCCTTGTGCCGAAAGAGCTGCAAGCAACTAAAGTCCTGGCAGTACGATGATTATCACTATGAGCTGGTGCTGATGCCAAATGGCGTAAATGCGCTGCCTCGCCCAACAAAAACTGAGGTAAAAGCATTTCGTGAGCAGTGGAACTTGGCAGAAGATGATGAAATCTTTGGATTTGTTGGTCGGTTGGGTGAAGAAAAGAATTTGCCGCTGCTCATCAAATCGTTTGAGCGGCACATCGCCAAGAAGCGACCTAAGGCAAAGCTATTGTTTGTTGGTGATTTTGAATACCGAAAGACATTGGAGGAAATGGCTGCCGCAACTAAATATGCTGACAGGATCATTTTTACTGGCGCCATGCCGCGCGAAAAGCTCGGCCTGGCGTACTCGGTGCTGGACGTGTTTGCCTTTCCATCTCTGAAAGACACGCAGGGTTGGGTGCTGCATGAAGCGGCTCACGCAGGGTTGCCGATCGTGCTAGTGGACAAAGAGCTGTCAGAAGTGGTCCAAGACGGCGTGAATGGCTTCATCGCAAATGATAATCCGACCAGCTTTGGCCGAGCGATTATTACCCTGCTGGAGGATGCTGATAAGCGTCAGGAATTTGGGGCTATCAGTAAAAAAATGGCGGCCAAATTTACTGAAAACCGCCAAGTGAAGAAGCTGGAAAAATTATATCAAGAGCTTATCGACCAGAAAGCTGCCGACGCGTCTCGCGATCCTGATCGCGACGCTTGATGGTCTCGCGTTTGTCGTAACGCTTTTTACCCCGCCCCAGTGCGATGACGATTTTAATGAAGCGGCCATTGGTCAATAATTTGGTCGGGACGATGGTCAGCCCCTGTTGTTTGGCAGCAGCGAATCGGTCAATTTGTTTACGGTTGGCCAGCAGCTTTCGCGCCGAAGTATCGACGCTTTTTGTGTTTGCCTGGCCACGAACGTTCAGTCGCAACGAAAAGCTCGCGTTATTGAGCCATAGTTCGTCATTCCGTAAACTAACAAAGGCGCCTTTGAACTGGACATGCCCGTCGCGTGCAGCTCGTACCTCTGCTCCTGTCAGCACCAGCCCGGCCACAATTTCCTCGCCTAGCTCATAGTCAAACCGTGCTCGACGGTTAACGACGGTATGAGAGGATGATTTTTTTGCTTTGGGCTTTGGCATGGTCCCATTATAGCAGGTTTAGTGTTCAGGTGGTGTATAGGCACCAGTGTCAAAGTCGTATTTACCTGGAGTGAGGCTTAATATATCAGCGGCTTTTCTACTTGTTTCCTCAATTATTTTCGTCTCATCGGTCGGTTTATAACTTGGATGCCGTTTCATTGCCTGAAAGAGAGGGTCATATTGCATATAAAGGGCAACGCCCAGGATCTTTACAAGGTTTGGATGGTGGACTACTGCTCGAGAGATGTTTTCGTGGCATTCATCACTCAAGACACTGGTGAGCGTGATGGCTAACTTTTTCTTTTGGTCAGGGCTAAGCTCTTCGTAGCAATCCTCTAACTGATCATTGATAGTGTCTAGAAACTCTCCTAGGTCGCCGTTATAGTCTGGCAAAGCCTCAAAGTTTGCTGTGATATCTTCCACCATTTCTGCAATGACTTCCCTTTCGGTATCTTGCTCCCCAGTAACGATATCTTCTTCAGCGGCAGCCTCTGGAGCGGTGGTTTTTGGGAGACGACTGGAGATGTCATAGACCCGGGCTAGCGGTTCTGGCTGTGACTCCCCGGCATCCGTACCGAGTCGTCTAAACACAATACGACCAGCTTCTCGCATTTTACTCCTGTTGAGATACGGAGCGAGAGGAATAATTTTAGCTTCTTTGCTAGCATGAGAATCGTTTTCCATAACTTGTATTATACCACAAAAAATCATATATTTCAATACCCTTACGGTATGGCGTGTGGTACAATAGCCCAATGATAGCCGATATTCACATCACTGAGAAGAGTTTTGGCAACAAGACGTTGATGCGCGACGTCAAGTTTAGTGTGGATGACGGCGAAAAGGTCGGCGTGGTCGGCCGCAATGGCGTCGGCAAGTCGACGCTGTTTGGTATCTTGGCCGGTACGGACACTGACTACACTGGTGAGGTGATTTTTCGGCGCGGCATCACCGTGGCCAGTACGGCACAGGAGCATCACGGCTTGGGCGATCAGACGGTGCTGAGCTACATCCTGGTGGGGCTACCGGAATACGCGGCCCTAAAGAAAATTATCGATGAATATCCTGAAACCATGGGTGATAACATGCGTAAGATTGAGGAATACACCCAGGCGCTGGAGCGATTTGACCAAAAAGGCTTTTATCAGATTGAGGAGAAGATTGGGCGGGAGCTCGATAATTTTCAGCTGAGCGGGTGCGGCGGCCGTCCACTTGGTTCCCTGTCGGGTGGTCAGAAGCGGCTGGTGGAGATCGTGAAGATCATGCATTCGGGGGCGCATTTGGCGCTGATTGACGAGCCGACTAACCATATGGATTATGTGGCCAAGCAGCAGTTTATCGACTGGATGAGTTCGCAGCCGCGCCAGGCCATGCTGATCATCACGCACGACCGCGATGTACTGGGTCGGGTGGATCGGATCATCGAGCTCAAAGACGGCCGAGCGGTCAGCTACCGCGGTAATTATGACGCTTACCTCAAACAGAACGCTCAGGCGACGGCGGCGGGTATGAATAATTTTGAGCAGGTTGAGAAGCGGATAACTAACCTCAAACAAAAGGTGCTGGATTATCAGCGGCTGAAAGAAAAGTCGCGAAACCCCGGTACCATCCAGAAGTTTAAGCGGCTGGAAAATGAGGCGCGGGCCGAGCTGGCGGAATTATCAGAGATGGACAAGCCGACGTTTTGGATCGACAAGGAGTCGGCTGGGCAGCTTGATTATAAGTCGGCTGAGCGCTATGGCAAGTTCAAGGCGCGCAATATTCGGCTCTCGATGAAGGATGCGGCTAGCCGAAGCCAGCATGTGCTGGTGCGAGTTGAGGACGCGGCGGTTGGCGTTGGTGAAAGGATATTGTTTGAGGGCGTGAATATTGATCTGCGCGAGAGTGAAGCGGTGGAGCTGCGCGGTCGCAATGGTGCCGGTAAGACGACGCTGATTCGGATGTTGTTGGCGAGCGGTGGTGCGGCTGCTCGGGCATCTCATAAAATAATCCGGGACCCACGTAAAGTTGCCCAGATTTTTTCTGAGATGCCACTCGCATCCAACGCGCCGACAGCGACACCTCCTGCGCTGGAGGCTGTGAAACGTTCGCGAGGAGCGGACGTTTCAGCCGAACGCTCGCGCAGTATCTCCAGTGGAGATATAAGCGAAAAGAGTACTCCAGTGCAGGAGTGTGGCGCAGCCGTCACTCCTATTCTCTACTCTGGTAATCTCTTCCTCGATCCGCAGGTGCGGGTGGGTGTGTATGAGCAAGAGATCGATGAGCGGTATTTGGCGGATCCGTTGGAGGCAGCGATCGAGAAATTGTATCTCAGTCGCGACCTGCCGATTTCTGATACCAAAATCCGCCAATTGCTAGCCGATTATCTGTTCACCGAAGCCGATCGGATGACGCCACTGGCGCGCTTGTCGGGCGGACAAAAAGCTCGCTTTCAGATCATTGCCATGCTGGCGAATGACCCGCAGCTACTAATCCTGGATGAGCCGACCAACCACCTTGATCTGCCAAGCATCGAGGAGCTGGAGACGGCGCTGGCGAAATATTCTGGCGCCATCCTCTATGTCAGCCACGACAATTATTTCCGCCAAGAAATCGGTGGTGAAGTCGTGCAAATTGGTGCAGCATAAAAATCCCGCCACTGCTTAGGCGGGACAATTACTCGTTCAAATGTATATTCTAGTCAGCCAATAGGCCATTCTTGCGCAGCAAGTCTTGTAGTTTTGGTCGATCAAAACCAAGCACCAACTCGCCGTTAATGTCAGTCACTGGCACGCCTTGGAAATTGCCGCCGTTTTTTGCCAACAATTCTTCTTTAGCGGCAGGTTCTGCTTCAATGTCTTTTTTAATGAAATCGATTCCCAGTTTTTCCAACCATTCCATTTCAGTGTGGCAAAATGCACACCAACTAGTACTGTAGACGGTTACTTTGGCGCTGTGGTTGGTTGCTGTATCTTCGCTCATATATTCCCCTCAACTTTCTTTACGTAAGTCTATTATAGCATATTGTACATGCTTATCGACAAGTGTATAATGATGAGTAATCATGGGTGCGGACAGCAAAAAAACAGGATTTACCTTGCCAACAGTTCTCATCACCTCAGTAATTATGCTGACCTTACTTTTGGTGGCCATGCAGCTGGCTGCTTCATATGCAGCGGCGTTGCGGGACCGGTACTATAACCAATTGGCGCGCGAAGCTGCTGAAAGTGGTCTGGCATATGCTGTGTCTTGTCTGCGCAGCAACGGTATGATTTCGCCATGGGGATCAAAAAATCTAGCTCCAGAAACAAACTGTGCGGGTGATCCAGAGCCTGGTCAGTCAAATACTGTGATGCATGAGGGCAATATTCGAACGCGGTTTACTGTCCCTCCTCTTGGCTCAACCGGTGGTGAGGTCCAGCAGGCCTACGCTACAGGTTATGTTGAGCTGTTACGACCAAGCGGTGGCGTGTGGAAAACGTATACCCGAGTGTTGTCATTGGCCACTGGAGCGCAAACACGTGTCGACACCTTGGCGTTTGGATATGAGGGTGATATGCACGGCATACAGCACAAAGTATTCTTTGCGACAATTGACTCTGCTGGACGTGTCCGGTCAGTTGGGGCAAACGACCGCGGTCAATTGGGCGCTGGATTGGTTTCGACAGCTCAGCCAACGCCAGTGAGATTTAATGTATCCCAGCGTGCAGTCTCGGTGCACACTAACTTTGTGTCTGTCGGTGGAAACTTGATGATTCGAGATGAGAACGGTGCGGTGTATGGCGCTGGTAAAAATGATCGCGGTCAATTGGGCGCTGGCTATATGAGTCCGACCGTCTCAACGCCAGTGAGGTTTGGCTTGCCGGTTGGGGTCAAAGCAGTTACTGTCAACTCAGGTTGGGCAAATTTTGTACTGGGGAATGATAAAAATATCTATGCTGCTGGTGAATGTACGTATGGCCTATTGGGTACTGGTGATTATACCGTCACTCCGGCGTATGCGACCGCCTGTAGTAACAGGTCTACTCCAAAGCGTGTTGCCTTGCCTTTCCCGAACCCTGGTAATCCAGGAACGATTCCGACTGCTCACTTGGTGCAGGACCGATATAACGCTTATGTCATCATGCAAAATGGTGCTGTGTACGGTTGGGGTGCAAATGATTATTATCAGTTGGGTCGCGCTAATATATCAAGTTCATCAACGCCAGTAAGAATTGGTGACTTTGGTAATCCCGGTAAACCACGCGCCATGCAGCTGGCTTTTGACGGAGGTACCTTATATATCTTGGCAAATGATGGCAAGGTGTATGGCGTGGGTGGCTCAAACCACTTGGAGGTTGGTAAGGACAATCTAGTGTTCCGCTGGCGGTTCTTGGAGGACCGTTGCATGGAGGCAGTCGGTCCTACGACGGTAGCTCCTCGTAGTTGCAACGATAGTTCTCAGCAGCAATTTGAATATACACCACAAGAGCAGATCAAAGTAAATGGCAAATGTGTGGAAAATACCGCTGGTGACCTCGTGAATATCCGTTTGGCAAATTGTAATCCTTCAGCCGCTATTCAGCGCTGGCGCATGGTTTCTCACGGGGCGGATCGTATTTTCCGCCGAGGCGCCAGTAACCACTGTCTAGCGGCCAATGCTTCCGGCACAGGAATGGCGATAGCTGCTGGCTGTCCGCCGAGTAATAAGCATATATTCTTCAGGCTTCAGACGCCAAAAATTCGAGATCTTGGTGTTCCAGGATTTGTACAACAAATTTCCACTGACGAGTTATTCGCATCATATCGTACATCTGATGGAAATGTGTACAGTACTGGTAGCAATTACCATGGTGTGTTTGGTAATAGCGCTAACCACGCAAACGGGGCTACTAACTGGAGGAACCCAACCCCAGTAAAATTCATGCTACCAGCCGGCGTGAAAGCGGTTGACATCTGGTCAACAGCCTATGCAGGGCGTGTTAGTAACTTGTTTGTAGTGGGTGATGACGGTAAGGTGTATGGTGCTGGCTCAAATGAAAATGGTCAGCTGGGTACTGGTGATAAGGTAAGCCGCAATACACCAACACCAATGCAGTTGTTTGGCAGTAGCCCAACTGCCCCTCGTGCTAAGCACGTGGAAAGTGGCGGCGGTACGACCGTGATATTTACGACTGACAATCGCGTCTATACTGTCGGTAACAATAACCGAGGACAGCTCGGTGATGGTACGACGACTGATTCGACGGTGCCAATTTTGGGTCGCTACACGAATGTACCGATCCAAGAACATCTCGTCTTCTAATAGTCTTAACGTGATGTGAGGTGCCAGCCGCCGCACCAATGGCATTTGTAGGTCGCCAGGAGCAGCTGCGGATCAGTTAGCTGACGGCTAGCTATTTCCCTTTCGGCTTGTTGTTGGGTTGAAAAGCGGCGTTTTTGATGGCAATTGTTGAGCTCATGTACAGTAGTTAGCGGCTGTCTATTTTTCTGGACTGGTTGAGATTTTGGATAATTTTTTCTGGGCATATTGTCAAATAGTATAGCAGATTGATATAGTATAGGTAATGGCTGAAAAACCTAGGGTTCAGAGCGACCAAAAAACAGATGTAAATGCCACTGCGGTTATGATGAAAACCATCATCGGGACGACGTGGCGCATGTTTGTGCCGAGTATCGGTCTGATGTTGGTGGGGCTGTGGGCCGATCTGATTCTACACACCAAACCCTGGCTGATGGTTGCAGGGATTATCGTGGGTCTGGCGGCATCAGCAGGATTGATTTATCAGCAAATACGATTTATAAAACAGAGAGAGGCCAGTCAATGATACACCAGTTTGCAAGCAGTCTGCATATTTCAGTCAAAGCAGATGAGATAGTACAAGTTGGCGGCATTTCAATCACCAACTCTCACCTGTTGGGCGCTTTGGGATTATTGGTTTTGGCATGGATTATGCTGCGAACGCGTGCGGCAGCGCTGGGCAAAAAGAAGCCTAATTTTGTGACGCGGTTGGTTAACTGGACGTTTGATGGCTTGTACGGCACGGTCAAACAGGTCATTCAAGATGACGTTTGGGCGGCGCGAGTGGCGCCATTGACTATCACGATATTTTTCTTTGTAATAGCGCAGTACTGGCTGGGGCTGTTGCCTTTTGTTGGCCCAGTGACTATTGGCGAGCACGGCACTCCCCTGTTTCGTGGCGGCGTGGCTGATTTAAACATGACGTTTGGGCTGGCTATCATCACCATCATTGCGGCGCAAATTTATGCGTTCCGCTACTTGGGATTCCGTGGCAATATGGGGCGATATTTCGTCAATCCGCTGAAAGACCCAATTATGTCATTTGTTGGTATTTTGGAGTTGGTAGCAGAGTTCTCGCGCTTGCTGGGACTGAGTTTTCGTTTGTTTGGTAATGTGCTGGCAGGCGAAGTGCTGTTGATCATGATTGCTTATCTAACGAAATATGCTTCACCGGCGGCCTTGCAGCCGTTCTATATGTTCGAGTTGTTTATCGGCGGTATTCAGGCGTATATCTTTTTCATGTTGTCAACGGTGTTTATTTCTTTGGGACTCACTCCTCACGGCGACCACGACGAGTCCAATCATGCACATGTTCATTCCCCTGTTGATATTTCAAAGAAAATGACAGAGAATGAAAATAAGTAGTTAAGTAATAATTATAAGGAGAACATCAACCATGGAAGCATTAGCTTTTGCTTTAACTTACGCAATCCCAGCAGCCTTCGCAGCAATTGGTGCCGGCATCATCGGTGCTGCAGCGATGAACGCCGCAGGCCGTAACCCAGAGAAGATTAACGATTTGCGTACCATGATGATTCTTGGTATTTCATTTATCGACGCCTTGGCAATTATCGGTTTCGTGGCTGCCATCGTCGGTAAGGTTATGTAATTTAGAGGTAAATTGTGGAAAGATTGGTAAAACTATTTGCGAGTGCTGAAGCTCACGCAGCCGAGAAGGCTGACTTGTTTGGCTCTTTGGGGATTGATTGGAAACTGTTAGTCCTGCAGTCGGTGGCATTTTTGATATTGCTATTTGTGTTGAGCAAATGGGTGTATCCGCCACTGGCAGCGATGCTGGACAAGCGTGAAAAAGACCTTCGAACGGCCGAAAAAGCCGCCAAATCAGCGCGTGAAAATGCCGACAAGACTGAAAAGATGATCAACGCATCGATGCGCAAAGCGCGAGCGGAAGCACGCGACATCGTTGCTTCAGCCAGGAATGAAGCAACGGAAATCGTTGAAGCTGCGGCTAAGAAAGCCGAAACACGAGCCAACGGCATCATCGAGGCGGCTCGGACAGAAATTGCTGGCGAAGTTGCGGCTGCGCGCCAAGCGTTGCATAACGAAACATTGCAATTGGTGGCTGAGGCAACCGGCACCTTGGTGAACGAGAAATTGGACGCTAAAAAAGACGGCAAATTGATCGAGAAAGCTTTGAAGGAGGCGCGCTAATGCCTGCACGAACGTCGCGTCGTAAATTGGCTCGGTATGTGGCTGAACGACTGTTGAACAACGATACGAAAGTTATTGACGAAGTAGCGGCACTACTCAGCCATGAAAATCGTCAGCGTGAAGTCGACTTGTTGGTGCGTGACATTCAAGCAGAGCTGGCGGAGCGTGGCTTAACGGTGGCGACGGTTGAGTCAGCACGGTCATTGACTGATGAGGCGCGTTCGGCCATCATGACGCTACTTAAGAAACCTCAGACGGTTGTTCAATTGAGCGAAGTTGTTCGCCCAGAACTCATCGGCGGCTTCAAGCTACGGACGCCAACCGCAACGCTGGACGCGACGATTGCCAAGAAATTAAACGACTTGCGGGCGAAGAAAATCTAGGAGGAAAAATGAGCAAGATTGATGTGACAGAACTAGCCAAAAGCCTGCGGGAAAAAATCGCGCAGCTGGAGGCGACGGAAGGACTAGAGGACGCTGGTGTCGTCATCCGCGTCGGTGACGGCGTGGCGTGGGTGCACGGCCTCAGTAAAGCTGGCTACAGCGAAGTGCTAGAAATTGAGACTGACGGCGGCGTGGTGGAGGCGTTTGCGCTGAACTTGATGGAAGATGAAATCGGTGCGGTGATCCTCGGCGGCGAAGAAAAAGTCAAGGCTGGCGCCAGCGTTCGCCGCAAGGGTGCGGTGCTGGACGTACCAGTTGGCGAGGAGCTGCTCGGCCGAGTGGTTGACCCGCTCGGTCGGCCGCTCGATGGCGGACCAGCTATCAAGACCAAGCAGCGTGGGCTGATTGAACGACCAGCCATCGGCGTGATGGGCCGTAAGTCGGTGCATGAGCCACTGATGACCGGTATAATGTCAATTGACGCCATGTTCCCAATCGGTCGCGGGCAGCGCGAGCTAATCATCGGTGACCGCCAGACGGGAAAGACGGCCATTGCTATCGACACCATGATCAACCAGGCACGGCAAAAGACTGGCGTGGTCAACGTCTACGTGGCGATTGGACAGAAATTATCAAAGATTGCCCGGCTGGTTGACCGTCTGAAAGAAGAAGGCGTGATGGAGCAAACCATCGTGGTGGCGACCAGCCCGTCAGACGCGGCTTCCCTGCTGTATCTCGCGCCCTATGCTGGTACGGCCATGGGTGAATATTTCCGCGACAACGGCGGCCACGCGCTGATGATTTATGACGATTTGACCAAGCACGCCGTGGCTTACCGCCAGATGTCGCTCTTGCTCCGTCGTCCACCAGGACGCGAGGCGTATCCTGGTGATGTGTTTTACTTGCACTCTCGCCTACTGGAGCGTTCAGCCAAGTTGTCGGACGAATTGGGTGCCGGCTCGTTGACTGCCCTGCCAATCATCGAGACGCAGGCTGGTGACATCTCGGCCTACATCCCGACCAACGTGATTTCCATCACCGATGGTCAGATTTTCCTGGAGACTGACTTGTTCTATCAAGGTATTCGCCCAGCTATCTCTGCCGGTCTATCGGTCTCCCGTGTCGGTGGTGCTGCTCAGACCAAGGCGGTTAAATCGGTTGGTGGTAACCTGAAGCTCGGCCTTTCACAGTTCCGTGAATTGGCATCGTTTGCACAATTTGGCTCGGATCTGGATGATGCGACCAAGGCGCAAATTGATCGCGGCCAGCGCTTGACTGAACTGCTCAAACAGCCGCAATACCAGCCGATGAGCGTCTGGGAACAATTTGTCAGCATTCACGCGGTGACCAGCGGTGCGTTTGACAGCGTGCCAGTTACCAAGATCAAGGAAGCACAGGCTGGCCTGTTGACGCAACTTTGGAATAACGCTAAAGACACCATGCGTGAACTGAACAAGGGCGACAAGCCGACTGACGAGCAGCTCCGGGTCATTGACGAGGCAACGCAGGTGGCAGCGAAAGGGTTTGAGGAGTAATCCATGCCGAGTACTCGTGCGCTGAAAAATCGCATTCGCTCGGTGGATTCGACCAAGCAAATCACCAAGGCAATGCAATTGGTGGCCGCCAGTAAAATGCGCCGTTCGCAAGAGGCGGACAAGGCCTCAGCTCCCTACACTATGGCGGCTGAAGAGCTATTGGCCTACCTAGCCAGTCAAGGTGCGACTGATAATCACCCACTATTTAAGCGCCGCAAAATCACTAAGCGCTTGATTATCGTCATCGCCAGCGACAAAGGCCTGGCTGGTGCGTATAACACCAATGTCTTGAAGAAGTATCTGGAGCTACTCAAGCGTGATGACGAGCGCGGCATTGAGAATCTGACTTTGACAGTTGGCCGCCGAGCTTCGCAGTTCGCCTCGCGTCTCAAGGACACTGAAGTGGTCGGTAGTTATGATAATTTGCCAGACCAACCGACGGGGCTGACCTTTCACACAATTTTGAACACCGCCATCAGTATGTTTGAGAATGGCGAGGTTGACGCCGTGACGCTGGTATATACACGATTTGTGAATAGTATGGTCCAAACCGCAGAGCTGTCACGGTTGTTGCCAGCGGGAACCAAAGCATTAATTGACCCAAGTGAAGTTTCAAATACGGTTTCTGATGCCAAGTATGAGCCAAGTATCCCAGAGGTACTGGACGCCGTCGCCTACCGTTTGACGGGCGCGCGGCTGTTTCAGGCATTGCTGGATGCCCGTGCTAGTGAGCACTCCATGCGGATGATGGCCATGAAAAACGCCACGGATAATGCTTCTGACTTGGTGGATGATCTGACACTGGCGATGAACAAAGCCCGCCAAGGTGCGATCACCCAAGAGCTCGCCGAAATTTCCGGTGGTGTGGAGGCGATGGAACAATGATAATCCTAGTTTCAGCATCGATGCGTCATACAGATAAATTTGCTGCGCTGCAGGATTCGTTGGAAGCGGCAGGTCATCAAGCTATATTGCCGCAGACTGAGGAAGGCCTGACGAAGCGGCAGTATATTGATGAACACATGAGCCGATTGCAAGGCAGTGATGCTTTGCTGCTGGCGAATTTTGATGATGAACGTGGCAATGGCTATATTGGTGCGTCGTGTTTCTTTGAGGCTGGCTGGGCATTTGCACTCGGAAAGCCAGTGTACGCGCTACACTCAATTGACGCAAAGTCGTCCTTTGCTGAAGATTTGATGGCAATTGACTGTCAAGTGATAAATGGAGATATGAGCAAGATTAAAGGAGGAAATGATGAGTAAAACACTAGGAAAAATTATTCAAATCGTTGGCGTGGTGGTCGATGTGGAGTTTCCACGTGACGTTAAACTGCCGGCAATTTATGACGCGTTGCATGTTAAGAACGGCAAAGAGACGTTGGTGCTGGAAGTAGCGCAGCACCTCGACGAGCACACGGTGCGAACGATTGCGCTGTCGTCGACTGACGGCTTGGCTCGTGGTGCGGACGTGGTGGCGACTGGTGCGCCGATTTCCGTGCCAGTGGGCGCCGAGACTCAGGGACGCATGTTCAACGTGGTTGGTGAAGCGATTGACGAAAAGCCGCAGCCAAAGGGTAAAACCGCACCAATTCACCGCCCTGCTCCAGATCTGAGCGAGCAGTCGAACAAGACGGAGATTTTGGAAACGGGTATCAAGGTCGTTGACCTGATTGCACCGCTAGCCAAAGGTGGTAAGGCTGGTCTATTCGCCGGTGCTGGTGTTGGTAAAACTGTCCTGATCACCGAGCTAATCAACAACATCGCTAAGTTCCACTCTGGTAACTCGGTCTTTGCCGGTGTTGGTGAGCGTACTCGCGAAGGAAATGACCTGTATTATGAGATGGAAGAAGCCGGCGTGCTGGACAAGACCTCGCTGGTGTTTGGTCAGATGAACGAGCCACCTGGAGCACGTCTACGCGTGGCACTGTCGGGCCTGGCGATGGCTGAAGCCTTTCGTGATGAAGGTAAGGACGTGCTGCTGTTTATCGACAATATTTACCGCTACACTCAGGCTGGTGCTGAGGTGTCAGCGCTGCTTGGTCGTTTGCCAAGCGCTGTGGGTTATCAGCCAAACTTGCAGCAAGAAATGGGTGCCCTGCAGGAGCGCATTACTTCGACGAAAAAGGGTTCGATCACCTCTGTTCAGGCAGTCTATGTGCCGGCCGACGACTTGACCGACCCAGCGCCAGCCACGACCTTCGCCCACCTGGATGCGACCATCGTGATGAACCGTGCTTTGACGGAAATTGGTATTTACCCGGCCGTTGACGTGTTGGATTCTAGCTCTAATTCACTTGATCCAGAAATTGTCGGTGAGGAACATTACCGGGTGGCGCGCGAAGTCCAGCGGGTGCTGCAGCAGTACAAAGAATTGCAGGACATCATCGCCATCCTCGGTATGGAAGAATTGTCGGATGACCAGAAGCAAATCGTTGCTCGGGCGCGCCGTATCCAGCGCTTCCTGGCGCAGCCATTCCACGTGGCTGAGAAATTTACTGGTAACCCAGGTGTGTACGTCAAGTTAGAGGACACCATTCGCGATGCTGCTGACATCTTAGCTGGTAAATACGACGACAAGCCAGAAAGCTGGTTCTACATGGTGCAAGGCACCTTGGCTGACCAAGTAGCCCGTGATGCTGAAAGCGCAAAGCAACCAGAGGCAAAGAAGGATTAGCCTGATGAATTTGAAGCTAGTAACGCTCGGTGGTGTCAAGCTGGATGAGGCGGTCTACTCGGTGACCATCCCGACGATTGACGGCGAGATTTCGGTGCTGCCGAGCCACGAGCCGCTGGTGACGGTGGCGAGGGATGGCGTCATCACTGTCCGCCGCACCAAGGAGACGCAGGAAGAAGAATTCTTCGCTATCTCTGGCGGCGTGGTAGAAATTGATCAAACAGGTGTGCGGATCTTGGTTGATGAAGCTGATCATGGTGACGACATCATCGAGGCAGAAACCCAGGCGGCACTAGAGCGAGCCATCGCAGCACGTGACAACGCTGACGACCAAATAGAGCGCGAGAAAGCCAAACAGCTCATCGACCGGCACTTGGTGCGGTTGAAGGTGGCTGATCTGCAGCGGCATAAGCGGCGACGCTAATTACATCGCCACTAAGGAGCCTAACATCAGACTCCTTGGGTTATGTCTTGTTTGATATTTTCGATTGATGTTTGCATAATACTAGCGGTATCGCGAGGAAATAGATTAGAGATATCCTCTTCGTATGGCTTAATAAAATGCTCAATAATAAGTTCGGGAATTAACATTTGCTGACCGTCATTATTAGATTGACCGCTCATTGAATAAACACAGCACTCAATATCTCGTCCGAATTGACCGATTGATGTTGGGTCGTCTTTGTCTGTCGATAGAAATTTTTCAGTGTCAATACACCACGGTTCGGTATTGATAGTAAACGCAAAGTTCTTTATCTGTGCGTCGTTCATTGTATATGGCTCTGGGAGGCTGTGAAAATAGTGCATAGTAGAGAATGCGGTACGGGCGATAAGTCGCGCTTTTTCCTCAGGTAGTGTCGTTTCGCGGTATGCATCAACTAGACTGTCGCAGCTACGTACACCCTGTATAAAATCACTAATAACAGCCACCTCACCATTTTCGAGATGAGCAATGCCTCTTGGTTCAAAAGTGCGAATTGCTCGAGGATGTTGTAGGCTATTAATGGCTTGCATTGTGGTAATGTCTTTCACGGCTGTACGAGAGGTAAGATATGGCTTGATCGCCCAAGGCTGAGTTACGAGGGGTATGTCTGAGCAATACAATGTTGCGTCATAAAACCCAACCTCATTGATGCTGTTACGACGACCTTCTGCGTAATCATCACGAGGCGTTAGTTCTATGTCGAGCTGCTCTAATGGTATGCCGAGTCGGTCGGTGCCTAATAGAGCGATGTTTCCTCGAGGTAGTCGAGCCACCTGATTTGATAGATCACGCACATCACTAACGGCGATTGGTGTTGTGAGTGAATATCCTTCGAACTGGCGCATATTTTGTATTATATCATATAATCTATATTTTATCAAGCAATTTGCGTATAGCGCTAAGACTCTAATTAATACTAATCTAAATAGCGACGTCTTCCGTCGTCTCTTCTCTGTCTTCAGCGATGCCAAAAGTAACAGCCACGAATAGAGACAGAACTACTACAAACCCTGAGATGATGGCGATAGCTTTTGATGTTTCAAATGAAATAGCGCTATTTGTATACCCGGCTAATGTTGAAAAGGTCTCTATGTCGCTAAAATCAGGCATTGCAAGGCCGCAGATAAATAATGAGATTGACATGACGATAAAGGAAACACGTACTATTGTGGTGAGATGGTCTTTTGATGCATGGCGTTTTTTTCACTTGTCGGGAGATGATTGCAAGACAGATACAGCTAACGATAAGTGCCCATGGGCCAAGTAGTGCTAGCACCCAACCGCCGACGCCAGTAATGAATCCACGTGCGAGCGAGAACCAGATAGCACTTGCCCATAATGCTATGACGATCCATCTGTCTATAGTCTGTTGTTTTTGTAGTTTTTGTTTTTTTGTTGTCATGTCAATAAGTATAATGTGGACGATCGTTGTGTGCAAGTATTGATCGCACCTCGTCGGTCGTCTTAGTGTGCATCAGCTGGTCGCGCAGTTCCTTGGCGCCGTCGAAGTCGCGGATGTAGATTTTGAAGAAGCGTTTGAGGGTTTCGTAGGGGCGGCCGAGGGTTGATTGGTAGTGGTCAAAGAGGTCGAGATGGTAGTGTAGTAAGGCAATCAGTTCAGTTTTACGATGGGCAGCTAGCCTATCCTCTGCCTCCTCGACTGAGGATAGTTCAACTGCTCTCCTAAAGCAAAACGGATCGCTGAAAATGCCCCGCCCGATCATGATGCCATTCAGGCCTGGGTGGGCTCTAGCTAATTCTTCGCCGTGAGCGCGGTCGCGGATGTCGCCGTTGATGGTCAAGAGCGTTTGTGGGGCGATGTCGTCGCGCAGTTTGATGATGTCGTCGATGAGCTCAAAATGGGCTGGGACTTTGCTCATTTCTTTTTTGGTGCGCAGATGGATGGTCAGATTGGCGAGGTCCTGCGCCAGTAGCGTGCCCAGCCATTCTCGCCATTCGTCAACGTAGGTGTAGCCAAGCCGTGTTTTGACGCTGACCGGCAACCTGGCAGTTTTGGCGGCGGCGATGGCGGCAACTGCTACGTCGGGGCGGCGGATGAGCGCTGCACCACCAGATTTGATGGCGGATTTGGCGGGACAGCCCATGTTGATGTCGATGCCGTCAAAACCGAGCCCGGCACAATGGGCGGCAAATTGCTCCATATCGCCTGGCTCGCCGCCCCAGATTTGGGCGACTAGCGGATGCTCGTCGTCAGTTTTAACGAGCCGCCCAGCGATGGCTTTATCACCAGCGTGCACCCAGCCGGTGGCATTGGCAAACTCCGTGAAAAACACGTCGGGCGCGCCCGCCTTTTTCACGACATGGCGAAACACTACGTCAGTGACGGCTTCCATGGGTGCCAAGATGAAAAATGGCTGCGGTAGGTTGTCCCAAAATGATGTCATCTCTGTTATTTTACCATACAAAGGAGAAAACCCCTCACTCTCGCCATTGAGAATGAGGGGCGTTGGTGGGCTCAAGCGGTTCTGCTCGGAGTTGATCTCGATGGTGAGAAAAACTGCCACGAGTGAATCTCGCGAACCCGGTGAGGGAGAGATGACACGCCATTGTGCCATCTCAGTGGATGTGACGGGAGTCGAACCCGCGAGACGGTGGACTTCGAATGCCCTGTCTCCCTACCTGGCACACCCTGACCATTCTGTGTTGAAAACATTGGTCTTCTCGATGTAGCGGTATACACCTGCTTTGGTTTGTCGTACGCCATTGGACCACAAAACAAAGCTGAGAAGTCAATGAAACTCGGGCGGAGTGGCGGAACACCCAAGTTTTTCCGCTTACATACGACTTCACACGGGTGATGAGTCCGTGTGACTGCGCATGCAACCGCGACGGCGGACACAGCGGGACTCGAACCCGCAGCCTCCCGTTGCGTCGACACCGTTGTCGACGCGGGCGCTCTGCCGATTAGAGCTATATGTCCTGTGATTCTTTTCTGGCTGGGGAATCTGACCCAGTGGTGGGCGGACAGACGCCCTTTGCTGACTGCGAAAGTCAGCGGGTTCCGGGGTCGCACAAACCTCGACTGTCGTATTGTGGTGTTACACCATGAAGTGTCTGCAGTACGGGCACCGGAATTCCTTACCGACGTCGCTAGGACGGCGGTAGGCAACATGGCGATCCTTACCCGTGCAAGTCATCTTAGTGGTGTACTCACCATAGCTAGTTTTTTCCGCTATGGGGTAAAAAAAGAACACCAAGGGTCTCACCCCCTTTCCGCCGCAGTTGCGGCAAAAGAAAAAGAGCTAACCCTCTCTCGAACCACGCTTTTGTGCGAAGCATGGTCAGGATTTGACGCCATTTGCGGCGTCAAATCGAGAAGTTAGCTCCACGAACAAAAGCTAGTGAATATCATAACACGAACTGTAAAAAATAGCAACAATATATGGAAAATAATTATATTTCCTCTGTTAATAAGTCCTTTTCGAGCTGCAGCATACCTTTGTAGTCTGCGGAATACCCAGAGATGTCTGGCAGGTCTAGGGTGGTGATTTTACGCCAGACGATGCCGATAAGCCTGGCGAATTCAGCTAATTCCTCCTCGGAGAACGTATCTTCCAGGCTGAGGATGTCGCCAGTTTTGGTGTCCGGCTCGACGAATTGCAGGCGGGCGCCGGTGAAGGTGAAATTGCCATAATCACGCGATGACTTGACCAAGAGCTGGTAGAACATCAACTGTTGGCGGTATTTGTGGAGCTTGATTTTTTCATAATCAGACGTGCCCTTCCAGGAGTGCGACGGCTTGCCGGTCTTGTAGTCGGTGACGTAGATGGTCTTTGCTGTTTTATCTATATCAACCAGGTCCAGCTTTCCTGTCAGCTGCGCTTGGCCGACGAAGGAATTTTGATTGGCAAAATTAAGTTCAGCCAGCTGCTGCTGGGTGAAGCTGCTCTGTTTGGCGTCCAGAAAAGCGGTCAAGACTGACTGGCCTTTTTCGGTGAACAGTTTGGTGTCATCTGGTGACAGATGTTGCGCTGCTAAGGTTTGAGCATACAAACGCATAATCTCTGAGCGTGGCGGCAAGTTTCCGTCCGCGACGAACCTATCGTGCAGTTGTTGTAGGCAGGTGTGAACAGCGGTTCCGTAGGCAGCGGATGGGCTTTTGGCTTGCGGAAAATGAAGCAAATTATTCAACAAAAATCCTTGAGGTCCACCATGTGAGACGTCGAGGAAATTGTTTAGATGGGTGGCGGACAGTTTGTAGTGCTGTAAGATTGGTGCCAAGACTTCCTGTAGGGTTGTGCCGTGTGGTTCAGTCAGTCTGGCGCGCCAGTCGGTAAGCAGTGACTCGGTTGCGTCAGCAGTCTCGGAGGTATCAATGGTTGATGTATCTAGTTGTAGAGAGCTTAGGAAACTGGCGATCAAATTGTCTTTGCCACCAGTGTCTGTGAGGCTGTGACTGATACGTAAAGTTTGCTTGGCGCGAGTCATGGCCACAAAAAACAGGCGTAAGCGCTCGTCATAGTTGTTGCCTGCCGGCTGGAGCTGTAGGTTAGCTGGATAGCGGATGAGCCGGCTGCGTGCACGGACTTTCTCGCCCCACATGTTGTCAGTCGCGCCGATGATGAATACGTGCGGAAATTCCAAGCCCTTTGATTTGTGGGCGGTCATGAGATTGATCGAGCCTGATTTGTGCTCGGCGGCTGGCCTGATGCTGGTGAGGCGAGTCTTGGTCAAATGATGGAGATCGATGAACTGGAGAAGCTGCGTCAAGGTTGGCGTTGTCTCAGTATAGTGGTCGCGTAATTTCTGGCGCAAGGTGCGCAGCGCTTCTAGGGTGGTGAGGTAGGCTTCCGGGTCTGACTGTAATTTTCCTGGTGAAAAGTAGTAGGTATAGAGGGCGCGGTTGGTGGCGGTTTCAGTGAGGCCTAGTAGCTCGTCGATGTGCTCTTCGAGCGTGAGGTTGGGAATATTTTTGGCTTGTTCTAGTAGCCACTGAGCTAATGGTTCGAATGTTGTTTGGGCAAGCATGGCTTCCAGCCAGAACTGTTGTTTGTGCCAGGCAGCTAGGCTTAATTTCCAGATGTCAGTGGCGGCGAAGTCAAACGCTGGGTGCGCCAGTAATTCTGGCAGTAAGCTGTTGGCAGAGGTTAGATCGTTATTGTGAAGTGATACGACGATGCGGGCTACGAGCTCCAGGGCTTTGATGCTGTCTAGTTCCAGAATGTCGTCATGATGTTCATAATTGACGCTGATGTTGTTTTGGTAGAGATGAGGTAATAATTCAATCAGCTCATGATGTCGGCGAGATATGACGGCGATGTCTTCGGGCGGCGTGCCTGAGGCGATGAGATGTACAATTTGCCTAGCGATGCCTGCTCTTTCGTCCAGTAGCGTCATGAAACGATTGAGCTCGACGCTAGCGCCTGATGATGAGGCGTGAGCGGTGAGTTGTTTGGACAAGTCGGGGATGGTGTTTTCCAAGCGGTCGCTGCCTTGGGTGATGACGCTGCGGGCGGTGGTGAGGATTTGCTCTGCCGAACGATAGTTGTCGGTCAGGACGATGACGGCTGGGTCGTGATAGTGCTGACGGAAGCGTTGAATGTTGCCAACATTGGCGCCTTGAAAGCTAAAAATGGCTTGGTCGTCGTCACCGACTGCCATGATGTTTGGCTCAGGCTCGTCGCCAGTCAGATTAAATAATAGTTGTAGTTGTGCTAGGTTGGTGTCCTGAAATTCGTCAACCATGATGAACTGGTATTGCTCTTGGAGGTTGGCGCGCAGATCTGGCTGGTCTTTGCATGCGTCCAACACGTTCAAAATCATGTCGTCATAGTCAAACAGTCCACGCTGTGCCAGTGCGCTACGGTATTGGTCGTACACTGCAGTAACGGCACGCAGCTTGGCAATTGACTCGCTGTCCTTTAAGATAAATTCCCCTGCTGCATTCTTTTTGCACCACGCATTTTTCCAGGCGGTGATGGGTTTGGTGGTGTCATTCTCCAAGGCCTCTTGTGCGGCGTTGGCCATGCTGAGTGCCAGTACATTGGCGTACGGTGTGATGGCTGCCGGTAAAGGCTGCGGGGTGAGGCTTGCTGCTATTTCTGCAACCTTGGCAAATGCCGGGATGGTTGATTTTTTGATGGTGGTTTGGAAGAGCTGCGCGATGGCTTCGGAAATTTCTGTGATTGTTCGCTCCACGTCGTCCAGAATATGTTGTATTTCTTCAGAGTTCAGACCGTTGCTTTTGAATTCGGAAATAGTTTTGAGCGTTTCTTTGAGGTAGATAAATTCGTCATTGTTTTTGACATTGAGCGGATTATCCCAGTCCATACTTTCGAAAATTTCTTGCAGAATTTGCTGCTGTGTCAGCTCGTCAGTCGGCTGCTGATCTGCACCGCGGAAAAAATATTGTCGGTTGGGGTTGATGATTTCTGAGCCGAAGCTGTGGAAGGTGTGAATGGCGACTTTGTAGGCATCTTCGCCGATGATTTGCTGTAATCGCTGGCGCATATTGACCGCACCAGAATCAGTAAACGTTAAGCATAAAATATTGCTTGGCAAGGTGTCAGTTTGGCGCAATATGTGGGCAGCTCGCATACTCAAGAGCTCGGTTTTGCCAGTGCCAGGACCTGCGATAACCAACAGTGGCCCGTGAATTGTGTCGACAGCAGAACGTTGATTGGCATTGAGGTTGGCGTAGCGTGTAGAAAAATCCATACTTACAGTATACGCGTGCGATTGAAAATGGTAAAATAAAGCCATGAAGCCTACAGTGACCGCGTCGGAGTTGGAATCTTTAATCAGTGAAGCGTTTGATGTTGATGTCTCAATAAAGCGATTTATCTTGCCGTTGGTTGATGTTGGTCGCACTGCTCAAGCGGCGGTATTTATGGCGTCTAACAACCAGTTGCTGCTCTATTTGCGCGCGTCTTCCAACATGACACTGGCGGATGTCAAAAAAATAGCAGTACGCATGGGACTCAGGCTGGACGAGTTCTATCCGCCGAAGTACCAGCCGGATTATTTTGACATTCTTGGTCGCCAAAAATTTCAAGAAGTGTTCCCCGGTATGACAGTACAATCAGAGGAAGATTTGATTTTTTACCGAACCTTGGCGCCATATAACCCTGCCCTGGCAGTGGTTTCAGAAATCAAAAATGGCGAGATCCATCAGTTTGACCCTGACGTTCACGGCGAATGGCGAGTGGGCGCGCGGTTTGCCTACAGGAAGGTCCGCGCCAAATAATGAACGGTTACTGGGAAATTATTCGTCGTAATTTGTTTTCGCCGATTGTTATCGCAATTTTCTTGCTGGCGGGTGCGTTGATTTATGCTCGGGAGTACCGCGATGCGTGGTTCATCTCAGTGGTGATTGTGGTAAATTCGTTGATTGGTATCGTCCAGGAAATTCGCGCCAAACGGGCACTCAAGAAACTGGAGCTGATGAGTCAACCGCGAGCGCGGCTGTTGTCGGCTGATGGTTCTGTGACGGAAGTGGCGTATGATGCGTTGCAGGTCGGCGATAAAATTCAGCTGATTGCTGGCGATGAAGTGCCAGCAGATGTGGAGATGCTGGAAGTCAAAGGCTTGGAATTAAACGAAAGTATGTTGACTGGCGAATCGGCGGCCGTCGAAAAAAGTGTCGGCGACACGGCTTGGGCGGCGACCACTGTCTTGGCTGGCTCTGGCGAAGCTCGCGTGACGGCGGTTGGCGCAGACACAAAAGCTGGCGCCATCAGTCAAGTGCTGAAACAGTACAAACCAGAGCTAACTCCCCTGCAGCGAGCAATTCAACGAGCAATTAGCTTTTTGACATTTGGCGCCTTTGGGCTGGCAGCGTTGATTTTCATCGCTTACATGACATCTGGTCAGGACTCGGTGCAGATATTGAAAACCATTACCTCGGCGGCCGTGACGGTTGTGCCAGAGGGTTTGCTGCTGGCAAGTTCATTGCTCTTGGCGTTTGGTTCGATCAAGTTAGCACAAGCTAGAGTTTTGCCGCAAAAACTGTCAGCTATCGAGGCCATGGCGCTGCTCAATTTGTTGTGTGTCGACAAAACCGGCACGCTTACCAGCGACGAAGTGACCCTGGAAAAAATCGTTGCTTTGGGTAGCGGCGATCAATCAGATGAAACGCTTTCGGGAATTGTTGCCTTGATCGCGGAGCAAACCAGTGGTGGCAATATCACTGGTCAAGCCATCTTGGAAGCAGCCGCGCCGCTCAAGGACGCTAAAATCATTGACGTTATGGCGTTCTCATCGGCGCGCAAAATGGCGGGTCTGCGGTTTGAGTCTGAGGGCAAAATTCGCACAGTCGTCATGGGCGCGCCAGAATTTGTGACGGAACTAGCGCCAGTTGATGCAATGGGTCAGCGTCAAATTAACGAATGGGCTGACGCGGGTCTGCGCGTGCTGCTGCTGGCTGAATTTGATGACTCTCGGAGCGCTCTGAAGGATTTGTCTGCTGGGTCTGGCCGTGCCATCGGTGCGGTAATTTTGCGCAATGCGCTGCGCGATGGTGTTCAGAAAACTGTTCAATTTTTGCAAGACCAAGGCGTCAGTATCCGGGTGATATCTGGCGACAACCCACGGACGGTGCAGTTCATCGCCTCGGCGGCTGGCATCAATAATTCTGACAAAGCTATCACTGGTGCGGCGCTGGCTGCGTTGAGTGACAAAGATTTTGTCAAGGCGGCTGACGAACACGTTATATTTGCTCGGGTACATCCAGAGCAGAAAGAGCGGTTGATTGCGCATTATAAAGATCAGGCCCTGTTCACCGGCATGGTTGGTGACGGCGTCAATGACGCGCTGGCGCTCAAAAAGGCTGATCTTGGCGTGGCCATGCACGCGGGCGCACCAGCATCGCGTCGCGTGTCAGATATTATCCTATTGAACAATTCATTTACGTCTCTGCCGCTCGGTATGCGGCTAGGCAACCGAATCATGCAAGCGATTGAGGTGATCGCTACCCTGTTCTTCCACAAAATTATCTATGGCGTGGTTCTGTTAATGTGTACGCTGTCGCTGGGCATGCTTTATCCATATCAGCCGCGTCACATCACCTTTATGAATATTTTCCTGGTGACGCTGCCGACTTTGATGTGGACATTTTTCCCGCCTGTGCCAAATCACCGCATCAATCCTCGCTTGTTTTGGCGTCATACGCTGATGAGCGTGATGCCCATCGCGCTGATCACGGGGTTGACAGTAGCCTTCACCTATTGGATCGGCTCTGCCGTCTTCCCTGATCGTCCGGAGGAAGTTGCCACCATGACGGTACTGACGGCGACGTTCTATGGCGTTTATCTGGTATTTTTGGTCGGACCAATGTTGGGCGTCACCTTGACGCGGAACGCCAGAAAAGCACGCTTGCTATACATGCTGGCAGTGAGTATTGTGGCGGCTGGTAGCTTTGGCATCGGTCCACTTCGTCGATTCTTTGACTTTACCAAGCCAGACATCATCGTCCTGTTGCCAGCGCTCGGTGTCATCGTCCTGGGGGCAATCTTACAGTGGTGGCTCGCACTGCGCGCTGGTGTGAAAGTCAGATCTTCGCAGTCTTAATGCGACACTCTGTCTAATACAACCAGATTCTCAATGTGTGGTGTGCGTGGAAAGAAATTATAGCCCTGATGATGCACAATGCAATATTTTTCACTGAGCAAAGCAACGTCCCGAGCTTGAGTAACGGGGCTGCAACTCAAGTAGACGATGCGTGGCGGCAATTGTTCTAACAAGCGGTCGATGACGTCCGCATGCAAGCCGGCACGTGGCGGATCGACGATGATGAGATTGTCAGGGTGAATATAATCAAGGGCTTGCTCACTGGCTGCCAAGACGGCTTTGGCATTGTTTTCGCGTCCCAAAGCGTGAATATTTCGCTGCATTTCCTGGACGGCATGCTCATTGATTTCCACCAATGTGACATGTTCTCCGCCAATAGTGAGACCGATAGTGCCGACACCCGAATACATATCAACAGTTGCTGGAGCGTTATCTGACTCTGTTGACATGGTACGGATCCAGGCTGCCATGTCGGTGAGGGCTTGCTCGTAGACCGGTAGATTGACCTGGAAAAATCCTTCAGCAACATAGCGAAACGGAACGTCCAGCACTTTGTCAGTGAGAACAGTGTCGCCAAACGCCGCTAGCCGTTCGGTGATGACACTAGCAGGACTTTTAGGGTTAGAATAGATGATTTCTCCGCCCTGGGCTGACAGCGCGGCTGCCTCTTCGGCGGTGATGACATTTTCCAGGCGGTCTTTGAGATACAATTGCCAAATGCACTTGCCTGTTTGGCTACACCTGATGAGTAGTGTTTTGAGGTTGCGTGCGGTGACTGGTTTGGTGCGCAGCAAGTCGCGAATTTCTAGGGCTAGTGTGTTGATCTCGGGACGAGCAAGCGAGGTGCCGTCGACGGTGATTTTACCCTTTGAGCCACGTCGGAAAAATGCCAAATCAAGCGTATCAATTTCTGAGTCCGGGTCGGTGTCGCTGTACCAGCTGTATTCAACTTTGTTACGATACGCCAATTGCTGCTCGTCCGTATAGACTGTTGGCGTAGTCGGCAAGGTAACGTGATGCAGCCGAAAAGCCTCAGCAATTAGCTGGGCTTTGTACTGCTGCTCTGCTGAAAAATTCATGATTGGCCAGGGGCTAGTGCTGAGATAGCTACCTGGATCGACTGGAGTGATTCGCTCAGAACTGGCGTGATGAACTTCAGTTACGACGCCTTCGACGAACTTTGATTTTTTCTTGGTCACCCTGATAGTCACCTGCTCGCCTGGCAATCCACCCCATACAAACGCTTTGCGTCCATCTGCCAGTGTGCCGATGGTCTGGCCGCCGCCCACGATGTTTTCCAGGGTTAAGGTTGCAGTCTGCGCTTTCTTCATTGCCCTATTGTACCCCAAACCAGGTGCATTTGGAAAATGGCTAAACGCTAGAATAATATATAATTAGAAATCGCAATTCTCAGCGGCTGGCGCTGGTGTGTTCCACCACATTGCCAGGATGCCTTTGCCGACGCGACATTTAGTGCCGTTAGCTCGGTACATCAGTAGCCCATAGCGATTGTCGGGGCTTTTGTTGACGGTGTATTCGTAGTGTTTGCCGCGCCAGTCGGTCGGTAATTCTTTGAGATATTTTGGCACTAGTAATGGGTTGAGTTCGCCAGCGTCGCACGTCCGGTTGGTCGCCGAGCTGTATTTACTGCAGGACGCAGGCCACGGATATTCTCCATTTTGGC
This sequence comes from uncultured Candidatus Saccharibacteria bacterium, assembly GCA_963533325.1. Taxonomy (GTDB): domain Bacteria; phylum Patescibacteriota; class Saccharimonadia; order Saccharimonadales; family Saccharimonadaceae; genus Nanosynbacter. Next base: position 14,747 of record CAUSOC010000002.1, on the reverse strand, counting down.
TGTAATATTCTTCGACGGCGTTTTGGATGGTTAATAATTCGGTCTTGCTTTCATTGTTAATGGCGTCTTCGCGGGCAGCGCGCCATGCTAGGCCACCGAGGGTCATCAAGATACCGAGGACTAAGACGACGACTAATACTTCGACGATTGTAAAACCATAGTGCTTATGCATAGTTTGATTATACGGCGGCGTTGGCGGATTGGCAAGCTTGGTATCTCTGCCCTGATGTGGTACAATATTACACGTAGTTGCGCTCACGCGTTGCTCGTATTGGGCCGTCGCCAAGTGGTAAGGCACCAGGTTTTGGTCCTGGCATTCGGGGGTTCGAGTCCCTCCGGCCCAGCCAAGCTGTATATTAACCGTCTAGCCAGAAGTGGTTGGGCGGTTTTATTTCCTTTTTGCTCTTACGCTTGTTATTCTATGATATTATTACAGGGTTTATAATAAAGATATTGCATGGCTGGTGAAGTTATTAACAGAAAGGAAAAAGATGGAAATCAACAAAGTCGCGCTAAAAGCATTTTATGATCTTCATAAAGAAGACTATCTTCGGCGACGGTATTCTGGCGATGCTAAGCTGTGGGATGAATTATATAAATGGGATATTCTGCCTCGTCTCAATAAGGAGTTGGCGCAGTACCAATCAGTTACTAAAGAGTCAGTTGCAGAGGTTGCGCGCATCCTGACACACCACACAAGTACTAGTAATTTTGCTAATTGGCGGGATATTGATGATTTGAAAGATTTTTTGCAGCGCCCGAATGCTCACGCTGTCATTAATGAGCTATGGCGTGCAACGCCTGAGTCTGTCGATCAGAATATTGATAGCGCTGGGGCGATGACACAATTCTTGATGTCAGACAAAAAATTTGCTCCATCCACTTGGGCTTACCTGCTCGCAGCGCGTGACTGTCATTCATTTGCGCTCTACCGTGATGTGGTCATGAAACAGGTCGCTGAAATATGTGGTATAGATAAGCCCGCTGCCGTATCTCAAGGTAAAAAGTACGCCCTAGTGAATGATACAGCACTATATTTAGGTGAGCTAATGCAGCGTGATGTTTCTGAAGAGTCATATATACAGGCACTGAACGGTCAGGACTTTTTGTGGGTTGTGCTGATGTATAGCGAAGACTAGATGATATTATCTTAGCCCTTACTCCTCCTCGTAACATACTTATGCCATTCAGAGACGACAATCGGGATGATGAATGACACCAGGCTGATGATGATCATGTCACTGAGGGCGACGTGTGCGATGTGGAGGATTTCACCAAGTGGGCCGAAAAAGACTAGAATTTGCAGAACGATAGATAGGCTTATGCCAGCGTAGAAACTCTTGTTCATGACTTTTAGGCGCTTCAGGAGCGACTCGTCATCGGAGCGAGCGTTGAGGGCATTGGCCCACTGGCTAACCACCAGGGCGATGAAGGCCATGGTTTGAGCGTACGCATGTCCTTGCCGTTGTTCGAAGAATATGTAAACTGCCAAGGCGATGGCTGACATGGTGCCAGCGACGATAACCATTCGCCAGACCATTATGTGGTTCAAGATTGGAGCATCTGGCTTTTCGGGCGGGCGGTTCATAATTCCCTTCTCTGTTGGCTCTAGGCCAAGCGGGATGACCATCGAGGTGTCGGTGACTAGGTTGACCCACAAGATTTGCACTGGCTCCAGCGGCGTTTTAATGCCAATCAGCAGCGCACCGACCATAGTAATGAGCTCGCCGGTGTTGGTCGATAGTAGGTAGAACAACATACGACGAACATTGGCAATGATGGTTCGCCCTTCGCGCATGGCGTCGATGATGGTTTTGAAATTGTCATCCAGCAAAATGATAGCTCCAGCGTCACGCGCAATGTGCGAGCCCGAACCCATGGCCACGCCAATGTGAGCATTACTGAGCGCTGGCACGTCATTGACGCCGTCTCCTGTCATGGCGGTGATGTGATGCTTTTTGAGGATAGTGAGCAAGCGGTATTTTTGTTCGGGGATGACGCGCGAAAAGACTTTGGTTCGCTCGACGATTGGGTCAAGCTGCTCATCTGTCAGTTTATTCATCTGTCGGCAGTCGAATACCTCGTCGCGGTCCTTGACCATGCCTAGTTGATGTCCGATTTGGTAGGCTGTTTCGAAATGATCGCCGGTGATCATGCACACGGAAACGCCGGCTTTTAGAGCAGCGCGAATTGCTCGAGGCGCTTCTGGGCGCAAGACGTCGCTGACTGCCACAAAGCCCTCGAAGGTCAATTTCTTACCTTTCAATTCGTAAAATTCATGAACTGGGTGCGCTGATGTGTAGGACGCCAGGCCGATGACTCGCTGCCCCTTGGCAGCGAATGCTTCCAGGGCTGCTAGAGCTTGTTTTTTAACAGTAGCGGTTACTTTGCAGGCCGCTAAAATCTGCTCAGGCGCGCCTTTGAGGTACAGCTGAAAATCTTTGCCATGATGCCACACCGCAGCGGACATACTGAAATCTTGGTTAAATGGTAGTTCACGAAATGGCGAGTTTTTGACCTGGACGCCATGTGTGCGCACAAATTCTTCCAGCGCAATATCAAGCGGGTCGTGGCTTTTGGCGTCGCCACGGTTGATGGTGCGGGCGATGATATCGATGACGGCCCTGTCGTCAGGCGACCAGGTTTCTTGGACGGTCAATTTGTTTTTGGTCAGCGTGCCAGTTTTGTCTGTGGCGATGGTAGTGATGACGCCGATGGTCTCGATGGCTCGCATCTGATGTACCAAAGCTTTTTTGGCAGCCATGCGCCGCATACCCAGAACCAGCACTACCGAGATGGCGATCGGCAAGCTCTCGGGAACGGCGCTGACAGCCAGGGCCATGACAAAGCGCAGGCTCTCCAGAACGTCCATGCCGCGCAGTAGACTGAGCCCAAAAGCTACGACGCTGACGGCGGCAACAACAGCGATGATTCTGGTGATCAAGATATCGATTTTTTGCTGGACGGGACTTTGGGTATTTTGCCGTTTTGACAGTGTGGCAAGGTTGCCGAACTCAGTATTGTTGCCAGTCGTAACCACGACGCCAGTGCCAGTGCCGCTGATGATGAATGAGCCTTGAAACAACATGTTGGTTTGCTCGTACAATTCTTTATGACCTTCAAGCACGTCAGGTTTTTTGCTGATGGGCAATGATTCACCGGTCAATTGTGACTCATCAACTCGCAGATTAGCCGTTCGGAGGAGTCTGATGTCTGCGGGGATTTTTTCGCCTTCAGCCAGGGTGATGATGTCGCCAGGTGCCAATTGTGAAGCGTCAACGCGAGCCGTGTGATTGCCGCGTAGTACGTCAACCTTTTGTACGCTGCGTTTGGATAGGCTGCGGAGAACCCGGTCAGTCGAAAACCGCTGGACGTAGAAAATGATTGCTGAGATGGCGATGATTACCAAAATGATGACCGCGTCAATGTGATCGCCGTGCCACAAACTGATGGCTGCAGCCACTCCTAGCACCAGCATGAAAATATCCAAAAATGGTTCTATGATCTTTTTCCAGAGCGGCTCGGATTCGATTTTGATAACGTTGATGCCGTACTGTTTTTGGCGGCGTTTAACTTCTCTGGCTGTTAGCCCATATTCATTTGTGCGTAATTTTTTCAGAGTTTCGTGAGCGGGCGTGGCGTAAAATGTCATACTTCACAGTATAAAGCAAAAAGCATAAGCGGTCTAATTCTTACTGCACGTATTTTTTGGCGCGAGCTTTGTCGACTTGGACTGTTTCGAAGACGGTTTTGGCCATTTGGTCAAAGGCATTCTTGCCTTCAGCGTTGTAGCGGCCAGTCCCCTGCAATATTACACCGTCCTTTTCAAAGTAGTAAAAGAAGGTTACGTAGCTTGTCGGGTCACTTTGTGGCGTTGTGTGTCGTACTTCTTTGGAATTATACTTGGTGATTTGGTCGTATTTGTGGGTGCCAGCCTTTACATAATAATCATCTGCAGTCGCCTGCTCTAGTGTTTTAGAGGTGGAAACAGGACGAACTGTGAGGCTGATTTGGACATTGTTTCTGGTGCCAACAAAGGTGATTTTGTCATCAGCACTGGACCGTTGCGTGATGCTAAAGCCGTCGATTTCGTTAGCGAACTTGTTTACTTTCACGATTTCTCGGTCGTCTGAGGTGTATTCTTGGTCAGGCGCTTGGTAATTACTGTCGTACCTGACAGACTTGACCAATGACTGGATACTGGATGACTCGAACAAGGTTTTACTGCCTGAAGCATTGCTGATATTTTCAATGTCTAGGTGGAGTTCGTACCATTCTTGGTCACGCTGAACCAGTGGTATTTTGCCGCTGTATTGATATGAATTGTCATCATAGGCATAGCCTCCCAGTGCGTCAGTGGCTTTGTCGGCTTTGAGCTCGGTGAAGTTGCCTCGTTTTTTGGCAGCCTCGAGGTCGTTGGCACGGCTGGCTTTCCCGACCTGCGCGATTTTGGCGGTGATGGTGTACGTTTCGCCCTTGTCTTTGATGGTCATGGTTGGAAAGCGCGGACGCTCTTCGTTTTTGATCTCGTACGAATACTGGTCTTTCGGCAGCAACATAGTAGTAGCGACATTGTAGCCATCAGAGGCGAAGTGGACCGTGTTGGCGGCCAGACGCTGATTGATCTGCTCTTTTTGATAGTGATTATAAAATATGATTCCCAGGATACTGACTGCAATGACAAATAAGCCAATGAAAACGCCAATGAAAATCTGTTGTTTTTGTCTTCTACGCATAAGCGGTATTATATTTTGTTTATGCTAAATTGTCAATCGCACCAAAAGAGCTTCCGCCATGATGACGGAAGCTGAAGGGGGCGTGGTGGTTCGTAGTTATCGGATAGCGACCAGCTGGGCGTGCTGCAATTTGACGCCAGCGCACCAGGAAACGGTGTCTTTGGGGCGCTTGTCTAGTAGGCTGCGACCCAACGGGCTGTCTATGGATATGCGGCCGTCTGTCGGATTGGCTTCCAGACTGTCAACCAGTATGTAGTGAAGCATGCGACCTTGCTGATCGACTAAGTCAACGATTGAGCCCAGAGCGACGCGTAAGCGGTCGCGTTTGCGTGGTAGTGGTTTGGCGTTTTTTAGCATGTGGCGTAAATTGGCCAATTTGCCACTGACCAGTTCCAGGTTCATGATGACTTCATTGCGCTGCAATTTATCGTCGCGGGATTTAGCGCGACCGATTTCACGCAAGGTGAACTGGAGCGTTTTTTCTTGTGCTTCTAACTGAGAAATTTCTTTGTGTAATTCTTTAAAGCCTTTTTGACTGAGATGCGTCGTTCGTACATTACTCATAGTACCCCTTTCCCGGTTGCTTACCCAACCGACACTATCTAGTACACCATGTCTACCTGAAAAATACCTGAAATTTAGCGTTTTGGCAGCGAAAGTGTAAATGTCGTGACTTTTCCAGGGGTGGAACGTGCAGAAATATGCCCGCCCAAAGCACGCGTTAGTTGATGCGCCAGGCTGAGCCCCAGCCCGTAACTATTGGCGTGTTGCTGGTCGCTGTAAAATCGTTCAAAGATGTGCGGCAGATCTTTGGCGTTGATACCTGGGCCATGGTTGGTGACGGTGATGATGACGGTCGTCTTGAGAGGTTTGATGGTGAGGCTAATAGGTGAAGTATCGGGGCTGTGCTTGACCGCATTGTCCAACAGTACTGCAATCACCTCTCGGATTGCTGGCCGGTTCATGGTCACCGCCAAGTCGTCGGGGGCGTGCAGCGTCACCCGCTCCTTGCCTGGCCTGGAATTGATCAGATTGTTGGTTAATTCTACCAGGTCAAATTTTTCGATGTTGGATGAGAGTTGCCGTTCGCTGTGGGACAATTCTAAAAGCATGGTGGCAAGCTCGTTCAGACGATTGATCTCCTCAAGGTTGCTCGCCAAGGTTTGTCGCAACTCGGACTTGGGCGTTTTGGGATTGTGCAACGCCAGCTCGGCCTCGGCTTTCATGATGGCCAGTGGTGTGCGTAGCTGATGACTGGCGTTAGCGACAAAGCGTGATTGGGCTTGATGGGCAGCTTCGATTGGCTCTAGGGTGCGTTGAGCTAACAGATAAGCGATGACACCGCCACCTAGTAACACCACCAGGTTGAGATACGCCAAGCTGATGATGAGATTGGCGTCGGTAGCCTCCATCTGCTCGCTCAGCGGCTTGTCCAGTGAGCTGCCGCTGACTAGTCCACGCTTGACGGCGAAACCTTGCAAGCGAGCGTCAATTTCCGAGCGCGCAATGTTAAAGATGATGCCGCTAAACAGTAGACTGACCATCATCAATATCAACAGATACCAGCTTGCTAGTTTGATGGTGGCTGAGGTAAATAGTTTCACGCGCCTGCCTCCACTTTATAGCCAAAGCCACGCACGGTGTGAATCAGTGGACGGCGAAATGGTTTGTCGATTTTCTTGCGCAGCTGTTTGATGTAGGCCTCAACGTTGTTGGGTAAAATATCAGCATCAAAATCCCACACATGAGCGATCAGCGTTTCTTTACTCAAGGTCTGGCCAGGATGGCGCATCAGGTATTCCAACAACGCGAACTCTTTGGCTGTCAGCTCAATGGTTTTACCGCTGCGTTTGACGGTGCGCTGGGTCTGATTGAGCGTCAAATCAGCGACTGTCAGCTCATCGTCATGCGCTAAAGGCGGCCGCCTGAGTAGTGCTCTGACGCGAGCGGTCAGTTCATCGATGGCAAATGGCTTGACCAGATAGTCATCAGCGCCGACGTCCAGACCAAAGGCTTTGTCTTCGGTTGTACCGAGCGCCGTGAGTAGCAAAATAGGCATTGTTTTGTTGGCTTGACGCAGTGAGGTGATGATATCGGTGCCGCTTTTGCCTGGTAGCATTCGGTCCAGCACGAGTAAATCATATGGCTCAGTTTCTGCCATAGCCAATCCCTCTTCTCCGTCATGAACCATGTCGACGGCGTGACCTTCTGACCGCAGCGCCGCCGCGATGACTCGAGCAATTTTTCTTTCGTCTTCGACGACCAATAGTCTCATATGTCCATTATACCTTGGTTTTCTGAAAAAGCCCTGAATGCTATAATTGATGGTGACAATAACCAAGGAGGTGTATGGGTAAAGAGGTAAATCCCATTATTCAAATTAAAAACTTTAGTATGAAGTTTGGCACCAAAACGGTCATCAAAGATTTGAGCTTTGAAGTGATGCGGGGCGAAGTGTTCGGATTTTTGGGTAGCAATGGTTCAGGAAAAACCACGACGCTCAGGGCGCTGCTGGGGTTATACGAGCCAACGGCTGGTGAGCTGCTAGTTGATGGCAAACCGTATGCAGTTGAAGATGGCGTCAAGCTAGGCTATCTCCCGGAAGAGCGCGGTTTGTACAAAAAAGAAAAAGTCATTGACACGATGATTTACTTTGGTCGCTTGAAAGGTCTGAGCCAGGAAGAGGCTCGCGATTTTTCAATCAAGTATTTGGAGCGAGTTGGCTTGAGCGATAAGGCAAAAACGCGGCTGGATAAATTATCAGGTGGTCAGCAGCAAAAAATTCAGCTGGGCGTTACTATCATGGGCGACCCAGAACTGCTCATTTTGGACGAGCCAACCAAGGGTTTTGACCCAGTCAACCGCCGATTGTTGATGAATATCATTGAAGAGCGACAAAAAGCCGGCGCCACCGTGGTGTTCGTGACCCATCAAATGGAAGAAGTCGAGCGCTTGTGCGACAAAGTAGTTCTCCTGAAAGATGGCAATGCAGTAGAATACGGCACCGTGGCGGATATCAGAAAGAAATATGGGGGTAAGAGCCTGGATGATATTTTTGTGAAGATTTACGGCGGCGAGGAAAAGGAGGCGGTCAATGCGTAACATGTACAATTTGGGAACGGTGGTTAAATTTGAGATCATGCGCATGCTGAAGAAATTCAGCTTTTGGGCAATGGCACTCGGCTTCCCGTTGATGTTTGCTGCTATTTTCGGCATCGTCTTTTGGTCAAATCAAGCCACTATGGAAGCTACCAAAAAGCTTCAAGAACAAGATTTTAAAGTAGCCATCGTCGACGACTCAGGCGTCGTTAATTCACAATTGGCTGAGCAGATGAAGCTGGAAAAATTAAGTAGCAAGGACCAGGGTATTCAGCGTGTCAAAGACGGCAGTCTGGATGGATTTATCTACTTCCCTGCTAACTTGGAACAGAATACCGTACAGACCTATGGTAAAGATGTTGGTATGTTCCAAAATAGTCGTTATTCTGCGGTGGCTGAGACGTTGTTGACGGCTTCGATTGAGGGGAAAATAGATCCACAGTCCAAAGCGATCTTGCAAAAGAAAGTGAAAACGGAAACGACTACCTATCGTAACGGTGTTGAATTTGACGGCGTGAAGGAAATGATTGTACCGGGCTTTTTCTTGGTGCTGTTCTATATGCTGATCGCCTTCTTTGGTGGGCAGATGCTCAACAGTACGGTGGAAGAAAAAGAAAACCGTACAGTGGAGATGCTACTGACGACGGTTAAGGCCAAGACGTTGATTACCGGAAAGATTTTGGCGATGATTTCACTGGCGCTGATTCAGGGGCTGGTCATCATTGTACCGGTATTGGTGTTGTACTTCACCTTAGGTCAAAAGCTGCATATACCATCGTTGGATTTGAGCAATTTGGTATTCGACCCAGTGAGAATTGGCATCGCTCTGGGGGTATTTGCCACAGGATTTATGATGTTTACCGGTCTGTTAGTTGCGGTTGGCGCCATGATGCCAACCGCCAAAGAAGCATCCTCCTGGTTTACTATTGTCATCCTTGCCCTATTTGCTCCACTGTATGGTGCTAGTGCATTTGTATCATATCCAGATTCACCATTTGTGCAGTTTTTCAGCTATTTCCCATTGACTGCACCAATTCCACTACTGCTCCGCAATGCCGTCGGTAACTTGCCAGTTCACGAGGCGGTTATCGCCGTGGCTATTTTGGCAGCCAGTGCCTTTGTGGCGGTTGTGGTGGCGGTCAAACTGTTTCGCTACGGTGCCATGCAGTATGACAGCAAATTGTCGTTGTCGGTCTTGCGTGCTCGGCGCGATGAAGCGGCGAAAAATTAGCCGTCAAATATTCAGTTACAATGCGAGGCGTTCAGTGGTTGGGCGCCTCGTATTGCTTGCGCTACTCGGTATAAGATTGTACAATGTTATATATGAAAGTACGTATTGAAATAGACACAAAAACATTTGTGCGATTCTGGCTGGTGGTGATTGGTTTTGGGCTGGCAGGAGTAGCAATTTATTCGGCAAAGAGTGCGCTGATTCTCCTTGGTATCTCCCTGTTCTTGGCTTTGGCCTTGAACCGGCCCGTTTCAGCTTTGGCAAAACTTCTGCCCGGCAAAAGCCGCTTGGGCGGTACGGCGTTAGCCTATGTTATGTTGGTGACGCTACTGGGCTGTGTGGCGTGGTTTGCAGTGCCGCCAATTGTCCAGCAGTCTGCCAAGTTTGTTGAGAGCGTGCCGGGCTTGGTTGATCAAGCTGGTTCGCAGTGGCACGGCATCAATGAGCTGATTGATAGAAATGGCTGGCGCTCACAGGTTGACGCGACATTAAACAACTTGAAACAACAGGCTTCCTCGTGGGCAGCCAGCGCGGGCACCAACTTGATTTCAAGCGTAGGTTCACTGGCGTCATTCCTTGGTTCTCTGTTTTTGGTATTGGTTTTGTCGTTTTTGATGCTACTGGAAGGTCCAACATGGATGAAGCGATTGTGGGGACTGTATAACGACCAAAGCAAGATGGAAAATCACCAAAAGTTGGCTGGACAGATGTACAATGTCGTCACGGGGTATGTATCTGGGCAATTGACAGTGTCGGGTATCGACGCTGTGCTGTCGGGTGTGGTAGTGTTCTGTTTGAGTTTGGCATTCCCAGCTATTGACTCAAACCTAGCGATGTTGACTGTCATGGTTACCTTTATCTTGACGCTTATCCCGATGTTTGGTGCTACCCTAGCTGGCCTGTTGATCGCGTTGCTGTTGTCCTTCAATAATGTCACCGCTGGTATCATCTACGCTGCCTACTTTATCATTTACCAGCAGATTGAGAACAATTTCATCGCACCGTCAATTCAGTCAAAGAAATTAGAGCTTTCGGCACTGATGGTGTTGTCATCAGTGACTATCGGCCTCTATGTTGGTGGGCTATTGGGAAGCTTGATCGCTATCCCGGCTGCCGGTGTGGTCAAGGTCTTACTAGAAAATTACCTAGAGCAAGCCAAGAAAAATCGCCTTGAAAGTAAAAAATCGCTCAACAAGCTTGTGAAGAAAATCAAAAACGAAGATTAATCAGTACACCTCATGAATTAGCCCACTTGGTCATGTTGGTGGGCTATTTCCATGCCCAAATGCTGCCGCTTGGCGTGTCGCGAATAGTGATGCCAGCTGCCAATAGTTCGTCGCGAATGCGGTCGGATTCTTGCCAATCTTTCTCAGCCCGTGCCCCACGCCGCTGGATAATTAGTCTCTTCAGATCGTCAGTGATATCAGGGGTCGATGCCGCCAAATCCAAGCCCAAAACCTCGTCGATAATTTCAATCAATTGCAACAAGCCGCCGCGATGGATTTTTTCTAACGGCGCATGATCTAGCCGTGAAAACGCTTCGTCGATCAGCGCCAAGGCCCCTGGTGTATCCAAGTCATCATTCAGTTTTTCAACGAGCGCCTGCCGCGCCGCCAGCAGCGACACGGTGCCTTCCTGCTCATCTTTCTCGTCATCATCATCCAGTGTGTCGTGCGTCTGGTGCCGCAGCGCCGCATAGCCGCGCCAATGATCCAGCCGCGCCTGTGCCGCTTCCAAAATCTCCCACGTGAAATTGCCCTCGGTTTGGTAATGTTTGCTGAGAATCGCTAGCTTGAAAGCCATCGGGCTAAAACCGCGGGCGGTGATGTCGCTGAGGGTGATGATGTTGCCGAGCGACTTACTCATCTTGCGGCCGTCGACCTTGATGTGGTTATTGTGTAGCCAAATTTGAGCAAATTGCTGCCCTGTCAAACTCTCACTCTGAGCAATTTCGTTGGTGTGATGCACCGGAATGTGATCAATGCCGCCGGTGTGAATGTCGATCGTATCACCCAGCGTCTCCCGAGCAATCGTCGAACACTCCAGGTGCCAGCCCGGAAAACCGACGCCCCACGGACTGTCCCATTCCATGTCACGCTTGGCGTCTGTTGGTGAAAATTTCCAGACGGCGAAGTCGGTGATGTTGCGCTTGCCCTCAACGCTGACCCGTGCGCCCGCCTCCAAGCCCGCTACGTCCAGCCGCGCTAATTTTCCATAATCTTTCAATAGTGACGTATCAAAATACATACCGTCGCCGTCAATCTTATATAAAAACCCCTTTTCGTCTAGCTCGCGAGCAAAGTCGATTTGCTGCTGGATGTAGTCCGTTGCCCGCACCAAATGGTCGGGCCGCACCAATTTCAATACCTCATACGCTTCGTGCTCGGCGATGGTGATGTACTGCTTGGCCACGTCCCAAGCGGTCTTACCCTCGCGGCGTGCCCCCTTCTCCATCTTGTCCTCACCACCGTCATCATCGCTAGTCAAATGCCCAACGTCAGTAATATTTTGCGTGCGAATCACTGAGATATCTTGCCAGCGCAGCAACCGCACCAACACATCCCAGTAAATATAGCCAACCCAGTTACCAATGTGCGGCTGCGAATACACCGTCAGCCCACAGGTGTACATGCGAACCGTCTGTCCGTCGAGCGGTTTCAGTTCATCTTTGTGGCGAGTGAGGGTGTTGTAGAGCTGTATCATCAACTCTATTGTACGGCAGACAAGCTGCTTTTTCAAAGTTCGCTTTCGTCGTTTCCGACTCATCAGCATAGACACACATCTATGGAGCGAACTGACAAGCAGGAGAATAATACCGCGGCGGAGAGAGCCGCCAGATATGGTTCTCGGCGGCTTGTCAGTTCGGGTTCAGGAGAGAAATTGTTTAAGTTCTCTCTCGTCTATGGCGTATAGAACATAAGGTGTTTCCTTATATTCTAAGAATTGGTACCTTTCTGGAGTATCCACATAAAGTAGGACTTTATGGGTTGGATATTTGGCGATGGCGAAGAGGCTCTCGCCATGTCGTAGATAAAAGGAAGCCTCTCCATAAGAAGAGGCGCCTATCTTTCGCCCGATGTCATTGGCCTCTAGGGCCTTCATGATCCGGCAAACGGTTTTAGTCTTCATTGTACCACTCTCTCCTCATCCAGGCGGAGTGCCTGTGCTTTCCCTCGGGAAAACACTGCTCAGCACCCGGATGGCGCGTAAGCAAGATGAGGTTTCATGGCGCCATTTTTACTGCGAAATACCACCACAAAATCTCACCTTGCTCTATTCTCAACTGCTTGTCAAAATACACTTTTGGACAAAACGTCAAACATCTGTCAACAAAAGCCTACTATTTTTATATCACCAATAGTATAAAATGTCAATGGATACCATCAAAGCTATAGTCCTACTCCCCTGTTGAATACAGCATAAGCATTGACAGTATTAACAATATAGTGTATAATTTGATGACTATGAGTGAGCGACGTCCTGGCAGCACATCACCCACGCGGCAGAGGTGGCACCCGATTAACAACCCGGCGGAGCTTGGGCGCATTCAGGACCAGTTGGTAGAAACGCTGGATCGTCCTGAAATCACTGACAAACTGGGAGGTTTGGCGCTGGAACTTGCCAAGGTTGCTCAGCAGCTACATCCTGTTACGTACAATAGGGATGGTATTGTCAGCGCGGATGAGTTGCTGGCGTCTGACCTGAACAGTATCCCGCTAGTTGGAAATACAAAATTCACCTCGCATTTTAAGCTTGCGCCAACGCCTATGCAACTTGAAGCCATCAACAAAAAGCTAACCAGCGATGAATGTGGTCAAATATTAATTCCTCAGCTAGAGAGAGTGTTAGGTAGTAAGTATAATAGCGAGATGATGAAGGTTGATCGTCCAAGCCTAGCTACATGTTGTGCAGTGACAAAATATTTTAATCTTACTAAAGACGATATTTCTCATGTTGCAGGTCGGCCTTTTATAGGCATGAACTCTACTGACATTGAACCAATCGACATTGCGGTTATGGTCCATGAAGCGACGCACGCGTTGGATCATGTGAATAGTCCGCTCCTATATGTTTGTAGTACAAAAGATATATCAGCTACCACGTTAACAGGTTTTAAATCTCGTCTTAAACTTGCTCGTGAATTAAAGGCGTACGCGGTTGGAGACTGTGTCGAGCGGTATCTTGCCGAGACTCACGGGTCAATGGAGCGCGCTATGTTAGCATCTCGCAGAGTTGAAGCTATCCGTCAGGAGGTCAATGGTCCCGTGACTGCAAAAGATGCCTTTGCGGTGCATGATGATTTGGTGAAGCGTTTGATTGCAGCAGGTTTGGGTCATATTTATCAGTAGAGCTTATGTCTTGAGCCTTATACTTGACAAAATACCAAGTATAATGTATAATACAAAGATAGTTGTGAGAGACGAACTATACATCATTAACCCACCAACCTCTAGCTATGATAATCCTATCTCGCTAGATTCTTTAAAGTACATGAAAGATAAACTATTAGATACTTTAGAGAACCCTGAGATACTTGATAAGCTGGGAGCGGTAGCCCTAGGGTTATATGACACGGCTCAAATGCTGGAGCCTATGGAATGGGTTGAGGGTGAAGAACTAGGAGATAGTCATCCTGACTCTGATTGGACGGATAAAAATATTATACCGCTTATTGGTTATGATAAGTTTGTTATCTCTGGAAAACAGATGTCTCATATGCCAGCACAAAAAGCTAGGATAGAAGAGGTTCTCGCTAGCGACAAGTACGCCGGAGTATGCATCAATGAGATATATGAGGAGGTAAAAGCCTCACCTCCTATAAGACAAGGAGGAACAAATCTTACCGGTTTTTGTAATACGGGTTTCTGTATAGTAGACGGTGTGGGTCCTTATGTGTTTTCTCGCCCTGTTATCAGTGTATCCAATAGTGGACTTATGGCTATCAATGTCGCCACTTTGTCTCACGAGACAGATCATGCGCGTGATTATGTTATGGACCCAGTTGTGGAGATATATCCCAAAGATGACCGAGCAAGACTCCGTTCTGAGCTGCAAGCCTATGCTGTAGGCAAGGTATTTCAGGATCATTTAGTGCATGAGAGTGGGCTGATGTTGAGATACCCTAGTTTGTCCGATCAGGTAGAAAAGGTACGAAGAGAGGTCAATGGTCCCGTGACTGCAAAAGATGCCTTTGCGGTGCATGAGGACATAATTCAGCGTTTGGAGCAAGCGGGCCTGAGTTATATATATATCGATAGGACTTAGGTAAACTAATAAGTACTTTTTATTTTATCCTTGTATGTTTCGTTTGTACCTTGTTTGAAATGTAGGTTTACAGCATATTTTGGCTTTCCAATATCCACTATTAGTTTTTGGTTATGCAAAATTTTTTATATGCTTGAGTAGATGCTATATTTTGGGCCAGTAATCTAATTATCACAATATAATTAAATATCTAATATCTCAACAAGTTCTCCGTTCTTCTGCTTCAATTCAATTTTCTGAATTATTTCTTCTCCAAGATATTTAGTAAAGTTGCTTAATTCTGATGAAACTTCGAATATAATATTATGTTTAATATCCTCCGGATTGAATGTTGAACTATAACTTTCTCTACTTGACAAATAATTCAAACTTACATCTGTTCTCAAAGTCAGGAATATTAAAGTGTTAAACTCTGG
>CAUSOC010000001.1:0-106596 GCA_963533325.1 uncultured Candidatus Saccharibacteria bacterium | reverse complement strand
ACGCCATATGTTTTTCGACTGGATATGCAGTATCTGCTGCGCGCATTAGTTTTCTACTTCTTTTACTTTGTCACGTACCTTCTGGTCAATTTCTGCCAGGACTTCAGGGTTTTCTTTCAGATACAATTTAGTTTTGTCGCGACCCTGACCGATGGTCTCGCCGTTATATTTGTAGAAGGCACCAGATTTTTCGACAATGCCGTGCGTAGCCGCCAAATCCAAGATGTCGCCAGTCTTAGAAATGCCTTCATTATACATAATGTCAAACTCAGCGATGCGGAACGGCGGCGCGATCTTATTTTTTACCACCTTGATCTTGGTGCGGTTACCGAGGATATCATCGCCAACCTTGATCTGCCCGATGCGGCGAATATCCACCCGCTGCGAGGCATAAAACTTCAACGCATTACCACCCGTCGTCGTCTCGGGATTACCAAACATCACGCCAATCTTCATGCGAATCTGGTTGATGAAAATCACTGTCGCTTTCGACTTGTTGATGATACCAGTCAATTTACGCAGTGCCTGGCTCATCAGCCGCGCCTGGAGGCCCATATGCGAATCACCCATATCGCCATCAATTTCTGCCTGCGGCGTCAACGCTGCCACCGAGTCCACCACGATAAGGTCCACCGCATTTGAGCGCACTAACGTTTCAGTAATTTCCAGCGCTTGCTCACCATTGTCTGGCTGCGACACCAGCAGATTCTCGGTGTCGACACCCAGGCGCTTGGCGTAGCTCGGGTCAAGCGCGTGCTCAGCGTCGATAAACGCTGCCGTACCGCCCTGCTTTTGAATTTCGGCAATGGCGTGCAGCGTCAAGGTTGTCTTACCCGAACTCTCGGGGCCATAAATCTCAATGATACGCCCCTTTGGATAGCCGCCGCCTAGTGCCAAATCAAGACTCAGCGAGCCCGACGGAATCACTTCAACGTCAACTTTGTGCGCCTCGCCCAATTTCATGATTGAACCATCGCCAAATTGCTTGGTGATCTGATCCATCGCTAGACCCAATGCCTTTAATTTGCCGTCATCAACCTTTTTCTCTGCCGCTACCGACTTTTCAGTTTTTACTGCCTTTTTCTCATCAGTCTTAGCCATGATATCCCCCTCCTTAATTGATACTTTTATTATACATTCTCTAGGGCTTAAGGCCAAATTTTGCTATAATAGCAGTATATGAAAAAATGTTCTGGATTTACCGTTATTGAATTATTGTTTGTCATCGTCATGCTGACCGTTGGCTTGGGTATTGCAGTGGTACAGGTCGGAAAAGTAAAAAATGCCAGTGATGACAGCCACAAAAAAACAGCCATCAATGCCATGTACTACAGCCTGGAAGAAAGCTTCTACAAACAGCACGGTTACTACCCAGAAACTTTGACTGACGACACCCTACCAACCATGGACAAAGCACTCCTCACCGATCCGAAGGGTAAAAAAATTGGCGATGCTAACAGTGCGTATCGTTATGAGACACAAAACTGTCAAGAAGGAAAATGTAAACACTTCACTTTGAGAGCAAAGCTGGTTAACGAAAGTGACTTTGTCAAAGAAAGTCGCAACAAATAGCTCAGTTACTAACTATTAGTCATCAACCGGGCGGCCATTCTTAAAGGCTTCAATGGCGTTATTGACAATTCCTATTTGGTGTTTTGGATTTGCTACAAAATGGAAGATGTAGGTGGTTTCTTCACCCTCAGTGCTCAGTCGAATGGTTCCATAGTTAAAGATCATCTGTATAATGCCTGACTGACGAAAACTAGCATCTTCGATACTACCAAGGCTAACTGTTTGCTCATGGCGGGAAAACAAGCTTTCTTGGATTTCTTGAATTACACTTTCATTGGTCATGTAAAATTGGTTTTGTAAATAAACCCAAAGTGCTACAGCTCCGCCCAATGCCGCCAAAATAGCAAATAAAGTCGCGATACCAAACATAGCTGTTGGAGACGGTACTGGCAATAAACTTCCGCCAGTGATCAGTGACGGATACAAAAAGGCAAAGCCAAATATCACCATGATGATAATGACCGTGATGGCAATTGGCGCAACAATACCGATGGGATGTCGCTTGATGTCCAAGATGACATATTCACCTTCACTCAAATTAAGCTGTGGGTACTGTGCCACTGATTCTTCATGTTTGCGTTTTAATTCTTCACTAATAGCCATCGGCTGCGGTTCAAGATTGCGTGCCGTGTGAACTACATCTGGTTCATTGGCGTATTGACTACGAATGCGCGGATCAAAATTCTGCCCCTCCATTGACTCTGGAAGCACAGTCACATGAGACGGGCGCTGCGCAGTTGTTGGCTGCGACTCTTCAGGTTGTGCATCTTGGGGTGGATGATAATACAACGGCCTGCCCTCAACATCATAGGCAGCTGGCTGTTGATTATTCGACTGGTGATCCTTCGTATCCATATCTACAGTTTATCATTTTTTAGGTTGATATCCCAAATGCGCCTGAGCACGCAGAGTGATGCGCCGACCACGTGGCGTACGCTCAATGAAGCCAATTTGCAGTAGATACGGCTCATAAAAATCCTCAATTGTCGTCGCTTCATCGCCAGTCAGCGCAGCAATGGTCGTTAGCCCCACGGGATTGTCGCCATAATTTTCCAGGATTGATTGTAGTAAATTACGGTCAGCCGGATCTAGCCCCAGCTCATCCACTTCCAACATTTCCAAAGCACTCGTTGTTGTTTTTACATCAATTATCCCATCACCATTCACGTCGGCGTAGTCGCGTACGCGCTTGAGTAGGCGGTTAGCGATGCGCGGCGTCAAGCGAGCCCGCGTCGACAACAAGTTCGCTGCTTCACGCCGAATCGACGACTCCAGGATAGCCGCACTCCGCGTCACAATTTTGGCAATGTCCTCTGGCTCGTAAAATTCCAAGCGGTAAATATGCCCAAATCGATCACGCAGCGGCGCCGCCAGACTACCTGTCCGCGTGGTCGCGCCGATGACCGTAAACCGCGGCAAATCCAATCGAATCGACCGAGCCGCCGGGCCTTTACCGATGACGATGTCTAGCTTGAAATCTTCCATGGCCGAATACAAAATCTCCTCCACCGCCCGACCGAGCCGATGAATTTCATCGATGAACAAAATATCGCCGTCCGCCAAATTGGTCAAGATTGACGCCAAGTCGCCGGCTTTTTCAATAGCCGGACCGCTGGTGATGCGTAAATTCGTGCCCATCTCATTGGCGATCACCGTTGCCATGGTGGTCTTGCCCAGCCCCGGCGGGCCGTACAATAGCACATGATCCAGCGGCTCGCCGCGCTTTTTCGCCGCCTCAATCGCCAAGCGTAAATTACGCTTCAACCGCTCCTGACCGACATACTCACTAAAACTCTGCGGACGCAGACTGACTTCAATCCGCTGCTCCTCGGTATCATCACTGTGCGAGCTAGTATCGACTATTCTCTCAATTGCCATACATTCATTATATCATTCACAGCGGAGCAAACTAATCTCTTGTAAGCCGACTACGCAGCGCCTGCATAATTTCGTAAAATATCTCATCACTCACCATATGCACCGCACTCTCTAGGTGCCGCGGCCATTTTGGATCAGGAAATTCCTCGCCAGCAAAGGTGGCACCGCCGAGATACCGCGGATGTAAATGCCAATGTACATGTGTCGGCTGACCGGCTTTCACTGCGTTATTCATGAGGCATTCCCAGTTACACACATCGGCACCAAACGCTTCTTTGACTGCCCGTTCAAGTTGACGAATCACGTGGTGCAGCTCCATCCAATCTGCCTCGTCTAGATCCGACAACGTCTGCTTATGCTGACGCAGGGTGATAAATGACTTACCCAAATAGCATTGGTTTCTATCAAGTACCGCCACCCAACGTTCAGTTTGCAATATAACATTGTCATCAGCCGCCGTCTGACCAACCAGCAGCGGACAGATTTCACATTCCTTCTGTGTCGTGCATGTATTCATGATACCTCCTGGTATGGATTATACCAGCCATGCACTATTTATTCACATTTACAAAGACACGCCTGAACTCGTAAGAATAGTTTTGCCAATGCGGCGAGAAGATAACAATTCCTCATTGTGAGCCATTGGCCAATCCTGAAATATTTCTTGGCTCGGTTCATCCAGTTCTGGGTTAGTGATGAACTGTCTATTCTCGTCAATCTGGCGCACCATCTGCTCAATCACTTCTTCTGCAACACCACACTCTCCCATGTCATTTTTCAGATGTTCTTTATAGTTCGGCAAAAATAGATCCTCCAATTCCTTGAATTGCTCCTGCCACGACAGCTCTCGACATTCTTCAACCCGAAATCGCATGGTATAATTCAAAAAATCTTGACCGCCTGACTGCCAGACATAGCCAAGGTCGGCGTGGTGTAACAATTTTGCTTGAATACTATCACGACAGATTTGCTCTTTTGGACCAGGGATGGTGCCAATGATTGCACTTTTCATGAACTCATACTCAGCTGAACCGGGCTCATAGTACTCGTCAAGAAATGAGACCGCATAATGCTCTTTGGTAGCATAACCATCTGGCGGTGGGCCAGCCTCAAACCCAGCATCGTGCGCTGCTGCCGCCACCAACAACAGATCCTTTTGATCTGAATTCATTCTGTCCGCCGGGATCACCTCCGTTAGCACACGTATTGAGCGCATCACGTCCACGCCATGTGCAGGCTGATGATATGGATAATTCGGGTAGGTAGTCAACAGCTCGGCTGATAGCTTAGCAAGAGAAGCTGCCTGTTCTTTGTTATGAAATAGTGCCGTGAGATTTTCCTGTGAGGTGTATTGGTCCAGCACCTTTGCTGATACTGTCAATTCAGGATCGACCAATGTTGGGTCTTCTTGGTTAGCACGGTTTCGTTGTTCCCATAACTTTTCGTCAAGAATTTTTTCAGCAGTAGTTCTATTCACAGCCCTATATTATATATTATTTGTACTATTTAGTCAATAGTACAGCGTCGTGAACCCTATAAGCGAGCTAGCCTGAACGGATATATTTCAACCCTTATTATTTCTTCAGTGCCTCGGTTACTCGCTGCGCCGTTGGCAAATTAGCATCAACATTTTCCAATGCTTTAGTAGCATCAGCCAAGGTGTAGCCTAACGCCATCAACGCTTCCAACGCTTCGTCAGAGGTGTTCAGTTCAGTTTGGACTGTAGTGTCTGCTCGACCATACTGCGTCGGCAAGCCAACCTTATCACTCAAATCAACCACCACGCGCTCAGCAGTTTTTTTGCCGACGCCAGTAGCTTGTTGCACAAACGCACTGTCGGCGTTGGCGATGGCGTTGCGCACCTGTTCTGCGTCGCCGAGACTAAGGATGGCTAGCGCTGCCTTCGGGCCAACGCCCTGAACGGTGATGAGCATCTCAAATAGTTTCTTTGCTGCCAGACTTGAAAAACCGAACAATTCTTCTGCCTGCTCGCGTACATGATGATAGGTATAAAACTTGACATCCTGATCCAGCACTACCGCCTCAAAATCACCAGCTGCCACACTAACTTCATAGCCAACGCCGTGAACGTCAATCACCAACGAACCATTAAATTTCTCGGCAACTTTTCCAAAAACATGTGCAATCATAATTCAATTATACCCGATTCATCGCCGCATGGGTAATTGCCGCCGCCAGAGCATCAGCACAGTCGTCTGGCTTCGGCACGTCCTTGAGTCCCAAGTTTAAACGCACCATTTCCTGGACTTGCTTTTTATCAGCCTTGCCATAGCCCGTCAGCGTCTGTTTGATCTGTAGCGGCGTATATTCGGCGATCGGTAGCCCCGCTTTTCGGCCCGTCAACATCGCCACACCACGCGCTTCTGCCACGGAAATTGCCGTCGTCACATTACGTGCAAAAAACAATTTTTCAATCGACATCACATCAGGCTTAGCCTCTGTAATAATCTCCGTCAAGCTATCAAAAATCTCCTCCAGCCGCTCATCAATCGGTGTGTGAGCCGGTGTCCTAACGACACCCGCCGTGACCATCTTAAATTTACCGCCCGAAAAATCAATCACGCCAAAGCCCAAAATCCCTGTGCCTGGATCGATACCAATAATTCTCATGGTATGTATTATAGCAATGATTTGACCGCTCAGTCACTAACTCATCGCCGTAATCGTCGTATCAATTGCGAAAGTTCCCAGCGCCACTGCCACGCGCCGTACCCTACCGCCAATAAACTAACGCCGCCAAACACCCACCAGCCCCAAGTCGCACCGGCAACCTGTTGAACGCCCGCTGTCGCTGAACCAACAACTGGTATGCTGGCAGTTTTTATCTTCCGACAACGCCGGGTGGCTGGATTGCGCTCAAAGCCTTCCAGGCAGTCTTTTAGAATGTCATCTGCAGCGGCAATTTTCTTACAACGGCCAGTTGCTGGGTTGCGAAATTGACCATCAGGGCATGGCTTCAACGTTTTGGCAGCGACCGAGGCGATTGAGCGGCACCGACCAGTTTCCTCGCTACGATAATACCCCTCTTTGCACGGCGTTACAGTCTTTGCTGCTTCGATTTTCCGACAGCGACGAGTTTCAGGATGCCGATATTGACCAGCTGGACACGGCGCCAGCACATCAGACACGGTAGACGGCGCTGGAATCTTCACGCATTTACCCAGTGCGTTACGCTCATATCCATTCTGGCAGTCCGCATATTCCTTAAACAAATTGGCAACACCCTCAGTCACCGCAAACGTTTGCACCCATTCACCGTCAAGCAAACTCCAGGAAGCACCCTTTGGCATTGTGTCATATTCAGTGGTGTCAATTTCCGCGCCAGCCTCGTCCAGGATACGCACCTTACCTTTCATTTTTGGCAATTTTAATTTTGTACGTTTTACCTTGACCGCCCATAATTCACCAGGCTTCAGCTCAATATCACCAAGCACTTCTTGTGAATTATTACTGCTAGTGGCCAACTTACAGCCAGCTGTCGTGATGGTCGTATCGCTCACATTTACCAGTTCGATGAACGGCTCATCAACATGAGAGACAATCTCATTCAGCTTCAAGCCTTCACATTTATTGAGTGGTTTTGATGACTCAGGAGCTTTACACTGTGGGCGCGCGTATGGCGCAACTTCCTGACCATTATCTGTTTTGTTCAACGAAAAATCAGCCAGATTGTTTTTCGAATCAACGATGAGGCCGCCAGCAAAACAGCGCCAGATAGTTTTGACACCGCCAGTTACGGGCGCGCCTAAAAACTTCTTTACCTCGCCCCAACCAACAACATCAGCAGTTGACCCGTCAGCCTGCGACAACACCACCGACCCTTCACCCTGAATCATATTCGGTACCTTATCAAAATTCACCGCTTTTGTCAGCGCTGGATCATTTGAAATCACCAGAAAATCATTAGCTAAAACTACCCCATCTTTAAACTCTTTTCCGCCAGTTTTCACATCAGCCTTATAGTGTTCAATTTTCCAACCTGCTAGCTTCACATTACTGTCTGTTGGATTATACAGCTCAATATATTTCTTGTCGGGGCTAACTTTCGAAATCAATAGCGGTGCTACTTTTTCGAGTGCTTCGTCAGTTGTTGGTGCTGGCTGAGAGGTTGGATGTACCGGCTCGGCAGCTGGCGGATTAGTTTGTGCTACCGGTTTTGCAGTCGGTTGCTCGCCAACTGGGTTTGACTCTGACTGAGACGAAGGTGCAGTAATAGCCGGGTTGGGACTAGATGGTAGTGCGTCGTTTGCTGGCACCTCAGCCGTCTGCGATGTTTCACCGCCAGCTATTGATTCAACTCCCAGATTATCAACCGCCAAAACTGACGGCGACGGCATGATCAACGCCGCGATTAGTATCATAAGTAGTGTGTTACGCAAATATTTCATGCTCGCCCCTTGCTTATGGTTAGCTAACTCTAGTGTAGCGTACTTTTTACCAAAACAAAAACCGCCCCGAGAGCGAAGCGATTTTTCTGATAATCATGCTATTCTGCTGTGATATTGGCGTTAGTGTGTACATTCACCACATCGTCTAGGTCGTCCAGCGCATCAACTACTTTCATCAATTTCTGTGCCGTTTCCGTATCAGCGATCTCAACTGGTGTGTTAGCGATGTAGCGCAGCTCGGCATCTTTCACCTTCAAACCCTGCTCGGCCAAGGCGTTCCTGACGCTCGCCAGTTCCTTCAGCTCGGTGTAGACAATAATCTCGCCGTCTTCCTCAACCGCGTCCTCAGCGCCAGCATCTAACACTTGCAGGAGCAATTCCTCACCCGTACCTTCCACAGTGATTACGCCCTTGCGGGTGAATTGAAATGCCACACTGCCAGCGTCAGCAATGCGCCCGCCGTTTTTGACTAGTGCCGTTTTCACTTCTGGCAAAGTGCGGTTGCGATTGTCGGTCGCGGTTTCGATGATGATGCCGACACCGCCCGGACCATAGCCTTCATAGGTAATTTCTTCCAGCGCTGCTGCGCTTTTGTCAGCTACGCGGTCAATCGCCCGCTGGATATTAGCGCTGGGCATATTAGCAGCCTTGGCTTTTTCAATGGCCATTGCCAAACTTGAATTCAATGTTGGATCAGTGCCGCCACGCGCCGCGATTGCAATTTGGTTACCCAACTTCGTGAAAATCGCGCCACGCTTTGCATCAACAATCGCTTTCTGCCGGTGCGTCGTTGCCCATTTACTATGTCCTGACATACGTTCTCCTACCGTTTATCTATATTCAATCTGTTAGTATTATATATCAAATACAGACGTGAGACAATTTAGACTGGCAAGCCCAAAGATGACAACACGTTTGGTATATCAATTTCACTGTCTTTTTGTACGCGAACAACTGGGTATCCATACTGCTGCGCCTCAGCCTGAATTCGCTGATCGAACAGCCGCGCCCACATAATCTCATATTCTTTCAGCTCATCAGCATATGTGTCAGCATCCGCATATAGACCACGAGTAAATATCGCCTGCCTTAACGCGTCATCGCCTTCGTCAGTCAAGAATATTGATCGTACATCGCTAGCGGTCTGTAATGACGGTAGCAGCGATGGTAAAATATTAACACCTTCCAATACAAAACCTTCACGCCAGGTAAAATCATCCTCGATTAATTTCTTATTGCCAGGCCACGCTTCAACGCCATGCATATATTCTCTTTCAGCTATCTCTTCTGGTGAAAATTGCTGGAAAAACTCAGCTGCTGACAACCCGTGCGCTGACAGTAAATGCGGGTGCTGCTCCGGGATTGCCATACCCTGCATTATCAACCGTGTTTGATCAGTTGACAGCCACGGCAATGCCAGTCTCCGAGATAACTCCCGCGCCAAGGTTGTTTTGCCGGTTGTTGGCATGCCGCCAATCAAAATTATCATTCTTGTCATGGCATCTATTATATCATTCGACTATATTTACCCTCCCAAGGTTCAATTTCGTCTGCTTCTTCATCCACCATATAGCACCAATCATCGCCGCATACATCGCACCGCATTGCCACCAAGTGATATTCACTTCCATCTGCGCCCACTCCAGGCTCGCCAGCCAGTTGGCCGCCTGAATCATATAGATCAGCAGCCAGGTCGTCGGTAGGGCGATTGCCGCACCAATCATCGGCACTACGGCCAGCACGCCCGACGCAAAGGTCAATAGCATCGCCAGCGGCACGAACGGCAAAATCAACATATTAGCGATCAGCGCTACATTACTAACCACGCCGAAGCTCATCATCAACAGTGGCAGTGTCGCAAGCTGCGCCGACAGCGTCTCGATCAAAATTTGCCGAAACGTACCGGGGTCTTTGTCGCCAAAGAAATACTTGTGCAGCAGCGGCGCCAGAATGATCACGCCGGTAAACGACGCAAAACTCAGTTGCCAGCCCAAATCGCCCCAGCCAAATTGCGGATTGACCATCAGCGTAATCGCCGCCGAGACTGGCAGCAGTACTAGCGGATGAATCGTCCGCCCATAATACCAGGCTGCCAAACTGAGTCCCGCCACCAGTCCAGCTCGCGACATACTCGGACTCAAACCCGTTACCGCCATAAAGCCAATAATCATCGTTGCCGCGCTGAGCATTGCCAGATATTTTGACTGCTTGGCAAATAACCGCCGCGCCAGGCGCACCAAAATTGTCAAATTATAACCGCTAGCCACCACAATGTGCGTCAGACCAGCAATCTTTAGATTATCGCTCAGTTCCGTCGGCATGGCTCGCCGTAGCCCCAACAAAAATCCCAAACCCAGCGCCGACTCAGACTCTGGAATATGTTTGCGCACTCGCTCGGCAAACCAGTCGCGCACCCCAACCGCCACGTCGCCCGGGACTGGACGCTCGACGCTGCCAATTTTCGCTCGATACATGCTCGCCGAAAAAGCCCCAAATCCGGCTGTCAATTTTCCTTGAACCTGAACGATGTCACTGCGTTTAATGGGGCGCTTGTCAGCCGTCACCACCCACAGTTGTCCTGCCAATTTCTCGCCATTGATCCGTAAATCACTCAGTCGCAATACCGTTTGCCCTTTCTTGTCGATATCAGGATCCTCCAAAACACAGCCTTGAATAACGGCGGTTTTGCCAATCAGCGAATCGTACGCCTCCAAACCGGCTCGACCCAGCTCACCGCGCCACAAGCCCACTAAGCCACCAGAAATAATCGCCACAATCATCAATACCCGCCATCGCCAAACCATCACCGCAGCCATCAGCCCCAACCCAAGCACCAAAGTCCGCCAGTCAAACATCATTGACCGTGGAACATGATGAATAGCAATGACGCCAACCGTCAACCCCAAACACCACGCCGCCACCAACCAAGAAATATGCAGTTCCCTGGTTAGATTGCGTATCATCATATGTCTTTAGTATGACATATATTCTTGAAATACACATGTTAAAAAGAAGATGTTTCAACGTCAGGATATTCTCGGGAACATATTCTTTGGAATATTCCACGTAACTCATTCAGTCTGTCAGCTGAAGGTAGTTGATCTCTCCCGATCCCCGGAGCTATTTTAGGCAAGTCCAAGATAAATCGCACGGGCTGAGACACCGACTCATCATATGGATCAATATCGTTTCTGGCTAAAATTTCACTCAATTCTCCCCAGAAGATTTTTTGGAGCCTACTCTCTCCTCCATATATTTTAGTGAGTTCAGACTGGTTAATTCTCTTTCGTGAATCAATAACAATTTCCCGTAGTCTTTTAATACACTTACGAAAGTGCTCTTCATATTTACGGTCAAGACTCCTGATCTGCTGAGTAACTGTTCTTCGAGAGTCGCCACTTGGTAGCATACTAGATGCATTCCTCCGTAATTCATCATCTTCATGACCAATTACCTTTGATAATAATGCCCAGCCTGATGCCACCAAAGTCCCCTTTCTGTCTACCGGCTGCCGTTTAGAACCTTTGCTATCATACTGCTGCAGTAGCCTTTGTGACTCCGCTTTATCCTGTAGGCATTTCATATCTTCAATTGCAGTATCACGCCAATACGTAAAAGATTTTATGCTATCACCAGCACTTCTTTTTTCGTCATAACTAAAGTCATCATTACCATCAAAATCATCCAATATTCGTTCAATTAGCGCCGGCAAGCCGGCAGACTGATAGTCCTGCCATTCTGTAAATCCATATTCTTCTAAAATTTGATCAGCCCGGTGCCAAAAACGATCAGCTCGCTGCTGTTGATCGACCGGCATATCACCAATAAAGTAGATATTACCCGCTCCCTGACTATCCGCCAAACCAGTCTGCATATCACCACTAACATACGAGTCCGGTGCTAACAAATTAGGCCTCACGGCTCTCCTTCCCATACTCGAGAAACATTCACTCAGTCCTTTAATCTGTGCTCCAAACTCTTTTTTACGGCGCTGGCTGTTATATGCAAAGCTCAAGCCACCGGTTGCGATTCCTGCCGCCACTCCAGATAAGCTGATCGTTGGAGCAAAGTTAAACCATTCTAGCGCCCCGCCAGCAGCACCCGCCAGTGTCGCTCCTCTAACTCCAGCTAAGCCCATATCAATGGATAATTTTCTCCTATATTCTTGCCCCAGGAGGTCATCAATCTTTGTTAGCACACTCCCGACACCCACTCGGTAACGAGACATGCCACTCCATATCGTCACCGGGTTTTGTCCCAGCTGGATATATTGAGCATATCCAACTGGCTCTTTGGTAGTCGGGTTAGTTACCTCTTGGCTGCCAGAAAAAATTGGGACACCACATCGCATCCCAACAAAATTCTTCAAATCATCACTGTGTTTTTCTACTATTTTGGTATATCGGGGCGGTACGTTTAAGTCGTCTAGATACTTCGTCATGTCCAAAGTTTTCTGCCACACCCGAATAACATCACTGCATATGTTCGTCATCTGGAGGGCCCACCGGGGCTTGAACCCGGGACACCCTGCTTAAAAGGCAGGTGCTCTAACCAACTGAGCTATGGGCCCATCAAGAATGAACTTTTTCATTCTAGCACATAACACGCAGTATATCAATGCTTCTTTGGGCCGGGCTTGGACTTTGTTTTGACAGTGTGCAGTAAGAATAAATCCACTAGCCCCACCCCCAAGCCAGCGGTAATAATATATTGGCGCCAGGAAGTCAGCTGCCGCACTACTGTCTGTGCCGCACCATCAACCGCAAGATATTTCGCCAAGACACCGACCAATAGCGCCGCCACCAACAAAGTCACGACAGCCGCCGCCACCAGCTTTTCATGTTTCTTGTGATATTTTGGGCCGCCAACCATCAACATTCCCATGGGTACGAGCAGCAATATTAGCGCCGCTACCACACCATCAGGCAGCCATGGTAGATTGATACCCACGCCACCCAAAATGACGCGCACAGCTTCCATCCACAATTCCACAAAAATATACCCAGCAGCAGCCGCCAGGGCCAGTGGACCGATGCGCCTACCTGTCACCAACACCACCACGAAAATCACCACCAGAACCGCCAAGAGCAACACTGCTACATTCATTGCGTCGCCTCGGTCGTAAATTCTACTTTGGCGCCTTTGACGATGCTCGATTTTTTAGCTACACCAGCAGCCACTTCCAAAACGTAGCGTGCCGGCACTTTGGGTTTATATATTTCATACGGCTCAGCATCAGGCTGCACCTCATGCTCAATGTGTACTACTTTTTTGTCTTTATCTAACCAGATGATATCGAGCGGAAAACTCATATTGCGCATCACCATTTCCCACTTGTCATCACCCTCAAATTTAAACAGCATCGCTTGGTTTTCCGTCAGACCAGACCGATCGCTCAGACCCTTATACCGCTGTTCAGCCGTTTCCGCAATTTCAGCCTGCAATGTTGCCTGGCCAGCCCTGACCACGACTGGGCGAGGTTTATTGACATCGCACAGCAGAGTATAGGCACCGTAAGCGATCATCACAATGATCATAATCATGATACATCGAGAAATGAAATGATGCCCCTTACGAGCTGTCTGCATAAGCTCCATAGCTCAATTATAACACTTATGTTTTATATATAAACCACGGGCTAATCAGGAAAACAAACCGCGCTTTTTGGAGGTGTTAAATTGTTCCAAAAGTTCACGTTGTTTTTTGCTCAATTTGGTTGGCGTATCAACGATGATACCAACGATATGTGGGCCACGAGCGTCATTTCTCAGGTGTGGCACGCCATGCCCTGATAGCTTAAAATCAGTACCGCTTTGGGTGCCAGCCGGAACTTTCATGCGCACTACACCGTCCACCGTTTCAACATCAATTTCCGTACCCAACGCCGCATCAACCATAGAAACGTGTTCTTCTGAAAGAATAATATCGCCTTCACGGGTAAACTTTTTGTGAGCTTTGACTCTTATCTGAACATACAAATCTCCCCGCTCACCATCCTGGACCGCTTCGCCGTGCCCGCGCAAGCGAATAGCCGCACCATCATCAATACCTGCTGGAATTTTGACCGTAATCTCGCGGTTCTTACGCGTCGTTCCCTTGCCGTGGCAAACTGAACATTTCTTTTCAGGGATTTTACCTCGACCATTACAGGTTGGGCAGGTGATAGCTTGTTGAATTTGCCCAAAGATGGAATTCATCACCCGCATCTGCTGGCCAGACCCTTTACAATCATCACACGTCTTCAAACTATATCCAGGCTCAACACCCTCGCCTTTACAGTGTTCACATTCATCATCCATCGTCAGGCTGATTTTTTTCTCAACACCAAAAATAGCTTC
The DNA here is from genome assembly GCA_963533325.1 of uncultured Candidatus Saccharibacteria bacterium. Taxonomy (GTDB): domain Bacteria; phylum Patescibacteriota; class Saccharimonadia; order Saccharimonadales; family Saccharimonadaceae; genus Nanosynbacter. The sequence continues at coordinate 92,399 of CAUSOC010000001.1, read as the reverse complement.
TTCAAACGTCAAAGCCACTGTCGTTTCTATGTCACGACCGCGCCGTGGACCGCCTTGCCGCCCAGCGCCACCACCAAAGAACTGACTAAAGATGTCGCCAAAGCCACCGCCAAAATCAAAGTTGACACCTTCTGCACCAAAACCGCCAAAGCCTTCAAATGGATTGCCGCCAAAACCACCACCCGAAGCTCCGCCGACACCGGCATGACCGAATTGGTCGTATCGCTGTCGCTTTTGTTTGTCTTTCAGGACTTCATAGGCTTCATTGACCTCTTTGAACTTCTCTTCATCACCGCCTTCTTTGTCAGGATGATATTTCACTGCAGCTTTACGAAAAGCCTTCTTGATTTCATCTTCAGAAGCGGTTTTAGACACGCCTAACACTTCATAATAATCACGTTTGGTCATGTATTCTATTGTACGGTTCGTTAGCACTCGTGTCAATAGAGTGCTAGTTAGATAGCCAATTTACATAATCTTTTGACTTTTTTTATATTCTGTGATATATAGAGAAGCATAGGCTTTGTAAAAACATAAATACAAGTCGAAGCGAGGATACTATGGTACAAACAACAGCAGTCTTAGAACGGCAAAATACCAACCTTAGCACAGCTCCATCGAGCTTTGAAGAGCTGGAGAAAAAGTTTTACTCGCTTGAAGAAGAAAAACAAATCGAAAGTTTAATGCCGCTGGCCAAAAAGTTGGCCGAAGAGCCAGAATTGGCTGAGCAATTTGGTGTGTTCAAATGGCTAACTATAGGTGATTATGACCGTGAACAACGAAATGCTGGTAGACACCCTTGGCCAGAGCTAGAAATTAATGGTGAAAAACGTATATTTTCAGTGCCGATCATCGCTGGTGTTGTCCGCTGGGGAGACCGCGACGGAGAGCCTCAGTATAGTGCCCTTTCGGTTATGAAAGATAACTGGCGCAGCGACCCTGACGCCTGGCTGATAACAGAATTTGACTTTGAAACTGCAGAGACCAAACGGCTTGAAACGCTCGGCACCACGGTTGATGCCGCCAATCAAGCCAACATTGCCATCAAGCCGCGGAATTATCACAACATGCCACCATTAAGCCGCCCAGCAATCGGCAAGACGCCAATGCATCAGCTGGAAAGAATTGCCGTTACGCTTGATCCGACCTACCATTCGGTGCACGCAGAGTACCATGAGCCATATCAAGACCGACGCAAAGTTATGGACATTGAGCTGCTTTGGGAAGCAATGTCGCGTGAGATTGGTGAGCGAGTTGATGACCTATTCCCAGAGTCTGATGATATGGAAACCGCTCCATCAACGAGCGCTCCCAAAAAACTGGCTGCCTACACACTCCAGCAGGTTATGAAAAAATAATTCAGCAGAATTTCATCAAATTCGTGATTTGGCTGCGCACAGTGCCGCGTGCAATTCACGTGCATCGCTATACCGACCCTCCCACGGTCCAGTAGCGATTGCCATTATTTCTCGTACATCTTTTTGCTGAGCAAGCGCAGGTTTGATACGGTATTCTGGATGATCACTGCCTGATTCCCAAATCAAATCATGTGTTAGCTCATGAAATACCATACCGATGGCATACACATCAAATCGGTAATCAATGAGCGAGCCTGACTTGGCAATCTCTGGTGCATGTTCCCTGTTCCAGCTTGAATGCGGTCTAGTCTGTATATACGGAGATCTAACCTGGTTATAATCAAATAGCGTCAGTATTGGCCGGCCCTCAGTCTCATCGTAGAAGATGTTCGTTGGTCGGATATCATGATGCACCAAACCTCGTTCGTGAAGATATCCGGCAGCTTCTGTCACCTGTACCATCATATCGAGCACTGCCCTGGCGCCAATCTCACCATCATTAATCTTTTGTTGTACAATATGTTTCTGCTTATCTAACGTAGCGCCCATGAGCGGGTATACTTCGTGGAGCGGCTCTCCCTGTGCTGCCCGAATAGCCAGCGGTGCCAGGAGATGTTTTGGCTGGTCGTTCATCAATTGTTGCATCAGTTCGACCTGGGGGCCAGCTGCACATGCCAGTACATGTCTGCCTACCTTATGAACTCTCCCTTGCTCATCAACTGTAAAACACGAAGAATATGTATCAAACTGGTGCATAATTATTTATATAACAATTCGCTGGCAGCGGCGCAAGCATAAGCCTAGTCCAGACAATACAAAACTACCCCATTGAGAGGGGTAGTTTATGTCACGAGTCGATGTCGAGATTATTTCTCGTCGACCACCTCGCCTTCGACTGGCTCGTCTTTGTCGGATTTTTTATCACCCGTAGATTCATCAGCCTTGTTATCCTCAGCAGCTTGCTGGTACATTTTGGCACCGATTGGCATGATAGCGTCCTGCAGAGCCTTGATTGCCGCTTCTAGCTCATCTTTGTCATCAGCGTCTTTATGCTTTTCCGCTTCCTTGACCGCTTCGTCAATCGCCTTCTTGTCGTCGTCAGAAATCTTATCCTTGAACTCATCTGGCATTTTCTTTGCCTGGTAGATGGCGTTTTCTAGCTGGTTTTTAGCATCAACGGTTTCGCGCTTTTTCTTGTCCTCATCAGCGTGGAGTTCGGCTTCTTTTTGCGCTTTTTCGATGTCTTCCTTACTCATGTTGCCAGAGTTTTGGATGGTGATTGATTGCTCCTTGCCAGTGCCTTTATCTTTAGCAGTCACATTGAGAATACCGTTAGCGTCAATGTTGAACGTCACTTCAATCTGCGGCACGCCGCGTGGTGCTGGCGCGATGCCATCGAGCTCAAAATGCCCCAGGCTCTTATTATCTTTAGCAAATTCGCGCTCACCCTGCAAGACATGGATTTCTACTTTTGGCTGATTGTCAGCGGCCGTCGAGAATACTTCACTCTTGCTGGTCGGCACAGTGGTATTGCGCTCGATCAGCTTGGTCGACACACCGCCCATCGTCTCAATACCAAGACTCAATGGCGTCACGTCTAGCAGCAGCACATCCTTGACGTCACCAGCCAGCACACCACCCTGAATAGCTGCACCAACCGCCACCACTTCGTCTGGGTTAACGCCTTGCATTGGATCTTTGCCGAATAGCTTCTTTACTCGCTCAACCACTGCTGGCATACGAGTCATACCGCCAACCATAACGATTTCATTGACGTCAGATTTTGATAATTTAGCGTCTTTGAGCGCTTTTTCAACTGGCACGTCAAGGCGATCCAACAAATCTTTCACCAAATCTTCCAACTTGGCTCGCGTCAGGCTCAACTCAAAGTGCTTTGGCCCGTCAGCGTCAGCGGTAATGAATGGAATATTGACTTCGTATTCAGTGACTGTTGACAGTTCCTTCTTGGCCTTTTCGGCTTCATCCTTTAGACGCTGCATGGCCGCATTGTCTTTACGTAGGTCGATGCCTTCTTTAGACTTGAAGTCATCCAGGAAGTAGTTAACGATGACGTTGTCGAAGTCCTCACCGCCGAGGTGGGTGTCACCATTGGTCGCCTTCACCTCAAACACGCCGTCACCGAGTTCCAGGATGGAAACGTCAAACGTACCACCACCAAGGTCGAACACCACGATGGTTTCGTCATTTTTACCTTTTTCCAGACCGTACGCCAAAGCTGCCGCCGTTGGCTCATTGATGATACGTTTGACTTCCAGGCCAGCAATTTTACCAGCGTCTTTGGTGGCTTGGCGCTGTGAATCGTCGAAGTAGGCCGGCACAGTGATGACTGCTTCGGTGACTTTTTCGCCAAGGAACGCCTCAGCATCAGCTTTGATTTTGCTGAGGATCATTGCCGAAACTTCTTCCGGCGTATACTCCTTGCCACCCATTTCCACAGCCACACCGGTACCTTTTTTAACAATCTGGTACGGCATGATATCGAGGTCTTTTTGGACTTCCTTGTCAGTAAACTTACGGCCAATCAAACGCTTGACACCGTAAATAGTGTTCTTTGGATTGGTTACACGCTGACGCTGAGCCACTTGTCCAACCAAGCGCTCACCCTTTTTATTAATTGCCACCACTGATGGCGTGGTACGGTTACCTTCAGCATTAGCGATAACTTCTGGCTTGCCTGCCAGCATGTACGCAAAGGCACTGTTAGTTGTACCGAGGTCAATTCCGATAATTTTACCCATATGATTCCCCTTTCTTATTATAATCACATCTGGTTTTTCTTATATTCATTTTAGCACTCTTTTATGTCGAGTGCCAACTATTTCAGTATAAATAATTAGCACTCGCGTGTCAAGAGTGCTAATTATTTATTTAGTGTCTTTATTACATCTTTTTGCGAATGAACCAAACTCCGGCACCACCAGCTGTTACCGCTACTACTGTTACAGCGATGACGCTAGCACCGGTATCTGCCAAGTAGCCGCCCTTGTTAGTCGCCTGAGCGTTCTTGCCAGTACCGTTGGTTGTCGCACCGCCGGGGTTCGTAGGTCCGGCAGGATTACCAGTACCACCACCAACGCCAGGGTTAGTTTGCTGTTGGCGCTCGTAGACACCGACTGGGTCTACGATGGTACCATTTGCAGCCTTATCTTCATCACCAAAGCCACCGTCAGTCAGATCATACGTCACCGTCGTGTGCTTACCGTCAGCAGTCGTGCCAAATATAACGCGATTAGTAATATCTTCTTTGATGGCGCCATTACTTATCTTAGCCACAGCCAACTGATTATGATCAGCGTAGTGTTTACTCAACGTCAGCGTCACGCGCGTTGTGTAGCCAACCTTGGCAGTCTGGCCAGTACAGTTAATCGTAAAGCCAACGATGTCACGCAAGACACGACCGTCATAATCATTCGGAGCAGCTGCCACCGCGGCTGAAGCAATGTTGTAGCACTGGGTGCCAGCTGTAGCGACGGTCACCGTACCACCACCTGGCTGCGCAACAGTCGCTGAAGTGGTTGGTGTGGTTGGTGTTGGCACTGGATTGACAACAACAGCGTTCAATTTTGCTTGCAGCGCTGCTTTTTTAGCAGGATCTTGCACCTTATTCACTAAGACCTTAGCAGCATCAACGGCACTTTGTGTTTTGTCAGCTTCTGCCTTGGCAACTGCAGCCTGAGCAGCGTCTTGAACGTCTTGCTCTTTTTGTTTGGCGCTAGCCACTGCACTGTTGAGGTTAGCTATCGCTGATTGAAGGTCTGACGCAGATGGATTTGCTTGATTCAAGACGGCCTTAGCAGCAGCGAGAGCCGAAGCAACTGTCGGATCAGACTTGATGTATGATGGTGTCGCTTCTACAGCAGTGATGGCTGCTTGCAAGCTTGCTTTATCAATTTTCAGTGCATCGAGCTTGCCCTGTAAGGCTGTGCGTGCATTGTCCAGCTCAGACACTGAGGCATTCGCGTTATTTATAACTGCTTCAGCTGCCGTGACCTGCGCCTGAAGAGCGGCAATAGTACTACTACTCATACCGGCAACAGTGGCTGGATCTTTAGCTTTAGCGATCAATGCAGTGAGGGCTGAGCGAGCACCAGAAATAGCGTTGGTTACCGCATCGAGCCTTGCCTGGAAGGCAGCCTTCTTGCCTGCGTCACCTACTACATCAACTTTGGTTTTAGCGGCAGCAACATCAGATGGACGCTTGGTCGATTCAGCATTTGCTACTGCTGCTTCAGCCGCGGTAACTTTCTGCTCCTCTTCACTTGGACCAACCGGTGCATTGTTAGCAGTCATGTAGATGGCGCCACCGTATGCTGCTGCAGCGATTTTCGAGCCGTCGGCAGAGCTGGCAATTGCTGCCCAGTTTGGCACACCAGCAGACGTCTGAGCCACCCAGGTTGCACCACCGTCATTTGAGCTGTAAATGTATCCACCGCCACCAGCAGTTGCTGAAAGTTTTTGACCATCGTCAGAAATAGTAACCGCAGTCCAGTTATGAAGTCCATCAGCCGCTCGCTCAGTCCAGGTTGCACCAGCGTTGGCGGAAGTGTAAATCCTGCCACCAGTTGCTGTTGCTACTAATTTATTGCCATCGGCGGAACTAGCAACTGCTGACCATTTACGAGAGCCTGAGTTTGCCTGTGCAGTCCAAGTTACGCCAGCGTCGGATGAGGTAAAGACTGTGTCATCCTCAACCGTTGCCACCAACTTGTTGCCATCGGCGGAACTAGCAACTGCTGACCATTTACGAGAGCCTGAGTTTGCCTGTGCAGTCCAAGTTACGCCAGCGTCGGATGAGGTAAAGACTGTGCTGTCTTTGGCCACAGCTACTAACCTGTTGCCATCGGCGGAACTAGCGATTGCCGTCCAGTTGTGAGACCCAGGGACACCACGTGCGGTCCAGTTTGCGCCAGCGTCGGATGAGGTAAAGATATAACCACCCCAGTCGTATAGTGCAGCCAGTTTATTACCGTCAGCAGAGCTGGCAACTGCTAGCCAGTTGCGGTCGCCCGCCCCAGGGTGCTCAGTCCAGTTCGCGCCAGCATCGGATGAGGTGTGAATCTTACCGCCCCATGCTGCTGCAACCAATTTACTGCCGTCAGTAGACCCGGCGATTGAGGACCAATTTTGAGAACCTGCCGCATCACGCTTAGACCATGCTGCACCCGTCTTTGGTACAGGTGTCTCAGCCGGCTGTGTGCCCGCACCCTTTTGGAATACACGAACGTAGTCGATCAACATGGTTTGCTTCGGGAAGCTATCTGAAGGAGAGATTGGTTTCTGATCCGCATCTGCCTCCACGTAGTCGTTTATGATAAAGCGCCATCCCTCATCAAACGTCTTTTTAATCAATGATGCGTCAGCTAATTTTGTCAGAGGAGCAGCTGGCGTACGTTCAATCTCCTTGCTGTCAGTAGGACTGGCGTGATAATGATACGCGGTGATTGGCTTGTCGTCCACAAAATATTTAACCGTCTCGCCGTCATACTCAACCGCCCACGTGTGCCATTCATAGGCCAATGTACCTGGCTTGGAGCCTGCTCGGTGTTCATCGCTGTGGATAATCCTCCTGGTTCGCCAACCATTTTTCCAATTGCCAGAAACGCCATGATGGTAACAGGTGGCATGAGTACTTGACCAGGTATATGCTGGTGTGTAGGAGTACCATTCAATAATGTCTAGCTCGCCGTATGGGTCATTGGCGTTAGGATTATCATTACAATTCTTTAATGAGACACCATTAACCATCCACAGTGATGGTCGTGTACCGTTTTTTCCATTCCAATTGAATTTGGCACGAATCTCGGCGCGGAAAGGTTTTGTACCATCCACCACCTTAGTCTTATTTGTCACCCGACCGCTAAGGTATCGTGTCATCTTACCACTTGGACATGGCGTTTCGCTAGCATTAGAGTCATTCAATGGTTCATCAAGATTTGCAACACAGTGGCGCTGCGTTTTGATCTCTAGATAATCATTGTTGACAACCTTGACGTTGCTCGGATTGTAGGCTAGGTGATTATTGCCATAATTATCTTTATTTTGTTTGAATACGTCCCAGCTATCAGGCACTGAGGTGCCTTTAAACTCCTCGCTCCACACAACGCCCCATTGACTTGCATTGGTGCTACCGTTGTACAGTAAAGCTAACAATAAGATACCACCAGCTGATACTAGTGCTACGAATAATCGTTTCGCCATCCCCTTTTTCTCCCTGTGTTTATGTTAAAAACTCTTGCCAAAAATTATAGCGCTAATACGTTCTGATTGCAAGCATTGTTGTAAATAAAACTACTGATGTCTGGGGTGAAATACAGTAAATTATCGCCGCGTGACTTTGACCATTGCGTCGCGAATCACCGCGCCGTCAAGGGTATAACCAGCACGTAGCTCTTCAGCGATAACCTCTTTTTCGCCATCAGCCGCTTCATCAAATTGCACCGCCTGATGCAGCTCAGGATTAAACAACGTCCCTGGTTTGGCATCAATTTTTTCTAAGCCAATTTCTTTGAGCTGCTTGTCGAGCTGTTTGCCTAGACCAGCTACTCCTTTAGCCCAGGCGTTATCTGCTAGCTCCTCCGGCACATTAGCAATCGCTCGCTCAATTGTGTCAATCACTGGTAACAGTTTCATCACTGACTTGGCCTGACCCATGCTGTGGGCTGACTGCTTTTCCGCCTCGACGCGCTTGCGATAATTCTCAAAATCAGCCCGCGTCCGCTGTAAGTCCAGGGTCAACTCATCAATAGTATGTTGCAAATCATCAATCTTCTTGTGTTTCGTCATATTCCTCCTCTATCCTTACACTTCCTCTAACATCGCACCCGTTCGCCTCACCAGCTCCATCGTTCGACGGTAATTCTGCCGAGTCGGACCAATCACGCCGATGTAACTGCGATCACTAAACGATGAACGAAACTTACTGATGATCAGGGTCGCGCCGCTGGCTTTACCGATTGGGTTCTCACTACCAATGAACACGTTGAGCGGTTCATTGGGCGCAGCTTCAACTAGCCAGGGCTCAATATTGTCAATCAGTCTGGCGATAGCCTGAACGTGATTGCCTTCAATAAACTCTGGCTGAGAAAATAGCTGCGTCATACCATTCATGTACAGATGATCACCAAACGAGGCAAAACCAAAATTACCCGTCAGCTCAACCAGGCTGTCAACCGCGCTGCGGATGGCCCTGTCAGATTTATCAACGTGCGAATTAACATGTGCCTCGATCGCCCTCGCACTGCGATCGATACCACTTGGTAGTTCAGTCATTTGAGCGGCAGTGATACCATTGACATAAAACCGATAGCCTTTGTCAGTCGGGATGCGACCGGCACTGGTGTGTGGTGCCTCAATAAATCCCATCTCCTCGAGCTTGGCCATTTCGCTGCGGATGGTAGCGCTGGACACACCAAACAATTTGGCGAGCGTCACACTACCAACTGGTGCCGCAATTTCAGCGTACTGTTCGATAATGGCGGCTAAGATAGCCTGCTGGCGTTCAGTCATGGCTATATTATAGCGTACATCTGGCACTCATACAAGTAGAGTGCTAAATCGTCTTCTGCTTGGTACGACGCGCAGTGGTACGAGTGTGAGTGAACTGCCTGGCTGCGTCAGACGATAGCATCAGGATGATCGTGATATTGATGCCGATGAACGCCAGGGTGCCAACGCTTGTCCAAGTGATTTTGCCGATAGTCAAGGTGAATGAAGTCGCCAACACTGACAGGCTCGACAATATCATCAAGAGTAGCCTATCTTTGTTAGAGCCGCGGAACGTACCTCGTGACAGCACAGCTGTTACTAAGATCCAGCCCGCGCTCAAACTCAGCACTCCTCGGATCGTCCACTCCGCTCCTGTGGCGGCCACAGAAGTGTCCAGGCCTTCAACGATAAAGTCCTGGGTTGTCTGATGCAACAATTCGTCAAACAGCAAAAAATCAAACAAGGCGCCCATCAGGACAATCATCATAGCCAAGGCCGTAAACAAAATAGCAAACGATATTTGCGGCGGCCGGCGATTCCACAGCTGCTGCAGCACCGTGTCGTGTTCTTCCGTGGAGACTGCATATTCATGAGCTGTTGCGTCCAGAATAACCCCCGCTCTCTCGGCAATTATCTGCTGATTTGCCACGACTGCCGCCAGTTCCAAGACTGGTAAGTCACCGTCAGTCTGAATGCTGTCACCACCGCCATTGCGCGAGTGATAACCCGTCGAAAAGTCTTTCAAATTTGTCACTGCCACCTGTGGTGTATGTTCGGTGACGGTACTCACAATATAGTCACGCTCGATGTCAGTATTTTCATCAATTTTATGAGTAACTTGCAGAGTAAACAATGACAATCCAACACTTTTGTCGTATGTCCCTGCTGCCAGCCAATCGACCTGATGGCCGCCAGGCAGCAACCAGCCCTGAGGGCAGCGCCAAAACCGCACGTGATGACGTTTACCGGGGCTGCCATCTACTTCTTGCTGGTAGGCAAAGTCTTGGCGACGGCCAAACAAAAACAGCGATGACACAGGAGCTGAAGCATAGCTCCTGCCAGTCAGCGTAGAAAAAATTATCTTCCAAGCTGACCGAACGGTGATTTCATCAGCAATCGTCCAACCAGCATCAATCATCGCTTGATGCAGCTGTGCTTCTGAACCTCTGAGCGCCACGTTGACTGGATCACCCAACAATCCATCAGCAGTCCGCGTACGACCGATGAAATAGTTCGGTACATACAGGCTACTTAAAATACGGTGCAAGCGAGGCAAGGCTAAGTATGCCATGATAACCCAAAACAGCGCAAAAAACGCCACCAGCCACCAGCCACCAGAATACCAGCCCTCACGCCAAACCAACCAACCGAACCAAAATGAAGCCAAACCGGCCAACAAGAAAAACGCTTGGTCGATCAGCGCAGACAATGACCACGGCGAACGACGCAATGCCGAAGCTCGTTTTTGGATATGGTCAGAAACCTGGTGACGATAACTCATACGATACTATTATACTGTCGAATATTTTCTAAAAGCCTCCTTGCGGCCAAACGGGCTTCATCATCTTGCTGGTTAAACAAGTCGCCACGTTCGATGATGTCATGACAGACACGAACCGCTCGATCAAGGTCATCATTAATAATAACATGATAATACGGTACAGAAAGTGCTTGTGTCATTTCTTTGACAGAACTAGCCAGTCGCTTAGGCCATTCAGCCTGAAATTCCTCCTCAGTAGTATACCGACTTTTCAGGCGGGTCAGCCACGTTTCGTAGTCGGGAGGTATGATGAATATTGAGATACTTTGCGGAGCTAGAATCTCATATTCCGCAGCACCCTGCACATCAATATCGGCAATGACTGTCTTGTTTTGCTCATATGCCGCCTGAATCTCAGCCGCTGAGGTGCCATATACTGTACCATGGACAAATTTAGCCTCGATAAATTCTTGATTTCTCAACATTTGTGCAGCCATGGTCGAGTCGATGAAATGGTAATCGACACCGTCAACTTCTGGGCGGTTATTGTTGATGCGCGGCGCACGTGTTGTGTGCGAAACGATGCTGCTAAAATCTGGAAGCTGCAATAACCGCTTTTTGATAGTGTCTTTACCGGCGCCAGAAATGCCGGTCAGTAGGGCAATCTTTGCTTTCTTGATCAGCTCGACGGTTGGCTCAGTTGGTTGATAATCAGCAATCAACCGCTCCAATTCGTCCATGCGTTTAGCTGTTCCTACGTTTGATGATCCAAAGGATACCTGCACCAATACCGACAACCGCAAGTGAAGCGAGTGGCCAGACATTGTCACCAGTGTCAGCTAAGTAGCCTTCACCGGTTGGTTTTGCCGGCTGAGCAACTGGCGCGCCAGGATTGGTTGGCTGAGCAGGAGTTGGTGTTGGGGTTGGGGTCGGGGTTGGTGTTGGTGGAGTTGGTGGGGTCGGTGGAGTGACTGGCGCTTCCTTAACGGTCGCAGTACTGATGAAGCCATTGTTCATAGCCGCCGCAATGCGAGCACCGTCGCTAGACATCGCGATAGAGGACCAAGCGCCAGTTGCAGCCGTGGTCTGCTCTTCCCAAGTTACACCAGAATCACTTGAAACGTATATCACACCGCCAGTGACGGTTGCGGCCAATTTGGTGCCGTCGGCAGAGCTGGTGATTGAAGTCCAAGCACGGTTGCCAGAAGCGGCTTGTTCTTGCCAGGTCACGCCTGAGTCGCTTGAGGTGTATACTGCACCGCCATTGACAGTCGCGGCGAGCTTAGTACCATCGCTTGAGCCGGTGATTGATGTCCAAGCACGGTTGCCCGAACCAGCCTGTTCTGTCCACGTTACACCTGAGTCATTTGACGTAAACACTGCACCACCGTTAACCGTTGCAGTCAATTTGGTGCCGTCAGCAGAGCCGGCAATCGAAGTCCATGCGCGGTTGCCTGAACCAGGTTGCGCGGTCCACGTTGCGCCTGAGTTACTGGAAGTAAATACTGCGCCGTTTTTAGCTGTTGCAGCCAGTTTGGTACCGTCAGCAGAGCTGGCAATCGAAGTCCAATCAAAAGAACCGCCGGATATACCATTACTTCTCCATGTCTGGCCTCTATCATCTGAGGTTAAAATATAACCACCCCAGTGGTACACGCCAGCCAGTTTAGTACCGTCAGCAGAGCTGGTGATCGCAATCCAAGCACGAGAACCAGAATCAACCTGCTCTGTCCAGGTTTGACCTGCATCGTCTGAGATGTAAGCTGAGCCGCCAGTCATAGTCGCAACAAGCTTGCTACCGTCAGCAGAGCTGGCAATTGAGGTCCAAGCACGGCTACCAGAGCCAGTCTGTTCTTTCCACGTGACGATTTGTTTTGCGTTAGCTGACTGACTAAACACCGCAACCACCGCAGCGATTACTACCAAGCATCCCGCTTTAGCAGCGCGGGCTATCGTTCTTTTTCTATTACCCCAGAGCGACCCCATATAAATAATCTCCTTTTTATTGTTTTATGACAATGTCTAATATAATCACTGCCAGTATATCACGATAGCGCTTACGTTAGCAAGCATATTTTGCCAAGTATTGACGACTTTATAATAGTTCACGCAAAATGGCTTGCCAATCAGGAAATTCATCTGAGCCAAACCGGATCAATCGCCCTGAAAAGTCGCCCGCACCGTTTGCTGTCCGATCATCGATCAAGATATCACCCTGGCTTAGATGCTTGACCGACGAAAAAACAACCTTGCGAAAGAAAATATTTTCCCGGCCGTCACCACCAAAATACTTCTTTACCCACGCCAATTTATCAGCCAACGCCGTCGGATTTTCCCATGGTGATGACGACAGAATATATAGATCATATTTTTCTTTCAAAGCATCAACTGCCTCAAGAGCCCCCGGCATCGGATCCATCAACGCAAAAACACCCGGAATATTGTCATACTCACCCGCAAACTTCTCGAGCATCTCAGGCGAAACCCTCGTCAAAGCCGACGTAAAGTCGACCAGTACGCCATCCATGTCGATGTAAATAATCGGTTTCTTCATCATTAATCCCTCTTTAGCATCACTGTAAACGCTTCTGACGGAATGTCAACCTTGCCGAAGCGTTTCATACGCTTTTTACCGCGAGCCTGCTTGGCGAGGAGTTTCTTTTTGCGACTGACGTCGCCACCATATAGGTAGCCGGTAACGTCTTTACGGTAAGCGCCGATGTTTTCGCGGGCAATGAATCTACCGCCAATCGCCGCCTGCAACGCAACCTCAAAGCTCTGACGCGGCACCACGTCTTTGAGTTTTTTGACGATTTCCCGGCCCAAGCCTGGCGCCTCAGAGCGGTGACACATCACACTGAGAGCATCAACCATCTCACCCGCCACATAAAAATCCACCCGCACCAAATCTTCCGGCTGATAACCCGCCAGCTCATAGTTAAACGAACCGTAGCCGCTAGTTACCGACTTCAATTGATCATAAAAATCCGTCAGCAGATTTGCCAGCGGCGCCGTAAAAGAAATCAGCGCCCGCTCGTCGATGTAACTGAGGTTTTTCTGCCGGCCGCGTTTACTGATAATCAGCTGAATCACCGCGCCGATGTAGTCCTGCGGCACCACAATTTCACCGTCAATCCACGGCTCGCGAATTTCTTTGATCTGCGCTGGATCGGGCAATTCGCTGGCTGATTTGATATCCAACTCCTCGCCATTAGTCAGGCTAACTTGATAATCAGTACTCGGATTGGTGACGATGAGATCCAGATTATACTCGCGCTCCAGCCGCTCACGAATAATATCCATATGTAACAAACCGAGGAAGCCAATTCGCACGCCATAACCCAGCACCGGCGAATTTTCCGGCTCAAACTGCAGCGCCGAATCGCTCAGGCTCAGCTTCTCTATCGCCTCCTTCAGGTCATTATAATCTTCGTTAGACACCGGGAAGAAGCCCGCGTAGACGAAGGGCTTGACTTCTTTGTAGCCTGGCAGCGGCTGGACAGTAATTTTTTCAGTCATTGTGTCATATTATAGCATTTTACAGAGATGGCGTCGAATTACTATAATCTATATTCATCACGGAGTATACGACGTGTGCATATCAACTCGCCTTGAGGGTGAGGCCAATGGATACATATAGGGCAGTTCTCTGTTTGGTACAATATCATAATATCGACGATGCCGTTCGTCATTAAATTCAGGCTCATTACCCTCAATGAAGTGTAGCGCTGGATGGTTCCTCGAAGTGGTATCACGCTGCACCAATAGCCCAGCATGCGACCAAGTCTCTGATGTGACGTCCGGTTGGAGTCCATACTTAGCAAGCAACAAAGCAATGATAGGCTTACGAATTACTGAGGTTTTTCCCGGCTCAAGACCAAGTGCAGGAGTTGCCTCTTCAAAGAAATATTCCAACATGGACGTGCCAGCCCGATATTCAGACGGAGCGTCACGAAACAGCATACCGGCGAAGCACGCCTTTTTGCCAATCTTCACATAGCTAAGCCGTGCCACGGGCTTCTCCGCATTTTTCCCAAACATAACCCTCTCTACTCCAGACGGCGCAGTTCGCACGTAGGCCGGGACACGGTCTCCATTGGCAAACGTAATTGGCGGTAAATCATTCATAGCTAATCATAATATTTTCTTACTGTCACCGTATCACCCGTCCCCTTGAGGACAGCGATAGTGTTGTCAAGCAATGACTCGACAGCCATTCTGCGACAGACTGTCAAATGATACTATACCATCTTAAGTTAATTATGTCTATGAAATAAACAATTCTACTGATTAGCGTACCGCTCGATACGCTTAGCCCGCAGTGTTAGCATGTCAGTCAAGTCCCGCAGATATGCTGTATACTGCTCAACGGTCTGAGGCAACGGTGACGATTGGAAATTATCGAAATTTGTTAGTATGTTAACTTGGTATTCGTCATCAACAAAATCTTGCAACAAGAAAAAATCGACATAGCCCTGAAAATCACCAAACCACTCAAAAAAGTCACGATAACGATCAAAAACATCAATCAGCGGACTGTCTTCACCCTGATACCAGCGGGCAATACACTCTAACGTCAAGTCAAACCGATCACCAATTTTGCGATTCCAACCCCTCGCACGATTGATGGTTTGCATGCCACCGCGTAGCTCACTGGGAAAAATAATTTCTGAACCAATACGCCAATCAATATTATCTATTGCCGCTAGAACATCTCGTGGGGTCTGTTCAACAATCAACTTATTACGCTTCCAAGCTTCAAAGGTAGCTACTATATTATCACTTGAAACAGGAATCTGACACTGGCCGTCACTGGCTATCAAGTACGACCCCTCATCTAGCATAGTCAGTTGACGACCATTAGGCAGTGGTTTAGTCCATAGCTCAGCGTGATAGCGTTTTAACGTCAGGCTGTGCTGATCTGGGTCTCTACCATGAGCATCTTGACGACAATCAAACCAAGGATCAATCATCGCTAGCCTATATACTTCTTCAACGTCACCGTATCACCCACCCGCGCTTCACGCGTGGTTTTGAGGTTGGTGACAATGTAACCAATTTCACCAGTGTCCAGCGATGGGTCGGGGATCATGCCAGGACTAAGATGACCAACTTCCAATGCCAAGCCATTCGCGCCAGTCGCCATCATGTGAATCGCTTCACCCTTTTTAATTTGCCCGTCAACCACCCTGACGTACAAAATCACCCCGCGATAATCATCATAATAACTATCGAAAATCAGCGCCCGAGTTGGGAGATCAGCCAACGCAACATTAGGATGCTCGACCGCCAGTGGCGAAGTCGGCGCTGGAATTCGCTCAACAATCGCCTCCAAAACTTGATCAACATTCTGTCCAGTTTTGGCGGAAATATGAATAATGTCGCTTTCATCGCAGCCCAGCAAATTGATCACCTGCTTGGACACCCGCGGCACATCGGCAGCCGGCAAATCAACCTTGTTCAGTACCGGGATTATCGTGAGGTCTTGCTCCATCGCCAAGTACACATTCGCTAGCGTCTGCGCCTGAATGCCCTGGCTGGCGTCAACCACCAACACCGCCCCCTCACAAGCCTGCAACGAGCGACTAACTTCGTAGCTAAAATCAACGTGACCAGGCGTGTCGATGAGGTTGAGATCATACGACCCAGCCAGTGGCAATCCTTCCGATGAATCGATAGCCCTGTCGCTGGCGCTGCCTGCGACATTCGATTCAGAGGAAGCGGTTGCCACTGGCTGGCGGTAATGATACTTCATCCGCACCGGCGCGAGCTTAATGGTAATTCCTTTCTCACGCTCCAAATCCATACTGTCCAGCAGCTGTGACTTCATCTCGCGCTTCTCCACCGTACCCGTCATCTCCATCATCCGATCAGCCAGCGTCGACTTGCCGTGATCGATGTGAGCGATGATGCAAAAATTGCGGATAGCTTCCATCAGCGTCGTTTCCCGTCCAAACGTACAAATAAGAACTTATTCACTTGCCTGATGATCGGCTCAACTTCTGGCAATTTGAGCATCCGCGACATCAAACCGTAAGCTAGAAAACTCACACCAGCGATAATCATAAACTTCGGAAAGGCTGAGAAGAAGCTACTGTCGCTCTCGCGAAATGGCAACACCTGTAACATCAAATAACAAACGATTCCTGCTACCGTTGATGCCACGATCATACGCAACACCGCCGCCACGAACGAAGCGTCAAACAGGTGTGGAATTCGTTTTTCTAACACAACAAATAAAATCACTACCTCAATGACAGCCACTGTCGACTGTGCCCACGCCAGTCCATAGGCGCCCATTTTGAGCACCATTGATAAGACAATTGCCAGTACCACATTCAAGCCAATAGCCGCAAAAGAGATGTTTAGCGGTGTTTTTGTGTCCTGTTGTGCGTAAAATGCCCGAGCCGCCATGTGGTAGATGGTACGGAACAAAATCGCTACGACCAGACATCCCAAAATACCCGCCATCATCGGGTCTCCGGTGTTGCGGATAAAGTGAACAACATACCCTCGCGTGAAAAATGTTATGACGGACACTGGCAAGGCCATCCAAATGATCACCCGTAGCAATTGGCGCAAATCTTTTTG
The DNA here is from genome assembly GCA_963533325.1 of uncultured Candidatus Saccharibacteria bacterium. Lineage (GTDB taxonomy): Bacteria > Patescibacteriota > Saccharimonadia > Saccharimonadales > Saccharimonadaceae > Nanosynbacter. The sequence goes on along the minus strand of CAUSOC010000001.1, from coordinate 75,464 downwards.
AAACAAATCCTGGCGATTATTGCCCAAATGCTCAGTCAACTGAGGAAAAGCTGCGTTAGAAACCGCCACACCGATGAGGTTGATCGGCATCATGTGTAGCGTTAAAGCCTGCTGATAAGCACGAATAACACCATCACCCAGTCGAGAAGCCAAGTTCACTTCCACGAGGCTAACGGCGTAGTCCATACCCTGGTCAACCGAACGCGCTGGCAGCAAACTCAACACTTTGCGAAAACCGCGGTTACGCCAGTGCAGCTTAAACTCATAGTCAAAGCCCAAACCGACCAACCCGACAGCACTAACGATAAGCTGCATCACCGAACCAAGCACCACACCCAGCGCCACGCCCATGATGCCGCCCTCAAAGATCTGCCAACCAAAGATATTGATACCATTCGTAAACCAGACTGTACCGATGATGATACCAATATTATAAATCATCGGCGCGAGAGCATAAAAGGTGAAACGCCCCACCGCTTGCTGGATACTAGCGATGACGGCAGCGATTGCAAAGATAAATGGGTTGACAGCGATCACCCGCATCATGCTAACTGCCAACGCATGACCTGATTCACTCATTCCCGGCGCAATGAAATAGCGCATCAATGGATCAGCAAAGATGATGATGAGCACACTAGCAGCCAGGGTGGTTAGTGCCATGAAATTGATCATGCTGGAGCTAATCTGCCAAGCTGACTGCTTATTTCCCTTGGTCCACCGCTCATTAAACACCGGGATGAAAGTCACACTTAGCGCACCCGACACCAAAATAGCAAACATAAAGTCCGGCACCATGAACGCCGCAGTGTACGCGTCAAGACCAACAACATAACCAGCCAGCCCTGCTTCTTTGTTAGGCATATAGGCAGCGTTCAGCAAACGGTCACGCCAAAATCCCAGCAGACTACTCAGCAGCATAGATCCTGCCAATAGACTGGCTGCCAATTTCACGGTCAGCCGCTGATTCACTTTGGTGACTGCTTGCCGAACTCGCCCCATAATCGATTATGCGTGAAGTTTTGCTTCCTTTGGCAACTTAGTACCCTTGAGTATCTCTGCCACTGTTTCTTCTTCCAAGGTTTCGTCCTTGAGCAGTGCCGCCGCCAGCTTGTCCAGATGTGAACGATTGGCTTTCAGAACCGTCATAGCTCGCGTCTTCGCTTCATTGATCAGCGCTGCCACTTCTTGGTCTATCTGCTTGGCTGTTTCATCTGAGTACGGTCGCTCACGGGTCATCTTGTCAAACATCAATCCGCCATTATCTTCGTGGAAGACTTGGTCACGCAACGCCTTACCCATGCCTTGCTCAATCACCATATCACGAGCAATCTGGGTCGCATTACGCAAGTCAGAGCCCGCTCCAGTGGTAATACCGTCATCACCATACAAAATCTGCTCAGCCACTCGTCCGCCCATGGCCCGTGCCAAAATGTCTTTAAATTCATAGACGTTGGTGTAGCTTTTGTCCTCTGGCGGCAAGAACCACGTCACACCACCAGTGCCGCCGCGCGGAATGATGGTAACTTTGTGAACTGGGTCAGAGTCCGGCAAAACGTGACCGACGATGGCATGGCCAGCTTCGTGATACGCGGTCAATTCCTTTTCCTTGTCGCTCATAACCTTCGCTTTGCGCTCCGGACCAATTGCCACTCGTTCAAACGCTTCGGTCAATTCCTCGTTGGTAATCTTTTTCTTGTTGCGCCGTGCAGCGATGATGGCAGACTCATTGGCGATGTTTGCCAAATCAGCGCCACTTGAACCAGCCGTCTTTGCTGCCAACGCATCCAAATTAACAGTGTCATCAGTTGGTTTATTCTTAAAGTGAACCTTCAAAATAGCTTCGCGGTCTTTGCGCTCTGGTAGCATGATATTAACTCGCCGGTCAAAACGACCTGGACGCAGCAACGCTGGATCTAGCACATCTGCTCGGTTGGTAGCCGCCAGGACGATCACATTCGTGTCACCATCAAAGCCGTCCATTTCCACCAAAATCTGGTTCAAAGTCTGCTCGCGCTCATCGTGACCGCCGCCCATACCGGAGCCACGTTTACGACCAACCGCGTCAATCTCATCGATAAAGATGATACATGGTGCATTTTTCTTGGCCTTAGTGAACAAGTCACGGACTCGTGACGCACCAACTCCGACGAACATCTCCACAAACTCCGAACCAGAGATTGAGAAGAACGGCACACCTGCTTCACCAGCCACAGCTCGCGCCAGCATGGTTTTACCAGTACCTGGGTGACCGACCAACAATACTCCTCGTGGAATCTTAGCGCCGAGCTCGCGGTATTTCTTTGGATTTTTCAGGAAATCAACGACTTCTTGCAAGTCTTGCTTGGCGTTATCATTACCAGCGATATCTTCAAAGTTAACCTTTTCTTTGTCTTCGCCATATAACCGCGCTTTTGACTTACCAAAGCCCATGGCTTGGTTGTTCTGACCTTGGCTCTGTCGCATCATGAACACAAAGAAACCGATGATCAAAATAACTGGCACAAAGGTAATGGCAACATTCCATACCACCTCGCCAGTGCGTGACTGCGGCACAACCTTGACTTCAACTGGCGCGTCTTTCTTGAGGCCTTGTTCATAAATGCTGCTATTTTCTTTGATGGATTTTTCCGTCGGCTTATCTTGGTCTTTAACTGTCACCGTCAGGTCATTGCCTTGGACTTGGATGAGTTTAATGTCGCCCTTGTTCGCTCGGCTGACCACATCGCTCAAAGCCACTTCCTTCAAATTAGCGTGCTGCGCAGTTGACGCATACACTGCCAAACCAATCAATACAACAATCGCCCAAAAAAGGCCCAGTCGCATAAACTGACTGATTTTATTCTTGCCATTCTTGTTCGGCATCTTTACCGCCATACTCTGAAAAATCCTTTCTACCTAAACCAATCTTTTTGATTATAGCAGTTTTTAATGATAATTTCATCTCTAACCCTTCACCGATCTGCCAGACCGTACCGGGCTTACCCGTCTTGAGCGCCATCACCGCCCGCTCGAGCTGCGACGTCAGCAGGGAAGTACCAAATGCATTTCGAATATATTCCGCCAGCAATTCCACTGCTTCAGCCATATCGATACTGATGAAAAAATACCGATTGAGTGGCTCCGTCAAAAGCTGTGCTGACTCGTCAGTAATCGCCTCTGCTAACTCCAACTGCTCTTGCCACAAATCGTATAGCTGTCGTTTTGCATCATCCGGCAGATTCATCAACTTACGCCGCAAACGATTGCGCGTATAGACATCACTGGCGTTGGTCTCATCCTCAACCCATTCCAGCCGGCGCCTCACTGCATAGGTTGTGAGCTGCTGCTTGGTCCAGTGTGCCAGGGGTCGCATGATCCGCGAATCACCAAGCACCGCCAGCCCTCTCCATCGCGTCCCTCGCGCTATATTAAGCGCAATCGTTTCAACCACATCGTCCAAGTGATGCGCGGTCACCAACTGTGCACCATGTTTTTCGGCCGCCGCCAGTAAAAACGCGTAGCGCCGCTGCCGAGCAATCGCTTCATTAGCTCCCAGTAATTCTTCTCTTTTGCCTTCAAACAAAAACCCATACCGTCGAGCCAGCGCTTCAACAAACTGCGCATCAGCCCTCGAATCAGCACGCATACCATGATCAAAGTGCAAAACCACACATTGATGCCCTTTGTGCGCCATAAGATCCAGCAACACAACGCTGTCAATCCCACCACTGACTGCTACCGCATATTTCATCTTTTCCATTATAGCAAAGCATGAGCGGTTTTGATATTCATAAAATCAATTCAGCTCTTGGTGAAACAACAATACCATGCTATAATCACCCTCAGACGTGGCACCGTAGCTCAGCTGGTTAGAGCGCAGGACTCATAAGCCTGAGGTCGGTGGTTCGGGTCCACCCGGTGCTACCAATATTGCAAGCTAAACCTCCATGATTCATGGAGGTTTTTCTTTAGGTGATCTTATTTATCATCAAGCGCTCGGAGTTTTCTCAACACAAATTCGCTCATCTCTTGTGAAGTCCGCTGGTGTTTCCACGTTTCAAGTTGTTGTTTTTCGATGCCTTCTAAAAACGCAGTTAGCTCACGCTCTGCAATTGCTTGCTCTGTCATGATGTATTTGGTCCTTGTTTTTGTTTAATAATGAAACCTAACTCTACATTAGCACATTTTTGACAAAAAAGCAATAGCAATATCACAAAATCCTCATGATTATTTTCCCTTTTTAAATCGCCTATGCTACACTGATATTAAAGGAATATTCATATAAACATGACGTACGCCATACTCTCATCACTTGCTATCGTCCTTCTGGCAGCTGGCATTCATGCTAGTCTGCAGTTAAGTGTTAGCATGTTGACGCTGATGAGCGGCCATGCGTTGGGCAAAAAGACCCGCCATATGCTACTGCTCCGACGGATGAATAGCTTCGTGCTCGGTGTTTTTTTGATGACGTTACTGTTGGCGACGTTTACGGTTCATATCTTAACCATCGTCATTAACCAAACCGTGATCATTGAACGCCTGGTTGCTTCCGTTACCACCGGTATCGCAGTTGGCTTGGGGCTGGCGACTTGGGCATTCTACTATCGCCGCAAGCAAAAAACCGGCATCGTCCTATGGCTACCTCGTGGCATGGCACGTTTTTTAGCAAAGCGCAGCAAAGCAACCAAAAGTAGCGCCGAGGCCTTTTCACTCGGCATGACGAGCGTCATCGCTGAACTCATATTCATCATTGGTCCACTGCTAGCAGCCAGTCTCGCCATCATCAGTCTGCCCTCTGGCCTATTCCAGTTATCAGCCATCCTACTCTATGTCGTCGGTTCACTCTTGCCACTACTGGGCATTCTAATTCTTGTTGGTAGTGGCTACAATATCGCTCAAATTCAGCAGTGGCGTGAACAGTCCAAATCATTCCTGCAATTTACTGGCGGTAGTTGTCTGTTCATTTTAGCGTTTTACCTATTCATTGACCGCGTCATGGGGATAACAAGCATGGGGATTGGGTGGTGATGCAGATAACGATTGTCAAGAAAAATAATCACCGAGGCACCGAACCGTTTGACCCAGAAAAGCTGCACCGCTCAATTGTGAAAACCTGTTGTAGCGTTCGCGTGCCAGACGGACAAGCAGAAGACATCGCAGCACAAGTAACGTTTCAAGTGATTGACTGGTGCAAAGAAAAGCCAGAAATAACCGCAAACGACATACGGCGAACCGCAACAACTTTCCTTGAACCTCTGCACTCAGACGCCGCGTACATGTATAAAAATGACAAACTTATGATATAACCTAGGGGGCAACCATGGCACAAAAACCAGCATTTGATTATGATATTATCGTCATCGGCAGTGGGGCAGCGGGAGCTCCAGCGGCCAGCATTTTGGCGCGTGCTGGCAAAAAAGTTGCCGTCGTCGAACGGGGAACTTTCGGTGGCGAGTCTCCCAACTGGGGTGACATGCCCCTAGGTGCCATGCTGTACGCAGCTGAAGTGTTTTACAACGCCAAGCGTGCCGCCAAATTTGGTCTGCGAACCAACGCGCTCAACTACAACCACCCGTCTCTCTTGTCCTGGCGAGACACCGTCATCAAGCGCACTGGCGCAGGTGGCAATCGCTATTATTACGAAAAACAAGGCATCAGTGTCTTCTCTGGCAACGCTCACTTTCTCAGCCCCAATGAAATTACCGTTAATCGTCACCATTTGTCAGCCCGCAAATTCTTGATCGCCACAGGAGCAGCCTGGGAGAAATCGACCATTCCTGGTAGCGACAATATTCCGTACCTAACACCAGAGAACATTTTGTCATTGACTCGCCCACCGAAAACGTTGTTCATCGTTGGCGGCAACGCCACTGCCATAGAAATCGCCTATCTATACGCTTCATTTGGCACCAAAGTCTACGTTGCAGAAAAAGCCAATCGCATGTTGCCAGAATTTGATATTGAAGTTGGACCAATCGTCGCAGAAGACGCAAAAGTTAGCCGTAATATGACCATTTTGACACGATCTCGCGTGGTTGCCCTACAAAAAGAGGGGCTGCAAAAGCGCGTCACTTACATTCAAGGTCGGCAACAAAAATCAGTTCGCGTTGATGAAATCTTGGTGGCAGAACAACGCGTCCCACAGACTGACATGGGACTGGAAAATGCTGGCGTTGCTTACACTCACCAGGGCATTACTGTCAATGCTCGCATGCAAACCTCAGCAAGACACATCTTTGCTGCTGGCAATATTACTGATCCAACCATCCAAACCCACGCCGTCCTGACCCAAAGTCGAACTGCTGCTCATAACCTGACCCACCGCACCGCCATTGAGGCTGATCTAACGCCAAATTTGTTGGTGGCCTTCACCTTCCCAGAAGTTGCTCAGGTTGGGTTGAATGAACAGGAATGTATCAAACGCGACCTACGGTACAAAACAGCTGTCGCTCCGCTGACCCTGACGGCTCGCAGTAATATCACAGACTGCCGCAATGGCTTTGTTAAATTGATCGTTGACACCAAAGGCGTGCTCATCGGCGCAGCCATCGTTGCCCCACACGCCAGCGACCTCATCAGTGAACTCAGCATCGCCGTCCGTCATCGCCTGACCGCCAAACAGCTCATCAGCACACCAAGCTGCTTCACTTCCTGGTCAGAAGCGACGCGAATTGCCGCTGGTAAATTACTATAATTTATCCCCGAAGCTATGATATACTGAACGGAGCGGGGGCGTAGCTCAGGGGTTAGAGCAGTCGGCTCATAACCGATTGGTCGCTGGTTCGATCCCAGCCGCCCCCCCCAAACATCATGATGATAAAAAAACTCGACAAACACGAACTAAGACGACTTATCTATCACATCCGCCACGATTATTTGACGCTCAACAACGTCATCATCGCTGGAGCGGTTTTGATAGCACTCAGCTGGGCCTGGGGTTCAGTTGAAGCTATGCAGAGAAATTATCATTTACAGCAGCTGCTGGACAATAAAAAGCAGCAAGTCGAGTTAGAAACTTTAAAGGTATCTTTGGCTGAATACGAAGCCAAATATTACCAGACTGTTGAATATCAAGACTTGGCAGTTCGCCAGCGGTTGGGTCATGGATCACCAGGTGAAAAACAACTGATTGTGCCATCAACTGATGTTGAAACTGAGAAAGCTGCCACAGTTTCCAAGCAGCAATTAACCGAAAGCAACCTCCAACAATGGACTAATTTCCTGTTTGGAGCCAACCGAAAGAAGTCTTAAGACCGGCGATATTTGCTAATACTCCTTGTCTATGCTACAATCATCTATGTGCCGCGGGGTAGAGCAGCCTGGTAGCTCGTTTGGCTCATAACCAAAAGGTCGTAGGTTCAAATCCTACCCCCGCAACCAAGAAAGGCTTTTCAGTACCTGAAGAGTCTTTTTTGGTATCTTACTAAACTCTTTAGATCGTATAGTTAATCAATTATCAAAAATACAAAACTTACAAGTACCTGTAGCATGGCTACGTCAATATCTTAACAATCATTAACTTTTGTCCTGTAATTGATGTTTAAAAGTTTATAAACTAACCATAAATTGACGATACATAGTACAGTAGCAATGGCTGCACCGAATATCGTTACGAACAGTGTCCAATCCCCCGGCTTAAAAATATATGATTCAATTACATTATTTACAACCAGGGATGCAAGACAAGTAATTAAACTATTGACCAAAAAGACAAGGTAGAGTTGCTTAGACGCTCTTTTGAATTTCTTAAAATTCTGCATATTTTTTTCATCCCCCTGAAATAGCGCCACAAATAGGGCAATGATAATACCTGAGTTTAGGGCTATCATTGAATCAATAAGGCTTTCGTAGTTTAAAGAGTAGACCCACCCCCCTAAGCAGTACCAAAAACCAAATGCAATAATAGCAGCCGACCCTATTTCTCTTATTATAACCCACGAGATATATCCAACGTTTGTATCCACTCCTCACCTCCTTCTACGAGTCTAGTATATACTCCTTCTTGATAGCGTCCACTTTTGTATTCATTTTTATCATAATGTCATTCGTGTCTATCTGTTTAGTGCCAAGAATTAGATCAACAACGATCTCATCTTGTAATTTATCTTTTACCAGATCATACTCGACCGTTTTACCAGACTCATCCTGAATAGCTACATTTAGTTTGTCATAATATTGTAGGTCCTCCTTATCGCGTAAGAATAATCGTTTAAAATCATTTATTTTTAGCGCCATACCACCCCTCTGTTGAGCCGTTAGTCTAACTTCGATTCTCGATTCTTTTGGCGGCTTAAACTCCTCGAATACCCTAGGTAAACTGGCATCACTACTCAATACCCCTACAGTGATTGGATCAATAGGTTTAGCGATAACAGACCGGACAAATTGTTTCTTTATGACCCTATTAAGAGCATGTCCAGCCTGAATATACATATAGCCACTACGTCTAGATTCTTTATCAATCTTATCCTTAAATATTGTATTAACCATATGAACCAAAAGACCTACTTTCGGACCATAATAATTATATTCGATACTTAGTAAAGATGTTGACTTATCATAAATAAAATGGGTTGACTCATCAATACCTTCATCTTCCTCGAGGTTAATAGGGGTTGTAGTAGTAGTACCAAAAGTACGTTTGCTGGGCGCAGTAGTCCTAAGCTGTTTAATAATGCCTCTTATTTTACTATCATTATTATTCCTCTCGATAAGCTCAAAGTTAACCCAAGTACCCCTATAAGAATATTCCCGGTCACTACTCGCCACCTCATCAAAGATCCTCGTCAACTTCTCTCCGAATAAACCCCTGTCTCCGCCTGTTGCAGTTATTTTAAAATAATGCAATTTTCTATCAATAGTAGTTAGCTGCTTGGTCATAATCCCTCTTAAGTTATCAACATCTTGTTTGATTATATTATATACCTAATCGTAATATTAACCTAGGCGCCATACCCCCTAATAATACAAGAGTATCACTACCTTTAAGCCAAGATTCTCGTATTGCTAATTAGGCAGTCTACCAGGCCGTAAATTATCTTCACACAAATGATTGTTATCTGACTTTTCAACCCTTCGTGAGAACCTTTGTCTTACGCTACTACCTGCCTTGCCCGTCTTTGACAGCGCATCAACCAATCTCGTCGGGCCCATCACACAAAAATCTTTTAGTGGACAAGCTCGGCAGGCTATCCTAGCAAGCTCCAACGCTTTCTGCCGTTCAGCGATGCTTCTTTCGGCAGCCTCAGCCGCACCTCTGATCTTATCAGCCCTACCCATGTCGTACATCTTTCCTGCACCCCGAGACCGGTTGGCAGCACCAGCCAACCGTGCAGTCTTTAGCAGCAATTTGTTTCTTCCGGCAAAATTACCAGAGTGCGCTCGCTGTAGGTGCTCGTCATAACGCTGCTCAGCCGCACGATCAGCCTCTTCCTGGTCTAGCCTTGCCTGCAGCTCATCTAAATCAACATCAGGACTTACTTCAGGAAATACAACATCCCCTTCATCAGTTATAGCAACATGAGATGTGACAATTTCGCTCATGATTTTATTATATCATAATATATCTAAAAAATCAAATAGCTCCCCTGTTGGAGAGCTATTGTATTGATTGCGAGTATTGCTAATTATTTCTTTTTAGAAATGGTCAAGAAACCGTTGCGTGGATTTTCCTTAACGACACGGTCCTCTGGAAGATCGCATGGTGTACCCTTGTCGTTCTTCTCTACCTTTGCGAAGAAGTAGATGGTCTGAGTCTTGCCACCGCGCAGAGTTACTTCAGTCTTGTGCAAGTAGTACGTAACGCCCTTTGAGTTAGTGTGCTTGTAAGCCATGTGGTAATACCTCCTATTAGTACTTTACCTTATAAGATTACTACCCCTGTTGGCCCCTGTCAAGCCTAAAAACGCTTTCGGCGGCGTAAAATGAAGCGAAGAATAGCTAAAACCACGAGTCGACCTATGATGATAAGACCGATTATTACCGTGACAATCAACGACCAGCCAGCAAAATCTGGTGACCAGAGGGGCGAGGTAAAGGTGTGGTAATACGGCTCAACCGGTAACGGCTTAAACTCACTTATCACCGCTTGTCCGCCAGGAATTTTTTCTAATTCTTGGTTGATGCAGTTTGTATAGCGCATATCCGGCCAACGCCAACCATTGGACCGCGCGATCGGCCCACAAACAGCCTCAGCCTTTTGAAATGCATCACCATTGGCGGTACTGTTGCTGCTTTCTTGATAGGCTTTTTTATGCCGCTCATTGTCTCGTTCATACGTCTTAACCAATGCAACTCTGCCAGGATCGGCATTCATGTGAGCGCTTACAAACCTCTGTAGATCATACAATCGGCTCGCCAGCCCAACCGAATCGTCCGTCTTGTCTGCAGCGTACACCGCTTCACGACGTTCCACCATGCCAACATTATTGAGCCGCAGGAATGTTGCTGTGATGAAAGCAAACATGACAAACAAAATCAACAGCTGCCATGTTTTGATCTGCTCGAGTCGACGAATTTTGAATCGGACGTTGCGTTTATCTGTCATTCCACCCCTTCTTGATCTAGTTTTAGTATAGCACACATGCCGAGCGGCGGGCGAGAGTGGTATAATAAAGCCATGCGAATTTATTTTTCAGGAATCGGTGGCGTCGGCATAGGACCACTGGCTGAGATTGCTCACGACGCTGGGTATGACGTCTGTGGCTCAGACCAATCAGCCAGTCCACTGACCGCGGCTTTGATGGAACGCGGCATTCACGTTGCCCTTGATCAATCAGGGACTTTTTTACAGGAAGAGCATGACAAACAGCCGTTTGATTGGTTTGTCTATACCGCAGCTCTGCCGGCAGATCACCCTGAGTTAGTACTTGCTCACCAGCTCGGCATCAAAACCGGCAAACGCGATGAATTATTGGCACACATCATATCTGATAAAAACCTAAAGCTCGTGGCTGTCGCTGGCACCCACGGCAAAACCACCACCACTAGTATGATCGTGTGGACACTGCAACAGTTAGGGATTCCAGTCAGTTATTCGGTCGGCTCAACCTTGAGCTTTGGACCAAGTGGCAAGTTTGACCCAACTAGTCAATTTTTTATTTACGAGTGTGACGAATTTGACCGGAACTTCTTGAATTTCAAACCATGGCTGAGCCTCATCACTTCAGTTGACTATGACCACCCTGACACCTACCCAACGGAAGCTGATTATCTGGCAGCTTTCCGCACCTTTGGTAGGCAGTCTGAAAGTGTCGTCACCTGGCAGGAAACTGCTGCGTTTTTTGATGATGACAATGTACAAGTGCTGACCGAATATCACCCAGATATCCACTTGACTGGTGAGCACAATCGGCGCAACGGGATGTTAACCCTGGAGGCAGTCAAGCGCATAACGGAAACTGATGAAGCAACCATCATCACCAGCATCAACCAATTCCCTGGCGCTGGTCGTAGATTTGAGAAATTGGCCGAGGGGCTGTATTCAGATTATGGTCACCACCCAGTGGAGATCAAAGCTACCCTGCAACTGGCGCAAGAACTGTCGGACCACGTGGTGCTAGTGTACCAGCCGCATCAAAATGTTCGCCAACACGAAATCATGACGCAATATACGGCAGATGTCTTTGAGGCCGCTGAGACGATCTATTGGCTACCAACCTATTTGACCCGCGAAAATCCAGACTTGCCAGTTTTAACACCACAAGAATTAACACGCCACATCGTTGCTTCGCGCCCTGATGTTGTAACGTTTGCCGAGCTGGATGATGCACTGTGGGACCACATCACTGCTTCGCTCGACGCTGGCAAATTAGTCTTGTGTATGGGCGCCGGAACCATTGATCATTGGGTGCGACAGCACGCCACCACACTGGACGCTTAGCGATTATCACCACTGCCGTGTAACTGATGACGCTGCTTGCGGCTCAACAGTTTCTCATTGTTCATCCGCGCTACGTCTTCCAGACTCGACCCCAATAAATGCGCCACTGCATTGACATACCACAAGATATCCCCCAACTCTTTGAGGATATCTACCTTGTCTGGCTCCTCAAGGTTTCCCTGATTGTCACGCAGCAACTTTTTGATTTTTTCGACTACCTCACCAGATTCACCAGCTAGCCCCAATACCTGACCCATTAATTGCGGGCTGATGTCACCGTATGCGTAGTTGTCTGACAGCGTGGTGATGGCCTGATCTGCATAATCTTGTATATTCATCATCTCTCCTCCTATCATTTGCCTGCCGAAAACTCACTCGCAGGGACTAATTCCCATTCGTCTAAAAACTTATCAAACAATGACATATAGCTCGCTCGTGTATTATCCCAGATTTGTTCAGACGGTAGCGCCGCTATGTCGTCTCGTGTCAGCCACCGCACATCCGTCGATTCGCCCGCGGCTAATTCATGGCGTGGATCTTCCCGAACTACCAGTGCGTAGCAGGTGTCTGAATGGTAATGCTCAGGTGTAATGTCGTGGGTGTTCATGAGCAGCGGCTGCGGGTGAAGTGTTACTTCTGGCATTGCCGCTTGATGCATGCGCAAGGTTGGTTGCAAAACCAACAATTGCCCAGCGTCATAGCCAGCTTCTTCGCGCAGTTCATGTAGCATCGCCGCCCATGGCGTTTCGTCCAATTCTATGTGTCCACCCGGCGGCAGTAATTTTCCTAGTTTTTTATGCACATGCAGCAACGCCCGTGGTTGATCGCCATCGGTACGAATGACATATCCAGTAACGGTGTGGTCGTGTTGGTTGGGTGCGGTGTGGATGTGTGGCATATTAGTTCCTTTTCCCGTCAGCTTTGGCATTAACAAACTTTGTAATTCTACCTTCATCCAGCCAGCGCTGTTCATAGGATGTGAGGATCTTATAGTCATCAGCCAGCCCAGACTCATGCAAATCAAAGGTCAACTCCTGCAAAGACCACCCTTGGCTAACCAGCTGCTCCAAGCTCCAACAAAAGAAATCAGTGTTGTCGTGTTTGATGAGCAGCACGCCCTCTGACGATAATAGGTTGCGGTACACTGCCAGGAAATGCGGATGGGTTAGTCGCCGACCAGCTGAATGTTTTCGAGGAAATGGGTCAGAAAAAGTTAGCCAAATGGTTCCTAGCGACGCCGGAGCAACCAATTGATCGATTTGATCGGCTCGGGCTCGCACAAAAAAGACATTGGTGAATCCGCGCGCTTCAGCCTCTCGGGCGCCCTTCTGCAATCGATCACCTTTGACATCAAGTGCCACAAAGGCTTGTTCTGGATGCCGCGCTGCCTGCTCGACCGCAAACAAGCCATTGCCCGCACCTATCTCCATCACCGCTGGGCGCTTATCTGGCTGATCCTTCACTGCCAGCCATTCGTCATACTCAAAACACAGTGGCGAATTAGCAAACAGTGCAAATTTATATTTCTTGCGTTTACGGGTGATGATGAACTGATTCGGATCGACAAAACTCATATTATTCATTATACTAAATCTATTATGGATACGCTTACTAAGTATATTTTAGATTCCTCCAATTTCGATGAGTGGCTGAAGCAAAATGGTCTGGGTTGGCTGATGGAGCAGCGTTTCATCGAGGCATGGAGTACAGTTATCGGCGCCATCATCGCTTACTATATTGGCCGCGTGCTGCTAAAATGGGGCATCAAAAGCGTGGTTAGGTCGACAGCCAAACATCGAGATTGGCACAAAAAGGACATTGAAAAACGTCAGGAGACCTTGATTCAATTGCTCCGCAGCTTCTGGCGAATTTTGATGATCGCCTATGCGTTGGCAGTGGTTGCAAATAAACTTTTTTTGGTTGATCTATCACCGCTGTTTGCTAGTGCTGGGATCATCGGTGTGGCGTTGGGTTTTGGCGCCCAGTCGCTAGTCAAGGACTTCCTGGCTGGTATCTTCATCATCGCCGAAAACCAATACCGCGTTGGTGATGTTGTCGACATCATGGGTGCAGTTGGCAAGGTAGAGCGCGTTGGTACCCGCTCGACAGTCGTGCGTGACACCGATGGTAATGTCCATTACATTCCAAACGGTACCATTCAGCAGGTCATCAACAAAACCATGGGGTACAGTATCTCTCGGTTTATCCTACAGCTCGATCCGTCAGTTGACATCTCAGCCGCCACCGAAATTATCAATGACATCGGCTATAAATTATCCTTGGAAAAATCCTGGAAACGCAAAATCAGCCACCCACCAAAGTTTACTTCCCTGGGCGATATCACCGGACATTCAGTGGAGGTGATCATTGCTGGTAAAACTCAGCCCTCAGACCAATGGAGTGTCACTTCAGAAATGCGGCGGCGACTGCTGCGTGAGTTCGAAAATAACGACATCAAACTAGCCACGCTACCGCTCACCACCAATGGACCGTTGAAAAAATAGTTATTGATTTGACTGACTTTGGGTAATTCCTAGACTAGCGTCACTTAGCGCATCAACTGAAAAATTCTGCGAGCTTGTAGTTTTTTCAGCCTCTGCTTTGTACAGCTTCATAAATTCGTCTATGGTTGATTTGGTGATTTCACCCTGCGCCGAAAATCCCTCGTCTAGCGCCTTGCCTTGATCGATCTTTGAGCGCATCGACTTGTACTCTGGGCGGCTCAAATCCAACCGCGAAGCTCCTGACGCATAGTAGATGAACATCGACAAAGTAACCAAGAGCATAGCTAGCAACACCGAACCTGCGATAAATGCCGGCAATTTATGCTCCATTATTTGCTGGCGTATCACTTGAGTTTTTCCTTTATCTTTTCAACTTTAGTGCCATACTCAGCGATAATGTCGTTGAGCTCGCGAACTGATGATGACAATTTGAGCCGTGCATCACGAGCAATGTTGAACTGAGCATAAAAATCAGTTGGCTGATTTTTGCAATCAATCTTCAGAAGCGCTGCCAAGGCAGATTCATATTCATTATACCGAGAGGAGAACAATGACCGACCCCTTTCGAACCGACTCGTCAAAGAAACGAGGTCTGCAGCATCAATCTTGTTCACTGCTAAGCGACCGTTCATGCGTGCCATCAGGCGCGAAGAAATATCATTGTACGCTTGACCGGTGTTTACTCGTAAAATTGCGTCACTATAATGCAGTCGACTGAGATTTCCACGAATATCCTGGCAATTGGCTTTGATGGCATCAATTCCATTTGCAGATTCGGCTTGACCATCAAGAGCTTTCACGACGACCGAAGACCCGACAATCACACCAGCAATAACCATCAAAAACGCGAGACTTGTAACAGCTTGTTTCATCTGTTCCATTGTCCCGCGTTTTTGGATTGTTGTCAAATTATTTCAGGCTTTTTTCAACATCACCTTTAACGTCGTGAGCCGCTTCGGTGGTAGCTTTACCTACTTTTTGTGCCCCAGACTTCAGAGAAGCAGCCGTGTCTTTTGCCACCGTCTTTGCCTTTGCTGCACACTTGTCAGCATCTTTTTTCAACTCGTTAGCCTTTTTCTTCAAGTCTTTACGAGTTTCCTTACCACTTTTTGGTGCAGTCAACACACCAGCCGCAAAACCAGCTACCGCAGCACCCAAGACAGTTAATACTTTTTTCATAGTTTCTCCTTTGTTTGTTTATTGTTAGATTTTACTGATGAATCCTTGCTATTTCCGCCGAAAAAGCCGAGAAGCTTCAGTAAAGACTTTTCTTGGTGACAGCCATTCTGTCGCTTGTGCAATATTATGCGCTGCTGTTTCAGCTTGGCTGGCAATACGTTTGAGTTTTACCAAGAGCGAAATTATTATACTGAATAAGATGATGATCGCCACCGAATGGACCACAATCACCGCAGTCATCAGTATAATAACTGTTTGCATGTCTTCCATACCTTTCCTTTGATTTGTTGTTTATATTTGTCGTATCGACTAGTTACTATGATAGCATAGACGGTTTAAAATGTCAATACTTATATCATCGGCTGATGAGACCGTCCCGCCGCAAGCCATCCAGTGCCGCCGCAAATCGTGGATCGTCCTGCAACTCAGCAGTGATTTCAGCGAGCGACTGCCCACCAACATACCGACGCAAAATCTCGCCCCGCATCTGGCGGAGGCTGCCAGTGAATTGCGATTGCTTGGTGTAGTGGCGACTAGCAGACAATTTGCCCTTACCCTGAGCCTTCAGCTCACTGCCATAATCCATCAGTGCCCAAAACCACTGGCGCGGATTTGCCTGGTCCATCGTCTGCTCGACAATGGGCAATATGTCACGATCCGCCACTGCTGTCTGGTCCATAAAGAAATGATTGAGATAGACGGTACGAATATTTGTCTCAATGAACGGTGTTGGCACTTGATAGGCATAATTCATGATGGCACCAGCGGTATTGACGCCAATACCCGGCAATGCAACGAGGTCATCTAGCGTAGTCACTGGGGCGCCAGTGGCAATGGCGTGTGCTGTTTGGTGGAGATATCGAGCGCGGCGATTATAGCCCAGCCCCTGCCACGCACGCAGTACTTCTGTCAGCTCAGCAGCTGCCAGTGATTGAACATCCGGAAACTCAGCGGTAAACTCTCTAAACTTCGTCAAGACGCGAGCAACCTGGGTTTGCTGCAGCATCAATTCACTCACCAGCACATAGTACAAGGTTGGCTGATCGCGCCACGGCATTGGTCGGTAGAGCTCGCGGCCTTTTTGATGGATCAGCGCCTGGAAATCATCAGTCGTCATTGCTTTAGTATACGAGAATAAACCTCACAAAGGCTAATTGTGCTATAATGGCACGGTTATGAACATATTTTTTAGACGATACATTTCAGAATTTGTGTACGGTGCGGTTGACGGCACCGTGACAACCTTTGCCGTCGTGGCAGCTTCGGCCGGAGCCGGCATCTCCAGCGCGGTTATCCTCATTTTAGGCATTGCAAACCTCATCGCCGATGGCTTCTCGATGGGTGCCAGTGCCTACCTGGCAGCCAGCGCTGAGCATGAAGATTCGGCCCGCGATACCCAAAAACGAGCTTCGCCAAAAATCATCGGCGCAGTTACATTTTTGGCCTTTGTCGCCGTCGGTAGCGTGCCAGTATTGCCGTACTTGATTGACGTCATTGCAGGATCAAAAGTGCCAAGCACTACCTTGTTTTATATCAGCTCTGCACTAACAGCGGTTGCTTTCCTGACGATTGGCTTCATCAAAGGCAAAGTTGGTAATCAATCACCATGGCGAGAAGCCGCCATCACCCTACTCCTCGGCGCAGTTGCCGCTGGGCTGGCCTACTTTGCTGGTGATGTATTGGCGGCGTGGCTAGGTGTTCAGTTATAATCCTGTGAGCATTCTGTCCTCGATAGTTGAATTGAATGTTAACTCTAGCATTTTCTCAATATCTATACCAATATCCTGATATAACTCAGTAGTATTTTTCGTCATCAAATCATTTTTGGTATAGCCCAAAAGTTTCGCAGTGTTTATCACTTCCTCTACGCTATTACCCTCTATTTCAATGTATGGTTTTAGCTTCGGCCAGTGGTCAATGACGACCTGGACGCCATCCAAGTCATATTCTTGGCGTTTATTTTCTTGATAGCCGCATGGTTTAATGCCAATCTTTGCTAATATCTCCAGGGTCGTTTCTAGGTCGGAGACTTCAACCTCCCACTCGTGAGTCCCATCAATAGCGTCAGTGGTTATTTCTTTGACAGTCAGAGTAGCGTGTTGCCCATCGGAGCGCAACCGTACCCAGCGATTTGGTATCGCCGGAATTGTATCAAATACATAACGGTGAAAATTATAATTACCAATCTCTTTGGCGCCAAGTTTTGCCAATTTCCCAGCGATATCGGCTGGATCAATATCATATATTTTTGCTTCGTATTCTATATTCGACATTGATTGCATAGCCTTTTATCATCTCCTGCTGTGTTACATTAATTTACGGCCACCACTTCAGCAAAAAATCCCGATAACCTGGCGCGAGTTTGTCGGCAGTCTCAACTTCTACCCGCGTCAGCCAGACGGGACCTGCTTCGCTACCATCACAGGCCTGGTCTGGCAGCTCAATATCATCGTCGATTATTGCCGTGTAGCCAAGGATAATTTTATGGTTTCTAGCAGTGGTATCATATGGGTCGCGCACATAAAAGTCAGCCGGCGTCGCATCAATGGTGATACCTAGCTCCTCGCGCAACTCCCGCTCCAGCGCTTCATCCGGCATTTCGCCAGCGTCGATATGCCCGCCCGGCAGACCAAACCCCGCATCACCCCAATGCCGCAACAACAAGGTGCGTTTGCCGTCACTGCTATACAGCGCCACTTTTACACTAACTTCGTGCCTATCATACATTACTTTCAGTATAGCCGTTTCGCTGCTATTCGACAATGTATTCGTGCTACAGTAGAGATATGAGTGGTCATCCTTCCTCGCCCGCCATACCTGGAGTTAATCTGGGCGGTTGGCTGGTGCTCGAACGATGGATGACGCCAAGTGTATTTGCCGGAACAGACGCGACTAACGAATATGAATTATCTAAAACCATAGATGGTCAGGCGCGCATCCAGCGGCATCGACAAACGTTCATCCAGGAAGCTGATATCAAATGGCTGGCGCAGACTGGTGTGCAGTTGATACGACTGCCGATTGGTTATTGGGCGCTCGAGGATCAGCCGCCGTATATATCAGCAAAGCCGCAGGTTGACTGGCTGATGGACATGGCCCGGCAGTATGACCTACAGGTGCTACTCGACCTCCACGCTGCACCTGGTGCTCAAAACGCCAGCGACCACAGCGGCAGCGGCAATAGCAGTACTGTCGGGTGGTATCAACGCACCAATCAGCGAAAAACCACACAGATATTGCTGGATATCGCCAGTGAATACGGCGAGTATCCAGCCCTATGGGGCATCGAACTACTCAATGAGCCCCTGGTAAACACCCGACGTGAACGATGGCAGCTGTGGTGGTGGACACGGCAAACGAGCCGGAAATTGCACAGTAAATTGCCATCTCATGTACGCATCGTGGCATCTGATTGCTACCAGCCAGCTTGGTGGTCGGGTCGCGTCGGGTCTAATACGCTGGATATACATCATTATCAGTGCTTCTCTGATACGGACAATCAAGCGACATCGCTGACTCACCACCGTCAGGTGCTTGACCAACGGTCTGGCGAGTATCGCAATTACTCCCAGCAGCAGCCACTAATCATCGGCGAGTGGAGTGCTACTCTGCCGCCAGGCATTGCCAGCGATAGTACCGAATACACTCACTGCCAATCGCAACTTGCCGTACTGGCAAACGTCGATGCCTGGTTCTACTGGAGTTACAAGACTGAAAGCTCCGGGGCTTGGAACTTTCGCGATTGCCATGCTAAGGGGTGGTTTGACGGTATGCTTAGCTCGCGGTAGATGGTATAATGAATATATGTCTTTTCCTAAATTAATTTACAGCATCGCAGTCCTAGTTATCATCGCTTGGGTATTGAGCATGGTGTTTCGCCTTGCCGCTTGGTTGATCAACGGGTTGCTTTACGTTGCGGTTCTGGTTGTTATCATTGGTCTTATTGCACAATTTATCAGCCAGAAAAAGCGGCAAAAATAACTCGCCTATCACTATAGAATAATCACGGCAGTTTGTTCTGCCGTGATGTATCTTATAGTCCTAATTCTCGTAACTGTGCTGGATCGACTGTCGACGGTGAATCCATCATCACGTCGACACCAGAGCCGTTCTTTGGAAAGGCCAAGGTTTCGCGGACATTAGTTTCGTCGATGAGCTCCATGAGGATGCGGTCAACACCAAAGGCACAACCAGCGTGCGGCGGCGCACCGTATTTGAAGGCGCCCAGCATGGCGCCAAACTTTTCTTCGACGTAGCTTTCGCTAAAGCCGAGCAGATCGAATACTTTGTACAGCACCGCTGGGTTGTGGTTGCGCACACCGCCGGAGCAAATTTCGTAGCCGTTCATCACCATGTCAAACTGGTCAGCCACGATAGCAAGCTTGTCGGCGTCAGTCTTCGCCGACTCCAGCGCCTCTATACCGCCCTTTGGCATACCAAATGGGTTGTGGCCAAAGTCAAGCTTCTTGCCGCGGTCATCCCATTCATAAAACGGAAAATCGATGATCCAGGCAAAGGCCACCACACTCGGGTCTTTCAGGTTGAAATGAGTAGCAAATTCGTTTCGCAAGCGACCAAGCACGGCGTTGACAACTGAGCGGGCGTCGGCACCAAAGAACACGGCGTCGCCATCAGCCGCGCCAGTTTGTTGCTTAATCGCCGTGATCTCTGTTTCGCTCAAGAACTTAGCAATTGGTGACTTCGCCTCACTATCTTGGTAGGTGATGTAGGCCAAGCCGCCTGCCCCTTCACTCTTGGCAATGTCAGTGAATTGGTCAACTTGCTTACGACTGAGGCTGGCGCCGTTTTTCACGCAAATCGCTTTGATACACTCAGCGTTTTTGAACACGCCAAATTCGGTACCCGCAAACACATCAGTCAGATCAATCAGCTCCATGCCAAAACGCAAGTCCGGCTTATCCGAGCCATACGTCTCCATGGCGTCGCGGTAGGAAATGCGCGGAATTGGCTGGCCGTCGCCCACTGACAGATCGCTCAAATCCAGCAACTTCTTGCCTGCAAAATCAGTCGCTAGCTGGCACATCAGCGGCTCAACTTCCTGGCGAACCTCCTCGCCGTCTTCAACAAAGCTCATCTCTAGATCCAGCTGATAAAACTCACCGTACAGTCGATCAGCTCGCGGATCTTCATCACGGAAGCAAGCTGCCAATTGGTAATATCGCGGCACGCCGCCGACCATCAGCAGCTGCTTGAACTGCTGCGGGGCTTGCGGCAGAGCGTAGAACTTATTTTCCTGCAAACGACTAGGAATCAGAAAATCACGCGCGCCCTCAGGGCTGGAATTTGCCAAAATCGGCGTCTGAATCTCGATGAAGTCCCGAGTATCCATATACTGATGCATCCGTCGGTACATCTCAGCGCGTTTTTTCAGTATCTGTTGCATCGTTGGACGACGCAGATCAAGGTAACGATATTTGAAACGCAAGTCCTCGCCCGCTTGGTTCTCCTCAGCAAACGGCTGGATTGGCAAGGTTTCAGCACGGTTGAGAATTTCCAAGTTTTCCACCACAATTTCTACATTACCACTAGTAATATTTGGGTTTTTTAAACCTTCGCCGCGCTCCGTCACCACACCGCTGGCACGAATCACAAACTCATCGCGCAGGCTTTCCGCTAACCGAAACGCCTCTGCCTTATCAGGATTAATCACCAGCTGCACCAACCCAGTATGGTCGCGTAGGTCAATAAAAATCAGCCCGCCGTGATCGCGCCGGGAATGCACCCAGCCCGCCACGGTAATCATTTCCCCAACTTTTGTTGGTGTATCAATTGCAAAAGTCCTCTGTTTCATATCTGTTATTATACCACAGCGGCAACAGTTTTATGCTATAATCACCACATGGATAGCTATACGGTGGGCACTGTAGTCATCTTTTGTTCAATTACGTGGATCATCGCCAGTCCTTTTGTAGTGTTTTATTATCATAAACGATATATCACAGCCTACCGGGAGCTAGAGGAATTACGCCGGGAAGTATCGCCCGCAGTAGATATCCAGTCAACCCAAATGTCCGCTTCGGAAGGGGCACAATCAACGAACAAGCAGCCCATTACCGAGAACAGGTCTAATCCAACCACACCACTCAGCGACCATGAACTGCTCACCAAAATCCGCTCCATGTCGCCGTATAATTTCGAAAAATACATCGCTCAATTATTTGAACATTTTGGCTATTCGGCTGCAACCACTCCGTATAAACGCGACGGTGGCATCGACATTGTATTATACAAAAACGGCGTCCAAAGTTATGTCCAATGTAAAAAGTATATTAAACAAATTGTCAAAGTATCCGAAGTGCGTGATTTTTATGGTGCAGTTGTTGATCATTTACACGGAGGTGAAGCATTCTTTGTCACGACAAATATCTTCTCATCGGACGCGCGAAGATTTGTAAAATATTCTACCAATGGCAACAAAATACGGCTTATTGATAACACGGGACTACTTACCATCATTCGCGCCCTTGAAGATAAAGGTGTCGTAATACCAATTCCTGACGTATCAGACATATCTCAAAAGATTAAACCATGCCCACGCTGTCGTGGCGGTCATCTGGTGATAAGACACAGCAAAAATAATCATTCACCATTCTACGGATGCTCGAATTATCCCGAATGTCGATACATGCAAAAGATAAATTCTTAGATAGTTTCGGTAGTTTTTGGGCTATTATTGCCACGTGGATTGTGCTCGGCTACCTTACGCAGATCTTCATGGGTATCAAATTCATCATTAATTTTCTTTCCTAAAAGCGCTTCCAAAGCATCTTCCAGGCTTAACAGTCCAACTGTTTCACGGTACTGGTTGATCACGATGAATAGATGGTGTCTGGTTTTGATAAAGGCAGCCAAAGCTTGCTGCAACGATTGGTCTTCTCGAATGTAAAACACAGCGTGCTCCATAGCATCAGTAACGTGGTGCGCTTTTTGCGACTTTTTGGCGTTACCGATGGTCACCAAATCTTGCACATACAGCATACCCACAACATGATCAATATCCCCATCAATCACCGGAAAACGACTGTGCCCTGTTTGATACAGCCCATCCAGAACGATGGGACCTAGTACTTCATCTTTACCTATGCTATCAATCATAGTACGTGGAATCATGGCGTCAGTGACTTTCATGTCCTTGAACTTGAGACTATTGGTGATAAGCTTTTTTTCGTCCTTGGACAATGCATCACCAGCGTTCTTGACTATCTCGAGCAGCTCCTCACGCGATTCAACATCCAATTCACTACTTTGTGACGGTACAACAGAACGGATCGCCCAGAATACAACTGAATACTTTTCAATGCAGCGAATGATTGCTCCTTCATACCGTTCATAGATGCGCTGTGAAAATTTTTGTAGCGGCGACAAGCGAGCCACGGCGCCCGAATAAAGCGCGATGACTAACGACACCAAAAAACCAACTAGCCAGTGAAACAACTCCACACCGATGACACTGAGCGACACCAATAATAATGCCGTGATCACCCGCTGCAACGAAAATAAATCAGCCAAGTAGGTGCGGCGTTTCAGTAGTAATTTTGCTTCCTCGTCACCCTGGTGCGCCCGACGTTTCAATTCAAATTGGCTATGTGACGAGAGCTGTGGATGCACCCCTAGTACCAATATCAAAACGACAATAATCAATCCATATATAACACTTAACAGTAATACACTCATGGTTTTATTTTACCTGATTTTATGCTATTATTACTAGAGTTAATTTGGAGGACAAGAATGAACGGAAAAACCTGGGGCGTATTTATCGCAATCGTGGTGACGATACTTGGTGGCATGGTATATTTGTCAGTAACACACCGCTTAGATATTAGCGATATCGCCAAAGATCAACTCACAAAAATCATCCCTGCTGAAAAACGGAACGGCGACATTCAGGAACACACCTTTGGAAGCGATAAGCCAAAAGTTACCGTCATTGAATACGGCGACTATCAATGCCCGGGTTGCCGCACTGTTGCACCGCGCATTAAATCAGCTGTCGAAAAGCACAAAGATAATGTGCAATTGATATTCCGCAACTTCCCACTGTCTGGTCACACTCACGCTCGCCTAGCAGCGTCAGTAGCTGAGGCGGCAGGCTTGCAAGGTAAATACTGGGAAATGCACGATTTGCTGTACGAAAACCAAGACGCATGGAGCAACGCCCAAAATCACAAACGCAACGATATCTTCATGGGCTATGCCAAGCAGCTTAAACTCGATGAATCACGCTTTGCCAATGACCTAACAAGCGACCGCGTATTGCAAAAAATTAGTTTCGACACTGCCGTTAGCCGTGCACACGAAATTACTGCTACACCAACCATATTCATAAATGGCAAAAAGGTAGAAGACCTCAATAGTATTGACACTGAGGTAGAAAACGCACTCAAAGCAGCGGGTGTTTCTACTGAGGAAAAGAAGGCTGAGTAGATTACTGTAAATCAATCTAAAACCGCCCGGGTTTAGCGCTCGGGCGGTTTTAGATATGTTATTGTGCTATGTATGTTTGCCATTCGGCAGGCACTACATCCACTGCGATCTTTTTGCGTCGTGATGACACAAAATTGATTGCTATCGGCATGTATTTGTACTCCTTCGTACTAAATGCAGCCTCACGCGCTTCGACCTTTATTACAAACCGCAACTCAATGCTTCGGCGCGAGACACGTCAACCATAGTACCAAAGGAAATATAGCACGTCAAGTGCTTACTCCCTACTTTATTACTTTTAATTTTAGAATAAGCGGAATCGCTTGGCAAGTAGTAATGTTAGTAAAATTAACAACAGTGTGATACCCATGATGGCAGCGTAGGCCCACCACTCACCCTGAAACGGCAATCCGATATTCATGCCATACATACCGTAAAACACATTTGGCACTGCTAGTAGAATAGTGATAGTCGTCAGCACCTTCATGCGCTGGTTCAGAGTGTTGTTAGCAATAGTTGAATAAGCGTTTTGAATACTGTCAATCGTTTGGGCACTTGAGCTAATGGCCACTAGCAACTGGCGAGCGTGCAATATGATATCACCAAAGGCTTCAATATCACGCAAATTAAATAACTGCCGACGATTTGCTTCCAATTGCCCAACAACCGTGACTAAGCCCTCTAAACCACTTCGATATTCATTGAGGCTATCTTCAATGGCGACAAATTCAACAAAGTCCTCGTTTTGGACATCAAAATGTGTGAGCCGCTTGCGAGCGCTGGTAATTTTGGTCGATAGCGCATGCAGTCGCTGCTCGTACTCGGTGATGATGGAGGCGATAACGGCTGACACTACCGCAGAGGGCTGACGCGTGTCAGTGGTCATAAAAGCATCGGTGTCTAACGGCGAAAAAGAAGTGTGCGGACTGGCGGTTACCAGCCGATCACGCGACACTGCGATAAGTATCGGGGCAGTTTTGGCGGCATCAGCCAGACCAACTGGTAAACGCAAGAAAATGTATTCTACACCATTGCTAAACTCTGCTCGTGACAACTCACGGACATCACAAACGTCACGCAGGATATTTGCATTCAATAAGAGCTTGTCTGACAAGTCGTCCATATCCAGCAATTTACCAGATATATGCACCCACGCGTGAGAGCGAGGACGACTTACCTTTTCTAGACGCTCACCCGCCGCTGATCGCTCAAAGTATTCCACCACCATATACTTTGATTATACGAAAAAAGGTTATGTTTTGCTACTAGCAGCAGTTATTCCCAGCGGAATAGTTTAATAGCCAAGGCGTAGACGATGACGATACACAACAGAACTCCACCAAACTGCGGCAGAACTTCTGTCAGGCTGGCATGTTCTGTTGATATCAATCGAAGGCCATCAACGACGGGAGTCATCGGGATACATTGACTAATAGATCTGAGCCACTCTGGGAACAAAAATGATGGAAAGAAGGCGCCAGATAAGAACATCATTGGGAAAGAGATAAGATTTGAGAGTGGTGCTGACTGATTTTCGTTTTTGGCCCACGCACCAACGATCAATCCAAGCCCAACCATCATCACAGCAGCCAATGTCAAGAATGGCACAAACAACAACCAGTCGCCACGCATCGTAAATTTAAACAGCAGCATACTGACAACCAGCATCAAGGTAGCGCTTGCCAAAGACACCAAGGTGTAGACGATAGCCGTAGAAATAATGAGCTGGCCAGAAGTAAACGGTGCAGCCCGCAGGCGACGATAGTTGCCTTTTTGCTTTTCGGTTGGCATTTGGTTTGCCAGACCGAAGATACCCATACTCATCAAGCTAAACGCCAATAGCCCAGTGAAGGTGTAATCAAACGTTTTCAGAGCTTCATCGCCAACCGCCTGTGAAGCTACCTTAAACGGTGGCTCTGGCTGACCCATGGCTTTATTGATACTACCAACAATCTGACCCATCACAGCAGTCAGCGCACTAGCAGCCTGATCTTGCCCTTTAGCGTGCAGCACGTTCAGCGTGCCAGACGGTCGAGCTTGTGCACCTTCACCTTTGACCTCGCCAAACTCTTTTGGTAGCTCAATGATACCGTCAATTTCCGAACGCTTCATCTTTTCCTTAGCTTCATCGATGTCTTTCACGTCCTGAACTTGCAGCAGTTTTGACTTGTCATTTTTTGCATCATCGACAAACTGCTTGGCGAACTCAGTGTTGGAGTGATTGATGATGGCAACCTTGAAATTGGTCGTCTGATTGTTAAAAATCGAACCAAACACAAACAAGAAAATCAGCGGGAACAAAAAGGTGAAAAACAATGCCATTTTGTCACGCAGCAAACGCTTAAGACCAGCTACGACCTGACCAATGATACCTATCCAATATTTTTTCATACTACTAATCCCGTATCGCCTTTCCTGTAAGATCGATGAAAACGTCTTCCAAATTTGCCTGTTCAACCACCTGCTTTTTCTTAAAACCGCGCTTGAGCAACTGTTGAATCAAGTTGTGTGGCGAATCAGTGGTGATGATTTGGCCATTGTCCATAATCGCCAATCGGTCGCACAGCAATTCAGCCTCATCCATGTAGTGTGTTGTCAGCACGATAGTAACGCCTTCTTCACGTATTTGCTTGATCAGCTCCCACAAGTTGCGGCGTGCTTGTGGATCTAAACCAGTGGTTGGCTCATCCAGGAACAAGACCTTTGGACTATTGACCAAGGTTGACGCGATGGCAAAACGCTGTTTTTGTCCGCCAGACAACTGTTCGACATAGTTTCTAGCTTTTTCTGTGAGTTGGACTTTAGCTAGTAGCGCAGCCACGTCAATCTTGCTACCATACAAACTGGCAAACATTTTCAATTGCTCAGTTAATGTCAAGTGGTCATAAAAGTTGGTCGACTGCAGCTGAATACCAATAATATCTTTGATCTTTTTAGGGTGTTTAGCTACGTCAATACCGTCAATGACGGCCGTACCGTCGTCAATGGTGCGCAATGCCTCCAGCATTTCTAGCGTTGTTGTTTTACCAGCGCCATTGGGACCCAAAATACCGAATATTTCGCCCTTTTCGACACTGAAGTCTATGCCTTTTACCACCGTTTGATCACCGTAGCGCTTGGTCAAACCGTGGACGTCAATAATATTACTCATACTTCTAGTATAGCACTAGTTAAGAAATAGGGTTATTTGGTTCTGTGTACCGCTAGCGGCGGCGCAAGAAATAATAGCCAATCAACAATGCTGCCACAGCGCTGACGCCGGTGATTTTCCAGAACATTGCCGGGTCATCCCCACCAGGGACTGGCACATTCATACCAAACAATCCAGCGATCATGGTCGGTATGGTGAGCGCCAATGTGATGACGGTCAGCAGCCGAATGGTTTCGTTCAGGCGCGTATCCATCACTGCCCGGTAGCTATCGCGCACGTTGGTGATGGTACGCAGCAATGATTTACAGCGACTAATCACCTGCTCCAGATCAATGGAAATATCTTCAACGTCTTCCTTGGCATCCGACCGAAGCATCAATGCTTTATGCGCAATCATCCGTTCCACTGACAAGTTCATCGGCACCAAGGCGTCCATATAATCATTCAGTTTGCGCTCATATTCAGCTAATGTGGCAATATCACGCGCTCGCAATGTTCGGATGTCGCCAGTCGCCGCCCGCATTTGACGGTTGATGGCAGCCACCCGGCGCTGATATTGTGTTGCTAGTGCGTCAATCATGTCAACCAGCAGGGTAATTCGACTTGACGTGGATACCACATGTTTATCAATGAACGGCTGCCACAATCTACCTAGGCTGTCTCGCGAAATGGTGATGATATAATCCGCATGAATCACAAACAAAATTGGCGTGGTAAAATCATTAAAATCATCGTCAGTATCTGGCAAGCGGGCAATCAAATACGTCCGCTCGTTGTCCGCGTCCAAGCGAGGAACCTCGTGAGGGTCCAGTGCGTCAGTGATGATATCAGCATCAATCCCCAGTGACAACAACTGGGAAATCTCCTCTTCATTTGGCCGCTCACAACGAATCCAAGAACCTTTGACTAAGTTCTCTCTGATGGTAAGCTTGCCAGAATCATCAGATTTAAGATACTGCAACATACCTGTTATTTATATCATGAAAATTAGATAAAAGCAATGGCTTGGCTATGAAACAATCCGCGTGCCCGCTGTCCCGTCGATAGCCTCGGTGGTCTTTTCCAATGAGGTAATGACTGCGGTACGACCATCGCCACCTGATACAAATTGTAAGGCTGCTTGCGCCTTTGGCAGCATGGATCCAGCTGCAAACTGACCGTCGTCAATGTGTTTTTGCATCTCTTCTGCAGAGATTTGCCCCAAAGCTTCTTCATTTGGCTGGTTGAAATTGACCTTGGCTGCATCAACCGAAGTCAAAATCAGCAGAGTGTCTGCGTGCAGCAAATTAGCCAAGGTTGCCGCTCCAAAGTCTTTATCGATGACTGCTTCAACACCCTTGAGCGTGCCGTCTTCCTGACGCAATACGGGGATGCCGCCACCACCAGTTGACACCACCAGAACACCCGCTTCAACCAAGGCTTTGATGATCGGCGCCTCAACAATTTCCACTGGTTTTGGTGATGGCACCACACGGCGCCAACCGCGACCAGCGTCTTCCTTAACAACATAGCCACGCTCAGCCTGCACTACTTTGGCTTCTTCTTCTGAATAGAATGGGCCAATTGGTTTGGTTGGGTTTTGGAACGCTGCATCATCCCCAGAGACAATGGTCTGCGTCACCAAACTAACGGCATGTTTGTCAGTCATCTGATGAGCCCTGAAGCTGTCTTGAAAGGCTTGCTGCAACCAAAAGCCGATCAGACCTTGACTCATAGCCCCACAATCATCCAGTGGTAAGCTCGGTACATCATCAGTATTAACAGCCTCTTCATGCAAGACAATGTTTCCCACCTGGGGACCATTACCATGAACGATAGCTATTCTATGTCCTGCTTGAACAAGTGGTAATAACTGTCGTATCGTCTCAGCCGCTACTCGGCGCTGTGCTTCTGAAGAGGCTTCGCCCTGCTTCTGCAGGGCGTTACCTCCAAGAGCAACGACAATAGTTCGCTGCTTATCCATAGGCTATCCTAATACCCCAAAGGCAGCGATGACCACAACGCTGATGATTGCGAAAACTGCCATGATTGGTGCTGAACGTCGCAGCCATGCACGGTATGAGACACCAGCCAGTGCCAAACCACCCATCAAGGAAGCGATGGTTGGTGCCATCATGTTGATCAAACCTGAAGCGGTTGCAAAGGCAGCTACCATGATCTCTTTGCTGGAACCAACCAGGTCGGCGATTGGCGCGATGACTGGCATGGTTGCTGCTGCCAGACCTGATGATGATGGTACGATGAAGGACATTGGCAAGTAGAACAGATATGCCAACACACCAACAACGCCACCGCCAGCATCTTTCAGAAGCGCTTCACCCCAGCTGATAATAGTATCTTGAATCTCACCATTGGTCATCACGACAGAGACGCCGGTTGCCACTGCGATAATCAAAGCAACTGGTAAGATATCTTTCACGCCGTCAATGAAGGTGTCAACTGGGAAAATACCTTCTTTTTTAAACTCTTTATAGTAAATTGCGGTAATAACAATTGTTGAGATTAAGAATAGTGCGGTAATTTCATTAAAGTACCAGTCGCCAAAGGCCGCACTGTGCACTACGCCAAATACTGCACCGATAATTGGCAACTCTGAAGCCCACTTAAATAGGTCAGTGAATACTGTGATCTCCCAACTTCCCCAAGGAATCAGCGAAAGAACCATCAATACAAATGTAATAGCGAAGACGCCCATGACGACTTTTCGTGGGCCAGTAAATTTCGGTACGTTCGTCATATCCAAGGCTGCTGTGACTGGCTTATAACGAACATCTTCCTTGTACTTGCCTGCTTTTACCTTTGCTGCGTAACGCATAGTAAAGATGATTGCCGCGATCAAACATAGCACCAAAATGATAGACATAATTGGAATAACATTGCCCAATTTAACATCAGCAGTCTTTGCGGCAACACCGGTGGAGAATGGGTTAATAGTCGAACCAAGCACACCAGCACCAGCACCCAACACAATGATCATCACACCAGTCATTGCGTTATAGCCGGCAGCGATCATCATCGGAATAACTAGCGCGTAAAACGCCACAGTTTCTTCCTGCATACCGTAAGTTGTACCACCGATAGCAAACAACGTCATTAAGATTGGAATGAGCCATTTTTCTTTGCCCTTCATCTTACGAAGTAGCGCACCGAGTGAAGCATCCAGGGCGCCAGTCTTCATGGTAACGCCCAAGAATCCACCAAGTACCATAACGAAGACTATAACGTCTAGCTTATCGGACATACCTTTAATGGGTGCCGTGAAGACGTCCCATAAGCCTTGCCGGTCATGCTTGTCAACTTTCTCTTCTTTACCGTCCTTTTCTTCAGTGACGGTGCGGTCTTTTTCAACCACATGATACGATCCCGCAACACGGTTACCATCGTCATCAGTCTTATAGACGCCCGACGGAATAATCCATGTCAACGCTGCCATGATTGCGATCACGACAAACAAAATCGTAAACGCCGATGGCGATCGAAGCTTCTGCTTTGCTTTTTTAATTTTTTCTACCATTGCCTCGGAGCCTCCTTCACTCCCTTATTACGACAACTACTACAATGTCAAAGCCATGACAGCTTTAATTGTATGCATACGATTTTCCGCTTGGTCAAATACAACTGAATGTGGTGAGCGGAACACCTCATCCGTTACCTCCATAGAATCTAGACCAAAATCTTCCTGAACTTTTTTGCCAGTGATAGTCAATGCGTCATGGAATGCTGGCAAGCAGTGCATGAATTTTACTTCAGGATTGCCTGTCAGGTTGATCATGTCACGGTTAACCTGGAAGTTGCGTAATTGGTTGATACGCTCAGCGAACTTGTCTTCCTCACCCATCGACACCCAAACGTCAGTGTAAATCACGTCAGCATCACGCAGAGCTTCCTCAAAATTATCAGTGATAGTGATGCGCGCGTGGCTTGATCGTGCTAAGTGATGCGCCCGGTCTACCAGCGACTGTTCTGGGTGTAGTTCACGTGGTGCCAAGATACGGAAATCAACGCCCATGATGGCTGAACCAATCATTAGCGAGTTTGCCATGTTATTACGGCCATCACCAACGAACACCAGCTTGGTGCCTTTGAGCTTGCCGACATGCTCCTCGATAGTCATGAAATCAGCCAGAATCTGTGTCGGGTGGAATTTGTCGGTCAGGCCGTTCCAGACCGGAACGCCAGCATGACGAGCCAATTCCTCAACTGTCCCGTGATCAAACCCGCGAAATTCAATACCATCAAACATGCGGCCCAGCACCTTAGCGGTGTCTTCAACTGTTTCTTTTTTACCCAGCTGAATGTCGTCTTTGCCGAGGTATTCTGGCGCAACACCAAGGTCATTAGCTGCCACCGTGAAGGCACAGCGCGTGCGAGTTGAGGTTTTCTCAAACAACAGTGCCACGTTTTTTCCTTCATGAATTCGGTGCGGTACACCAGCGTATTTCAATCGCTTGTATTCACGTGCTGTGTCCAAAAGTAGACGAATTTCTCCAGCAGTATAATCATTTAGCGTCAGGAACGATCGCCCTTTCAAACTCAACGCCATTACACATCCTCCCTAACGATTGGCATGCTCATACAGCGTGGACCACCGCGACCGCGGCCAAGTTCTGATCCATTGATTTCAATCACTTCAACACCAGCATCGCGTAATTTTTGGTTAGTGACATAGTTGCGGTCATAGGTCACCACCACACCAGGCGCAATCGCCAAGGTGTTTGAGCCGTCGTTCCACTGCTCACGAGCAGCAGCAATTCGGTCGCCACCACCACATTCAATCAACGTCACAGCTGGTAAGCCCAACGCGACTCGCAAGACGTGCTCCAGGTCAGTTTCACGAGTGATGCGTGGGAATGGCTGACCCTCAACTTTTTCCAAAATAAAGCAGTTGATTTTACCGCCGTGATCGCGAATTTCTGGGTGAATGGTAAATTTGTCGTGGTCAATCATGGTAAACACCGTGTCGAGGTGCATGAACGCATGCGACTTTGGAATTTCCATGGCGATAACCTTTTTAAAATCAGAACCAGCAAACAGTTTGGTTGCCATTTTTTCAATTGCTTCAGCAGAGGTACGCTCGCTGATACCAATAGCCATGACTTCTCGATTCAGCACCAACTCGTCACCACCTTCGATAGAATAGTTCTCATGACGGTCATACCACACTGGTACGTTTTTGCCAGCAAACCGTGGGTGATGGTCGATAATATAGCGCATGAACAGTGACTCACGGCGACGAGCTGGCCAGTGCATCTTGTTAATTGTCAGACCTTGACCAATTGCCGCAGCCGGATCACGCGTAAAGTATAGGTTTGGCATTGGGTCAAGATAAAATGGATAGTAATCTTTCTCGACCATGTCATGTAGCTGCTGATGGTGCTCTGGTGGCAAGGTGATTTCATCTTTACGAACACCAGCCATCAACTTGCGAATCATAGCGTGGGTTGGCAAGTCCAGCAAGAATTGGCGCAACGTTTCAGTGACACGACGAGTGTCTTGCTTGGAGTTAGCAAGCATATCGTCGACAAACTGCTCACGCAACGCATCAGTCGCCAAGGCTTCTGTCGCCAATTGGTCCAAGTACAACACTTCTATACCACGCTCACGTAAAACTTGCGCAAAAGCGTCATGTTCTTCTTGAGCCTTTTTAAGATATGGGATGTCGTCAAATAAAAGGTCGGTCAGATAATCCGGAGTCAAATTTTCCAACTCCTCACCTGGCCGATGCAAGACAACTACTTTTAATTTCCCGATTTCCGATGTAATATGTATTGGATCCATACCCCGTCCCCTTTTTGTTTATGGTTATACTAATAATATAGCATATACCAAATAGAACACAAGCATCATTCAGGGGTTAGCTCATCGCCGAATGATAGCCAATGACGACTCGACTATCACCCGAGCTGGATGACGCTTCAGCCACTCGTCAACCGCCCGTGCGGCGCCTGGCAACGCTTCATTGGCGTAATCATCAACAATGATGGTCGCCATTTCCTGAAATTTGTCGTCACATACGCGAAATGAATCGGCAATTGACTCATAAAAATCGCCGTCAAAAAACGCAAAGATGATACTTTCCGGTACGTCGTCAGGGGTGAAATCAGCAAACCAGCCTTTGTGAATAGTTGGTAGTTTCAAGCCAGCTTTTTTGAAGCTTTGAACGAAGGTTTTACGTGGCGCCAAGAGTTCACCCGCTTTGAACTGCTCGCCCGCAGCGCTGTTGTCTGCTTGGGTTTTTTCTGGCAAGCCCATAAACGAATCGTAAACGTGAAACTCACCAGTAAAATCATAAGCGTCCAGCAGCCGCCGGATGAACAAACTCGTCGTGCCAACATAACAGCCAAATTCCACAATGTTGCCAGCCACGCCGCTTCGCAGCACCGTTTCCAGCTCCCGCAGCAGGACGCCGAGTTCTTTGGCGTCAACTTGGTCGGAAATGATGGGATGTTTGGCGAGGAGTTGGTCGGTGATCATTACTGTCATCAGTATACCAGCTTCATGCTACAATCATAGTATGAAAATCACCAGCCCCGCCTTCGCCGAAAACGCTAAGATACCAAAAATTTACGCCAAGCTCGGCGGTAATCAACGCCCGCCACTCGAGATCAGCGACGTACCGGCAGACGCCAAAAGTCTGGCAATCGTCTGCCACGACCCTGACGCGCCTGGGCGCGATGGATTTTATCATTGGACGGTTTGGAATTTACCAGCCAAAACCACTGAAATAGCTGGCGAATCGCTACCTGCGGGTGCCGTCGAAGGGGTGACCAGTTGGGGTCGTCCTGGCTGGAACGGGCCACAGCCACCGTTTGGTACGCACCGCTATCAATTTTATGTGTACGCACTGGATACGACACTGGACTTGCCAGACACCACCAAACCCAAAGAACTCATCGCCGCCCTCACACCGCACATTATCGACCAAGTCGTGTTGACTGGAAGATTTGACGTGCTGGATGTTTTGCGGCGGGAATAAGATGCTTATATTACCTAAAGACAATAGATGCAGTAATAACTCAACAAAATAGTAGTACTAACTAGGATCTAATATATTTTAGGACTTCATCAAAGGTCTTGTTGCAGAAATATTCCATCAAATGTGGATTGTATCTAAAAAATTCATAAAGGACTTTTTGCACAAAATCTAAATCTATCTCTCCGCAAATTTTGAATAATTTGTAACGACTTCCGATACTCCTGCCAGGATCTCTTCCTTGTTGAACTAGACTTAAAACATCAAGATATTCATTAATACCAAACACTCTTACGGCACAATCTATGTGCTCTATAGACTGACGGTTTTGATCATACACAAAATGTGCATATTTTTGTATATAATATTTCTTTCCAAAATTTGGAGACTTCGCGCCATAACTAGATATTTGAGGAGTGTATTCTTCAATGGAGAATTGGCGTAATTTCTCGTCCATCATCGATGTGCGGAAATGAGTTTGTAACACAGGATATGATAAACCGAGTGCTTGAGTTTCCTTTCTTGTTTCATCAGATCCATGAACAGTCCAAAGTTCTTTTTTGTTGTCAGAGCTCAATATATCTATATCAAATGGGGCACCGTGCCAATAATCAAGTTCAACTATATTAGTATATCCATTCATGGTGCTCGATCGCAGAGAGTCTAATCTTGCGTATACTCTATAGTTCTTTTCTAAAGCCATTCGTAAAAGCGGCGGAATGCCAACAAAATTTCCTCCAAAACCACGCCTCATAAATTGATGCAAATAAAGACGCGTACTCTCGTCTATCTCTAAAGCGTGGTTTTTAATAATTATTCTCGGGTTAGCAAGATCTATGAGACCTGCATTATCAACGCTGAGGCCGTACTTTTTTGCAATTTTGAAATTATTCAAATTATCTACATACTCATCTATACCTGGTATATATTCACCTATAAGATATATTGCCAACCATTGAGCTAGCCTTTCCAAAATAATATTTCCTTTGCTGTCTTTTGCTTGAAAAATAATTTGTGCGTAATTCACTCTATCAGAACTGCTTTGTGTATTAGAATTGCCAAAAATGTCTTTATATTTCTTAATATACTCTTCTAGTATTTTTAACAGTTTTTCAATTTCATCATTATGAATAGCGGTTAGTTCATGAATCAAAAATTCATTTTTATTATGAACATCCTGAGCAATGTCCCTCATCAACGATTGTAAAGCCTTATCTTCATCCATCAGCTTCAATATTTGGTCCAAGTCCTTTGAACTGCCCATAAAATACCTTTCTTCTAATAATTATCAAGAAACAAATAGCACCTACTAATTTATTCAAATCAAACGCCCACCCAATCACTCAGCA
The DNA here is from genome assembly GCA_963533325.1 of uncultured Candidatus Saccharibacteria bacterium. Taxonomy (GTDB): domain Bacteria; phylum Patescibacteriota; class Saccharimonadia; order Saccharimonadales; family Saccharimonadaceae; genus Nanosynbacter. Next base: position 40,000 of record CAUSOC010000001.1, on the reverse strand, counting down.
AACTGACTATTATACAGCTCAGCGTAAAAGCCATTCTGCTTCAGTAGTTCGTCATGCTTGCCTTGTTCAATGATGTTGCCGTCGCGGACGACCAAGATTAGGTCGGCATCGCGGATGGTACTCAGCCGATGGGCAATAACAAAACTGGTTTTGCCCTGCATCAACTTGTCCATAGCTTTTTGGATGAGCACTTCGGTGCGGGTGTCGACCGAACTGGTGGCTTCGTCCAAAATCAGCATTGGCGTGCGCGCCAGCATCGCCCGGGCAATCGTCAGCAGCTGCTTCTCGCCCTGCGAAATGTTCGTTGCCTCCTCGCCCAGCACCATGCCGTAGCCGCCCGGCAGCGACCGTACAAAATGATCAACGTGCGCTTCCTTGGCGGTGGCGACCATCTCTTCTTCACTGGCTGTTGGATTGCCATACAGCAAATTTTGGCGAATCGTGCCGTTAAACAGCCAGGTGTCCTGCAGCACCATGCCAAACAGTTGCCGCACATCGCTGCGCTTCATCTGAGCTATATCCACACCATCAATTTTAATCGCGCCGCTGTTAATTTCATAAAATCGCATCAACAAATTAACCAACGTCGTTTTGCCCGCGCCCGTCGGACCGACGATCGCCACGCGCTGACCTGGCTTGATGTGCGCTGACAGACCCTTGATGATGGTTTGATCAGGATTGTAGCCAAAGACCACATTGTCAAATTCGACTTCGCCCTTGACGTGAGTCAATTTCATCAAATCCTTACCTTCCGCCTGTTCTTCAGGCTCGTCCAAAAATTCAAATACGCGCTCGGCGGCAGCGGCGGTCGATTGCAAGACATTGGCGATATTAGCAACTTGCACCAACGGCTGGTTGAATTGGTCAATGTATTGGATGAAGGCTTGGATGTCACCAATTTTCAGCCGACCGTTAATCGCCAACCAACCGCCCAAAATCGCCATCACGACATAGCCAATGTTGCCGATGAAATTCATGATCGGATAAATCAGCCCCGACAAAAATTGAGCTTTCCAGGCGCTTTCCTGCAGCTGATCGTTCACCCGCGAAAACTTAGCCAGCGACTTTTTCTGGCCGTTGAACACGCGCATCACCTGATGGCCGCCGTACATTTCCTCGATATGGCCGTTCAATTCACCCAGCTGCGTTTGCTGGCGAAGGAACTGCTTTTGCGAGCTTTTGGCAATCAGCGTCACTGCGCCACCAGCCACCGGCAGCACCAGCAGCGCTACCAGCGACATTTGCCAGCTGATGGAAAACATCATCACCAAAATCCCCAGCACCATCACTGTCGAGGAGACGATTTGCGACAGGCTTTGATTGAGCGTCTGGCTGATAGTATCGACGTCGTTGGTGACACGGCTGAGGACTTCGCCGTAGGTTTGTTTGTCAAAATAACTCAGCGGCAGGCGATTGATTTTCTCGGACAATTGCCGGCGCATCCTGAAAGTAACCGTCTGCGTCACTTGGGTCATCAGCCAGGTTTGGATGTAGCGGAAAATGGCGCTGAGCACATACAAACCAATCAGCAAACTAACGACCCGCCAAACGGCATCAAAGTGAAATTCTGGGCGCTGGCTAAGATCCAGCTTTTTGATGGTATCAAGCTGGTTTGATGGAATTTGGCTTTCAATTTCCGACTTGTTCGGGAGCCGTTTCAAAACATCAGCGCCAGTCGTACCAGCTGGCAGTGAAGCACCCTTCGGCAGCTTACTGGTGATGGTTTCATAGGCCTTCATGCTGACATAATCTTCAACGATTTGGTTGGTGGCGCCGCCCAAAATCTTCGGACTGACAATCGCAAACGTCGTACTACCGACCGCGAAAATCGCCACCATGAGCATGTGCCAGCGGAACTCCGCCAAATATTTGGCTAACTTCTTGACCGTGCCTTTGAAATCTTTGGCTTTTTCGCCGGCGCCCATACCACCGCCCATTGGACCGCCCATCTTCATTGGCTGGCGTTTTTTCATGCTTTGCTGAGCCATTATACCGCTCCTTTCGCGGTCGTCGCCGACATTTTCTGCAGGTCATCTTCTGAGAGCTGGGAGGCAGCAATTTCTTGATAGACTTGGCAATTTTTCATCAATTCCTGGTGCGTACCTTGACCGACAATTTTACCTTCGTCCAGCACGATGATCTTATCAGCGTTCATGATGGTGTTGATGCGCTGGCCAACGATGAGTACGGTTTTGTGCTTGGTTTCTTTGGCGAGAGCCAAGCGTAATGTGGCGTCAGTTTTGAAATCAAGCGCTGAGAACGAATCGTCAAAAATGTAGACATTCGGCTCGACAGCGATCGCCCGAGCAATCGACAAACGCTGCCGTTGACCGCCGGAAACATTGCTGCCGCCTTGAGCGATTTCATTTTTGTAACCGTTTTTTAGCTCGCTGATGAACTCAGTTGCTTGCGCGATTTTAGCGGATTTTTCGACCAATTTTTGGCTGGCTTTGGCGTTGCCGTACTTGATATTGCTGGCGATCGTCCCGCTAAACAACACGCCTTTTTGCGGCACGTAGCCGATTTGATCATACAAATCTTCCAGCTTGAGCTGGCGAACATCCACGCCGTCCAGCAAGATCTGCCCCGCCGACACATCGTAAAAACGCGGGATCAAATTGATCAACGTCGATTTACCAGACCCAGTGCTGCCGATGAACGCTGTGGTTTGCCCCGGCTCGGCCGTGAAATTGATACTAGAGAGCACCGGCAAGTCAGCATCTGGATAGGTAAAAGTGACGTCTTTGAATTCAATTTTACCCGTAGCGTCATTTGGCAATCGCTGAGGCGACGATGGGTCAACAATTGACGGCAGCGTGTCGAGCACCTCACCCACCCGCTTTACCGACACAGCCGCTCGCGGCACCATGATAAACACCATCGACAGCAGTAGGAACGAAATGATGACCTGCATGGCATACTCCAAAAACGCCATCATATTACCAATTTGCAGATTGCCGCTACTGATCAAATGCGCACCAAACCAGACAATCGCCACGCTAGAAAAGTTCATCACCAGCGTCATGATCGGGTCAAGCAGCATCATCAGCCGATTGACAAATAAGTTCATTCTGTTTAGCTCAGTGTTGGCTTGCTGGAATTTTTTCTGCTCAATTTTTTCGTTGTCAAAGGCGCGAATAACTTTCAGACCGACCAGGTTTTCGCGCGTCACCAAATTGAGCTTATCCACCAGCGTTTGCAATTTTTTGAACCGCGGCACGGCAATCACAAACAACACAGCAATGACCACCAGCAGCACCGACACCGCCAGCGCGATGATCCAGCTCAAATTTGGCGCATTATGAATGGCTTTTTGCAGACCGCCAATTGCCATGATCGGTGCCATCAACGCCAGGCGCAGCAGCAGGATTGACGTCATCTGAATTTGCTGAATATCGTTGGTCGAGCGCGTAATCAGCGAGGCGGTCGAAAATTTATTAAAGTCTGCCAGCGCGAAACTTTCGACCCGCTCGAATAGTTCCATTCGTAGTTTCTGCGCCACACCAGTGGCAATCCGGGAGGCTAAAAATCCTATGATAATCGAGCACAGTCCGCCCGCCGCCGTCACCACAATCATCGCTAATCCGTTATGCCAAATCGCCGGCATATCTTGCTTGATAATGCCGTTATTGACGATTTCCGACATTTTATCAGGCAGCCACAAATTCGCCATGACCATGGCGTAAGTAAAACCGACCAAGATGACGAACATCAGCCAGTAGCCGCTAAAAATTCGTAAAATATGCTTCATAATTGTTCTTTTAGTACCTCAAATCCAGTCTTTATTTTACCATAATATGCGACATCTGTCGTGGAGCCTCATTGGACAAAAGTATCCGCTGGACGTATACTGTTTTTAGTGTCGGGGTGTGGCGCAGCTTGGTAGCGCGCACCGTTCGGGACGGTGAGGTCGTCCGTTCAAATCGGATCACCCCGACCACATAGTATTTTCGCCCATAATCTACCATCAAATTATACAGTGGATTTTATTTTACGACAGACATGGAATTATCACCAGCTCAGGGTTCAACACTATCTTATGATAGGTTATATCTTCTTCAGCTAAACTCAACTTGAAAGGATGGTAATTTATACACCAACAAACTCCTTACAGATTGACAGTATATTGCGTAAGTTATCAATATTTTTCTTTGATGAGCCGATGCTGGCAGATATAGGATTGATTTGAGCTTGATGAAACTTATTGAGTTTGATTATATAATTAGTATATGAGCAACTACGAAGTACTAAAAGATGTTGAATTTAATATGAAAAAGCTCATTTCTATATTTCATAATATGGAAAATGAATATCATAATCCAACCAACTTTATAGCCAATGCAGATGCTTTAATACAAGCCCTTAGGAACTTTACTTTCTTCTTACAATCAAAGAAAAATGATATACCTAATTTTGATAATTGGTACACACCCTGGCAAGAGACGATGAGGACAAACCCATATATGCGATTTATTGTTGACATGAGAAACAGTATTGTTAAGCAAGGAATCAATACGGCGAAAAGTCACGCATTAATAATCTTATACACGGACTATTCTCAGACTTTATTAGAGAGAAGGATGGATATATACTCAACTACCGATGAGATAAAGAAAGAGATAATGGAACTTGCCAAGAAACGACCAATACTTAAACACGCCAGCGGAGATATACATCGCTCGTATATTTTCAACTACACTAAAAAAGACGATCTAGAAGTTTTTGATACGCTTTTCTACTGTACGTTTTTCATACGGAGAGTTTATGAAGATTTTAGAAACTTTATTAAGACTGGTGTCATTCAAAAAGAATTGCCAAAAATAATAGCACCTTGGGTAGATATATCAGACTTTACTATTACCTTTCAGGTAAATAGTGGCCATAACGTCACTCAAAAGATAATACCTGTTAAGAGAAATCAAAAGGTTATAGAAGAATACAAAAAACGATTTGGGGATATAAAACTTAAGCACGACATAAATAGCGATAATCCCTATGAACAGGTTCAAGCTAACCTCGAACTAGCTAAACAAAATCGCGTTCATTTTAAAGAACTTTTACCTGTATTGAAATATTATTCAGTAAAAAAAGGTGCTTGGGGGGTTATTTTTCCTATAGTAACTAGCCGTGCCGACAAGATTTTATTTTGGGAAAACTTCTCAAATCAAGTTGCTAGAGATGAAATTGATAAATTCTATTTAACAGTGGATGCTTGGAAATATGACGACATTGATAAAGGTATGGCCACTATTCGCAGCGGAAAAGAGATTAGTTCCCTATCAAACTTGAAAGAGACGCTACTGGCGTATTACTTAGATAAGTCGGGTAAAATAATTGCCGCAAGATCATCTTACTCCCTTAGTAAAAGTGGCAAGATCAAGTTTGGGAAAGTAAATATTCAAGACGATAAGCCAAGCAATCATCCTATATTCACCGCAGTATTCAATGTATGGGGAGTGCGAATAGAAAATAATAAAAAATAGTCGGCTATATAAATATTATGATCTCTAGACCTTCTGTTTTTATAAAGTTATTTATGATAATCCGCATTTTCTCTAGCTTGTTTGTAAAATTATCATAGCTGCACAAAGTCCTGTATAATCTATACTGTGGTTAGTAGGCTCGTCAAATATTATATGAAGCCGACCATGAGAATTATTTGAAGCGCACGTTCACCAACTAGAACCTCTGGCTATAAGCAAAATAAAGGAGGTAATATGCGACGGCGAGTTAATGTACGCGGAATTATTATCAACAACAAGGGTGAAATTTTTTGTGAAAAATTGACTGCAAATAACGGCAAAGGACGGAATTTTTGGTGTACGCCGGGCGGCGGCTTGGAAATGGGCGAAAGTTTACTGAACGGTCTACGCCGAGAAATGATTGAAGAAACGGGTGTTGAGCCAGAAATCAGTAAGTTGTTATTTATACAACAATTCGCCGAATCGGGTGAGCAATCAGCACATGACCCGAACGAGCAATTGGAGTTTTTCTTTCTCATCACCAACTGGCAAGATTACCAGCACATCGACCTGGAGCAAACATCGCACGGCGTCGAGGAAGTGGCGGAATGCGGCTTCGTTGATCCAAAAACAACGCGGATTTTACCGAGTTATCTGACAGAGGTTGATCTGGATTGGCTCATTAACGAGTCAACTGACGTTCAGATCATCAGCGAGTTATAACTACTCCGCTTCCTCCTTGTTATCCTCAGGCTTATCTGACTGTTGTTCAGCGGCAATTTTGGCACGCACTTCTTGTTCAATTTCCTGGCGCAGCCGTTGACGCTCTTCATCAGACACGGCTACCTGCGACTTTTGTTTGTAAGCTTGCGCCCGGATCAACACCGGTGTAACTACTAAGCCAAATACCGTTAAGATGCCGAAAATGGTTAATAATTGCCAGTTAGCAGTCAAGGCATCACCACCATGTTTTTGCCACAAAATACTCAAACCCACCAAACTCAACAAACTAGCACTACTAATGGTCAACGTTACCAGTCCTGAAATGATTGAATCGTTACGTTTGAAGGAAAGAAACTTGGCAGTCAATGCAGTTAGCGATGTGATGATGAACGCAGTAACTGTCAGCTTGGTCAATATTTCTTCGAGCTGACCACACAACATATAATCATAGCCTCCAGGAAAATCGGAACTAATATTTGTGTTACAAATTCCCAAGGAAGACAACAAGTCCCACACTAGTATTAATGCACCCAACAGCCACAAAGCATTGACAATTAACGATACGACCGACAGTGTCTTGATCAAACGCTGCTCATCCTCCAGGCGGGCAACTCCCCCCATGGCAAACAGCGAGGCGACTGCAGTAAACAAGGTGGTCACTAAGATTCGCCAGTCCACTGGCCCAGATAAGGCAGCCATGATTCCCATGAGAGCACAGACTGAGAAAAGACTGATGGATATATATAACAAAAATTGGCGTATTTGTGATAATTGGTTCGTTTGTTTCATATTGCTACTATACCATAGTACTTATGCTAGCGCATGGCCCGAATCATTTGCCTCAGCTGCTCGACCGCCCGAGCACGGCGCTCACGTGTCCAGTACGTATCAGCTGTGGCCTTCTCACCATCAGTGGTGGTCTCTTGGAGGAAATGACCGACAATATGGCCGTCTTTCAGCGCCGTCACATCAGGAACATAGACTCGTGGTTGTCCGTTCTCATCGGTGCGAAGATGTGGCTTCAATTTTTCAACCAATTTCTTGTAGGTATCATCATTGGTTTCGCGGGCATGGCGAATGTCGAGATAGTAGATCTTATCCAGCCCTTCGGCTTTGGCGGCTTCATCGACGATTGGTGCTAGCTGCTGACACCACGGACACTGCTGAAAACCAAGGAAAATCAAACCACTACCTGATTCAAATTTCTCCAAAACCTCGCCGGCTGAAGCAAAGACAAAACGATTATCATCAGCCACGCGGGAGTAAGCAGCCTTAAAGCGGGCGGCATCTGAGGGTTGTGGTGATACGGGTGTCTGTGGGCGCGACCAGATATACCAGCCGCATATGGCGGCGACAATAATACCAACAAAACCGATGGTCAAACACAGCCATGTGTTATGGTTTTTAGTGACTGTACCATGTTTCATCTGGACCTCCCTCACTTCCCTTTGACACCGAAAAACTTTCGTGCTCGTTCAGTCACTGGATGATCCATCACCTGCTCTGGCGGACCATTTTCGATGATCTCGCCCTTGTCCAGGAAAATCATCCGCGTAGCCACTTCGCGCGCAAACTTCATTTCATGCGTGACGATGACCATGGTCATGCCTTTGGCGGCGACCTCACGGATCACGTCTAACACTTCGCCAATCATCTCAGGATCAAGCGCCGAGGTTGGCTCATCAAACAACATGATGTCTGGCTCCATAGCCAGGGCTCTGGCGATGGCGACACGCTGCTTTTGCCCGCCCGAGAGCTGTGAAGGAAAGGCCCCGGCTTTGTCCGCCAGCCCCACATCCGCGAGCAATTTCTTCGCCAAGCGAGTCGCCGCCCGGTCAGACAGTTTGCGTAGTTTCCGTGGCGCTAGTTTGATATTATCCAGCACGCTCAAGTTCGGGAACAAATTAAACGACTGAAACACCATGCCGACTTTTTGGCGCAAAGCGTTCAGGTCGACTTTCGGCGCTGTCGTTTCCACGCCGTCGATGACAATGCGCCCGCCCGTCGGCGTCTCCAGCAGATTCAAGCAGCGCAAAAAGGTTGATTTGCCTGAACCACTCGAGCCAACGACGACGACCACTTCGCCTTCGTGAATCTCAACGTCGATATCCCTGAGCACGCGGTTGCTACCAAACTGTTTTTTGAGGTTAGCCACCGTGATAATTGCTGGGCGCTCAGTGCTTGGTTGCGCCACTTCCTTCACCTTATTCACTGCCATCTTTTAGCCTCCTCTCCACTCGCGTCATCACGCGGGTAAATATCGCGGTCAACGCCAAGTACATCACCGCTGCAGCAAACAATGACTGAAATGCCGTGGCCGTTTGGAACCGAATATTGTCAGCGCCACGCATGATGTCATTCAGCCCAATCCAGCCAACCACTGACGTCTCTTTCAATAGGGCGATGAATTCGCTAATCAGCGCCGGCAACGAATTTTTGAGTGCTTGTGGCAAAATCACCAAACGCATGGCCTGCCAGCGACTAAAGCCCAGTGAACGCGCTGCTTCCATTTGCCCCTTGTCAACACTTTCGATACCACCGCGGATAATCTCGCCAATGTACGCACCGCTATTGATGCCAAAAGCAATGGCTGCCACAAAAATCTTCGGCATGAATTGATATGAGCCAAAGACCACATAGTACATAATTAATAACTGGACCAGCAGCGGCGTGCCTCGAATGATGTCGACATACACTTTGCCAAGCCACGCTAGCGGATTCCAGCGACTCAACCCTTTGGCCCACGAGTAATGACAAAGTGACTTAAACGGTCGTACGTCCGAGGTTCGCAACAGGGCGATAATGATACCAATGGCCGTACCGAGAAGCAGCGACAAAACGGTCAAAACCAACGTTACCTCTAGACCGTGCCACAAATACAACCACCGACCGTCGCCGAAAATCACCTCCAGGAAATTCACGATTCAAGCTCCTTTTTCTTCATCGATTCAAGCGCTGCGGCGCCAAAATGCTTGCGAATGAGATTGTCATATCGACCATCTTTTTTCATCTCCGCCAGCACTCGGTTAATTTTTTCGAGCAAGTCGTGGTTATTGTTTTTGATGGCAATCGCATAATGCTCGCTCGACAGCTCACCCGGCAAAATCTCTAGGTCTGGAAAGCCTGCCGTGTACTGGGCAGCCGGCGCATCATCCAAAATAACCGCCTCGACGCCACCAGCATTGAGCTCGGTCAACACGCTTGGTGCGGTCGGAAATTGCGACACTTTGGCACCAGTAATTTTTCCAGCCAGCGTGTCTCCCGTCGTACCTAACTGCACACCAATTTTCTTGCCCGTCAGCTGATACCTATTACGAATCGGGCTACCTTTTTTGACAATGATCCGCTGCGATGCTGAATAATACGGCTCGGAAAACAGCGCGTTTTTGGCACGCTCTGGTGTTACCGACATGCCAGCTACCGCCATGTCAATTTGCCCCGATTCCAGCGCTGGCAGCAGTCCATCAAACGACATGTCTTCAATCCTCAATTCTTTATTCATGCTGCGGGCAATTTCTTTGGCCAGGTCAACATCAAAGCCAACAATTTCATTGCCCTGCTTGTACTCAAACGGTTTAAAGCCAGCATTGGTACCCATCACCAATGCATCATCACTCTTGCCAAATCCACCTTCGCGCTGCAAAATATCAAACGCCATGAAGCCAATCAACGCCACAAACAGTCCAAGGCCGATCCACCAACTAATTCCAAAGCCTTGACGTCGCGTTTTCGTTCCGTTCATGCTTATCAGTATACGCGCTTTGTGCCAAAATGATAAGCCCTAAGCGCATCAACGCCTACTGCGTATAGTGGTATAATTAGATAATATGAAGAAAAAGATTCTCAGCCGTGTCTGCAGTTTTCGCACTTTTGTCCGCATCGGCATCGTCCTGATGCTGGCTCTCAGCGCAATATTCATCGTCGCCAGTCAGTACAAAACCGTGCAATTTCGCGACGCCAAAATTGATGAAATTTTGTTCTATTTCAACAACGGCCTGGCGGGCGGACAATCCAGTAGCCTGGTTTCAGCAGTTTGGAGCAATGTGCCATATGCTATTGGATTATTTGTCATCTTACTACTTCCTATACTCCTCAAACTACGCTGGAAGACAATGCCATTTCGACTGCGCCACCAAACCTATTACGCAAGTGGTATTTTTGTTGTCAGCCTGACACTCCTGGCACAAAGCTTCAGCATCCCAGCCTATGTCAGCGCTCTTACTCAATCATCAAAAATCTACGACAAGCACTATGTTGATCCGCGCGGTGTCAAATTGACGTTTCCAAGCACCAAACGTAATTTGATTTATATCTATGTTGAATCACTAGAAAATACGCCCGCCTCCAAAGCCAACGACGGCATGAGCGACAAATCAGTCATTCCAGAGCTGGAGAAATTGGCGCTGACCAACACTTCATTCTCACACCAATCCTCCGGCCTTGGTGGTGCCCTACCTGCCCACGGCACCACTTGGACGGTAGCAGGCATGACTGCGCAATCCGCTGGCGTACCACTCAAAGACGGCGGCGTGTTTGGCGGCCGCGACCGCAACGGCATGGGTGATTTCAATAAATTCTTGCCCGGTGCTTATACTCTAGGGCAAGTACTCCAAAAAGCTGATTATAATCAATCATTTATCATGGGCTCAGACAAAACCTTTGGTGGGCGCGATAAGCTACTGGAGCAACACGGCGATTACCACATCATCGACTTCACCTACGCTCAGCAGCACGGCTTGATTCCTCAGGACTACAAAGTGTGGTGGGGCTATGAAGACAAAAAACTTTTCCAATTTGCCCGCGATGAAGCCACTCGCCTCAGTAAATTAGACAAGCCATTTAACTTGCAAATGCTGACCGTTGACACGCACTTCACCGACGGCTGGCTGGACAGTGACACCTGTAAACAACAATTTGAAGCAAAATATGACAACGTCCATGCCTGCGCCTCCAAACAAATTGCCGCCTTCGTCGAGTGGGCTAAACAACAACCATTTTACGCCAACACTACCATCATCATCAGTGGTGATCACCTCGGTATGCAGACGCCATATTATGAAGAGAAAATCGCCGGTGCTCCCTACCAACGAACCGTCTACAACGCCTTCATCAACCCTGCCGTTCAGCCAACTCGCGCCACCAACCGCCAATTCGCCACCTTTGACATGTACCCATCGACCTTGGCAGCACTGGGTGTGACAGTAGATGGCGACCGCATGGGGCTGGGCACCAATTTATTCTCAAATCGCCAGACACTGGTTGAACAGTTTGGTGGTATTGACCAACTTAACGCTGAACTCAGCAAACGATCGAGCTATTATGAACGAAAAATTTTAAGCAGCTCATAAGCACATCACCTCACACTGCCTCTTGCCGCAACGTAACAATACGGGGCTCAGCCCACAGAAAAAGGAGGACATATGCCACCAACCATGAACCAAGAAGAAACCACCAAGCCACTCGAGCAGTTTGGGACGGACATCACGGCACTGGCGCGTGAGGGCAAACTCGACCCGGTCATTGGCCGGGATGAGGAAATTCGCCGCACTATGCAAATCCTCAGCCGACGCACCAAGAATAACCCGGTGCTGATCGGCGAACCGGGCGTCGGTAAAACCGCCATCGTCGAGGCCCTGGCGCAGCGTATTGTCAAAGGCGACGTACCAGCGTCACTCAAGGACAAGCGGCTGATCTCCTTGGAGATTTCGAGCTTGCTGGCCGGCGCTAGCTTTCGCGGTCAATTTGAAGAGCGCCTCAAAGCAATTTTGAAAGAAGTCGAAGAGGCTGCTGGCGAAATCATTTTGTTCGTTGATGAAATCCACGCCATGGTCGGCGCCGGCAAAACCGAAGGCAGCATGGACGCTGGCAATATGCTTAAACCCGCCCTGGCTCGCGGTAAACTCCATATGATTGGTGCGACGACGTTGGCGGAATATCGCCAGCATGTCGAGAAAGACGCGGCCCTGGAGCGGCGCTTTCAGCCAGTGTACGTCGGTGAGCCAAGTTTTGACGATACCGTGGCGATTTTGCGCGGTCTGAAAGAAAAATACGAGGTGCATCACGGCGTTAAAATCTCTGACGATGCCATCGTGGCGGCAGCGCGACTGTCGACTCGCTATCTGCCTGACCGCTTTTTACCTGACAAGGCCGTTGACCTCCTGGATGAAGCGACCAGCGCCCTGAAAATGCAGCTGGAGAGCGTGCCGATTGCCCTGGATCGGCTGAATAACCGCCGCTTGCAGCTAGAGATTGAAGAAGCCGCGCTGAAAAAAGATAAATCCGACCACGCCAAGGCCCGCAAAGAAGAGATTAATCAGCAAATCGCCAACCTTCGGGCTCAGGCCGAGGTGATTGACAGCAAATGGCAGCACGAAAAAGACATTCTCCAGACCGTTAATACTGCTACCGAAAAAATGGATAGCCTGCGCTCGCAACTGGAAATCGCCGAACGCGACGCTGACCTGGCCACCGCCAGCCGCATCAAATACGGCGACTTGCCAGAATTGGAGAAAAAGCTGGCCGCCGCCCGCCAGGAACTGGCTGCTATCCCGCCGGCCGACCGCTTGCTCCGCGAAGAAGTTACCCCTGATGACATCGCTAGCGTGGTGGCGCGCTGGACGGGCATCCCGGTAGAGCGGCTGATTGAGACCGAATCCAGCAAATTAACTAAATTAGAGGAGCATATCAGCACCCAAGTGATTGGTCAAGACAAAGCCATCGCTGCAGTCGCCAGCGCCATTCGCCGCTCGCGCGCTGGCCTCAGTGATACCAACCGGCCAATCGGCTCCTTCCTCTTCCTCGGCCCCACCGGTGTGGGCAAAACAGAGGTAGCCCGCAGTCTGTGCCGCGAATTATTCGACGACGAACATGCCATGATCCGCATCGATATGAGCGAATATATGGAGCGGCACGCCGTGGCACGCCTGATTGGCTCGCCGCCAGGCTACGTCGGCTACGACCAAGGTGGCCAACTCACCGAAGCGGTCCGCCGCCGCCCCTACAGCGTGGTGCTGTTTGACGAAATCGAGAAAGCCCACCCCGACGTCTTCAATGTACTTTTGCAAGTGCTCGACGATGGCCGCCTGACCGATGGCCAGGGGCGAACAGTCGATTTTTCTAACACGGTCATCATCATGACCAGCAATGTCGGCTCACAGGCAATTATGGATTTTTCTGGCGACGATTTGTCGGCACTCGATAATCAAATGCTTGAGGTGCTCAGGCAGCACTTCCGTCCGGAATTTCTTAACCGCATCGATGACATTGTTATCTTCGACCGCATTCGACCAGAGGCCATGCGGGCAATTGTCGATGTCCAACTGAAACGCGTCGCCCGCCAGGTCAAAGACAGCCGCGACATCACCCTGGAGTTTGATGATAGCGTCTGCGAGATGCTGGCGCGCGACGGTTACGACCCGGCCTTTGGTGCTCGACCGCTGAAGCGCTTGGTACAAAAACGGGTGCTTGACCCATTGGCGCTGGAGTTAATTGACGGGCGGATTCATGATGGCATGACGGTGACCGTCAGCGTCGCTGATAACCGGGTGACATTTCAACAATAATTTAATTCCCTCGTTCAACCCTATTAGCAATGTCTCTTCGCGCTGCTTGAACTAACAAAACTACCTCTATTTACCAAAAAGCGTCCCAGCTACCAACTGGAACGCTTTTGTTAGATTGTCTCCGCGAGAAAATTACTCGGTTTGATTAGCCTCCGCCCGCGTCAGCTTGTCGATCATCGGCAGGATCAAGTAAATACCGATGATAGCTGCCGCCAGACCAGCACCAACGATGGCAAAGTAGGTTGGTGTTAACACCGGCTTCAGTGTCGTCGAGAACATCTTCGTGAATACTGCCCCCGTCCAAACACCGATACCACACGACAGAACCGAGGTGATCAGCAGCGGCGCCACCGATTCAACCATCACCAAACGCTTCAGCTGAGCGAGGCGCATACCACCGAGACGCAAAGTATATAGCGAACGGCGACGCTCCATCAGCCCGCCAATCGTCGAAACGATCAGGCTCGCCACTGCCACAAATAACGTCACACCAATACCAATATAGGCTAAGCTGGCAAATTCACGAATCGTTGGATTGATATGTGGCTTTTTAGCGTCCGTACCACTCACCACATAGGTCAGATCGTACTGATTAGCGCGCATCACAACCATGCTGCGTAACTTCTCAATATCATTGTCTGATTTGACCGTCACCAAATATTCTTTGACACCGCTAGTGTCAATCTTGTCGGTCATCAACAACACATTTTTGACCACTGGCGCGTCAAAATTCAACAGCACAAATTGGTCGGGCCGAGCATTACTTGGACAGGTGTGCTCAGTGTATATTGCCAGATCTTGGCAGCGAATTGCACTGCCATCCTCACGCGGATAGATCGTCGCCACCGACGTGATGTACGACTGCTGGTTCAACTGTTTCGCCATATCGCTCGGCAGTGAACGGCCAATGACAGCTGCCGTACCGTGTTTCAACTGTGAGTACCCGTTGCCTTTGATAGCCTGAACATTTAAGTTCTCAATACCACTGGTTGCTGTCAAGTAAAAACTACCCGCAAACAACGCCAACACGACACCACTCACACCACGGAACACCATTCGCGAGTGCACTGCCGTACGCTTACCGGCAATCAACATTGAGGCACTATTCGCCCAGCGCGCCGCCAGTAGTGATAGCTTATTCGTCAACCAACCACCAGCCAGGACAAGTCCAAACATCACCAACAGCAAGGCCGCCATCAGCAGTAGCATTGGCATAGCTGATTCTTTATTTACTGTCAGCCAATCCAGTCCTGGCTTTGACGATAACCAGGCAAAGATCGCAATACCAGTTGCTGGCACCAGCGGCCGCCACGCGCGCAACTTCTTCACTTTTTCGACTGAGCGTGATACACCCAGCGGCGAAATTTGCGCCCGGCGCATCCGTCGCCAGTTAACAAACACCGTTAGTCCCAGCGTCAAGCCAATAATCAGCGCGTATTGCGTGGCAGTTAACGCTAAGTCACTAGGATTAAACCGCATACCATCCATCTTGAAATTCTGCAGCGGTGCTTGTAATAGCCAAAACGCACCCAGCCCGATAATCACGCCAACCACTGACGCCAACAGCGATTCCAATATCAACACCCGTCCCACCTGCCGCTTAGTTGCGCCGATCAGCCGCAAAGCAGCGTAGCGTTTCTCGCGCTGTGCTGCGCCCAGCTGCGTTGCTACTGACACGAAAATGACAATCGGAAACAGTAAGATGGTTCCGCCAACGCCAAGTACAATGATGGATATAGGGCCTAGTCCAACATTCGATGTTAGCCCATTCGCATCCGTCCGGTAAACATTAGCAAAGTAGGAAGCTTGTCCTCGAGCTTTTGCCACATCATCACTTGCCGCCACTTCATCAGCGCTGGCGCCACGTACCATCATGAGAGCATCTGGGCCGCTAACATATTCACTAGGGAGTACGCCGAGATACTTAGTGTTACTACCAAAACGCGCCAAGATATCATCCTCAGGATGTTGAGCCACCGCATCAGCCAACGCTTTCGATAAGTAATACTCACCAGCCTGCGGCGTTTTCAATTTGGCAAACTGCGGCGATTTAGCCGTACCGTACATCGAGTAGGCCTGGATATATTGACCGCGCCACTTTGACGCATTGCCAAGTCGCACAACATTACTAATTCTTAATGGCTCAATACCAGCAATTGGTTGCTGTGAAGCCTCTTTGCGACTAGCTTGGTGTGCCGCCAGGCTGATGGCTGATCCTCCAGCGCGTCTCATAAGCCCATTGATACCAGCCGTAAAGCAGCACACTAGTACGATCCCCAACGCCACCGCCGCCGTGGTTAGGCCCAGACGCGCAAACGACTGGCGGCCAGACTTTTGTAGCAACATCCAACTAACGCTCATCAGACAATCCTCGCCTTAGCTTTATCAGCCCTCGTCTGTGCCGGGTTTACCGCCACCTCAGCACCAGAAATCTGCCCATCACGGACGATGATTTCCCGATCAGCGTAGGCGGCAATCGTCGGCTCATGCGTCACCATGATGACTGTCGTGCCGTGCTCTTTGGCGGTTTTGATGAACAATTCCATGACCTTTTCTGAGTTCAGACTATCTAGTGAACCAGTCGGCTCGTCAGCAAACAGCACTTTCGGCTCAATCACCATGGCCCGGGCGATCGCCACGCGCTGCATTTGTCCACCCGACAACTCGCCGAGCATACTGTTAGCTTTATCCCCCAGCTCAACCTTGTTCAGCCATGTTTTCGCCCGTTGATAGGCTTCTTCACGCTTGATGCCGTTGAGTAGCAGCGGCAATGCCACATTATCCAGCGCCGTTAGTTCCGGCACCAACTGCCCAAACTGAAAGACAAAGCCAAAACTGGTGCACCGTAGCATACTGCGCTTATCATCATTCAGTTTGTCAATCCGCTGGCCGTCAAACTCAATCTCACCGCTATCAACTTTGGTAATCGCCGCCAAGCTATGTAGCAGCGTCGACTTACCAGACCCAGACGGGCCCATGATCGCCAGCACCTCGCCCGCCTCGACATCCAAGCTAACACCGCGCAGCGCCTGTGTTTGCCCGAACGACTTTGTAATTTTTTTAGCGCTAATTATTGGTTTGCTCATGCAAAATTTCCTCCTTGAGCCGCGTTAACCGCGAAATTGTTAATTCAATCCAGCGCAAATCCGCCTCCAAATGATACAGTGCATGGTCAATTAGTAACATGTCCGACAGATTGCTATCGCGACGCTGTGCTGTCAGCTCGCGCATTCGTTGGATGTGCGCCTGCCGTTGATTATCCAAATACGGTGACGCATCGCCGTCTTTCAGGATAGCCAGCACCGCTTTGATATACATGGTTGCTTGCAGTTGCGGCGACGGTGCTTCTGGTGATTCCAACCACGCCTGCAAATCTTGCTTGCCCTCATCGGTAATTTCATACCGAACCCGATCCGGCCCGCCCGATTCGCTGGTATCAGTAATTTCTTTGACTTTGTTATCGCGTTTGAGCCGTGCCAGAGTTGAATATATCTGACCGGTTAAAATTGGCTTGTCCTTGCCAAAATAGCCGTCGTATTTTTTCTTCAACTCATAGCCATAGTTTGACTCATCCGCCAAAAAACCTAACAGGGTATATTGAACGCTCATACCCTTACTATACACCCGGTGTTTAGTTATTGCAAGAGTTTTATACACTCAGTGTATAGTGTATTCTGTCACCTAACCTCACCAGAATGCATACTATTATGCAATTTTGACGTATAATAGATGCATGGTTCAATTTTGCCGAGTATATAACAAACAGCAGTCCATCAAGTCAGCCATGATAGGCGTTGGTAAAATTCTCAGCTTACCACAGTACGCACTACTGGCACTTGCCTTATCCTTACTCTTTGCACTCATTATTTTCTTTGCCATCAACGCCAACTTTTACGGCCCGCTGATGATGTCGCGGTTGCCGATGCTAGACAAAGCCTCCCTTGTCGGGACTATGTTCATTGATATATTCAAACAGGGCTTCAGCTCACTAAATGGCGCATTGCTCCTTGTAGTGTCACTCCTCCAAGGACTGTCAATTACCGTCGTCATTTTTACTGCCAAGAAAAATAAGCGTAATGAACAGTCGGTCACCAGACAAGTCGGACTCAGCGGCCTAGCCTCTGTGGCTGCTGCCATCGGCCTGGGCTGCGTTCCCTGCGGCACATCACTCATCCTGCCGCTCGTTGCCGTGTTCTTCTCGGGCGCTGCCGCTGCCACTGCTGCTACCGTCGCCAGCACCATTGTCTTGATGTTAGCCCTACTGTTAAGCCTCTTTTCACTCTACAAGTCTGGACAAATCGCCTTTATATATACAGAATTAGCAAAACAGGAGGAACTATGGATCGACAAAAATCAGCAGGCATAGCAATCATTTGGATCATCTCAGGCATTTTGATTACGGCAATCGTCGCATTGTTTATCTACGGCGTCGTTAATCGTCCACCAAATCGCCATGTTGGTGATGGCAAGCCGTGGAATGAAAAGATGTCGCAAGGCTCTGCCGAGGCCAAGCACGTGTTTGTTGATTACACTGACTATTTCTGCTCATTCTGCGCCGAAGTTGAAGCAGCCACTAACACTGATTTCTTCAAAAATGAGTACCTCAAATCAGGCAAGGTTCGCTATGAACACCGCGTGGTAACACTGCTCAAAGAAGTCACCGATAACACAGAAGCTGGGGCTCACGCCGCTTTTTGCGCCGCTGACCAGGACAAATACTGGCAGTATACCCACGACATCGTACCGCGCATCAAGCGTGATTATTTCGACAAAGGTATTGGCGTGAAAAACGTTGCCGTACCGCAAAAAATTCCACCACTGACACTAGATTACTTCCTAGCTTCAGCCAAACATGTTGGTATGGACGAGGCGAAGTTTACTGACTGTATGACCAAAAAACCGCACCAAAAAGAGATCGATGACAACACCCAAAAAGCTCTGTCACTTGGCGTGAACGGTCTGCCATACATGGTGATCAATGACTACGTCGCCAGTGGATTTGCTGGTGGTGAAACTGGCTTAAAGGCGATCTTGAAAGCTGGCGGAGTGAACTAATGCCTACCAAAAAAACGCAAACAAAACCTCAAAAATTGTCAACAAAACGACAACCAGCTCGAACCAGCCATAGGTCAAGAACCAACGCAACACCTGCAAACCGACCTCGATTGAGCAGTATTATATTCACTACGTTACTTTTGCTTGCTGTTAGCGCAATGGGGGTCTTATTTTACCTCCACTCCAAGCAGCCACCAACCCAACGTCCAACTGTTCTAGAAGATGAAAAATATTATTTCACCGATTCGCGCTATGCTGGCATTCGCTCCAAGTTTGTGACGCGCGACACCAAACGCGAAAAGGTCTCAATTGAGTATCCAATTACCAGCAATTCCAAGATCAACAAACTCATCGCCCGAGCAATTGACCGTGCTGACAGCGATTTCCGCTACACCTCGTCGAGCACCATCACCTTTGAGCGACCAATGACCGAAACCATCAGCTACCAAGTGACGCATAATAATTCCGTCGCCCTGTCGATTATCGTCAATATCAAACAAGACATGCATGGCGCCCATCCAGTGGCACTGACGCTGTTTTGGACCTTTGATAAAGATTCTGGCGAGGTGATTAGTCTGGATAATTTGACTGAGAAATCAGAGGAAGCCACCAAGGCAATCGTGACAGCGGCCCAACGAGACGTCGCACAAACCATCAAACAACGCCAGCAGCCAGAAGCAAATCTTGAGGAGATGATCACCAAAGAGACATTGGCAAACTTTACCATCGCTGACGATGGCAATACCTTGGTCTGGCCAATTGGACAAGCCTCCCTGTTGCCGTCAGCCTATGGCGAATTAACCATCAAAGTACCAACCGCAACTGTTGCCAAATACCTACAAAATCCGACAGCCCAAAAACTAGGCAATTTCCCTAAACCACCCGAGCCAAAGCCAGAACCAAAGCCAGCGCCCGCTACACCAGCACCCGCGCCAACCACTGGCAATAAAGTGATCGCTTTGACGTTTGATGACGGGCCGGGACCATACACTGCGCACCTACTGGACATCTTGGATCAGTATGGTGCAAAAGCGACGTTCTTCTTGATCGGCAGCAAGGTTTCCGGCCAGGCTAGTGTTGTACGCAGCATCCATGCACGCGGCCATCAGCTAGGCAATCATTCATGGTCACACCCAGAATTACCTAAACTATCAGTTAACCAAATTGCTGGCGAAATCGACCGCACCAACGAAGCCATTAGACAAGCCACTGGCCTCAAGCCAACCATTCTGCGACCACCGTATGGTGCAGTCAACGGTGTGGTTTTAGAACAACTTCGGGCGCGTGGCATGTCGTCAATCTTATGGTCGGTCGACACCCGCGACTGGGCTGATCGCAATAGCCAGATCGTCTGTTCGCGTGCCGTCGCTGGCGCTCGTCCTGGAGCCATCATCTTGATGCATGACATTCACCAAACTTCCGTCAATGCCGTGCCGTGCATCCTCAGCTCACTGAAGCAGCAAGGGTATTCATTTGTGACGGTGCAGCGGTTACATTAGTCTGCCTAATCAATCTCAAATATCTTGTATTTCGAAGAAGCGCCGCGCAATAATTTTACCCTTGAGGGCGCCACGCCGAGATGCTTTGCTAGTAGTTTCGCCGCCGCTAGATTCGCCCGACCTTTAATGGCTGGCGCCTTGGTGTAGATCGTCAACGAACCGTCGTCATTCGTAATGACCTCTTCACGATGGCGGGAGTTGGGTTTGAGATGGACGGAAATTTTCATGAGTAAGAATTTTATCCTTTACTTTTAAAAAATCTTCGTATGTTATCAACTATCTTCTTACTACTCCCTGTTAGCAAAAGGCTCTTTATTTTATCAACTTCCTCTTTAAGATTTGCGGGACTTTCACAGTTTTCACCTTCATCACCAACACTATTTGATAAATAAATTAGGCTCGCAGAAACTTCAGTAATGTTCTTCTTCGAAGGTAGCGCAAATAACCAACAAATAACTCTTAGTCTTACCAATATAAAAATGGCAAAGTACTTCTCCTCTAGGTCACAGCTCAACTGCCGAAATTCTGACCGCACTTCCTGTATAGACTTTTCATTTAGGCTAGTACTATCAATGGCATTTGCATAGTATCGCAAACGATTTCGAATTCTTCCTTTTACTTTCTGAAATTCCAACCTTTGGTCGAATACAAAATTCTTTAGTAGGTATGCCAACGATGCAACAATAATACCCCAATAAAATTCATTTCCCGCTGAATTCATAACTAATATTCCTATACTTATTGTACCCTGATCTATCATAATTAATATATCAATCCAACAAACTCGCCCCGCCGCCAGCATCATACGTCGCGCGTTTTTGACTCCACTCATTGCCATAGCGCTTGGCCTGCTCTAATACCATGTCAGTTGCCAACGCCTGCTGATCTGGCGGGTAGCCATATTTTGCTAAAGTCTTTTTGACGTTAACTTTCAGTTTTGCCTGAACATTTTTACGCTCCGCCCAATCAATCGTCGCATCACGACGAACTTGCTCTAGTAACACTTTTGCGATATCACGTAGCTGCGCGTCACCCAGTACTTCACGAGCACTGCCATTTTCAACCAGCGCATCGTAAAAGATAATCTCATCCTCGCTGAGGCCATCAACCACTCCGTTCTCAACAGTCTGGCGAATTTTCTGTCCAATGTTGATTAATTCCTCAATCACCTGCGCTACCTCAATCGTCCCATTTCTATACCATGTCAAGGCTTGATTGAGCAAGTCAGAGAACTTCGTATCCTTGGCATAATTTCTCGAAAATCGTAGTTTAATTTCATCAGCGAGCAGCTTTTGCAGAGCCTCCACTGCCAAATTCTTGCGCTCCATGTTACGAATTTCCGCCAAAAACTCATCGCTCAAAATTGACAGTTCCGGCTTTTCTAATCCCGCCGCCTCAAACACATCGACCACACCAATTGGCGCAATTGCTTTATCGACAATTTGTTTCAGCGCGCTGCGATACTCGGCATCAGTCACCACTGCTGAGCTCGACACTTTCTCCAGCCGAGCTTTCACCGCCTGAAACAGCGCCACTTCTTCGCGAATTTTCAGCGCCTCGGGCCTCGGCATCGCCAATGCAAAGGCTTTACTCAGTTCCAAAACATGCTGCTTCAACCGCTTCTCACCGTCTTCCAACCCTAAAATATATTCCTCGGCATCCAAAATAATCTGTAGTTGTTGGTCGGTTGGTGCAGTAAAATATCGCTGGTAGTCAAAGTTACCAAACAAATCGCGTACTACCTCATAGCGCATCTGCATCTGTGCCACCGCCTCAGTGATATCAAGCTGCGGTGCGCCTTGCCCACCACTTTGCGTATAGTCAGAAATAGCATCGCGCAGCGCCCCTGCCACACCCAGATAGTCAACTACCAAGCCACCAGTTTTACCCGGAAACACTCGGTTGACTCGTGCAATTGCCTGCATCAAATTATGGCCCTTCAACAGTTTATCCAGATACATGGTGTGCATATTCGGCACATCAAATCCCGTCAGTCACATGTCACACACAATCACGAGTTCAAGCGGGTCATTTGGATCTTTGATACGCTTTTCGATCGCCTTTACTCGCTGCTTGTTACGAATGTGCGGCTGCAAATGGCCAGGGTCACTAGCACTACCGGTAATAATCACCTTTATCACGCCGCGTGCGTCATCGTCACTATGCCAATCTGGCCGATACGCCACGATTCTCTCATACAAATCAGCCGCAATACCACGACTCATTGTCACAATCATACCTTTACCACTCAGCACATCTTGCCGAGCCTCAAAATGCTCAATGATATCTAGCGCGATAGTATTCAGCCGCTCACTATTACCGACGATGGCTTCTTTTTGTGCATACTCGGCCTTCAGCGCATCCTGACGGCTCAATTCTTCGCCTTCCAGCAAATCATCAACTTCCTTATCTAGCCACTGCCGTGTCGCCTCGTCCATATTCAAATCAACCAGCCGACTCTCATAATAAATCGGCACCGTTGCGCCATCTTTCACCGCCTGCTCAACGTCATAAATATCAATATAATCGCCAAACACCGCTGGCGTTGACTTATCATCCGTCTCAATCGGCGTACCCGTAAAGCCAATGTAGCTCGCACCCGGCAAGGCATCGCGCATATACTTGGCATAACCATACACCAGCTGAGCATCACTAGCTCGGACATGTGCCTTCAAACCATACTGGCTACGATGCGCCTCATCTGCCATCACGATGACATTGCGTCGATTAGTCAAAACTGGCAATTTATCCTCGTCATCCTCAGGCGAGAATTTTTGGATTGTCGTGAAGATAATTCCGCCCGCTTGGCGCTGCAACAGCTTCCTGAGCCCACTGCGTGAATCGGCCTGTTTTGGATCTTCTCCTAATAGCTCGCGACAGGCGCTAAACGTACCAAATAATTGACCATCAAGATCATTACGATCCGTCACCACTACGATGGTCGGATTATGCAAATTGCGCGACTTCATCAGCTTGCCAGTATAAAACACCATACTCAAGCTCTTGCCCGACCCTTGCGTATGCCAGACTACACCAGCCCGCTGATCGCCGCGTTCACTACTAGCCGTCAGCGTCCGATCAAGTGCCTTATTTACCACCCAATATTGATGATAAGCGGCAACTTTTTTGATCAATTTATCGCCGTCGCTCCGCTCAAATACGATAAAATTCTGCACCATATCCAGCAAGCGTTCAGGCGTACACGCACCGCGCAGCAACGCTTCCAGCATCGGCACATTGCCAACTTCTTTCTCGCCATCAATCGTCTTCCACGGCATCATTCGTTCCAGCGGGCTGGTGATCGTGCCCATCTCAGCCTCTAGCCCATCACTGGTCACACACAGTTCATTGAACCGAAATAAGTCGCTAATCTCGCGCTTGTACGTCTGGATTTGCTGATACGCCGCTACCAAATCCGCCTTCGTATCAGCCGCATTCTTCAGTTCAATCACCACTAGCGGCAGCCCATTTACGAACAGCACGATATCCGGCCGGCGCTTATAGTCACCCTGCAGAACCGTCAGCTGATTAACCGCCGCAAAATCATTGTTTTTTGGCGAGTTAAAATCAACCACCCGCACGATATCGTGTTTCACTTCGCCACTTGGCATGCGATACTGCACTGGCACGCCTGCTACCAGTAGTTGATGAAATTCGTGATTATTCTCGATCAAGCTCGGTTTACTAATCTGCGTTAACCGCCGCATCGCTTCATGCAAAGATGATTCTGGAATATGCGGATTGAGCCGCACCAAAGCACTATGCAGCCGCTCCGGCAACACCACCTGCCTGAGCTCACGCTCAACCGCAACACCATCCGGACCAATATCCGGTCCATGCAGAATTTGCCAGCCGAGATTAGCCAGAATATCAAGCGCGTATTGTTCGATTTGGGATTCGGTCATAAGTATTGTCTACTATAAAGTATAATTTCCAAACTTTGGGACTATTGTAGCACAAATCAACCCCAGCCCCTACGCCATCTTCACGACAGCAACTACCTTGGCAGCTATACTATAAGCGCTCAAATTATCAACATCCTGCTCGCTAATAATGATAGGCGGTAAGTCCTCCGTGGATTCTGACTCCAGAATAATTTGCCGATTCTTAGTATCTTTGCGAAATTTCTTAAGATTTGCTGCTCCGCCAATAATCGAAATAACATGATCGCCATCCTTTGGACAGTAATTGTCTTCCTTCCGAGCAATGACATAATCACCATCATCGACCGATCTACCTCCAATGTCAGCCTTATTCATAGAATTGCCAGAGGCTTTTAAAGCAAAGAGATTACTTACATCAGCCGCTCCAATAACGGAAGGTGAAATCTCTAAGTAGCTTTGAATTTTATCTTCGGCAAGTGCCGTAGCGTCACCACAGTTCACCTCTCCATAATATGGAATCTTTATCAACCCTTCTAGTCCACTAGAGATAGCCTTAATTATTGAACCATCTGATTTAGCGGTTAATAAACCTTTTTCTATAAGTTTGTCAATGGCATACTTTACTCGATATGGGTGATCAACACCCAACATCTTAGACAGCCTATAGTAGGTAATAGAACCTAAATCTTTTGTTTCTGCTATCTCTAAAACTTTTGCTTGGATATCATTCATTATTTTAAGTGTAGCACACGAAGCACAGATTGTACAAATTACAATGCAAACGACTTGCATATATTAAATAATCGTAATATACTTAAATCAACGCTTCATCAAAATAAAGATAAGGCGAAGTTTTCGGAGGGTATACTTCGAAAAAAGACACCGATGTGATAACCGGTGTCTGAGTACATAGTTTTTCCATCCCTATGTACTCCTTATGTTATCACAAATAAATAGCTTAAGCCACATCGGGCAGTTCATAAGGAGGAACATATGAACAAAACGACCTTGGGCGACTCAGCCCTCAATCTACAAATATTAAAGCAACACACGACTGTCGTCGTCGAGCCAACGTCGCAAATGGGCGGAACATATGACTCGGCTGAGATAACGACTGTCTTCACAGTCAACAACGACCAAGAGCGTGAGGTAGAATTCATCCTACCCTACTCAACGGTCAAGTTCAGCGCATCAATTGCTGTTATCTCAGCTGGAGAACAAGCTTATCACGAACGAGAGGCAGAAGTGAAGCGTATAAAAGGTGATCTATCCAGGATCAAGCCATACTTGCAAAAGATTGGCCTATCTGAAGATCAATACGATACTAACAAAGAGCTAAAGTCCATAGCCAAACAGTTTAGGGCTGGAAAACTGAAGTTGCCTCAAGGTCAGGCAACTATCAAGATTCAGTTATCGGCTGTCATTGATGAAGTCACTGGTGAAGATGGGGTGAAGCACTATTCATTCAAGGCCTACTCTCCGCTACCGGCGTTTAGTATGGCTGGCAGCAGAGTGCCGCTGACGCTCACGGCCTTATTTAAGAGTGACGAGAATATCAAAACCCAAAACATCTCCTATAATGTTATTAATCCATTTGGAGATAATACAAATCCTGTGACAGAGCTAGTCAATCAACCGCTCGGGGAGGATATTACTTTCTTCTGGAAGTGGCAAACTGATCCAGTAGTTGAATTTACATATAACTACTAAATGGTCAAAGGTGCTAAGAGAGAGTCGAGATCAACTCGACTCTTTTTAGATTAATTCGTTGCCTCTCTTATAGTTATCTGTTAACTTTAGGGGTTCTTCTAACTTAGTAGCTTTATATCATTTCAACAAATTATGGTTCCGCTTCAAAAATAGTTTATGATCATTATTAATATTTCCTATGAATGAGAGGATGATCTTGTGCTGAGCCTCTGGGCTACAGTAAACAGTCAATCTTTTAGTAGCCCTCGTGATGGCAGTGTAGAATATATTTTTTGTAATCTTTTCCTCGCTATCTTTAGTAACTACTACTTTTACCGACTCATATTCTAGGCCTTGCGCCTTATGAATTGTCACTGCGTATGAAACCTGAAAGGGTACCACCGATCTTAAGGTTTCAGAATCATCATCGCCATCGTTATTACGCCTCTTTTCTACCCTAATTCGAACCCTATTGTCGTCAATAAGTTCAAGACCAGCCCATTCAGCATTTCGTTCTGAGATTGTAACACCAATAATATCTACAACAAACTCAATAATTGCTTCATTAATTGCATTAATGCTAACAATTTTACCTCTTAAATTATTGTATAATACTTCACTATAGGCATTTGATTCATTAAAAATAATAGGGTCGCCAACCTTATAAATTTCACCATTCCACGCAACTGGTTGGTTCTTATTTTTTGCTTGTAATATTTTATTAACATTATTTACACCATACAGACCATCGTAATTCAAACAAAGAACAATCTCCTCATTCGCCAACTCTTGAAAAATTGAACTGTCCAATTTACGAGAATAGCCTTGTCTCTCCATAATCTCTTCAATATCATTACTGTTCATCCTGACAGCATTCCACAATTTCTTAAGATTATCGTCTTTTGTTCGAAACGGGGCTTCGAGCTCAAAAACAGCCTGCTTGGGTAAAAACTTTCTGATAATATCAAACCAATTACCAAACCTAATTGATTGAATCTGATAAATATCGCCGACTAGCACCAAGTGCTCAAACTTGATGTTCTGTAAAAGAGCAATCATATCTCTATTACTAATAGTGCTACACTCATCGATAAATAGAATCGAACAGTTTAAGCCCGAGCTTTTAATCGCTTTTGCGACTGTCATAAAATCACCCGAAGCACCCAATCGCATTTTCAAGTTGCTGACAGCTGCATTAGTATTCGCTAAATATATTTTACTCTCAGAACTAAAATATGCCGAGATATGTTCTATCATCCTGGTTTTTCCAGTTCCGGCCGCCCCATAAATTACTGCTACTTTTGATGAATCAAATAGATTGGCTAAGATATTCTTCTTGACTGGGTCGTCTATTTTACTATCATTATTATTCAACCATTCTACAACATTGTCTTTATGGTTTTTCTCACCCTCAGAACATAATGTTTTGAGCATTTTAACTATTTCTACAACATTTTGTTCGTAGCCTTTTATGAAATAATGCTCTGCGTATTTTTCAATTTTTCTATCAGCGTGCCCAGACCATAACTTAGCATTATACCGATTAATTGAGATATCTAGTTCATCGTCACTGGAGATTTTTTCTTTTGGAGAATACAGTAGACCTTCTTGTTCTGTGTTGATCATCACCCTTCTTGCTATCAATTCATATTCTCGCCCACTAATAGGAATAGCCGATATCACATCTTCAAGACGAGGATTGTGATTCTTCAAAGAGGTACAAAACGGCATTTTATCAAACGGGAAAGTTTTCTTGCTTAACAGAACATCTCCTAGACAGTCGGATTGATTATTCGGGTACTGGTCTTTAATTGTTGAGTTGTGTATATTCAAAAGCAAATAGCGAATCACGTTCTTACCAGTTCTTTGTGTTTTACAAAAATATCTGAGCTCTGTTATTAAATCTATAATTGTTGACTTATATTTCAAAGGGCGTACTTGATTGACGAAATCCTTGAACAGTTCGTCACTCAGGTCAATAATATCAACTAGAGATCTATGGTGTTGGGTAATATATTCCATAATTGGCAAATAGTCTTTTTGTCCTCGATTAGCCTTTACGTCAAACCTGATAATCCTACCTAGATTATTAAACTCACAAGGTCGAATATTCACCTTCCAAGCTTGGATTATTTTTATAGGAACTTTTATACCATCAACCTCTATAATAGACTCACGAAGCCAGAGGTCTGTTGCATAATTACCAAAAATTCTCTTACTCGAAAAAGCAATCTTCCTATGAAACTTGCTATTGCGATCAATTGCTAGTGAAAAAGTTATCTCATAGTATACTTTTTGATTAACAAAGAACGGCTTTACTCTGTGTATATAATAATTATCTTTGGTGCCACCGCTTTTATCTGTATAACTTTCTATTTGGCTCGCTATTTTTTCATAATACTCCTGTTGAGACTCATCGGTATCGAGCGGAAAATCTTCGAGATTAGCTAAAATATCAATCGAGAAATTATCTTTAAGATATTTTTTTATTAGAATCAGTGATTCATAATACTTTAACATAAGCCTTTCGGCACCATCACCGTCTGGTGTATAGTGAGAGGCCGAAGCCTGAAGCTGTTTATAGAAAGTTCGCAGAAACACTAAGTCAGCACGAGCCTCTACTAGTTTCATCGCACTCTCAATTGCTGGATAGTTACTGTCTGTATTTATGTCTTGTGTAGCGATCAATACCGCAACCTGATTAATCAAATTGCGAAGATTACTGATAATGTTAACAGACATTAAACCTCTATTATTCGCAAGTTCTACAATATTATTCGATATCGCCACGTCACAACGTCGTATTTCATCTATAACAGCAGCCATACTAAATCTCAATCTCTCCAGAGATTAGTTTTGGTAAAAGTGCGTCACGAAGGGCAGCGAGAGTTTGGATTTGCTCATTGCTGTGCGACATTAAAGCCAGTAGCTCGCTAAATATTGGTGCAAAAGCAGCAAGATCATTATCGTCCGGCAATTCTACCCGATAATTTTCGATCATTCCTTTTGTGATAAACTTTATTACCGAGCCGCGCGAACCACCCGTGATAAGCGACAAATCTTTCTTCATTAAAAAGTATAAAAATCCTAACAATTCTTCGTTGTGGGGTATTAATACATACGTACGCTGGTAAGCTTCGAATTTACCCGTATAGTACTTAATGTTAAAGTCCCCATTTCCGGCAACCAATATAGCCGATCCGTCAAAAGAGCAACTAGGTGCGCGTGAAATTGTTTGCGCACATGTGAAGAATGGGAATTTACCATCCTTGGTCCCAAAATTTGCATCCTTTTTACCCGTCTTAACCGGAAAAAATTCCCCCAATGACCTTTTCTTCCAGTTTTTAGCATCAGGGTTATCAATAAAATAATGACGAAAGAGGGTTTGACCGAGCTGCTCGAGGGTTTCGTTCATGCGGCGATTGAGCTCGATTTTTTCATCAAGACTACTGAGAATATCGGCAATTTTCTTTTGTTGGTCGAGAGGTGGCAGATCTATACTAAGATTAGCTAGTTTTAATTTGGAGAGCTCTGTCTGCCCAGTGCTCCCCTCAGCCAGTAACTCTATCTCATTCTGACGACCTTTTAGTACATAGCCAAGATACTCAGGGAATACCAAATCTGGATTAGGTCGAACGATTGTTATGTGACTATCTACAGTGGCCGGCCTGTCTAATTTTAAAAATTGAGCAACACGGCCAAGAGTCCCTTGACCTGTAGAATTAACCAATATGTCGTTATCCCTAAGTATTCGATCATCATGTACTCTTTTTGCTTCTGTATCGGTAAATCTAGCATCTTTTAATAATACTCGCCAATCACGAATACATTTTTGATTTAATACATAAAAATCATCCTTCTCTGTATACTTTGGCGCTGCACCTCGGGCTAGGAATAAGGTTATTTCTCTTAGTAAAACTTTTTTCATTGATCAACTTTTATTACAATTTCATTCCACCAGCTATAATAGCAATGAGTAAGTCCAACGATTTATCTCCGATATATCCGAGCGTCTTTATTATAGTGTCTTTATCTTTCTTTTTTATTGATTCATTAAGATCCTTCAATAATTCTTGTGTTTTATCATCTTGTTCGTTGATGATTTGACTAACATATCTACTGTCAATATTGATATTACTTCCAGTAATGTTTCCAAAGTTGTTTTGGCGAGCATCAATATTGATTGAAAATAATCTTCCGAATTTATCAGGATCTTCAACTAAATCTATACCCCATGCAGTTATAGCAACAGCACTATAGTTAAAATATGGCTTACCCATAAACCTACCTTTAGTAACCACTAAATTTTTCTGCTCTAAATAGGCAATCTCTTGATGGAGAGTCTTCTCGTCAACATTTTTAAGTATACTTTCAAGTTGTCTTGTTTCAATACCAAAATCATCATGTCTATGTTCGTATGTAGTCTCCAAAATTTTGCGTCTTATTTCTTTTGGCTTCACAGTTCTACTCCTCCTATTTCATCAGAAAATTCATCCAACGCTTTTAAGTAAGTATACAGGGCTACAGATACGCGAGACTCCAACTCTCCATAAATTTTTCTGGCAGCTTCTTCATTGGCAAATTTATTTTGTGCCCATTCATTTAATGGCATTAAGAAAGCATTGGCGTCTAAACTAAAGGTAAAATCCAGCTCTTGAAAAGCATTATGCATTGTTAAAAGCCGCCCAAGCTGCTCTGATTCAAGGATACCCTGATATAAAACTATATATTCTAGTGCAACTGAGCGTAACCTCGATAGACTATCTGCAACATGCTGCCACTCATCCTTTGTTAGAGTTTGTGCAATATCTTTAGGTTCATGTTGTAACAAAATTCCTTTTAGCGCTTTAGTATATCTTCTTCTTTTATCATTCGTTAGATCTATGGTATACACTTCTGGCTCGCCAGCTGCGATATAGTACCTGAAAGACGTTAGAGCAAGCCTAAGATGATGGTCTCGTAGTTGTTTCATGGCATGATGAGCAGCCTCTGTAGCATATCGCAAACGATACTTACGATGTCGCTCAACCAACTTATCAATAAAAATGACAGTGGGTATCACCGCTAAAGAGCTAGCCGAAAGGTCAATTAAAATTTCCCTAACTAAACTATTCAATGGGCACATTGAAGACAACCACCACATAATACTAGCAAGTAAAACCATAAATATAAATATCGATATATATGGCCATTTCCTAATGCTAATCATAATTCTATTCATCAATCAACTCTCTATCTTGGCAAGATTTTCTTTTATCTTCACTTCTAGCTCATGACTCTTCGCAAACTGGCTCTCAAGCTCAGCTGTCAGTCTGGCGAATTTCTCGGCGAACGGTTCATCGTCTTCCTCAACCTCCTCAACACCGACGTAGCGACCGGGCGTCAGCACATAATCATGCTGCTTGATTTCTTCTAGATCAGCGACTTTGCAAAAGCCCGGCTGGTCAGTGTAATCCGCACTGGCAGTTTTGTAATCATGATATGTCTTTGCTACCCTGGCAATATCTTCTTCGGTAAGCTCGCGGTTACGACGGGTTACCATTTTACCCAAATTACGCCCATCGATGAACAGCACTTTGCCGTGACGATTAGCGCGATCACGCGACACAAACCACAGACAGCATGGTATAGCGACGTTAAAAAACAACTGGCTCGGCAGTGTGACGATGGCGTCAACCATATTCTTGGTTACTAACTTCTTCCGAATATCACCTTCGCCGCCAGTTTGACTGCCCATGCTCCCGTTTGCCAGCACGAAACCCGCCGTACCACATGGGCTTAGGTGGTGAATCATGTGTTGAATCCAAGCAAAGTTGGCATTACCCTTTGGCGGCAGTCCATACTTCCAGCGTGGGTCAGCCTGCAAGTGCTCTTGACCCCAGTCGCTAATGTTAAACGGCGGATTGGCCAAGATGTAATCAGCTTTCAGATCAGGAAGCTGGTCATCCATCAAGGTGTCGCCGCGTTTGATATTCGCGTCAATTCCCCGAATTGCCATATTCATCTTAGCTAACCGCCAAGTGGTTTCGTTGAGTTCCTGACCATACACCGCGATATCACTAACGCGGCCTGCATGCTCCTCGACAAACTTCTCACTCCAGACGAACATACCGCCACTGCCGCAACACGGGTCATACACACGCCCGCTGTATGGCTCAAGCATTTCTACCAGCAGCTTGACGATGGAGCGCGGCGTGTAGAATTCGCCGCCGTGTTTGCCCTCACTGTCGGCAAACATACCCATAAAATATTCGTAGACTTGACCAAGTAAATCTTTGGAGCTGGCATTATCAAATTTGATATTAGTAAATAAATCAATAAGCTCACCCAGGCGGCGTTTATCCAGAGCTTCGCGAGCATAATTTTTCGGCAAAACACTCTTCAAACTTGGATTGTCGCGTTCAATTGCCTCCATGGCGCTGTCAACTAACACACCGATCTCTGGCTGCTTGGCGCCCGCTACGAGGTATTCCCAACGAGCCTCTTTAGGAATCCAAAAAACATTCTCTGCTAAATACCAATCCCGATCTTCTGGATCATAATTATCATCGACCGCCGCCTGATATCGCACCGAAAACGCATCCGAAACGTATTTTAGAAAAATCAGTCCCAGCACGACATATTTATAGTCCGACGAACTGATATTACCCCGTAGTTTATCCGCCGCAGCCCACAACTGCTTTTCAAGTTCCCTCGTATTCATAGATAGATTATATCAGATTTGGGAGTCGCTTACTCTGAGTGTAGCAGACTTTTGTAGTCAGTTTTCGTAACAATAATATGATCATTAAGCGTAATGCCAAGCAATTTCCCCGCTTCTGCCAACCTATTCGTTACTTCTTTATCAGCCTGACTGGCCTCCAAGCTCCCGCTCGGATGATTATGCGCCACGATGATGCTGGCAGCGCGGTCGGCGATGGCGTCGGCGAAGACCTCGCGCGGGTGCACCAGGCTGGCGGTCAGCGTGCCGATGGTCACCACCCGCTTGGCGATCAAACGATTCGCACCATCCAGCGTCAGGCAGACGAAATATTCCTGCTTTTTATCGCGAATGTCGGCCAGTAGCTCAACGGCTTTTTCTGGGCTATCGATGATTGGCTGGTCGCTGTCCAGCAAGTACCGCCTCGCCAGCTCCAAACTCGCCAAAATCACCGGGATTTTCGCTTCACCCAATCCAACCACGCTACGTAGATCATCATACAAAATATCGCCGCCCTTTTGACGCACAATTTTCAGCACCTCGCGCGCAATTTTACCAACATCCGCCCGAGTATTGCCGCTGCCAATAATCGCCATCAACAGCTCCAAGTCGCTCAGTCGCGCCGTACCGTAACGCGCTAGTTTCTCGCGAGGACGGTCCAACGGATGACGGTCAGAGATCTTCATATCACTACACCTCGATTAATTCCTAACAATATACCAAATTATCCAATGAAACGACCATTTGCCAAACGTTATTTTCTGATAACGACAAGCGATAGTGATTGGGCCTAGTTTGATGCGATATGGACATTGCTTGGCAGCTGGATCTTCCGTCTGAGAATGAGCCGTCTTATTATCAATCTGTACAGTTGTGGATTTACCAACATACCCGTCGGCTTTCATACCTGTCACGGTAATCGTTCTGGTTTTTGATATATCGACATCAGTGATATCAAGTTGTCGCTGCTCACCGACCGCCCAGCCGAGATTATTGTCATCCAGACGAATCAGCCAGCGCGAAGACAAATTATCAACTGGTTGCCAATTGAGCCGAATCGTCGCCGTATCGCCATTTCGCTCAATAATTTTTGCCGAGACCCGAGGCGCTCCAGGACCAACGGGCCGATTAGGCTTGATGCCAACTTTAACGGGCGCCGATATATTTGACACTGTGTCGTTATCAGCACTCATTCTCACCTGCATGATGCCATCAAATTTTGCAGTATAAACATGACTAGCAACTGGGTTTGTCGTTGTTTGATCAATCTTACCATCGCCATCAAAATCCCATTCGTACTTTGTGATCTTACCGTCAACGACGTACGAATCACTGGCGTCAAAAGTAATTTCCTGGCCAATATCCGCATAATATTCACCAATTTTGAGCTTGGCGTTTGGACGATTCTTGATTTTAGTTAAGGCTTTTGTTAGTGCACCAATTGTGTCATTCTCGCCACCGCTAACAACGACTTGGCCCGAGGTTTGTTTAGCAACATCTGCGTACGAATTCGCCAGATGATGTTCCACAACCGGATATACATTTACCGGATCAATTTCCAACGAACGCTTCGCCACAGCCGCCACGGTCGAACCATCAACCTTATCCGGCTCGTGATAACCAGCATCAGTCAACAGAATTATCGCTTTTGTCGCCCCTTTTTGCCATTTCATCTCATTCATGGCCACCATACTAGCATGCAGCGCCGCCTCTGGTGTGTCACCGCCACCATCAACTGAAATACTATCAAGTTTAGCAAGCAGGTCAGTAGTATCCGATTGTAAATCTGACAATTTTTTAGCAGTATATTCATCACCAGCATCACGATACACAACCAGTCCAACTCGTCCGTTTATTTCTTTGATCTTCGAGCTATAATTCCTGATGAACGTTTTCATCTGATCAATATATGGACGCATCGATCCAGTGGTATCCAAGACAAATACTACGTCAGTTCCGGTCGTGCCCATGTTATTGTTTGAAGGCTTATCATTGATTATTGGACTTTCTTGTGGGGTAGATTTGATAGCCTTGTTCAACCGAATAGCCGCCTCGAAGACACCGTCGTCGATTGGTCCATTGGTATTGGCGTATTTACCGTGTCCATCTGTATCCCAAGCAAATTTTGAGCTACCACATACATAGTCATGACCGAGACACCACAATCCAGTCTTTACATTATCTTCGTCTGGCAAAAACGGCTTTCGAGCACCGAGTGCACCGTTATCAACGAAGCAGTTAGCAATTTCGCGGCGATAGGTTGATAACTTTTTCTTAAAGCACGCTGGCGGCAGGATACCTTCACCTTCTGGCAAATATAATTTAGGATCGCCAAACAACATCGTAAAGACTATTTTCTGTTTGATGTCAGATGATATGCCAGGCAAGGTCTGTCCAACCACCTGCGCACCCTGTGAGTAACCTCCCAAAATGAAAAACTCTTTGGGACATTTACGGTGGCGAGCAGTTAAATAGGCATTCAATTCTGCGACGCCTTGATCGACGCTTTTGCCATAATCATGTTTCATACCACCACTCATCTTGGCGCCGATGGCGTTGCCATTCATAAGATCACTGACATTAACCGCTGGGTACTGGTTGCCGCCGTAACTTTCACTGCCGAGTTCATAGAAATTGAATTTGAATTTATCGCCAATCCTAGACAATAACTGACTCCTAAATCGTGCAGCTTCACCTTTATCTTGACCAACCTCCTGACCAGAGCCCCTAGCAAATATCCCCGTAACCATCGTACATTTATTATTAACGTTCTCTGCCGTAGCATTAATATTAAAAGCAATTAGGTTGACAATTACAACCGCTACAAGTGTATAGCTTATTATAGCTCGCTTATTCATAAAGATTACCACCCCATCGTAATAATTAACAATTTATACTAAGAGCTATTTAGTGAATATTGTCGATAAAACCCCTTTCTCTTACCGTTAGTCCTATGCTCGTCATGTCATCACGACGTGAAACATTTATTCTATACTGATAGCCATTTCTTTTTCCATTAAATTCACAAACATCAAGATTCTTATCCTTGCACCTATCTTCTATTTCCAGCAATTTATCGTCATTAGTAAACTTCTTGATATCATCATAGTTTATAAAATCTTTATATACCCATGCTTTATAAACTTCTGGGCAATTTCCCATTAAGCATATAGCTTTAGGGGGTACTATTTCATGCTTAGTCTGTTGCCACCCATCAAGCGGCCTAAAACTGTCCGCCACCGCCTCGATATCTTTCGTACTACCTCGCCACAATACCAAACAAGCTACTAGTCCAACCAAGACCATCAAGCCGACAAATAAACACAATACTATCTTTTTTAAGTTAATTTTTTTATTACCCTTCATATAGACCTCCCTATAATCAAAAGACGCCCCAAAGGGCGCTTGAAAACTAAAATAATTGGCATATTGACTGGCGGTGCATAATCACAGACCATATACTGTTATTATAGCTTATGGTTTGTGCAATGTCTATCCTAGGCTCAGGTTATTTTCTCGCCCACTATAAACAACATAGACTGCCACCACCCCAACCAGTTTCGTTAACCATGAAACGACGCTGGCGCTACCAGTGGTCGGGGTTTTACTGTCTTCCGGATTCAGCCAACTGTCATCCATCCACAAGCCCAGCGATGGATAGTTTTTGATAATAAGGGAATCCTCGTCCGCGACGCTTACTTCACTGCTATAGTTATACTCGTCAGAAGCAGCATCCGTTGCTAACTCATCTGGCTCATCTAGCTCGAGCTCTGCTGACTCGGTCAATTCTTCATCAGAAACAGGCTCTTCCAGCCTTCCAGGTGGCAGCTCAACATCTGATCTTACGTCACCAATCTCTATAACCGCTGTCTTAATTTCATCATCGCACCACAAGTTGTTTTCTCCCGATGTTGTCATAATCACATCAGCCGGTTTCTCACGAGGCAAACCATATTTTTCCAGTGCTTGCGCTGGCGCCTCCTTTGACTCAACGGTAAGGGCCGATTTAATAGTCGGTAGAGCAGGGGCTACGAGTTGCTCCACTGGCTCATAGTCATCCTTGGTAATTTCAGACACTGATGCTACCTGGAGATTATCCAACGGCTCTGTAGATTCAACCTCATCAGCCACAAAAACTTCCGGCTCATCAATTTCTTCACCTGTCATAATCATCGCTTCCGCTAACGGGCCTGTTGTCACTGCCTCATTCAAAGGCGCTTCTGGATCCGCCACTGACGACTGTTCAACAAAGAATACCACATCCTCCTCGGCCCAGACTTCTTCATCATTGACATGAAAATTCTCTTCTATTACCGCATCATCAAACTGCTCGACTAGGGAAGCCTGCGTTTCATAAACCGTCTGATCCACTACCAGTTCTTGACTACCACCCTGCGGTGGATCGGTCCAAAGTTCATCCTCATCAACAATAGTCTCGACAGGAATAATTGGAGTCAGTGCTTCT
This sequence comes from uncultured Candidatus Saccharibacteria bacterium, assembly GCA_963533325.1. Taxonomy (GTDB): domain Bacteria; phylum Patescibacteriota; class Saccharimonadia; order Saccharimonadales; family Saccharimonadaceae; genus Nanosynbacter. The sequence goes on along the minus strand of CAUSOC010000001.1, from coordinate 2,961 downwards.
GGCTCAATTGCGGCATTCTCCGTCGGTACCACTTCCACCACCTCGTGCGCCACTGGCATATCAACAACAACAGATTGTGTTGAGTTATGATCAACCGCGGGCTCCTCACCTACAGAAGACACCTCCTCGCCATATTTAACATAATCTTGAATTGGCGGCGTCATGACCGCCGGCTGATCAGGCTGCTTCTTTGCTGGCATTGGCGCCTCCACCGCAACCAGTTCTTTAGCAGGTATTTCATATTTTACCTCTTCTGCTAGCATATTAACTGGTGCGTCCGACATCTGGATGATGGGTTCCTGCTCAGCAGCTGGCGGTGCGCTCTTTTCTTCCGGTTTACTCATTATACGATAGCTATTGTCATCATCCCCCGTGTCATCGGCTATGGTAGTGTGTGGCAGCGTTTCTCTTGACGGCACCTCAACTGGTGATACTGGCGACAAACTGTCAGCTGTATCCATTACCTCAACTAACTTTGGTTCTTTTACCTCAATCTGCGGTGATGCTTGAATATCACTCACTACCATATCGGCAAAATCGTCACTTACCTTGTTCACATCCTTGACAGCAGGCGCGACTGGCTCAGCTTCAACTGCCATTGACGTTGGCAAAACCATTGTATCTTCCAGTGTTAGTTGCTCGCTCATCTCAGCCGGTTCATCAAGGACAAGATTGATAACTTGTGGCTTTGCCGCATAATCATCTACTCCCGCATCCTTCACAACTTCAATGGTAGTCTCCACTGCCTTAAAATCTTCCTCATCATGAACATTGCTCGTCTGCTCTTTGAAGCCGTCGTCTTTCTCTGTTACATTTTCACCATCCAGAGCCACCTCCATCACATTAGGACTTGCTGCTTCTGACACCTCTTCAGTTTGACCCAAGTTGCCAGCCTCATCAGTCTCTGGCACCACCTGCGCCCAAACGATTTCACCTGGCGCTTCGTCCTCTCGGAGTAATTGCTCCAAGGTGCTCAGCTGCTCTTCGGGCTGAAGGTCATTATTTTTCTCCATCATTGCGGCTTGACGATCTTGACATAGCCCTAAATTGACACAACCAAGACACGCCACTGTACCAAAGTTTCGACAAAGCTCAGGATCAATCGGTGCAGAGTATTCTTTTGTGTCGTTATCAGACATAGCAACGTCAAGCTCGGCTTTACCGCTAGCCACCGCCACCAAGTCAAACTGACTCACACCATCAGTCACCGCTTCGTCAATGCCAGACGAAAAATCCTCACCCTCACTACCATCTCTCAATGACGAAAACACATCAAAACCATCACCGTCAATTCCTGTCGGTGATAATTCTACGGTAGTCGTCGCCCCAATCATTGCTCAAAAAATGTCTCCGTTGAAATATGCGATTCATTAACACCAGCGGCGGTGAGTTTTTGCCAAACATCGCGCACAAACGGCAGACTGCCACAAACCAGAAAGTGCGCCTCACTCGGCACTTCACTCACAATCTTTGCCACCTCAAACCGCCCGTTATGCCAGCCGTCTGTTTCCTCAACCTGCTGACGAGTACTAAACTTGTTGACTGTAATATTCGACGCTGCTAACTCTTCCGAGAACACCATATATTCTGGCGATTTTTGACTCAAATAGAGAAAGGTCGGCTGCTGGGCGTCCGCCAAAATACTCCAAATCGGACTCAGCCCGCACCCTGCCGCGATGCCGACCAGTGGCCGCTCGGTTTGCGGATTGAAATCGCCGTATGCCCGGCTAATGTGTAACGTATCTCCAACCTGGCGCGAACACAAATAGCTCGAAAATTCGCCGCCCACATTTTTCACGGTAATCGACATCAGTTCCTCATGCGGACGCGAGGAGATACTATAGGCCTTGCCTTCGCGCACCTGACTGCCATCGATAAACACCGTGATATATTGCCCCGCCATAAAGTCAAACGGCCGCACAACATACAGTGTCGTCACCTCAGGATTTTCCTGACGCACCCGCACAATTTCAACAGTTAGTGAATCACGCATTCGTCAACATACCTTTCCATTATGTTTTGAGCGGCCCTAAATTCTTCGTCAGTAAAGGTGTGGTAATTGGCAAACTTCGGGCTAATGGTGGTGCCGGTGCGAAAATGTTGCAGAGCAAAGCGTTTAGCGCCTTTAACGAGCTCGCCAATCTTTTCAAAATCCGCCACCTCCAGCTGCTCGCGGACGATGGTCGTTCGAAATTCATGGCCAATCCCTGAATCAATCATCAACCGCACGTTATCCTTGATTACCATGAGATCAATCGGCCGCGCCGCAATCTCCACATATTTCTCCAACGGGCCCTTGACGTCCATGGCAATGAAATCAATCGTCCCCTCCTCGACCATACCGCGCACCATGTCAGGATGCGTGCCGTTGGTGTCTAGCTTGACATCAAAACCAAGCTGCTTGATCATCCGGCACAGCACCGGCAAATCTTCATTGACCGTCGGCTCGCCTCCAGAAATCACCACGCCGTCTAGCCGGCCAATGCGCGATTTCAAGAATATCATCGCCTCCTCGACCGGAATGCTTGGTGCCAAACGCTCAGGTAGCACCAGCTCAGGATTGTGGCAATAGCCGCAGCGCATATTGCAACCCGAGAGAAACAGCGCTGCCGCCACGTGTCCTGGATAGTCCACCAGCGACAGCTTCTGAATCCCGCCGATCGCCACCCTAAGCTGGGACAGCGACGGCGTTGACTCGCTGATGTTCGGCGGCATCGTCATAATGCTCCCTCATGTCAAATTCAGCTTGTTTACCCTTGTTCCACTGAGAAACTGGACGCAAGAAACCAACCACCCGCGAATAAACTTCAGTCGCTTCGCCGCAATTCGGGCAAGCTGGGTGCTCGCCGACGATATAGCCGTGGTTAGCACAAATTGAAAAGCTTGGCGTAAAGGTAAAGTATGGCAATTTGTAATTTTCACAAATCGTTTTGACCAGTTTCTTCAGCGTCTGCGGATCAT